>JBGANQ010000101.1:0-32074 GCA_044222245.1 Polyangia bacterium | reverse complement strand
AGATGGCGTGGATGAGGTACTTGATGGCCGGCGTCGCGCCCGGCACCTCGCGCGCCAGGCGAGCGACGTAGACCGGGTAGCCCTCGGGGTCGGCGCTGGCGATCGCGCGGGCGGCGCGCAGACGAACCGGCGCCTGCGGGGAACTAAGCTCCCCGGCCAGGCGATCGAGGTCGGCGTCGGTGAGAACGGCTGCCGCCGGCTCGGTCGAAGCGGCAGCTGGGCTGGGTGCGGCAGCCGGGGCCGGTGCGGCAGCCGGCGCGGGTGCGGTAGCCGGCGCGGGTGCGGTAGCCGGCGCGGGTGCGGCAGGCGGCGCGGCGGAAGGGGCCAGGGCCCGCGCGGCGGTCGGCGGTGCCGTCGGCTCGGCCAGCGCCGGTGCGCCGGCGAGCAGCCAGCAGGTGACCCAGCAGGCAGGAGCAAAGAGCTGAAAAGAGCGAGCAGTCATGGCGATGTGCTGATGCGTGCAGGTTGGGAGCAGCCGCCCGGCGCGGCCGGCGACCGGAGCTTTGTGCGGAGCGCGAGGCAGTAGGTGGCGCGATCGCTGCGGCCCGCACCGCGCTGGCCAGCGCCGAGCTACATCGCCAAGGCTTTAGCACAAACGACAGGAGGCGTCAGCCTAGTTGCGCCGGCTGAAGGGCGCCGGCGACGGGGAGCGTGGGCGGCGGGGGCTAGACCGGGATGCGGGCGAGGATGCAGATCTCGTCGTCCGACTGCGTCACCGCCAGCTCGGCCGAGGCCTCGTAGCGGATGCGCGCCAGGCCGGCCTGCGACGAGCCTTCCAGCGACTGGCGCTCCAGGCAGCGGATGTAGGCGTCCAGGGCATCGCCCTGGCTGACCTCGCCGATGAAGGTGATCAGGGTCTCGCGCTGCTTGGCGGTGGCGCTGTTGGTGACGCTGATCTCGGCGTGGCTGCCGAGCAGCCGCAGGTCATAACGCGCCCACAGCGTCGAGGCATACTTGGTCGCGTTCTCAAGCAGCTCGGAGGTGGTCATGGCGATCTGGTCGGCCGTCTCGGGCAGCATGGACATGCCGACGCAGAACTCGCGCACGAAATGCCGCAGGTTCTTGATATGAACCCAGACTGGCACCAGCTCGATATGAATCCAGGGAGGATTTCTCGCCAGCATTTTGCTACCGCAACGGCTCGAGACGCAGGAATGAAGGCGCCACGCATGCCAGCGGCTTCAACCCTTTGCTCTGCCAGGTGATGCCCTCATCGTACTGGAGCACGATGAAGTAGCGAGACTGAGGCTGCTGCTGCTTGATCGCCAGCAGCCAGTTTACCAGCGCCTTGATCCCCGCTGAGTTGAGGAACTCCAGGCCAGTTACGTCGAGCTGCAGGCCTTTCAAGCCGGTGCGCAGGACCGCAGGATGGACTCGTCGCACGAGAAATTCATCAAGCGCGGCACTGGCCTCGCGCGCGTCAGAGTCGCCGCGCAAAATCACCGAGACGGTGCCATCGGCGTCAAGGACCTCGCCGGTCAGCGCGCCTACGTGGAGAGGTTCAAGTCCTAACCGGTTCATTGCATCACGTATTTACTAGATTGCCTGGACGGCGGATAGAGGGCAAGACTCGAGTTTGGCCACATGTGCATCGACGAGTCTAGTTAAAGTTCTGACTGCCTGTAAGGCGCCCCATGCAGGCTGCGCCCAGGCCGTGTCTTTTACAAGTATAAGCCCAGCGCGGCCCGGGTGATCGGCAAGTAGCGCGAATATCGTGCAGCCCTGTGCCATGAGTGAAAAATCCAAAGGCCTGCCCACCCGGATTAGCCCGCGGCGGGGCCGCCGGCCGCGGTGGCGTGGCGGGCGATGACCAGCGTCTGATCGTCTTCGAGCTCGGCCGAGCCGACAAAGCGCGAGACCTCGCCGAGCAGCAGCTCGCAGATCTCCTCGACGTTGCGGGTGTAGCTGCGCTGCACCGTCTGGCGCACCCGGCGGTCGCCGAACTGATCGCCGGTGGCGTTGGCCGCTTCGATAAGCCCGTCGGTGTAGCAGATGAGCAGATCGCCGGGCGTAAACGGCTGGGTGTTGGCGCTGAACTTGGCGGTGTCCCCCGAGCCGAGCGGCGAGCCGGCGGCGACCAGGGGAATGAACGGCTTTTGCTGGTCGCGGGCGCGAAACAAGAGCGGGAAGGCGTGGGCGCCGCTGGCGAAGGTGAGCTGCGACTCTTTGGTGTCGATGATGGCGGCAAAGCAGCTCATCGTGAACTTGCCGCGGGTCGTCGACCAGATCGCCTGGTTGAGGCGCGACAGCAGCATCTCGGGCCGCAGGGCGCTTAAGTGATCCTGGTGCATCTGCGCCGCGCAGCCGTAGGCCATGGCGCCGACCACCGCCGAGCCGATGCCGTGGCCGACGACGTCGGCGAGCACCAGCATGGTGCGGTTTTCGTCGAGCGGGTAGTAGTGCCACCAGTCGCCCGAGAGCTTGGTGGCGCTCCTGTACACGCCGCACATCTGCAGCGGCCCGCGGGCGATGCGCCGCACGTCGGGCATGAGCGTCTGCTGCACCACCTGGGCGTCCTGCAGCTCCTGCTCGACGCGGGTGGCGTGCTCTTCACCGGCGAGCTGCGCCTGCTGGAGCAGCTGCACCTGCTCGGCCATGGCGTTGAGGCGCTCGGCGGTGCCCGACAGGTAGGGCACGTCCTGCGGGTCCAGGCGCGCCTCGAAGTGCCCCATCGCCATCTGCTCGACCACCTCCTGCACCCGCAGCGCCTGCACGAGCTGCTTGCGATCGGCGGTGATCAGCATGCCGAGCGCCGCCCCGAGGCCGAGCAGGCCAAGGAGAATCGGCAGCCAGGCCGGCACCCGCGGCGGCGACAGGGTCAGCACCACCTTGCTCAGATCATCTTCGAGCCCGGCGGTGGTCATGACCATATACAGGGTGGCCAGGGTCTGGTTGTTGTGGCGCACCGGCTGGGCGATGAGCACCCGCTGCTCGGTCGGCGAGTCCTCGGCGCGCGGGATGAAGCCGCCGTTAATCGACTCGCGCACCGCCTGCTCGGCCGGCCCGGCGATCGGCTTGCCGACGCGCCCCGGATCGGAGCTGGCGATCACCGCCAGGTCCTTGTCCTTGCTGTCGATAAGGCCGATCTCGACGAGCTCGGGATCGGCCTGGATGGCCGCATCGAGCTCGCTCTGGATGCGCTTGATGTCGCCCTTGTCGAGCGCCGCGCCGATGCGCGGGTTCAGGCGCGCCACGCGCTTGTCGGCGCGCAGGTGCACCGACTCGAACGCCACCTTCTGGGCGGTCAGCTGGGCGCGCCGCCCCGGGCTGTCGGTGAGCGAGACCACGAGCTGGATGAGCAGGCAGAGTATGCCGCCCCCAGCGATCAGCAGCGAGAGTCGTTGTTCCGACATGCGATCGCGCCTACCCCCTTCTTTTTACTCAGGTCTCGAGCCGGCGCAGCACCATCACCGTCACATCGTCTTGGCGCGTCCGCGACCAGGCCATCACGTCGTCGACAATGCCGTCACGGATCTTCTGCGCCGACGGCATCGACAAGCTGCCCTGGCGGATCAGCATGTCGCGCAGACGGTCGATGTTGTACTGGACGCCCTGCGGGTTTTTCGCTTCGGTGATGCCATCGGTATATAGCACCATCGCATCTCCGGGCTGGAGCTCGATTTCGTGCTCCTCGAGAAATGCGCCGATATCGTCTTGCAGGCCGAGCCACGTGCCGTCAGTCGCCAGGGTGTCGACCTGGTGGGTGGCGCGGCGGTAGATGAGGATCGACTCGTGGGCGCCGGCGTAGGTGAACTTGCCGCCGCCCAGGTGCTTGAGCAGCACCATGGTCATGTAGTTGTCGTCGTGCATGCGGGTGCGGAGGTTGTCGTGCAGGGCGGCGTTGACCACCCGCAGCACCTCGCGCGGGGTGTACTTCTGGCCGACCTCGGGCGACTGGCGAGCGATCGCCGACAGCATGCTCTGCACCATCATCATGATGAGGCCCGGGGTCACGCCGTGACCCGACACGTCGCCGATCGCCAGCCAGCTGCCGCCGCTGGCCTGGTGCAGGTCGTAGAAGTCGCCGCCCACCTCCTCGGCCGGCACCATGCGCGCGGCGACGTCGTAGCCGTCGAGCGCCGGCTGCGCCGGCAGGAGCAGCGTCTGGATGACGGTGGCGATCTCCATCTCGCGCTCCAGGCGCTCTTTGGAGCGCAGCTCATCGCGCGAGATGCGCAGCTTGGCGATCATGTCGTTGAAGGCGCGGCCCAGGGCCCCGATCTCGTCGGTCCCGCCCACCGGCACCGAGGTGTCAAGCTCACCGCTGGCGACCAGCGTCGTCGCCGTCGCCAGCTGGCTGACCCGCCGCGACATCGTGTTGGCGATCACCAGCGCGGCGAGGATCGCCACCGCGAAGGCGAAAAAGCCCAGCTTGAACAGGAAGTTGCGGATCTGGTAGTAGGGCTTGAGCGCCTCGTCCAGCGACCGCAGCATGACGAAGTAGGTCTCATTGGCGGTCTTTTCGTCCTTGTGGGCGTCCAGGCCAGCCACCGGTGAGACGCGCATGAGGTAGGTCTGGCCGGCGATGCGGATCGGCGGCGGCGCCTGCCCCCCGCTCTGCGCCCGCGCCCGCCGCACCGCCTCGGTCAGCTCGGCGCGGTGCGACTCCAGGTGGCTGTCGATCGCCGCCGCGGTGAGCCGCCCCTGGGTGAGCAGCACCAGATCGGTGCTGGTCATGCGGCGGATGCGCGCCGCCATGGTGTTATTGACCTGGACGCCGGTGATGAGGATGCCGCCGGTGCGGTTGGCCAGGGTCACCGCCTGGCCGGTGACGCGGTAAAGCTCGCCCTCCAGGGCCCAGGCGGCGGAGAACGCGCGGCGGGCGCTCTCGTTCTCCATCGACTCGATGAAGCCCGGCGGGATGCTGACCTGTTTGCCCGAGCTGCCGACGTTGGCGCGGATCTCGCCGTCGGGGCTGGCGAGGACGAGCAGGTCCGAGCCGACGATGTCGCGCATGTCGCTGGCGACATCGGTGATCGTCTGCTTGTCCATCTGCGCCGAGTTGACCACCGCCTTGAGGCGCGGCTCGTCGGCGATGACCCGGTTCTTCTCCTCCAGCCGCTCCAGCACGTCGCGCTGCACCTGCTCCAGGACCTTGCTCGTGCGATCGATGTCGACCACGAGCTGCTGCTCGACCTCGCGTTTCAGGTAGAGGCCGATGGTCCAGATGGCGGTCACCACCACGGCGGCGACCAGGGCGGTCATGGCCAGCGCGAGCTTGACACCGAGCTTCACTATTTTCCTCCCGCGCGCAGAGGCACGTTGGCAGAGGTGGACCTGAGCACGGTGAGCTCTGGCTCTCCGTACACCGCGCTCAGGTCGGGGGCCGTCGGGGCGGCGATCAGGGACAGGGTAAGCTTGACCGGCCCCGCGGCGGGACTCCCGGGCGTCGCCGGCGGGATACGGAAGGACTCGATATACGACTTGCCGGGCGCCATGCGCCGATCCTGCTTGATGCGGGTGGCGGCATAAAACGGCACCGGCTGACCGGCGTCGTCGCTCAGCACAATGCCGTACACCCGATCCTCGGTCCCCAGCTTGCTCCCGCCTTCGCCCAGCCACTCGGCGCGGACCAGCAAGCGTCTGTCGACAAACCCCGAGGGCAGCATGTGCCCGGCACTATGGCTGATTTCGACCGCGATTTCGCCGGGCTTGTTGCGCGCCGCGAGCTCGAACTTGACCAGCTTGCCGAGCGCCGCCGCCCCCGGGAAGGCGTGCGAGGGGACGTTGGGGCGGGGCTGCGAGCCGCGCGCCACCGCGGCGCTGCCGCGCGAGGGCATGTGGCAGTCCTGGCACGACTTCTTGCAGCCGATGCGCTGCCAGTCGGAGAAGTCGGTGACCACTGGGATCTGCCGCTCGCTGCCGGCGACCTTGAGCGTGGTCAGGTGGTGGCAGCCGGCGCAGAACTCGCTGCGCTGGTGCAGCTGGCTGAAGGCCATGTCGTGGAAGTAGTGGCCGCTGGCGCCGGGGATCGGGCCGTACTTTTTGCCCGAGCTCGGATCGAAGGTCATGGCGGCGGCGGTCTTCTGCACCTGCACGGCGCTGATGGTGTGGCAGCCGTCGCACGACACGCCCTCGCTCGGGCGGCCGGGCTCTTCGCTCGGCTGACCGGCGGCGAGGCTCGGCAGGTGGCAGCTCTGGCACTGGCCCACAAGCTCTGCCGGGGCGGCGGCCAGCGACTTGCGGTAGGCGGCGGAGTGGCTGGCGCGGGCGTGGGCCGAGCTCGCCCACTCGCCGCGCATCGTCTCGTGACACTCGGCGCAGCGGCCCGAGCGCACAAACAGTGACGGCACCTTGACCGGGCTCACCGCCGGCGGCGGCGCGGCGACCACCGCGCCCGAGTCGGGCGCGGCGGCCGGCGGGCTGCGATCGGCCGGCGCGATGGGCGTAATGGGACCGGTCGCGGCCGCGCGCCCGCTCTGACTCTGATCCTGCACTGCCGCCTTGCCGCTCGGCGGCGGCGGCGCTGGATCGTCGCAGCCGAGCAGCAGGGCGGCTGCCGCGACTGAGACCAGGAGGGCGGGCCGGTGGCGGGTCACTGCGTGTAGCGTCCGTAGCTCTGGTTGAACTTGTTCAAGTGAGCCTTGTTGCTGACTCCCTCGCGCACGACGAACGAGACCTCGGCCCGCTTGCCCGGCTCGACCTTCACCTGCTGCTTGACCGGCTCGCCGCCCGAGATCCACGCCACCACCGTGTAGTTGCCCGGCGGCAGCTTGGTGAGCTCAAAGGCGCCGTCCTTGCCCGTGGTGGTGAAAAAGGGGTTGTCCAGCACCAGGATCTGGCCCCACATGTTGGGGTGGATGTTGCAGTACACGTCGACGACGCCGGTCTTCTCGAACGTCACGCTCTTGGACTCGCCGGCCCGGTACAGCTGTAAGTCGAAGGCGTTGCCCTCGCTCAGCGAGAAGACGTTGTGGAAGAACTTGTCCTCGTTAGGGAAGTCGACGGTCGAGCCGCGGGTAATCGCCACCACGCCGGGCACGAACGCCTTGTCGCGCTGCGCCATCTGGCGGACCTTCTTGAGGGCGGCGAACTTCCTCGGCATCTGCTCGATGTAGACGATCACCCCCGAGCGATCCGCCTTGTCCTTGCCGCCGCGATCGCGCACGGTGACGCTGCCGCCGACGGCGCTGGGGGTCGGCTTGGCGACGCTCGGGGCCTCGCGCGGCTCGCCCTGGGGGGCCCGCTGGGCGGCGACCGGGGCCGGCCGGGCCTCGGGCTCGCTCTCGATGCGCGCCGGGAGCTCGGGGCGGGGGGCCATCATCTTGTTGTCACGGGTGTCGGGGCACTCGCACGGGCACGGCGCGCACGGCACCGGCTTGTACAAGTACTTGACCTTGCCGTCGGCGGCCTGGGCGCGCACCGAGAGCGGCAGGAGCGCGGCGGTCAGGCCGAGCCCGAGCGCCAGCCGGCGCGCCGCCGGCGCAGCGACGGACGACCACGGTCGGCGCGCCGCGGTATTTGCCTGTGCAGATAGCGAACGTCGATTGCGATGGGTACGCATTTAGCCTCAGTTCACGCGTTCTGTGAGCGGTGGTCGACGGGATCAGCGCTTGTCTGCCCCGCATTCCTTCCGGCCTCGATGATATGGCTTCACGACGGTGTACGCCATAGGAGGTTCAGCAGGGTTTGGATACCACGCTACAGCTAGATTGTACTCTGTTTTTTCTGTTTAAAGAATCACAATTCAGCGGCTAGGTAGTAAATGCGCAGGGCGCAAAAAACGCGCCCCAGAAGACCTCCTGGGCGAGGGGCGGCGGCACCGCGGCGGCCGGGCGCGCAAGACCCGGCGCCGCCCGCGGCGCTCGCTTCTGGGGTCTGGGAAATCGGAGGGAGGGGCTGGGCACAGCCGGCTAGGGGACGTCGGGGCAGTCGGAGAAGTCCAAAAGGTCGGCGGGCGGCTGGCCAAGCGGATCGCCAGAGGTCGCCAGCGAGTTGTCGGTCAGCGCCTTGAGGAACTCGACCAGATCGGCGATCTCAGGCTTGCTCAGGTTCAGCGGGTGGATGAGCGGATCGCGCGTGCCGAGCTCTGGGCGGCCGCCGCCGTCGTCATAGAACTCGACGACGCGGGTGAGGTGCGGGGTCGGATCGTCGGCGGTCGTCTCGCCGCGCTCGGCGGGACCGTAGTCGAACAGCATTCCGTTGTGCATGTAGGGGAACGTCAAGGCGACGTTGCGCAGGGAGGGAGTCTTGAACTGGCCGAGCTCCGCCGGCAGGGCGCGGGCGAGGCAGCGCCCCATCTCGGTGGACCACTGGCAGAGCGGATCGGCGGTGCAGCTCGCGCTGTCGCCGAAGAGGCACTTGCTGACGGCGGCGACCGTCGCCGGCAGGCACTGCTGGTCCTTGTCGGGGGCGTCGCTGGCGGCGCTGCGGCAGTCCATGGCGATGTCAAAGCGGTTGCGCGCGGGCGGCTGATCGACGCGCTGGCACGTGATCGTCTTGGTGCCGACCATGGCCGTGTCCTTGGCGCACTGGCCGGCGGCGCGCAGCTGCCAGGCCTGGCGGCCGGGATCGGGACAGATCGGCGCCGGTCCGAACCCGTCAAAGCAGCCCAGGCGGTCATCGGGGTTGGCCGGCTGCAAGCTGCCGGCCAGCCTCTGCTCGGGGTCGTCCAGCGGGACGCCGAGGTTGTGGAAGCGCCAGTCGGTGAAGTTCGGGCCGTTGTGGCACATGATGCACTCGGCCTTGCCGATAAACAGGCGCAGGCCGCGCTGCGCCGCCACGCTCATCCCCTGCGGATCGCCGGCGAGCCAGCGGTCATAGGGCGCGCTGCGCGAGCGCAGCTGGCGGATGTAGGCCCCAAGCGCCTTGCCGGCGTTGACGAACACCTCGTTGACGTTTTCGCGCACCACGTCGGTGGGCACAAGAGACGTCGGACACTTGGCGGCCTGACCGGAGTACCAGCAGTCGTTGCCGCCCGGCGAGCCGTGCCGCGGGTAGACATACTTGAGCATCCCATCGGAGGCGAGCTGCTTGGCGTCGAAGTCGAACAGCGGGCCGCCGATCATCCGCTCGTAGGCGGCGCGGTGCTTCTGGCCGATGCGCACCGCGATGTGCGAGCGATCGGTGTTCTGGGTGCCGCCAAACTCCCAGACATCGGCGACCAGCGCCCAGGTCGAGTCGTAGCGGCCGTCCCACGGCGTCCACGTCGCGCCGTAGGTGCGCTCGCCGTGCAGCGGGGCGACGCCGCTGCCGTAGCCGACGTTGTAAAGCGTCGGCGAGTGGCGCGAGGTGCTGGCCGAGTTGGTCTTGCTCGAGCCCAGGCTCGACAGCGGTCGGCGCGCCACCGCCTCCCACAGCCCGAGGGTCGGGTTCCAGTTGGCCAGCGGCGTCCCGGTGATATCGACCCGCGCCTTGACCAGCGGCGGCGGCGTGGTGATTCGCTCGGGAGTCGGGTTCTCGATAAACGGGGTGACGATCTTGCGCGTCCCCTGGGCGGTCACGACGTCGATCAAGTCGCCGCCGATGGGGCGGACACGGTCGTCGGTGAAGGCCTGCCCGGGCTGGTGGCAGGTCACGCAGGCGACGTTGTTGGCGGCCGACAGGCAGCTGTCAAAGAACAGCCGGCGGCCGAGCTCCGCCGCCGCGTCCTCGATGATGCACTCGGCCGAGCCCTCGTGCACGCAGCGGCCAAAGCGGTTGGTCGGGTCCGGCGCCGGCCGCGGGTCGAGGGTGCCGAGCTGCGTGCGCACGACCTGACACTCGGCGCTGGACAGATATGGCCCGCAGTCGCCCTGCTGCGCCGTGCTGCCGCAGCCGGACAGGACCACGCCGCCGACGAGCAGCGCGCCGAGCGCCGCGCGGCGGACCGCGCTGCCGGTCCGGGTCGCGGGCGGGGTCGCGGCTCCCACTTCCCTCTGGAGCCCTCGGTGCCCGGCGCGGCTGCCGCGATCGGCCAAAGCCCCGGCGCGATGAAACTCAAGGCCTGTCACAGAAGAAGCTGTCCGCATCGACGTCTCCCTGCCAGTTTCGCTGGCCGCGCGCCGAGATGATTATTAATAGCGCAGGACCAGAGAGGTCGTTACGTAGTCGGCGGCGAAGTCGCCGGCCGTGCTCTGGGCGAGCAGCGGGGTGCCGGGGGCGACGTAGGCCGCGTTGTCGTCCAGGCCCTCTTTGGTGCGCCCAAACGGCTGCAGGTGCACAAACTCCGCCTTGAAGGCGATGTTGTTGTTGATGTCAAAGCGGAGGCCGGCGGTGGCCCGCCAGATCGTCGAGACGTAGGCGAACGGCACCGAGTAGTCGATGTGCACGGCGTCGCGATAGTCCCAGCGCAAAAGCAGCCCCAGCCAGTTTGTGACATGGTAGGACGCTTCGACATAGGCGCCCTGCACGGCCAGCCGCGGCAGCGACGGCTTGACCGCGCTGCCGATGTAGCCGTCGGCCTGCGACTTGAGGAACTCGCCGCGCAGCTCGAAGCCGCGGTACTCAAGGTGCAGATCGACGTCGATCGTCCACTGCGCGACAAACGGGTCGAACTCGGACTGGCCGACGTCGTAGAAGCCGTCGACCTCGCCGCCGAACTCGCCCGAGAAGCCGAGCTCGAAGTTGGCCTTCTTGCAGTAGTTGCGCTCGTTGCAGTGCAGCGAGACGCGACCGGAGAAGGTCTTCATGTACTTCTTGTCGGTCTCCTCCGAGAAGCGGAAGTTCTCCTGGTAGCTGGCGCTGTTGTGCACGCCGAGCGCGATGCTAATAAACTCGTCGAAGAACTGCCCGCGCATCTTGAGGCCGAGCGGCGTGCCGCAGCTGTAGCGGCAGATGAGCGACGGCGTCACCCCGAAGCGATCGGGCGACTTGCGCACCCGGTACTCGATGCCGATGTTGGGGTCGAAGCGGCCGACGTAGACGCTGAGCTCGTGCTTGCCGGCGCCAAAGTGGGTATTGTACTCAAGGAACGCCAGGTCGACGCCGATGTAGTCGCCGAGGCTCGTCGGGCCCGCCGGCGCCACGCTGCCGCCGTCTAGCTTGTCGCCGAGCGACACGCTGGCGGTGCGCGGGTAGAAGTTGATCGACGCCAGCGCCGTCAGTCCCTTGAGGGCGTCGAGCTTGACGATCGGCGTCAGGTTAAGCTCGTTGATGATGAACGTCGGCTTGCCGCCCGACTGGATGTAGTCGTAGGGCACCGCCTGCGAGGTCTGACCCGGGTTGTTCTGCGAGCGCGTATCGGCGGGGTGGCCGACGGTGTTGATCGCGGTGCCGAGCGGATCGCCGAGGAAGTGCCAGCGCGCCTGGTTCTGCCCGAGCGGCGCCGAGCCGGTGCTGGGCGCGCGCGGGCAGGGGATGACGTCGTGGGCGTCGGTGAAGCCGCAGGGGGCGAAGAACTCGGGGAAGCGCTGGACGTAGGAGTTGTTGTAGTAGGCGTCGCGGCCGAGGTTGCCGGGCTGGGCGACGTAGTTGGTGATGCCCGAGCCGCTGCCGCGGGCAAAGGCAAAGAAGCCGAAGTCGACGTAGCCGGTCAGCCGCACCGCAGTCGGCGGGTTGGCGACGATGGACAGCCGCCGCTCGATGTCGGCGAGCTTGGAGGTGAGATCGGCGTTGTGCTGCTCGAGCTGCTCCAGCCGCGCCTGCAGCGTCGTGTCGACCGGGGCGCTGCGGCTGACCTTGCCGCTGTCCGGGGTCGCCACCTCGACAATCTCGTCTTCGTCGGGCTTGGTCGGTGAGGAAGGCGGCGGCCCCTGCTTGGTCACCGTGGGACTTACCGTAGTCTGTTTGGCCACGGCCGGCCCGGCCGAGCCAAGAACGCCTCCGCCTACAAGGCCTACAAGCAGCGTCGTGCGCAGTCTGCCATTCATTGTTCAGCTCACCGGTCCTGTGGAGTCCCCCTGGAGATGCGGAGCCTCGTCTTTTAGAGCCCGTGCCAATCGGCGATTCGCGGCACTTTTAGCTACGTTTGAATCGTATTCTTAGATGGAATAAGCGGTCAACCGGAAGACGCGAGCGGCGCCCGCGCGGCCCCGACGTCTCTGGGAGCCAAGAGGCGGGCGGTAGAAGGCAAGCGCGCCCAGGGCGCCGCGGTCTGTGGGTATTTTCGGCCGCCGGTCCGTACAAGTAGTATAATGAGCTCCCCGAAACTGCAGGCCTTGGGCCGGGGCACGGAGGATTATGCACAGCAGAAAATCTCATGAACCCGGCCTTGAGCCCGGTCACGAGTCCATAGGTTCAGCGGGGGCGGCGGCGCCGGACCGCGCCGGCAACCCCGCGGCGACCCTGGCGCAGAGCGCCGCCCAGGACAGCAACCACCTGGTCTGGCGCGGGCAGCGCGGCCACTACGAAGTGTGGTTTATGACCTTCGCGCACCCGGCGAGCGGCACCGGCTACTGGCTGCGCTACACCCTGGCGGCGCCGGCCCACGGCACTCCCTACGTCGAGCTGTGGTTCTGCCGCTGCGACGCCAAGGACTCGCAGCGCACCTTCGGTATCCATCGCCGCTTCCCGCTCGCCAGCTTTGCCAGCGCCCAGCGCCCCTTCCTGCTGCGCATCGGCGAGTCGGCCCTGGGTCATGATCACGCCAGCGGCGCCCTCGCCGGCGGCGGCCACCAGGTGTCGTGGGAGCTCGCCTGGGACCCCGCGCCGCGCCCGCACCAGCTGCTTCCCGAGTCGCTGTACGCCGACCGGCTGGGGCTGGCCGAGAGCCTGCTCGTCTCGCCCAACCACAGCATCGAGGTGCGCGGCACCGTGGTTGTCGATGGCCAGCGGCTCGAGCTCACGCGGGCGCGCGGCGGCCAGTCGCACCTGTGGGGCCACAAGCACGCCTACGGCTGGGGGTGGGGCCGCTGCAACTCCTTCGAGTTCGCTGACGACCTCGCGCTGTCCACCCCGGCGAGCGCGGTGCTGGAGACGCTGTCTCTGCGCATGCGCGGCGGCCCGGTGGTCATTCCCCTCACCGTAGTCTCGGTCTATCCCGAGGGCCTGACCGGCGAGGAGCTGGCGTTCAAGTCGTGGCTGACGATGCCGGCCTGCCGCGCCGAGTTCCGCACCGGCAGCTACACCGTGAGCGCCCACGGCCTTTTCCGCAAGGTCGAGGTCCAGTACAGCTGCCGGCCCGATGACATGGTCCGCACCGAGTACGTCGATCCCGATGGCAGCCCCGCCTACTGCCACTTCGCCGCCGCCGCCAGCTGCCGCCTGACCCTGTCGCGGCGGCCGTTTCCCGGCGCCGACTGGAAGACCCTGCGCACCTTCCGCACCGAGCACGGGGCGCAGTTCGAGTGGGCCGGGCGCGCCGGCGACTCGCAGGTCCGGCACCGCCACCTGCGCCTCGAAGACTGAGCGTTCTAAAGACGAGTCAGGGCTCGTAGTCCGGGCTGGTTCACGCCAGTCCGCGCTCCTGGGAACTGGGGCCGCGGGCGACCAGCGGCAGGCGCAGGGTGACGCGGCAGCCGCGCTCGCGTCCCTTTTCCACCGCTGCCGCGGTGACGGCGATGGTGCCGCCGTGCGCCTCGGCGACGCGGCGGGCCAGGGTCAGGCCGAGGCCGAAGCCGTGCGGCGCGGTGCCGCTGTGGGTGCGGGCCTTGTCGACGCGGAAGAACGGCTCGAAGACCCGCTCGCGATCCTCGGCGGCGATGCCTTCGCCTTCATCGGTGACGGTGATCTCGACGGCGTCCCCGGCGGGCGTTGGCTGGGCGCTCAGGGTGATCGGCGGGGCGCCGTACTTGGCGGCGTTTTCGACCAGGTTGAACAGCGCCCGCCGGACCAGCGCCGCGTCCGCGGTCAAGGTCAGCGTCGGGAAGGGGGCGATGCGCACCTCCTTGCCGGCGGTCAGCGGGTCGTGGTGGGCCCGCTCGATCACCTGCGCCAGCAGCGGCGCCAGCTCGACCGGCAGCGGCTGCGTCGGCAGCCCGGTGGCGCCCAGGCGCGAGGTCATGAGCACGTCGGCGATGAGGCGCTCCAGCTCGCCCAGGTCGGATTCGACCTCGCGCAGGCGCGACTCGCTGCCCGGGCTGCGCGGCAGAAGCTCAAGGGCCAGCCGCACCCGCGCCAGCGGCGAGCGCAGCTCGTGCGAGATGTTGGCGAGCAGCTCTTTCTGGCCGCGCACCAGGCGCTCGATGCGCTCTGCCATGTCGTTCCACGCCCGCACCAGCTCCTGCATCTGATCATGGCGCCGGTGGCGTCGCCCCGGCTCGCAGTGCGGCGGCGCCGGCACCGGGATGCGGTAGGTCAGATCTCCGGCCCCGAGGCGGCGGCTGGCCTCGGTCAGCCGCTCGACCGGGCGCGAGATCCGGCGCGCCAGCGGCGCCGTCAGCACCCCGACCAGCAGCAGCACCAGCGCCACCGCGGTCAGCGGGCGGACCAGCCAGAACCCCGGCAGGGCGCGCAGCCGGTGCGGCGGCGCGATATCGATGATGCCGACCATCACCCCCGAGCGCGAGTCGCGGATCGGCGCCGCCACCGAGTAGGGCCGCTGCCGCACCAGGTCGCGCCCCGCCCGCAGCGCGGCGAGCTCGCTGCGGGTCAGCGCCGGCAGCGGCGCCCCGCCGGTCGCCAACAGCTGCCCCCCCAGGTCGCGCACCGTCAGCTCGATGTCGAAGTCCTCGTGCAGCCGGGTCACCGCCGCGCGCCGCGCCTCGGCGTCGCTCCAGCGCTCGGCCAGGGCGGCCGACAGGTGACGCGACATCCGCTCGGTGACCTCGCGCCAGAACGCCCCGCGCTGACCCAGCGAGAACACGGCGCTCGTCGCCAGCCCGACCACGAGCAGCAGCAGCAGGAAGTGCATGTAGATGCGCGTGTACAGCCTCTTCATGGGTGAGATCCTCTCAAGTGCCACTGTCTCAGCCTCTAGCTTCCCCGTAAAGGCCCGGTGCCCGCCGCGTAAAGTTTTGTAAAGCCCGCCCGGCGGCCGCTTTTACAAAACTTTACCGTCGCCACAACGGAAGTTAACGACCGCCCCGCACAATCTGATTATCAGATCGGCGGTGAGCGCCGGTCGATGCAGAGTCCGCCCCGCCGCGGGGCCCGTGCCAAATAGGAGTCCGTCATGATGAGCCGTCGTCTTGGTTTCAAGGTTGGGATCGTCGCTGCTGCGCTAGCTGGCCTTGCCGGCTTTGGTCTTGTGCGGGGGGCGCACGCCTGGGGGCACGGCGGGCGCCCGGCGATCATGAAGCGCTTTGTCAGCTCGGCGATCGACGAGGTGCTCGATGAGGCGAAGGTGACGCCGCCGCAGCGGGCGACGATCAACGCAGCGCGCGATCGCGTCTTTACCGCCTTCGAGCGCAGCCGCGCCGACCACCGCGGCGAGATCGACGAGGCGCTGCGCCTGTTCGAGTCCGACCGCATCGACGCCACTCGCCTCGGCGCCCTGCGCAGCCAGCGGGAGAACAAGATGAAGGAGCTCGGGGACGTCATCCAGCAGGCGCTCGTCGAGGCCCACGACACCCTCACGCCGCAGCAGCGGCTGGTCGTGACCGACCGCATCCGCTCGCTGCGCGAACACCACGAGTAGCCGGCCGGCGGCGGCGCCGACCCCGCCGCCGCCGGTGCGTACCTCCAGGTCCCCCACAACCTGCTAAAGGAGCGCTAGGATTGGGCGTATGAGCGGCGCGCGCACGCAGGCCCTGCTGATCGATGACGATGCCCGCCTGGGCGCGCTGCTGCGCGAGTACCTGGGCCAGCACGAGATCGAGGTCACCATCACCACCGACGGTGAGCACGGCCTTGCGGCGCTGCGCCGGGGGCGCTTTGACGCCGTGCTGCTCGACCTCATGCTGCCCGGTCTGGACGGCCTGGAGGTCTGCCGCCGCATCCGCGCCACGCCCGAGCACCGCGGGCTGCCCATCCTCATGCTCACCGCCAAGGGCGACGACGTCGACAAGATCGTCGGCCTGGAGCTTGGCGCCGACGACTACCTGGCCAAGCCCTTTAACCCCCGCGAGCTGCTCGCCCGCATCCGCGCCGTGCTGCGCCGCGGCGCCGCGCCAGCCGCCGAGCGCCGCCGCTTCCGCTCGGGCGGCCTGGAGATCGACTACGACGCGCTCGCCGTCACCGTCGACGGCAAGCCGGTGCCGCTCACCCACTACGAGTTCGAGCTGCTCGCCACCATGGCCCGCGCCGCCGGCCGCGTCCTGTCGCGCGAGCAGCTGATGGACTCGCTCAAGGGCGAAGAGTACGAGACCTTCGATCGCAGCATCGACGTCCACATCTCCAAGCTGCGCAGCAAGCTGGAGCCAAACCCGCGCGACCCGCGCTACATAAAGACCGTGCGCGGCGTCGGCTACTGCCTGAGCCGCCAGGGCCAGCCCGACGAGACTTGAGCTTGCAGCCGCCCGGCGGACCCCCGCCGGTGGATAAGTCAATTAGGACCGCTGCAGCCAAGTCGTAGTAGCCACCCGTCGCCGACCCACCTATACTTGGTAAACCATGCTCGAGCGGCTTATCGACAATAAGTACACTGCCCACAAAGGCCGCCTCGCAGAGCTGCTTAAGTCAATACACGAGCTGGTTATCAGCCTGAATAATGACGATATCGCCAAGGTCGTCTTCGGGCAGATGCAGAACCTCGGCGAGCCGTTCCGCTTTGTCGTCGTCGGCGAGGTCAAGGCCGGCAAGAGCAGCTTCATCAACGCCCTCTTGGGGGAGAGCATCTGCGCCGTGCACGCCCGTCCGTGCACCGCGGTCATCGAGAAGCTCGACTACGGACCCGAGCGCACCGAGACCCGGCTCAGCGAGCACCTGATCCAGAAGACGCTGCCGGTGGATATTTTGAAGACGATCTCGATCGTCGATACCCCAGGCACCAATACCGTCATTGAAAATCATCAGGAGATCACCGAGCACTATCTGCCAAATAGTGATCTCATCATCTTTGTTTTCTACGCCCCCAATCCCTACACCCAGACGGCGTGGAGCTTGCTGCAGCTCATCCAGAAGGAGTGGCGCAAGCAGCTCATCTTGATTTTGCAGCAGGCAGACCGCGCCAGCGCCGAGGAGCTGGAGATAAACCTTGGCGAGCTGCGCGAGCGGCTGAGCCAGCAGCAGCTCGGCGCGGCGCCGATCTTCGTCACTTCCGCCAAGCGCGAGCTGGAAGGTCCGCCGGCCGCCGCCGAAAGCGGCTTTGCCCCGGTGCGCGAGTTTATCCGCGAGACCATCACCGGCGGCAACCAGTATCGCCTCAAGCTGCTGTCGATCCACGGCACGGCGCGGCGGCAGCTGGAGAAGGTGGCCGAGAGCCTGGCGGCGCAGCGGGCCGAGCTTGTCCGCGATCAGGCGACGGTGCAGAAGGTCCGCGACCGCCTGGCGAGCAGCGGCCGCCAGTCGGGGCGCGAGATCCAGGCGCTCATCGACGGCGTGATGCGCGGCTATGACGAGCTGTGCGGCGACCTGTCCGAGGAGTTTGCCGAGGGGCTGACGTTCGGCGCCCTGCTCGCGCGCTCGGTGCGCTCGCTGTGGCGGCGGGACAGCTCGGTGGACCGCTGGATCGCCGACATGCAGCAGCGCTTCAAGGGCCGGGTGAGCAGCGTCGTCGAAGAGATCGCCAAGGAGCGCGCCAAGAGCTTCGTCGAGAGCGTGCGCAAGCTGCTCACCGAGCTGCGCGAGGAGATCGAGCGCATCGGCTCGGGCGGCGCCCGCCCGCACGACGTGGCGCTGGAGGACCGCCGCCTCGAGGTGCTGGAGGACGTGCGCAAGAAGGTGACGGTGCTCCTGCAGGACGACTCGTTTACCCGCCTGCTCGGCGAGAACCCGGGCGGTATCATGCCGCTGGCGGTGTCGGGGACGGCGCTGGCGGTGGTGGGCGGCATCATCGCGGTGGCCACCAACGTCGCGGTGCTCGACATCACCGCGGGGCTCCTGTCGGCGGCGGGGCTGACGCTGGCCGGCGGGGTCCTTATCTTCAAGCGCGGGCGCATCAGCCGCGAGTTTCGCGAGGGGCTCCTGCAGGGCAAAAAGCAGTTCGAAAAAGACATCAAGCTCAAGCTCGTCGACAAGCTCAACGTCATCTACGAGCAGATCGACGGCAGCTTCGCCGAGTTCTATGCCCTGGTCGAGCAGCGCGAGCGCCACCTGAAGCCGATTGCCGAGCGACTGGACTTGATCGTAAAGGAGTCCAAGGAGCTCGAGGGAATTCTATAGAGGTGCTTGGGTGAGCGTAATTTATCTGGTGCGGCACGGGCAGGCGGCTTTTGGGCAGGACGACTATGACTCGCTGAGCGAGCTTGGCCATCGCCAGGGGGCGGAGCTCGGCGGGTTCTGGGCGCGCAGCGGGGTGCGGCTGGATGCGCTTTATGTTGGGCCGCGGCGGCGGCACGTGCAGACGGCAGAGGCGCTGCGGGCGGGGGCGCGGGCGGCGGGCGGCGAGCTGCCCGCGGAGCGGCCGCTGCCGGGCCTGGATGAGTTCCCGTTTCAGGCCATCCTGACCGCGGCGGCATCGCGCCTTGAGGCAGAGGCGGCGGCGCTGCGGGCCGAGCTGGGCGGGGCGGATCCGCTGCGCCACCGCCGCAGCTTCGATCGACTGTTCCAGCGGGCGATGACCCACTGGATCACCGGCGAGCTCGCCGAGCACCCGCTGCCCGAGACGTTCGCCGAGTTCCTCGCCCGGGCGCAGGGCGGGCTGCGGGCGGTGATGGCCGAGCAGGGACGGGGGCGGACGGCGGCGATCGTGACCTCGGCGGGGCCGATGGCGGCGGCGCTGCAGCTCGGCCTGGGGCTGGCGGACGCGATGGTGCTCAAGCTGTGCACGGTGCTCGCCAACACGGCGCTCATCGAGCTGCGCTACCGCGGGGACGAGCTGGCGGCGGGGTCAAGCCCCGAGCTCACCGTCATCTCGTTTAACAGCACGCCGCACCTTGCGCCGGGCCTTATCAGCTACCGGTAACCCCTCGACTTGCGGGCGCCTTTTTGTCCCGGGCGGCGCACGAATTGTTGACGGTAGGCGGCGGCGCGGAAAGGATCTCCCTATCTACCAGGTCTACGACATACGCACCGACATCCGGCCGACGGTGGCGGAGATCGATCTGGCGGCGCTGCGGCGCAACGCCGACGCGGTGCGCGCCTCGCTGCGCGATCCGGGGGTGGGCATGCTGGCGGTGCTCAAGGCGGACGCCTACGGGCACGGGGCGGTGGCGTGCGCGCGGGCGCTGGAGCGCAAGGTGTGGGGCTTCGCGGTGTCGCTGGTCGAAGAGGGGGTCGAGCTGCGCCGCGGCGGCATCGAGGCGCCGATCGTCGTGCTCGGCTGCTTCTACGGGCTGTCGCACCGCGATGTCGTCGCCTACCGCCTGACCCCGGTGGTCGCCGATGCCCAGGACCTGGGCCGCCTGCAGCGCGCCGGCCAGGAGCTCGGCAGCCCGCGGGTGCCCATCCACCTCAAGCTCGACACCGGGATGTCGCGCCTGGGCGTGCGGCCCGAGAGGCTGGACGAGTTCGTCGAGGCGCTGCGCCAGCACCCCGGGGTGGTGCTGAGCGGGCTGTGCACCCACCTGGCCGACGCCGACGGCCCAAGCGGCGATCCGACCGCCGAGCAGCTGCGGCGGCTTGCGCAGTGCCAGGCGCGGCTTTTCGAGCTCGGAATCCGCCCGGGCCTGGTCCATGTCGCCAACACCGCCGCCGCGGCGCGCTACCCGCAGGCGCGCTTTGATCTGGTGCGGCCGGGGATCGGCATGTTCGGGGTGGCGCCCGACCACACCGAGCTGTCGCCGCTGTGGCCAGTGATGTCGCTGCGCACCCGGATCATCGCCCTGCGCGACCTGCCGCCGGGCACCGGGGTCAGCTACGGCACCCACCTGCAGACCTGCGCCCCCACCCGGGTGGCGACCCTGCCGCTCGGCTACGCCGATGGCTACACCCGGCGGATGAGCGGCCGCGCCCAGGTCCTGTGCGGCGGTCGGCGCTGCTCTGTGCTCGGGCCGATCACCATGGACATGACGATGGTCGATGTCACCGCGGTGCCCGGGGTGCAGCTTGGCGATGAGGTGGTGATCCTCGGCAGCCAGCGCGGTGCCGACGGCGCCACCGAGCTTATCACCGTCAACGAGCTGGCCGAGTGGGCCGGCACCATCCCGTGGGAGATCTGCTGCACGGTGTCCAAGCGCGTGCCGCGCGTATACGTCGGCGAGGTGCGGCCGTAGGAGAAGCTGGTCGCGGCCGCGCAAGTTCAGGTAAAAGCAAGGGATGCGCGTGCGCCCGTGTTCCGCTGCGATCGGTTCGGCCTTGACCGACCCGGCCGCGGCCTCGTTTCCGACGAGCGCGGGCGGCGAGTCCCACTTTTGCGTTAGGATAAGCCTATGTGGCTAGAGCGACTGGCTGGCTGGGTGGACCGACTGTGGCGCCCGGTCGTGCGCGTGCTGGCCCTGCTTATCGAGACGGTGGGCGCGCACCTTTTGCTGCTGCTCAACGTCGTGCGCTGGATGCTGCGGCCGCCGCTGCGCCTGGGCGTGCTGATCGAGGCGATGGTGTTTGTCGGCTTTGAGTCGCTGCCGATCGTGCTGCTCATCTCGCTGTTCGTCGGCGCGGTGTTCGCGCTGCAGCTAAGCTCGGCGCTGCGGACCTTCCAGGCCCAGGCCTATGTCGGCGCCACCGTCGGCCTTGCCCTCTCGCGCGAGCTGGCCCCGGTGTTCACCGCGATCGTCGTGTCGGCGCGCGCCGGCGCCGGCATGGCGACCGAGCTCGGCTCGATGCGCATCACCGAGCAGATCGACGCCCTGGCGACCATGGCGATAAACCCGCTGCAGTACCTGATCGTGCCGCGGGTGATCGCCGGGACGATCATGGTGCCGATGATGGCGATGCTGTTCAACTGCGTCGGCATGTTCGGCGCCTACATCGTCGCCGTCGAGGTCCAGAACGTCGACCGCGGCGTGTTCATCGCCAATGCCCGCTGGCTGCTCGACGCCAACGACCTCACCCAGGGCCTGGTCAAGGCGCTGGTGTTCGGCTGCGTGCTGACCCTTATCGCCTGCAACCAGGGCTATAACGCCGGCGGCGGCGCCAAGGGCGTGGGGGTGGCGACGACCCGCTCGGTGGTCGGCAGCTTCGTGACGATCCTGGTGCTCGACTACTTCCTTACCGATCTGTGGCTGACGTTTGTGACCCACGGCGGGGGCGGCTAGCCGATGCCGGTGCAGGGCCAGTGGCAGCCGCCCGAGGAGGACGCCAGCGCCGAGAGCGAGGCCTGGCACATCCGCGTCCGCAACATCCACAAGACCTTCGGGCCGCACTACGTGCTGCGCGGCGTCGACCTGGACATCGCGCGCGGCAAGATCAACGTCATCATCGGCGGCTCGGGACAGGGCAAGTCGGTGATCATGAAGCACCTGATGGGTCTTCTAAAGCCCGATCAGGGCTCGATCTTCGTCGATGGCGAGGACATCGTGCCGCTGTCGGACGTGGGCCTGAACCGGATGCGCAAGAAGTTCGGCATGCTCTTCCAGTACGCGGCGCTGTTCGACTCGATGTCGGTCGAGGAGAACATCATCTTTCCGCTCGTCGAGCACGGCGATCCCGACAGCGACCAGTCGATCGACCCGCACACCGGCAAGCCGCGCCCGCGGCGCCGCTTCAGCCGCGCCGAGATGCACCAGATCGCCGTCGACCAGCTCGACAAGCTGGCGCTGCCGCAGGTGCTGATGAACAAGTTCCCGGCCGAGCTGTCGGGCGGCCAGCGAAAGCGCGTCGGCCTGGCGCGGGCGCTGGTGATGAAGCCGCAGATCCTGCTGTACGACGAGCCGACCACCGGCCTTGACCCGGTGTCGACCAAGAACGTCGACGACATGATGCGCGACGTCTCGCGCGAGCACAAGGTGACCAGCGTCATCATCAGCCACGACATGGCCTCGACGTTTCGCATCGGCGATCGCATCTCGGCCCTGTACGGCGGCGTCATCATCGCCAGCGGCACGCCCGAGGAGATCAAGCAGACGCGTCACAAGTGGCTGCGCGAGTTTATCGGCACCTCGGGGGCGGTGCAGCTGCCGGATATCGACGAAAAGGATCTGATCGTAGATGATCTGCCCGATGCGGCGCAGACTCCCCCCGGGCAGAAGCAAAGCCCGCAAAAAGGTCAGCGACCGCGGCGCTGAAGGAGCCTTTCCATGAAGAGCATGTCGGCGGCACTCAAGGTTGGACTTACGGCCCTTTTGGTCGCGGTGCTGAGCTTTGCCGCCTACCGCTTCGTCGCCAAGGGCGTAAACGGGCCGCAGGGGCCGGTGGTGTGGGCGCTGTTTCGCGACGCCACGGGCCTGGTCGACAAGTCGCGGGTGCAGGTGGCGGGCCTCATCATCGGCGAGATCATCGACCGCCGGCTGCAGGGCAACTACGCCCGGCTGACTATCCGCATCCGGCCCGATGTCGAGGTGTGGTCCAACGCCATCATCTACAAGAAGAACTCGTCGCTGCTCGGCGAGTTCTTCCTCGAGGTGGATCCCGGCACGCCCGAGTCGCCGGATCCGATCTCGGGGCAGCTGACCAAAAACAGCCGCCTCAAGGACAGCGATCAGATCATAAACGTCGTCGAGGCGGTGACCACCGCCGACATCCTTTACCAGGTAAACGAGACGATGCCGATCGTGCGCGACATCCTGCGCGATGTGCAGCGGCTCACCCAGGGGCCGGTGCAGGACATCGCCCGCTCGGTGCAGAACTCGGTGGCCGAGAACTCGGCGGCGATCAACAAGCTCATCACCCACGTCGATCTCATCGCCCAGGACGTGCGTGGCTTTACCTCCGGCCAGAGCCGCGACGACATCCACGCCGCGATCTCCAACATCCGCGAGGTGTCCGAGGGGCTCAAGGACCTGGTCGGCAAGGGCTCTAGCGAGGTCGACTCGACCGGCGCCAAGCTGCGCACCAACCTCGACAAGCTGTCGGCGGCCGTCGACTCGCTGCAGCACTCGCTGTCCAACGTCGAGCAGGTGACCGGCGATGTGCGCAAGGGCAAGGGCACCGTCGGCCGGCTGCTGGTCGACGACACGATCGCCAACAATGTCGAGCAGATCACCCAGGACGCCAGCGAGCTGGTGCACAGCCTGGGGTCGCTGCAGACCGTCGTCGGACTGCGCACCGAGTACTATATCGGCGCCAACGCGTTCAAGAACGCCGTCGAGGTCCGCCTGCAGACGCGGCCGGACAAGTACTACCAGATCGAGCTCATCGACGACCCGCGCCTCACCCGCACCGCCACCCGCACCTTCACCACCACCGATGACCCGTCGCGGCCGCTGTCGACGACCACTGACACCGTGAACCTGACCCGCCAGTTCAAGGTCAGCTTCCAGTTCGCCAAGCGGATCTTCCTCGATCCGAAGTGGTTCATCCTCACCCTGCGCTACGGCATTAAGGAGTCCACCGGCGGCTTCGGCGCCGACATCGACATCCTCAAGGAGCGCTGGGCGTTCAAGATCGACCTGTTCGACTTCCGCAGCAACATCTGGCCGCGGCTGCGCGTGTACAGCACCCTGCGCTTTTACCGCAACCTGTACATCATGGGCGGCGTCGACGACATCATCAACGGCCGGCCGCCGGGCGGCGACAGCGCGGTCGGCCGCGACTACTTCGTCGGCGGCCAGCTGATGTTCAACGACGAGGATCTGAAGGCCCTGCTCGCGGTGGGCGGCTCGGCGCTGGGGGCGGCCGCGAAGTAGGGGCGGCGGCCAGCGGCCCAGCTACAGTCGAGCCAGCCCGCAGGTGGTGGTCGAGCTCGACTGTAGGCTGATGCGTTTTTTGCCCCTATGAGCGCACATTGTGGTGCTAGGATGCACCCCGATGAAAGTTGCACTTTTTTTTGACGGTAAGAATTTTTATTCGGGCTGGCGCGAGCGCGCCGGTCGACAGCCGCTGGATTTCACAGCGCTCTCCCGCTGGCTGGTCAAGCGAGTGGCCGGGAGCGTGCTGTGGGGTGCCTACTACTACACGGGAATCGAGACCGGACCGTCGGCAGTAGGCACGGGTCAAGCGGCCCTCACCAGCTTCCTGGACAACCTGGAGATGCTGCCCGGGTACTTCGTCCAGCGCTTCTCCCGTCGCACCAAGAGCTACCACTGCCGCGACTGCGGCGCCGAGAACTACTACACCCAGGAGAACGAGGTCGACACCACGATGGTCGCCGACATGCTGCGGCTGGCCGCGGTGGGCGCGTTCGACATCCTGGTGCTGATGTCCGGCGACGCCGATCACGCCCCGGCGGTCGAGGGGGTGCGGGCGCTCGGGCGCCAGGCCTACGTGGCGACCTGGGGCGGCATCGGCCTGTCGCGGCGCATCCGCCGCGCCGCCTTTGACCACATCGACCTGGTCGAGTCGCTGTCCGAGTGCGGCCGGCAGTGGCCGGTGGGCGAGGGCGAGGAGAACACGGCGCCGATCCTGGTGCCCGGCCAGGGGCCGGCCCAGGTCTCGCCGGGCAGCCTGCCGATGATCGCCGGCAGCGAGGATGAGCGCAGCTCGGGCAGCCTCAGCCCGCAGACCGACAGCGAAGAGGTGGCGGCCGACGTGCTCCTCGACGAGGTGCGGCGCGCCGAGAGCAAGTTCCCGCTCGGCTATGTCGGGGTGAACTTCTTTGTCACCCGCTGGCAGGCCAGCCAGCTCGACCCCGATCCCGATGTCCGGCGGCGGATCATCGACAAGCTGGTGCGCGACGAGCGCATCGAGCTGTACACCACCGACGACGGGACCAAGGCGATGCGGGTCAAGCGGCTCGCTCCCTCGACGCAGTCTGGGAATCAGGCCGCCCAGGGCAATGGCTAAGACGTTCGAGACCCCCAAGGGGACGCGCGACTTTCTGCCCGATGAGATGCGCGTCCGCTCGGCCGTGTTCGAGCGGCTGCAGCGCGCCTTTCGCCTGTTCGGCTTCGACGAGCTGGACACCCCAGCCTTCGAGTACCTGGAGGTCCTGACGCTGAAGGCGGGACCGGCGGCCGAGCGCGAGATCTACTCGTTCACCGACAAGGGCGATCGGCGCCTCGGCCTGCGCTTCGACCTGACCAGCTCCACCGGCCGGCTGGCCGCCGCCCACCCCGAGCTCAAGCGGCCCATCTACCGCTACCAGATCGGCAAGGTGTGGCGCTACGACCGACCGGCGGCGGGTCGCTACCGCGAGTTCTACCAGGCCGACGCCGACATCCTGGGCAGCTACTCGATGGACTGCGAGGTCGACCTGCTGCTGCTGGCGACCACGGTGCTGCGCGAGTTTGGCCTTACCGACTACAGCTTCGTGCTCAACCACCGCAAGATCCTCGAGGCGCAGCTGCGCCTGGCGGGCATCGCGCCGGACAAGAAAGCCGACGCCCTGCGCGCCCTGGACAAGTACGACAAGATCGGCCGCGAGCCGATGATCGTCGAGGCCGAGAACTACGGCATCGCCCGCGCCCAGTTCGAGGCGTTCATCGCCCAGCTCGGGCTCACCGGCGAGGGCGGGCGGGTCACCGACAACCTCGCCTACCTGGACAAGACCGCGGCCGGCCTGAGCGGTGACCCCGAGGGGACCAAGGCGGTGACCGAGCTGCGCTACATCGTCGAGCGCGCCCGCGAGCTCGGCTTTGCCGAGCGCCTGCACATCGATCCGACGCTGGCCCGCGGCCTGGACTACTACACCGGGCCGATCTTCGAGGCCAAGGCGCGCGTCGAGAAGTTCCAGACCACCCTGAGCTTCGCCGGCGGCGGGCGCTACGACGACCTCATCGCCCTTTACGGCGGCGCGCCGCAGGGAGCGGTGGGCTTCTCGTTCGGGGTCGAGCGGCTCATCGATCTGCTCAAGGAGCAGGCGGGCGGCGGGGCGGCGCTCAAGCGGCCGGTGCTGGTGGCACCGGTGGGCAGCGGCCGCAGCGCCGACGCCGAGGTGCTGGCGACCGAGCTGCGGCGCGCCGGCATCCCGGCCCGGCTGTCGCTCGGCGCGACGGCGCCGGGCAAGCACCTGCAGTACGCCGAGGCGTGCGGCATCGAGTGGGTGGTGTTCGTCGGCGAAGACGAGGTCAAAAAGGGCCTCTACCCGCTGCGCCAGCTCGCTACGCGCACCGAGACCAAGCTATCGGGCGCCGAGCTCGTCCAGCACCTGCAGGCCGCCGGCCTCACCCTCAGCTGACCGCGCGCCCAAGCGTCGTACCAGGGGCCGCTTGGTCTCGCGCCCTGCCGCTTCGTGAGCACCGCTGCGCCGGGGCAGGGCGGTAGGGAAGAGGTCTGGGCTGGGCACCGCTTCCCGGCATACTGCTAAGCCCTGCCCAGGCCCTGCACGGTCCGCTATTGACCTTACAAAGTGGACCTGGGCTCAGGCCTGAGGTGCGCGGGCGCGCGGGATGCTGCAGGAGACAACTGTCCCCTGGCCGGGCGCGGAGTGGAGTCGCAGCCGGGCGTGGGCGGCGCGGGCGTGACGCCGCATCAGCCCCAGGCCGCTGAGCTTGGGCGCGGGGGTGGGCGCGGGGGTAAAGCCCTGGCCATCATCGCGGATCTCCAGCGTAAGGGCGGCCGGGCCGGCCCGCAGCGAGATGGTGATCTTTTGGGCTGCCGCGTGCCGGACCGCGTTGCGCACTGCCTCCTCGGCGATGCGCAGCAGCGAGAGGGCGGTGGCCGCCGGCAGCGCCACCGCGGCGTCGCACACTACCTCGCACGGGGTCGCAAGCTCCTGGGCGAGCATCCGCAGCGAGTCGCGCAGCCCGCTGCCGTTCAGGTTGGTCGCCTGTAGCTCGTGCGAGACCGCAGAGGCCTGGGAGAGCGTGCGGTCGACGTTCGCGGCGAGCTCGACGAGCTCGGCATCCACCGCCTTGCCGGCCTTGGCATGACGGGCCAGGAGCGCCACCTGGATCGCCAGGACGGCCAGGCTCTGGCAGAGCTTCTCGTGCAGCTGGTCGCCGATCCGCTGGCGCTCGCGCTCGATCGCAGCGAGTACCGGGTCCGCTGGCTCGATGCGCGGCTTCATCGCGCGCCTTGCTGCGCCGCTTCGGCCAGGACCCTTTCGAGCTCGCTCAGCTTGAACGGCTTAATCAGGTGGTGACGGTAGCCGGCGGCCAGGCTGCGCGCGCTGTTGGCGTTCTGGCCGAAGCCGCTCATCGCGATGGCGAAGATGCGGCCCGAGAGCGGCTCGCTCTCCAGCAGGTCCCAGCCGGTGCCGTCCGGCAGGCCGATGTCGCTGAGCAGGACCTCGTGCTCGCCGGTGGCCAGCGCCGCGCGCGCCTCGGCAAGGGTGCGCGCGCCGGCAACCGTGTGCCCAAGCTCCTCAAGGTACAGCGTCAGCCAGCGCAGCGTGTCCTCGTGATTCTCGACGACGAGAATCTTCAGCGGCCGGTTGCGATCCGAATCACTCATGCAGACCCTCCGAATTGTACAGCGGTAGTTTGCCGGTGCAGGCGGGCCCCTGTTCAGGGTCGGCCGGTCGTCATGCCGCTGCTGCTCGGCGCCGCGACTGCGACTGCCGGGACCTGGGGGACGGTGGCGCCGCGCTATTCGCCGACCGGCAGGACGACGATGAAGGTGGCGCCGCCGCCGGCGCGGCTGCGCACCTCGATGAAGCCGCCGTGGTTTTCGACGATGCGCTGGCTGATCGGCAGGCCGAGGCCGGTGCCGCGCTCTTTGGTGGTGAAAAACGGAATAAACAGGCTCTTCATGGCGGTGGGGGTGATGCCGGGGCCGGTATCGGTGAAGCGGACCTCGATGTGCGGGGTCAGGGCGCCGAGCCGGCCGCCGTGGCGCAGGCCGCTGCTGAGGGTGAGCTTGCCGCGCGCGGCGCCGGGCTCGCTCGGCTCACCAGTCATCGCCTCGGTCATCGCCTGGATCGCGTTGATCGCCAGGTTGAGGAACACCTGGCGCAGCTGCTCGGCATCGCCGCGGATGCGCGGCAGGTCGGGGGCCAGATCGAGCGCGATCTCGGGCAGCTGGTCGGCGCTGCCGCTCGGCTCGGCGCTGTCACCGGCGCCGAGCTCGCGCCCCGCCGCCGGCGGGCCGCGCCGGGCGCTGACGATCTCGTCGACGAGCGGGCGGAACATGACGACCAGCTTGCGCACCACGTCGTTGATGTCCAGCTGCTCCATGTCGCCGCGAAACGGCCGCGCGTAGTCGAGAAACTGCGACACGACGCGGTTTAGGCGCTTGGTCTCATCGACGATGATGTGAAGGAAGTCGCCGGTGTCCTCGGGGACCTTGCCGTCGGGCAGCGGGGCGATGAACTCGGCCGCCCCCTTGATCGCGCCGAGCGGATTTCTGATCTCGTGGGCCAGCCCGGCGGCCATCTGGCCCAGGGCCGCCAGGCGGTCGCGCTCCTTCATCCGCTCGTAGAGCTTGGAGTTCTGCAGGGTGATGCCAAGCTGCGCCGCGACGCCGATCAGCACATCGAGCTCGGCGCTGGCGAACGCGTCGCTCACCCGCTCATCCTTGATGCACAAAACGCCGAGCAGCGCCTCGCTCGGCACCAGCAGCTCGGCCCCTTCGATGCGCGGCATGGTGCCGCTGCTCGTGGGGTGGCGGCCGGTGCGCTGCGGCTCGCTCGGCTTGCCGGCGAAGATGCCGATCACGGCGCCGGCGTGCAGCTCGACCAGGGTGCGGGCGATGGCGTCCAGGGTCTCGACCTCCGAGGCGGTGTCGCGCTTGGCGGTCAGGGTGTTGTGCTCGCGCTCCAGCTGGTCGAGCGTGATCGCCTGCCGGGTGGCGAGCAGCCGCGCCAGCAGCGGGCGGCGGGCGGCGGCGTCCAGGCGCTCGGTCGGGCGGACGCCGAAGTGGCCGGCCAGCTCGTAGCCGTTGCCATCGGGCTCCAAAAGGTACACCGAGGCGTGGGTGAGCCGCCGCGTCTCCTCGAACACCGATAGGACCAGGCGCACCGCCTCGCGCGGCTCGATGATGTTGGTCAGGGTCTGGCGCAGCTCGGTGAGGTGCTGGGTCATCTCGAAGCGATCGCGGGCGGCGAAGCGGTGCACCTGCCCTTCGAGAAAGCGCCGCAGCGGCTCGTACAGTAGGAGCAGCACGAACGCCACCACCGTCACCACCTGGCGCTGCTCGACGCCGATGATGGTGAGCAGCATGTGGATGGCCGACAAGAGCAGCACAAACGCCGACAGCACCACGACCTTGCCGAGCAGCTCGTTGATGTCGAGCAGGCGATCGACGAACAGCGTCTGCTGCAGGAAGTACAGGTACACCACGGTCAGCACCGAGCCGAGGGCTGGGCTGCCGCGACCAAACGGCTGCGGCATCAGGTCCCAGGCGGTGAACGTGATGCTCAGGGCGCCCACGCCGACCAGGTACAGCAGGCGCCGCTTGTCCACGCGCGACACCGTGCTGCGGTAGACCTGCCACAGCGGCGTCAGCGCCCCGTATAATCCGAGCAGCGTCAGCGACTTGAGCAGCGTCGGGATGCGCAGCGCCCACAGCGGCGAGGCGGTGCCGGCGGCCTCGCCCGCCGAGCCGCTATAGGTCAGCGCGTACGAGTAGATGAGCGCGACCTCGCCGGTGAGCAGCAGGAACACGGCGGTGCGCGGCACCCCGCCGGGCTGGTCGCGCGACTGCGCGCTCTCGTGCAGGAAGGTGCGCAGAAAGCCGAGCAAGCTCACCGGGATGACCATCAGCACGCCGAGCGCGATGTAGGTCATGCGGACGCTGGTGCGAAAGATCGAAAACAGGTGCCAGAAGAAGATGCTGGTGCTCAGAAACAGAAACGCCAGGTGCGAGGGGCGGCGGCGGCCGCTGAGCAGCACGGTGCCGCCGATGACGGCGGTGAGCGCCGCCAGGATCGCCGAGATCGACGAGATCGAGCCGAGCTCGGACCCGGACCCCATCTGTGGCTAGCGGCCCTTCCACACCGGCGGGCGCTTCTGCAAAAAGGCCATCAGGCCCTCGCCCGCGTCCTCGGTGCCGAGCACCCGCGCGAGCTCGCCCTCCAGGTGGCGCAGCGCCGGCTCGAAATCCAGATCCTGCATGTAGTGGAAGGCGTCCAGGCCCATCTTCATGATGAGCGGCGACTTGCCGACGAGCTTGTCGCACAGGGCGGCCACCTCGGCGTCCAGGCGCTCGCGGGGGACGGCGCGGGTGATGAGGCCGAGGCGCTCGGCGGTGGCGGCATCGACGCGGTCGCCGGTAAGAAGCAGCTCGACGGCGCGCTTGCGCGGCACGTTGCGCAGGATCGTCGACATGATCATCATCGGCCACAGGCCGACGTTGATCTCGGGCGTGGCAAACTGCGCATCGTCGGCGGCAATCGCCAGATCGCAGGCGACCACCAGGCCCAGGCCCCCGGCCATGGCGTGGCCGTTGACCTTGGCGATGGTCGGCTTGCCCAGGCCCTGCCCGGCGAGCATCAGGTTGAGGTCGACAAACGTCCCGGCGAGGCGATTCTCGGTCTCCACCGCCTTGAGCGGGGTGCCGCCGCCGCCCATCTGGCTGAGATCGCCGCCGGCGGAAAAGACCTTGCCGGCGCCGGTAAGGACAATCACCCGCACCGCCTGATCGTTCTTGGCGGTCTGCAGGGCATGAAGGAGCTCACCGACAGTGGAGGGGCCGATGGGGTTGCGGCGGTCGGGACGGTTGAGGGTGATCTGGGCGACGCCTTTGTAGGGATCGACCTGATATAGAAGCTCGCTGTAGCGCGGCAAAGTCGCGGCGCCCGCGGCGCCTGCGGCACCCGCAATAGAGTTTTCCACCGGCTTGCCGGCCGGCGGGCTGGAAACCTCGGTTGGGCTTGCTGCGCCCGCGTCAGCGGCGGGCCCATCGCTTGTCGTGTTCGCGGAACTCATAGCCGAACTATACATGACAGCCGCTTGGCGACCGGGACGATTGACAGGGGTTTTTTGACGGACGTACACTGAACTTCGAGCATGCGTACCCTCCATCGATCGCCTAAGGCTGCTGTAGCGAGCATTTTTGTGCTCGGGATGGTCGTTTTCCCGGGGGTGCTCTGGCCCAGTGGCTCCGCTCACGCGGCGTGCGCGGACCAGACCCCCGAGATCTCCAACGATCTGTCTCTGGAGTGCCTCATCGGTCCCCGGCCGGCCAAGACGAGCTCGGACCCGACCCTGCGCGAGCAGAGCCTGTACCGGTCTCTGCTCTCGGAGCTGTCGGCGGTGATGGCGCTGCCGGTGATGGACCCGGCCGACACCACGGGCTACTCGGGGTTCCACTTCTCGTTCGACGTCGTCGGCACGACGATTCGCGACCCGGGCAACAACGCCGTGGGCAACTACTGGAGCGGCTACGCCCAGCCCGACGGCACCCACTCGCAGGCGGGGGTGCGCCATGTCAGCGGCTCGATCCTGCCGGTGGCGACGCTCATGCTGCGCAAGGGGATCTGGCTGCCGCTGCCGCCGCTGCCGTCGGTGGAGATCGGCCTTGGGGCGTCAAACCTCCTGCAGTCGAACATCTACGCGCTCAACGGCTACCTGAAGTTCGCCATCCACGAGGGCTACCACGACGTCCCGGTGCCGTCGTTCGCGGTGCGCGCCTCGGTCTCGCGCATCGCCGGCGCCCCGCAGGTCGATCTGACGATCATCACCGTCGAGGGGACGATCTCCAAGGCGTTCGGCGTCGGCGGCACCTTCACCCTGGAGCCGTACATCGGCGGCGGCGCCCTGTTCTCGATCGCCCGCAGCCAGGTCATTGACACGGCGCCGACGATCGACCTGTACCGCGGGCCGGCAGGCAGCACGGGCTTTTCGACCACCGACGCGCTGGCGCAGAAGATCGTGTTCCCGACGCAGGACAACATCATCCGCTGGCGGCTGTTCGGCGGCATCAACCTGCACGTCTCGATCTTCTCGATCACCGGCTACTTCAGCTACTTCGGCGTCGGCGCCGACAACGGCTTTGACCTGACGACGCTGCCCCAGGCCTCGGCGCTCGGGCCGACTCCGGCGGGGTCGGCGGCGGCTTGCCGCACCGTGACGGCGACCGGCGCGACGATCTGCCCCAAGGATCTGGCCGGCGATCAGTATCAGTTCGGCGGCAGCATCGGCCTGCGCTTTTAGCCTCTTGCGCCAATTCAGCTAGGGCTTATTTAGCTGGCGACCCGCAAGCTGGGTCTGCACGCCAGGCTTAGAAGCACGATTCAGAACCGTCGCGAGGAGACCCGAGCAGTGGGGCGGCCGCCTGAAGCGGCGGCCGTGAGGACGGACGGCGCGCTGCTCGGCCCGCAGTAGGCTCTAAATCGTGCTTAGTTTTCTTCGGAGTGGCGGCTGGGGACCGGAGGGATGCC
>JBGANQ010000100.1:0-32426 GCA_044222245.1 Polyangia bacterium | reverse complement strand
CGCTCAAGGTCGCCGTTTTTTTGCTCCTGCTCCTGCCGGCCGGCCAGCTCGGGTGGCAGGCCTGGCAGACCTACAAGGGAATCGGCGATGGCCTGGGGGTCAATCCGGTCGAGACCGTGACCCATCGCACCGGCGACCTGACGCTGTACTGCCTGCTGGCGACGCTGGCGGTGACGCCGCTGCGGCGGCTGCTCGGTCAGCCGGGGCTCATCAAGCTGCGGCGGATGCTCGGACTGTTTGCCTTCTTCTATGGGAGTCTGCACTTCGCTACATACTTCTGCGATCAGATCTTCATGCAGGACGAGGGACTAAACCTCAACGCGGTGCTCAAGGACATCGTCAAGCGGCCCTACATTACCGTGGGTACGCTGGCCTATCTGCTGATGGTGCCGCTGGCCCTGACCTCGACCACTGCGATGATCCGGCGGCTCGGGCGGCGCTGGCAGACCCTGCACCGGCTGATCTACGCGACGGCGCTGCTCGGCATCCTGCACTGGCTGTGGCTGGTCAAGGCCGACCTGCGGCGCCCGCTCGCCTTCGGCTTTGCGCTGCTCGTGCTGCTCGGCGCGCGGGCGCTCATCGGCCTGCGCCAGAAGCCGGGCCGCTAGAGCGCTCGGCTGGCCGTCCTAGCGGCCGATGTACTTGAGCTGGAGCCGCTGACCCGAGCTCAGGCTCAGCTGCTGGCTGACCAGCGGCGTCGGCGACAGGTGGCCGCAGCTGCCTTGCGCCGCCAGCGCCACCACCTGGTCGTTCATGCTGAACTTGGCCTGGGTCATGCCGGGACTGCCGCCGCTGACGGCCAGGGCGCTCGTGGGGACGGCAAAGGCGGTGCCGCTCAGATCAATCCGGCCCACCGCCGAGCTGCCCACGCAGGCAATCGCGACGCCAAAAGGAACGGCGCTCACGCTCATTCCGTTGTAGGGAAGGGTTACCTTGGAGGGCGTGGTAAAGGTCTGGTCATCGCAGATGATCTGCAGCTTGGCCGGGTCGAAACGGACGCGCTGATACTCTGTGGTGACCGCAATCGCCGGCAGGGCTGCCGAGTAGCGCCCGACGTTGGCCATCGCCGCCGCCGACAGCGTCAGGTACTCGGTCGGGGTGGTGGCCATCTGGTAGCAGAACACGGTGTACGGCTGGTCGGTCTGGCCGTTTATGTAGAGGGTGTACTCCGCATCGATCTGATTGCCGAGCTGCTGCAGCTGCGCGCAGGTGGCGGGCAGCGGACCGGGTCCATCGCTGCCGTCGCCCGGACACCCTGGGCTGAGGTCGCAGGGTCCGTCGGCGCCGCAGCTCTGCGGGACCTGCGGGCAGTCCACGGGGAAGGTGGCGATATAGGGCTGCCACAGAAGATCGCAGCCAGCGGTGACGAGCAGCGCGCCGCTGCACAAGCTGAGTAAGGTGAGCCGTGCCCCCCACCGGGCCGCGAGTCGGGCCGAGCCAGCACCGGCGGGGCAGGAGGGGGCGCGATGAGTCAGCAATAACCTTCCTCCCAGACTCAGGGGACAATCGACGGTCTCCTTAGTCTAGCGCAGCCGGTCGGTGCGAGCGACGCCGGCGTGGAAGGCGAGCAAGCGAGCAGGTTTGCTCGGGCGGGTCTTAGATCGGCGGGTTGCCCAGGGCGCGGGCGGCGCGGCGATCGAGCAGCCAGGCGAGCTCGCCGTTGGCAGGCGCGATCGCGCGGACCGGGATCTCTGAGACCCGAGCGTCGCTCTCCAGCGCGGCCGAGACCGCGGCCACCTTGTCTTCGCCGGCCACCAGCACCAGCACATGGCGGGCGAGGTTGAGGATGTACGGAGTCATCGTCACCCGCGTCGGCGGCGGCTTGGGAGCATCGGTGACCGCGGCGATCAGGCGCTCGCTGGCGAAGGTGCTCAGGGTTGCCGCGGGGCGGTTGGCCTGCAGCGGTCCGGTGATGGGATCATCAATCAGGAAGTCATTGTCCAGACCCGCCAGCAGCCGCGAGCCGGGGAAGATCGACGCCGTGTGACCATCGGGCCCCATGCCGAGCAGCGCCCAGTCCAGGCGCGGCTCGGTCTGTCCCAGCACCTGGCGCAGGGTCGCCTCGTAGGCCGCCGCCGCCTCTTCTACCGGCAGGTGGGTCGGCACCGCGTGCACCTGCGCCGGCGGGATGGGAACCTGATCGAGCAGCGTCTCGCGCGCCATCCGGTAGTTGGAGTCGGGGTGGTCTAGCTCGACCATGCGCTCGTCACCGAAGAAGATCTCGACGTGACGCCAGTCGATCCCTTCGGCCGTGGCAAGAATTTTGTACAGCTTGCGGGGGGTGGTGCCCCCGGCAAGCGCCAGTACGAAGCGTCCGCGGGCGGTGATGCTGCGTCGAGCTGCCTCAGCAATTCGGCGCGCACCTTCACGGGCTAGGGCTTCTACATCTTCGCCGATCCAGATTTCAGGGGCCATGTCCACTCACCTACCTAAGAAGATCTCGACTACTAACTTCCCAAAGCAACGTAACGAGCAAGCCTCATAGGGAAACTCTACCCTTGGGGCCGCAGATGTCGACCCGCGCCGCGGGCCAGGCGGGCACCATGCCGCAGCGCTTCATACATCAACGGATCGCGTCCGCCAATCCCCATCGCTGCGACCAGCAGCTCGGAGTCGCGGCGGCCCTGCACTGGCTGCACCCGCGGCGGCGCCAGCGGGCTTCGCAGCTCGATGCACGGCGTGCCGCCGCTGCAGGTGCCGTGGGCGGTAAAAGAGCTGTCGCCCGAGCGCAGGGTGACGCGGTGGATGCCCACTGGCGCCAGCTCGGTGGTGCCGCGGATGAGCCGCAGCGCTACCTTGCGCCCCTGGCCCGCCTTATCTTCTGCGCGCAGCGCGAAGTCGAGCGATGCCGGGCGTCCCTCGTGGGCGGCGAGCTCGAGCTCATCGCTACTCGCCCCGAGCTGCAGCCGCCCCATCAGCCAGCCGGCCAGCAGCAGCGCTGCCGCCTCAGCGTCGGGAGCGTACTCGATGTGGACCTCGTCCAGGGTCGACAGCGTCGCGGTCGCCTCCGGCTCGTCGAACATCGAGGCGATGAGGATCCGCCACGGCCACAGCCGCAGCCATCCCAGATCCGCCAGCTCCATGGGCAGTGGCGCGGTCCCCGGCTTGCCGGCCGGCCGCAGCCGCTGCAGCACCGCGTCGACCTGGAGCAGGCCCTGCATGCCGTCGACCTTGCCGCTGTCGAAGATGAAGCGGTCGGCGTCGCGGGCGAGCTGCGGCAGCCACTTGTAGTCAGCCGCCGGGTTCTTGATAAAAAGCGCGGTAGGCACATCGGCCAGGAGCAGCGAGCGGACCAGGCCCGGCAGGCGCTGGCTCTGCAGCCGGGTCGCCTCCAGGGTGATCTCCTCGGCGACCACTTCCCGGCGGCCGCCGCTCACCTTACGGTAGTTGGCTTCGATATAGGCGCGCAGCGGCGTCCCGTCATCGCCGACCACGGCGCTCTGGCTCTCGTCCCAGGTCTCGTGCAGGGCGAGGATGCGCGCCGGGACGGTCTCGGAGACCTCGTCCAGGGCCCGCTTGGTGCGGCGGTACTCGTGCTCGCCGTCGGAGTGGACGATGAAGTTCCACAGGCAGGCGCGCGCCACCGCCAGCCGGCCGCCCGAGTCGCGGGCGCGCTCGGCGGCCTTGCGCCACAGCGCCATCAGCTCCTGCTCGATCTTCTCGGGCTCGACCGCGATCACGGCGCCGGCGGTGAACGCCTCGACGCGATCGAGCGGCACCGCCCAGCCCTCCTGGCGCTCGCGGCTGCGCAGATCATTGGGGTCGGGCGTCTGCCCGGAGGGCGCGCCCTTGGGGACCGGCGTGGCGGCGGAGCTGCCGACGGGCCCGCTCATGGCTTCCGCCAGACCTGCGGGGCCAGCATGTCGGCGGCCTCCTGCGGACCCCAGCTGCCCGACTCGTAGCTCGGCAGCGGCGCCGTCGCCTCTTTATCGGCCGCCGCCCAGCCGGACAGCACGCGGTCGCAGAAGCGCCACGACGCCATCACCTCGTCGCCGCGCGCAAACAGGGTGCTGTCGCCGAGCATGGCGTCGAGCAGCAGCCGCTCGTAGGCCTCGGGCGGCTCGGTGCCGAAGCTTGAGCCGTAGCGGAAATCCATGGTCACCGGCCGCGGGTCGATGGTCGGCCCCGGCACCTTGGACAGGAACTTGAGGGTGATGCCCTCATCGGGCTGGATGCGCAGCGCGAGCACGTTGGGATCGCTGGACAGGCGGGCGCCGCTCGGGTCGGTGAACAGCGCGTGCGGCACGTTCTTGAAGGTGATGGCGATCTCGCTGACCCGCTTGGCCATGCGCTTGCCGGCGCGCAGGTAGAAGGGGACGCCGCCCCAGCGCCAGTTGTCGACAAACAGCTTGAGGCCGACGTAGGTCTCGGTGCGCGAGCCCTTCTGCACCCCGTCCTCGTCGAGGTAGCCGGGCACCGGCCGTCCCTGATCGAAGCCCGGACCGTACTGCCCGCGCACCGCCCACTTGTCGATGTCGGCTAGCGGCAGCTCGCGCAGCGCCCGCAGGACCTTGACCTTCTCGTCGTGGACGGCGCTCGCCTCGAAGGTGCCGGGCGGCTCCATGGCCATCAGCGACATGAACTGGAAGATGTGATTCTGCACCATGTCGCGCAGGGTGCCCGACTGGTCGTAGTAGTTGCCGCGGCCCTCGATGCCGATCGCCTCGGACACCGTGAGCTGGACGTTGTCGACGTACTTGTTGTTCCACAAGGGCTCGAAGATGCCGTTGGCGAAGCGGAACACCAGGATGTTCTGCACCGTCTCTTTGCCCAGGTAGTGATCGATGCGGTAGATCTGGTCCTCGCGCAGCACGTTGAGGCAGACCTCGTTGAGCTGCTGCGCCGAGGCGTAGTCGCGACCAAAGGGCTTTTCGAGGATGACCCGGGTGAACGGCCGGCTGCCCTTTTCGATCATGCCGGCGCGGCCGAGGTTCTGGAGGATCGCCTCGAACGACTCGGGCGGCGTCGAGATATAAAAGATGCGGTTGCCGTGGGTGCCGCGCTGGGCGTCGATCTCGGCCAGGTGCGCCTTGAGCCGCTCGTAGGCCGCCGGATCGTCGAAGTTGCCCGAGACGTAGCTTATCCCGGTGCCGAACGTCGACCACAGCGCATCGTCCACCGGGCGCCGACGGGCGAAGCGGTTCACCGAGTCCTTCATCTGCTCGACAAACGGGATGTCGCGGCGGGCCATGCCGACGATTGCAAAGCCGGCGGGCAAGAGCCGCTCGCGGGCCAGGGTGTACAGCGCCGGTACCAGCTTGCGCTTGGTGAGGTCCCCGGAGGCGCCGAAGATGACCATGGCGCAGGGCTCGGGCTGACGCTCGCCGACCAGGCCCTCACGCAGGGGGTTTTCGCTTTGGGGTTGTGCGCCGCTCATGAAGGTATCCTAGCCACGCTTCGCGTTGTCCCGTTGTCCACCCGAGCTGGAGTATGCCGGAGCAGGTCGGACGGCCAAGTTCCCGCTGCCTCATCCCTTGGGGTCCGGCCCAAGCCAGCATACTCCCGGCCTATTATTGACCACCCTTTGGCCGCCGCAAAGCCCTACGTGCAGCGCGGCGGTGCGTACATGTCGGTTTTCGGCGTAATACCAAGGAAGGATGCCGCAGCCTGAATTTCAGCGTCGGCGATTGCGCCTGCCGGGGGGCCGTGGCGGGCAGGGCCGGACAGACTTAGATAAAGCGGCTGTGGCCAGAGCCGCTACGCGACCCGAGCACAGGACCTGCAATAGGTCCTGCGCGCGGGCCACTCGCTACGCTTTTGCAACCGGCTGCTAGGCTGCGAGACAGGCGCGGGCGCTACAGCCCCAGGTGCTGGCGGACGGTGAAGAATTCCTCGGTGACGGTGAAGTGGATGAGCTCCACCAGGCGCTGCTTGGGCGTAAGCGGGGTGACCCCCGGCGGATCGGTGGCGAGCAGCAGCGCCGCGGTCTCCAGATCGCCGCACAGCACCAGGCCGGCGCGCACCGCGGTCAGGTCCGAGTAGCCGAGCCACGCGGTGGCCGCCGCCTCGGCATTGAGGCCGCCGCCTTCCTGGGCCAGGGCCAGGCCGAGCTTCTGGACCTCCGCGAGCGCGGCGGGCGACAGGGCGCGGCGCAGGCCCGAGATGGTCTCGCCAAGCTTGCCCGGCGCCGCTTCGCCGAGCCGGCCCGAGGCCCCGTCCTGGGCGCCGAGCCGCACCGCCGCCTCGATGAGGAGGGCGAGCGGCGCCGCCGTCGGGTACACGGCGCGGATGGCGCGCTCGGGGCGCAGCAGCGCCGCCACGCGGCCGATCTCGTACAGCACCTCGCGCTCGGGCCGGCGGGGGTTGAGCAGCGGGGCGCCGAGCTCCAGGCAGACCACCGGCGGCGCGGCCCCGCGATCGCCATCGGTGGCGACGCTGATGCGGAACGGCTGCTCGTGCAGCTCGGCGAGCTGCGGCCGCGGGTAGACCTCGGGCATCTGCGAGTCCATCATCTCGATGCCGTAGCGCAGCGCCTTGGCGTAAAACTCATTCGAAGACGGCTCGACGCGATCGCGGCGCGCAAACCCGAGCGCCGACCACGGCTTGCCGTGCCCGGCCTGCACCACCTGCAGCACCACCTGAAACAGTGCCCCGAGCCGCGGATCTTCCTCCGGGTGGCTGAGTATGCGCCACAGCTCCCTGGAGATCGGCCGCTTGGCCGGCTGCAGCGGCCTGGACCTGAGCTCCTCGACCAGCCGCTCGTCGTCTGGATCGGCCTTGCGCAAAAGGTGCAGCGCGTACGCGACCGCCGCCGACTTCTCGCGCTGCGCGGTGCGCGCGTACAGCTCCTTGAGGGCCTTGTAGCTGGCAAGCTCGGACTTGTTGCGCGCCAGGATCAGCTGGTGCTCGCGGATCGCCTTGTCCAGCCGATCGCCGCCCGCCGAGGCATAGATGCTAGCGAGCTGGCGGTGGCGGTCGAGGTTCTGCGGATCCAGATCCAGGGTGACCTCAAACGCCGTGGTGCCGGTGTCCAGGTCGCCCAGCCGCTGGATGCACAGCTTGGAGATCTCGGTCCACAGCCGCATCCGCTCGGCGCGCGCCTTGGGCGTGTCGCTGCCTTTGGGACCCAGCGAGCTGATCTTGCGCTGGTAAGCCTTGATGAGCTCGCGCGGGTCATCCAGCTCCACCGCCAGCGCCTCGATCGCGTCCAGGCACGGGGTGAGCGTCGCGTCGTCGTCCAGGGCGCCGTGGAACAGGGCAATGGCGCGCGGCAGCTGCTGCAGCTTATCGCGGTAGATGAGGGCGGCGGTCTGCTTGAAGCGGGCCCGGCGGCGCTCGTTCTTCTCGCCCTGGACCAGGGTGTCCAGGATGTCCGCCGCCTCGACCCACAGCTGGTTGTCGCTGTACACGGCGAGCAGCTTGTGCAGGACGGCCAGCGAGTCGGGCTGCAGCTGCAGCGCTTCCTTGTAGTAGGCGATGCCCTCCTGCGGCGACCCGAGCGGCCCGGCGTACAGGTCGCCGAGCTCGGTGAGGACCTTCATCCGCTCACCGCCGACGTTGACATCGCCGGACGCCGCGGCGCCCATCAGCGAGCGCAGCAGCGCCTGCCGGTGCTCCAGCTTCTCGGTCGGGGGCAGCGACTCGATGTGGCGCAGGGTCTGCAAGCTGCCGCGGTGCAGCGGATCGATCGCCAGCGCTTCGCGGAGGGCGGAAAGGGCCGCCTCCTCATGCCCGAGCGCTCGCTCGCACGCCCCGAGGATGCCGAGGAGCTCGGTCTTCTCGGCGCCGCCCATGCCGTCGCGGTGCTCGGTGAGCGCGGTCTGCGCGGCGTGCTTGGCATCGACGAACTGGCCGCTCTCGAACAACAGCGGGATGAGCCCGCGCAGCGCCGGCAGATCGGTGGGCGCCAGATCGACGGCGCGGCGGTAGGAGCGGCGCGCCTTGTCGACCTGACCGCAGGCGAGCGCGGTCTGGCCGAGCCGGCACAGGCGCACGACCTGCAGCGGTCGCTCGGCCTCCTTGCGCGCCAGCATCTCGAGGATCGGCAGCGCCTCTTTGGCGCGGTGCTCGGCGAGCAGCAGATCCACGGTGTGCTGGGCGGCGTCGACCTGCTCGGGATCGACCTGCAGCGCCCGCTGGAACAGCTCCAGGGCCTTTGCCCGATCGTCGATCGACAGGTGCTGCTTGCCGGCCTCCACCAGGAAGCGGGTCTTGTCGAGGCGGTTCTGGGTGTACTGCTCGGCCTCGCAGTACAGCTTGGCGGCGCGCTGGAACTCGCTGCGGCCGCGGTACAGCTCGGCCAGCGCGACGATCGTCCCTATGTGCTGGGGATCGATCTCCAGGGCACGCACATAGTGCTCCTCGGCCGCGGTCTTGTCGCCGAGCTTGGTCGCCGACAGCCGCGCCGCCTCGTTGTACAGCGCCACCTTGCTCGGCTTATCGTCGGTCAGGTGGGCGCGGCGCAGCAGCATCTTGACCGCGTCTTCGTGCGAGTCGCTGATCTGCGACAGCCGCGCCACCGCCTCGATCGCCGCGGTGTGCTCGGGCTCGACATCGAGGACGCGCCGCCACGCCTGCAGCGCCGCCGGTGCCTGCAGCCGCGCCTGCTCGGCATCGCCGCCCGGCAGCTCGACCTCCATCACCTTGGCCAGCGCGGCGAGCAGCTCGGCGCGGCCGCTCTTGGCGTGCTCGGCGTGGCGCCGGTAGGTGTCGATGAGCAGCTGCCAGCTCTTGTCCTGCCGGTAGTGGCGCTCCAGGCCCCGGTAGGCGTCGTCGGCCTCGGGGTCAAGGAGGATGATCTTCTCCAGGCACGCCACCGCCTGCGCGCCGTGGCCGGGCAGCTCCTCGTACTCGGCGACCAGGCGCCGGTACAGGGTGAGCCGCTCCTTGTCCGAAGGCACGTTGTCGGCGAGCGCGCTGACCACGCCGAGGTACTTCTCCGAGAGGTTGCCCTCCTGCGAGTAGAGCTTCTCCAGCGCGCGCAGCCCGTCGAGGTCACCCGGGGCCTTGCTGCGCAGCGCCTCCCAGCGGGCGATCGCCGCCTTGCGATCGCCGCCGTGCTCGGTGACAAGCTGCGCCGCCTCGCGCTGCGCCCGCAGCGCCCCCTGGGCATCGTCGGCCTGGTCGAAAAGCGCCGCCTTGTCGTCCAGAACGGCGATGAGGTCCGTCCAGCTGGCGTGCCGCCGCAGCACGTGCTCCAGCGCCGCCAGGACGTCGCGGCTCTGCGGGTCGACCTGGCGCGCCTTCTTGAACGCCGCCGCGGCCGAGACGCCATCGGACAGCCGCGCCTCGTAGACCTCGCCCTGCTCCAGGTAAAGATCGAGCTGCTTTTCCTTCTCGCCTTCGCCGAGCAGGCTAGCCAGCTGCCCGAGGGACTCGGCCAGCTCCTTCCACTTCTCGGCGCGGCGGGTAAGCTCGATGCGCAGCCCGTACAGGCGGCGGCGCAGCCCCGGGTCCTTGGGGTCGAGCTTCTGCACCTCGCCGAGCGAGGCCAGGGCATAGTCGATGTGGTTGAGCTTGTCGCCGTACAGGCGAGCGATGCGCAGCAGCACCTCGGCGCGCTCGCCCACCGGGATGAGCGGCACCTGCTCGCGCAGCTCGGTCAGCAGCTCGAGCCACTGGCCGCTGGCCCCCGCCAGGCGCTCCAGCTCGTCGAGGATCGAGGCGCCGGGGAGCTCGCCCAGGGCCTCGCTGGGGGCCTCCTTGTAGGCCGCCAAGAGGGCCTGGAACGCCTCGGCGACCTGGCCCTTTTGACGCTCGAAGATCTCCGCCGCCTGGCGCAGGCAGCCCGCCCGCGCCGTCGGCGTCGCTGCGACCTCCAGCCGGCCGAGCCACAGCTCGATCAGCCGATCCGCCTCGCCGCGCTCGTTCAGCTTCTGCTCCAGCGCCGCCAGCTTGTCCAGGGCGTCCTGGCGGCTCGGCTCGTGCTGCAGCACGCGCAGCCAGCCTTCCAGGTCTTCATCATCGGGCAGCGCCTCGCCTACCTGATCGCCGATCGCCTCGCGCAGGGCGCGCAGCACGGACCGCTCATCGCCGTCGAGCACGCTGAGCCCGTAGGCGGCGGCGAGCTCCTGGCGCAGCGCGAGCGGCAGGCCGGGCAGCACCGCGAAATGCTGGCTCGGCTCGACGCCGCGGATGCCGAACAGGGCCCGGCTGAGGAGCAGCTGCAGCTCGGGCTCGCGCGGGTCGAAGCCGATAAACAGGAAGCTGCGCTTGCTGTACAGGTCGTGCAGCAGCTGGCGCAGCGGCTCATCGGCAAGGGTCCGCTGCAGGTCGGTCTCGGAGAACACCAGCCCCTCACCGGTGAGCCCGTCGCCGAGGAGCTGCAGCACATAGCGGGTGCGGCCGTCCTGCTGGGCCTCGCGCGCCTGGGCCGCCTGCGCCACGGTGAAGCTGCGCGCCCCCGTCCCGCTGCCCACCGCCTGCGCGAGCGCGCCGTCCAGGGTCGTGGTGACCAGGCTGCGCAGCGGCAGCTGCGCGCACAGCGTCATGGACTCGGGCAGCTCGCCGGTCGGGCGCGGCACCGCAGCGGCCAGCGCGGCGGCAAAGCCGTCTCCCAGCTGGCGGCGGACAAAGCCGGCCACCATCAGCGGCTGGGCAGCGACCAGCCCGCGCGCCACCGCCACCTCGGCGGCATCGCCGCCCTGCCGGGCCACTTCTTCCAGCAGGCGCAGCAGCACCCCGGTAAAAGTCAGCCGGCCGGCATCGGCGTCGCGGCCCAGCGCCGAGCCGGCGCACAACACGACGCGGCCGGCGCGCAGGCGATCGACCAGGCGCTGAAAGTCATCCTGACCAGCGGCCGGGCTGTTGCGTCCCGGTTCGATCCCCACATGTACTGGTATCTGGTGCGTCGCCGGGTCCGCATGCCCCGCGACCTGGCCGGTTCCTGGCCCATGTCCAGCTGAGTGTCCGCTCGCGCGATCTTGTTCCCGGGAAGGAGAGTGCTTTTTTGCCATTGCCTCGGCGTTATCACACAAGGACATGCGGCTTCAACAGGTAGTGGTTTCGCGCAGTTGGCGCGCTGCTGGCCGGACCTGTAGGCCGCTTGAGCGGCGGCAGCGGACCGGCGGACCGGCGGGTCGGCGAACAGGGTCTGGCCGAGTGCAGCCAGGGACGGCCCTGGGGCGGTCTGGCGACGGCTTTGGGGTGGCTTTGGGGACGGAGTTTCTTGACCGCGGTTGCGCTTGCTGGTACTCCGCTCTCATGCGCTGGGCAGTGTTCGACGAGCTGGTCGGGCGGGCGACGCAGGATGAGACCGACGTCCGCCTGGCCCGCGAGGAGTGGAGCGTGCAGACCGGCCGCGTCCACCCCGACCACGAGCTATACGGCGAGCGCAGCGACGCGTTCGTCGAGTGGTACGTGCTCGATCGCCGCGGCCCGGACGGTCTCACCGCGGTCGAGCGGGCGCTGCTGTCTAACGTCGAGTCCCCAGGCGTCGCGCCGGGCGCATCGGCTGGCGCGGCGGCTGGCGCGGCGATTATCGACCGCGCGACCTGCCTGGCGCTGCGCGCCGCCCACCGCAGCCTGTTTTCGGTGCGCGAGCTGCAGCCGGGCCAGGCCCGGGTCGATGACGTCCTCGGCGGCGCGCAGTTCGAGGTCGACGAGCGGCGCAGCCTGCGCGGCGTCCAGCCCGGCGACCTGTTCGAGACCCGAATCCTCCCCGATCCCGAGCGTCCCTACCGCCTGGTGTTCAGCCGCGCCATGCTCTTTCACCCCCGCGGCGTCAGCACCGCCGTCTTGGAGCACGCCCGCGCCGCCCGCGCCCGCCGCGAGCCGCGCGCCGTGGTGCTGGCCCGGCTGCAGCGGCTGCGGCTGCGCTGCCTGGCCTACAAGCACGTCGCGCCGCTGCGCATCTACTCGCAAAAGGACGCGCCGCCGTAGCGGGCCGCCGCCCGCCTGCCCAGGTTTTTTCAACCAGAACCGCAAGGAGCCGCATCGATGTCCACTTCTGCATGCCTGTCTCGGTCCGGAACGCTGTCTCATTCGGGTGCCAGCCGCTGGCTGGGCAAAAAGACCCCGCAGCTGCTGGCGCTGCTCGCGGCGCTGGCCCCGGCGGTCGCCGGTGCCGCCGATCCCGGCGACCCCATGAACGGCAAGTTCACGATCGAAGAAGCCGTCAAGGGCCTGACCGGCACCGGCAAGCTGACCGCGGTCATCCAGACCTCGCTCGGCGACTTCACCTGCGAGCTGTTCGAGAAGGACGCCCCCGGCACCGTCGCCAACTTCGTCGGCCTGGCCCGCGGCCTGCGCCCCTACCGCGATCCGGTGAGCGGCCAGTGGCTCAAGAAGCCCTTCTACGACGGCCTCATCTTCCACCGTGTGATCCCGAGCTTCATGATCCAGGGCGGCGACATCAAGGGCAACGGCACCGGCGAGCCCGGCTACACCATCCTCGACGAGAAGAACGATCCCCACAAGTTTGATCGCGGCGGCATGCTGGCGATGGCCAACCGCGGCCCGAACACCGCCGGCTCGCAGTTCTTCATCACCGAAGGCCCGACCCAGATGCTTGACGACGGCGCTCGCCCCGGGGCCCACTATCAGATCTTCGGTCAGTGCACGCCGGCCGAGCTTGTGCAGAAGATCGCCGGCCAGCCGCGCGACGGCCGCGACAAGCCCCTGCAGGACCTGAAGATCGTCAAGGTCACGGTCCGCCGCGGCGACGCCAAGTCTGACGGCAAGCCCGCCTCCGTGGCCCCCAAGGGGGCGACCCGGCCGACCCCCAAGGGCTAGGCCGCCAACCAGGGGTTCCCAGCCTAAGACCGTAGCCCGTAGCCTGTAGGCAGGTCGCGGGCTGGGAACTAGCTTGAATTCACCTCGGCTTCTCGATACGGTGAGGGCTATGCGACGGACGCTGTTTACGGTTGCGTATCTGGGACTGGGGATGGCGCTCGGCATGGTGGCGGTCGCGCCGTCCAAGGCGCAGCAGGCCGACGAGGTCGTGCGCTTCAAGATCACAAACCCCGGCCAGGCCCTGTACAAGGTGGCCATCCCGCGGGTGCTGGGTGAGGGCGGGGCGCCGCCGGTGATGACCGAGGTCATGGCCAATGACCTGGCGCTGTCGGGCTTCTTCAAGGTGCTGGATCCGGCCTCGTTTGTCGCCGATCTCGCCAAAGAGAACCTGAACATCACCCCCGACTCGTGGAAGACGGTCGGCGCCGAGAGCGTCATCAAGGCCCGCGTCAGCCAGAGCGGCGGCGACCTCAGCGTCGAGTTCCGCCTGTTCGAGGTGGTCAAGGGCGATGCCCCGGTGCTGACCAAGAACTACCGCGCCGGCGAGGCCAACACCCGCAACCTGGCGCACCAGTTCGCCGCCGAGGTGGTCAAGTACTTCACCAACGAGGACTCGTTCTTCGGGACGCAGATCGCCTTCTCCAAGGTCTCGGGGCCGACCAAGGAGATCGCGATCATGGACTGGGACGGCGCCGGCGTGCACACCGTGACCAGTAACGGCTCGCAGAACATCCTGCCGTCGTGGCACCCCAGCGGCTCGAGCCTGCTTTACACGAGCTTCGTCCGCGAGTCGCCCGATCTGTGGATGGTCGCCGCCGGCGGCGGCAAGCCGCGGCGCATCTCGACCCGCTCGGGCCTCAACACCGGCGGCGTGTTCGCCCCCGATGGCAGCAAGCTGGCGCTCACCCTGTCGTTTGAGGGCAACAGCGAAATCTACCTTCTTACCCCCGGCGGCGACATCGTCAAGCGGCTGACCAACAACCCCGGCATCGACAGCTCGCCGAGCTGGTCGCCCGACGGGTCGCAGCTCGCCTTTGTCTCCGACCGCCACGGCTCGCCGCAGATCTGGGTGATGTCGGCCTCGGGCAGCGGACAGAACAAGCTCACCCGCAAGGGCAACTACAACCAGGAGCCCGCCTGGAGCCCGCGCCCGGTCAACGGCAAGTCGGTAATCGCCTTCTCCGGCCGCGACGAGCGCGGCAACTTCGACATCTTCACCGTCGACCCAAGCGGCGGCGAGCTGGTGCGCCTCACCGAAAACCGCGGCAGCAACACCCACCCGAGCTGGGCCCCCAACGCCCGCGCCATCGCCTACAAGAGCAGCCGCGGCGGCATCTACGCCGCCACCTTCGACGGCAAGACCGAGCGCCCCGTCTACCGCGGCAGCGCCGAGAGCCCGAGCTGGGGCCCGCTGCGCAAGTAGGCAAGAGCCGCCGGCGACCCGCCCGCTAAAGTGCTGAACAAGACTGCGGAACCCGTCTGGCCGCTGCGCTCCGGTGCTCACGGCGCGACGGCCGCTGCGCTGTGGTGAGTATGGGTCGTTGCCGCCGGGGTGCCGCGCAGCGGTGGCAGGCGGCTAGCGCCGACGCTTGCGCGTATCGGTCGGGCCGGATGTCGGCGCCTTCGGCGCGCCTTTGGCGATGGCCTGCTCAAGGGCGACGGCCTGCACCATCGGATCGGGCGCCGGCGCCGCGGACGCCAGCCGCCCCGCGGGCGCGGGCGGCTCGGATGCGCCCGCAGCGGGCGCGTCTGACAGCACAGGGTTTGGGCCCGAGCGATCGGGCCGCGGCGGCGCGGGCGCTGCCGCGGCAGGGGCGGGTGCCGGCGCCGGCAGGGTGGCGAGCAGCTCCTGGATGCGGCGCAGGGCGACCCGGCGCAGCTGCTCCTCGACCCGGGGGACGTCGGCGTGGCGCGGCAGCCACAGGATGAGCGACAGATCCAGCTTGTCGGAGATCGCCAGCAGGTGCACGCGCGTCGGCCGGTCGGCGAGCGGCGCCGGCTCGACCCGCGCCGCCGCGGCGAGCAGGTACTTGGTCAGGCTGTCGACGTCCACCTGGAGCGGGATGGTCAGCCGCACCTCGGCGCGCACCGCGTTGTTGACCGACTGGTTGACCAGGCGCGCGCTGACCAGATCGGCGTTGGGCACGATGAGCAGCGAGCCGTCCGAGAGCCGGATCTGCGTCGACCGCATGCCGACGTCCAGGACCTCGCCGCCGTCCAGGCCGGGCAGGCGGATGCGGTCGCCGATGCGGAAGGGGTGATCGAGCGCCAGCACCAGGCCGGCGATGATGTTCGACAGCGCCTGCTGCGACGCCAGACCGATGGCCAGCGAGGTGACCCCCAGCGCCGCCACCACCGACGAGACATTCTGCCCGAAATGATCCAAGACGAGGATGAGCCCGGCCAGCCACAGCATCACCCCGGCGATCCGCTGGATAAGCGGCACCAGCGCCTGCGCGCCCGCGCCGTGGCCCGAGGGCGAGGGCCCGAGCTCTTCATTTATCGACTGCACCAGGCGCGGCTTGAGCACCGTATCCAGGGTGGTGCGCGCCATCGCCGTCAAACCGCGCACCGCCAGGATCACCGCCAGCGAGAACAGGCCGCCAGCGATGAGGCGCACCGGCCCCTTGGTCGCCGGCCACGCGTCCTCGACCGCATCGGACAGCCCGGCGAGCAGCAGCACCCAGCGAATCGCCGGCGCCGCGATGAGCAGCAGCGTCGCCGGCAGCCGGTTGTCGCGCCGCTCGAAGTAGCGCCCGAGCGTCCGGCACAAGCTGCCCACCACCCAGGCGAGCAGCACGGTGAAAAACACCGCCAGCAGCAGGTGCACCCCCCAGACCAGCATCGGGTTCTGGTAGTGGTGCGCGGTAAGCCACTGATCGAGATAGCGGTTCAGGGTGTCCACGGGCGAGGGGAGCTTACCCAAGATCGGGCTCTCCGGGGCGGTCGGGGCGCTGCTGACCGCCTCGGGCGACGGCCCCGGCGCCCGGGTGACCCCAGGGATGGGCGGCAGGTTCGCGGGCAGGCGCTGGGTCAGTGAGCTCACGGTCTTCATTATAGAGACCTGCGCAGATCTCTATTTAGAGATCTGGCCAGCTCGCGGCGGCGCTGGTTCCAGCCGCGCTCGGGCGCGCTGCCACCGACCGTGCAGGCGACGGCAGCACGGGCCGCGCCGGCCGGGCCGCCGCCTTGACGAACGCCGGCCGCTGTGGTTCAAGAGCCGCTCCCAGGCGTCGCAAAGACTCGCAAAGGACTGAGCGTGAAAAATTCTCCCCGGCCGCTGGCGCGGCGACTGTACCCCTTCGCTCAGGTCTTTCTGGCGGTATGGACGCTGGCCTGCGCGGGCGCACCGGGGGGCGCCGCAAGCCCCCGGCCGGCAGTCGCGCCGCCGGCGGCTCAGGCCGCACCCGCAGCACCGGTCGCCGAGCTCGCGCTGGCGCAGTCCATCCCCCAGGGGCTGGCGCTGGCCGAGCCCGAGCTGCCGGCGGCGGCGGCGGTGTGGCAGGCGCTGTTTCACGCCGCCCGCTCGCATATCGAGGTCGCGCAGTTCTATGTGCAGTCCGAGCCGGGCGAGGCGATGGCCCCCATCCTCGACGAGCTCCTGGCGGCGGCCGGGCGCGGGGTGCGGGTGCGGGTGCTGCTGTCCAGCACCATGAAGGGCAACGATGTCGCCTCGCAGGAGCGCCTGAAGGCGGCTCCGGGCGTCGAGGTCCGCTACCTGGACCTTGGGCGGACCGGCGGCGTCCTGCACGCCAAGTACCTGATTGTCGATGGCGAGCTGCTGTACGTGGGCAGCCAGAACTTCGACTGGCGGTCGCTCACCCAGATCCACGAGCTTGGGGTGCGGGCGCGCAGCCGGCCGCTGGCCGAGCAGCTGGGCGCGATCTTCGCTCTCGACTGGGCGCTGGCCGCCGCGCCGACGAGCGAGTCGCCCCTCTCGCCTCCAGCGGCCGTCGCGCCCGGTGCGCCGCGAACGCGCCGCCTTTGCCTGCCGCCGCCGCGCCGCCCGCATCGTCCCGCCGCGCGTCCTGGCCGCTGCCGATCGCCGCGCCGCCGCCGCCGGTCGCCGCGCCGCCGCCGCCAGTCGCCCCGGCCGCGCCGCCGCCCGAGGTGGAGCTGGTGGCAAGTCCAGCGTCGCTGCTGCCGCCCGGCACCCGACCCGCGATCGAGGCGCTGGTCGAGCTGTTGCGCGGGGCCCGGCGCAGCGTGCAGGTGCAGCTGCTCAAGTACACGCCGTATCCTTTCCGCTCGCACACGGTCTGGCCGGTCATCGATGCCGAGCTGCGGGCGGCGGCGGCGCGCGGGGTGCGGGTGCAGCTGTTGGTCTCGAACTGGAACACGACCCGTCCGGCGATCGATCACTTGAAGCTACTGACCCAGGTTCCCGGCATCGAGGTCCGCATCGTCTCGGTGCCCGAGCTGCCCGGCCGCTTCATTCCGTTTGCCCGCGTGGTGCACAGCAAGTACCTGATCGTCGATGAAAAGATCCTGTGGGTGGGAACCGCCAACTGGGAGCCCGGCATGTTCCTCGGCTGCCGCAACATCGAGCTTGTCATCCGCCGACCCGCCTTCGCCGAGCAGGGCGAGCGGATCTTCCGCAAGCTTTGGGAGTCGCCCTACGCGCAGCCAGTGGAGCCGCAGCGCGACTACACCCCGCCGCGGATCAAGTAGCGAGCTCCTTTCCTTTTTCTCCTTGCACCGCGCGGCGCCGCCCTGCGCCAAATCGCCTGCCAATTCCCAGAGTTAGCCGCGCGCGGCAAAAATCGACGGGCGCGCTGCGCGCTGCGGTGACAGATCGCCGGCGCCGCGGTGTTCAAGGAAGCAGACTGGCGCTGGCGCTGCGGAGGCAGCCGGGCCAGCCGCTCCTCAACTCTAGTTTCGGCTCGGTGACGGGTCCAATCGGCCTACGCTCAAGGAGTCCTATTATGTTGCCTACCAAAAAGACTGTGCTCGCGCGATTTCTGCTCTCTGCCCTGCTCGGGGGGAGTGTGCTCGTCTCTTCCGGCTGCTTCCACTCGGCGGTGCTCATGCCGACGGTGCCGCCCGGCGACAAGCACAGCACCTGGGTCAACGGCTGGCTGTGGGGGAGCGTCGGCGGGCAGGTCTCGGCCGACATCTTCTGCCAGGGCCGCGGGGTCGCCCGCGTCGATACCAAGCGCTCGGTGGGAAACATCCTGGTCAGCTGGGTCACCCTGGGGATCTACACGCCCTCGCACGTCTCGGTGACCTGCGCCGGTGAGCCGCAGTATGTGCCGCCTCCTTACGGCGCGCCGCCGCCTCCCTACGGCGCCCCTTCGCCGTATGGCTACGGCTACTACCGCTAGGTGGGCCCGGGCGCTGCACTGGCGCCTGCCGCGAGCCCGAAGGTGGCCGCTGCCGCCCGCGGGCCCGAGCGCGACCGCCCGCCCGGGACGATTTGCCGCCGCGGTTTTCTGCTAAATCCGGTAGACAGAAAGCGCCGCGCGTGCGGACATGACTGGATGCAAACGCGTGCAGGTGCCGGCAACGTGGCGGGGAGCGGGCACCTTGAGCGCCCACCGGGCAGCAAGGTTACGACCGAAGAGCTGCTGCGCGAAGTGGAAGAGTATTTCGCTGTGGGGGCGAAGGTCACCCCGGGCGCCATCGTCCTGGATGTCGGCTCGAACATCGGCGCCTTCTCCCTGCGCGTCAGCGAGCGCTGCGCCGGCGATGTGCGGCTTTTGTGCTTTGAGCCTTCCCCGGCTACGGTGGGCGCGCTGCGCAGCAACTTCGCAAGTCATCCGACCCTTAGACATACCCGGCACTCGATTCATCACGTCGGCCTGACCTCGAAAGAAAACGCCCAGCGCGAGCTGGCGTTTTACGACTTTCGCCGCTTCCCCACCAACAGCACCTTCGACCTTGGCGGCAAGCGGCGGGAGTTTGAGATCTTCTTTGAGGATCGCGGCCGGCGCATCGGCGCGCTGTTCCGCAACTTGCTGCCCGCCGGCGCCCGGCTGCTCGAGCGCCTCATCTCGCGGGCTCCCAAGGGAAAGCTCGGGTGGTGGGTGCTGTGTCAGGTGATGGGGCTGGTCGAGTACAAGGTGCGTTGCGTCACCCTGGAGGAGGTGGTGCGCAGCGAGCAGCTGCCGCGCATCGATCTGCTCAAGATCGATGTCGAAGGCGCCGAGATCGAGGTGCTGCGCGGCCTGGGCGCCGACGCCTTCGCGCTGGTGCAGCAGATCGTCCTTGAGACCCACAACCGCGACGGCCGCCTGCGGACGATCGAAGAGCTCTTGCGCCGCCACGGACTGTCCGAGATCCGCGTCGCGGTGCAGCACGCGGTGGACAATGGCCTGGAGAGCATCATCCTGCTCGCCGCCCGGCCCGAGCGGCGCGGTGAGCCAGCGCCCGCGGCAGGTCCTACAGCCGCACCGCGCCGCTGAGGAGCTGGGCGTACAGGGCGGGAGTCAGCGGCTCGTAAGTCGTGTCGGTGCGCAAAAAGAGCGGATCGGATACGCGGCTCGGATCGACCCCTTCCTGCTTGAGGTGCGCCTTTTTCTGCTTGTGCGTACTGGTCGTGTCGAGCGATGGCACAAGCCGGACAAAGCGCGGCTGCGCGTAGGCGGGCAGCTCCTGCGCGGCGCGATGGAAGGCGGCGCGATCGAGCTCGCCGCTTTTGACCACCACGGCCAGGCCGTACTGACCCTCAAGGCCCGGCAGCGCCACCCCCACCACCGCCACCTCGGCGACTCCGGGGGCGCGGCCAAGGACGGTCGCCACCTCGCTGGTCGAGACGTTCTCGCCCTTGCAGCGGAAGGTGTCGCCGATCCGATCGACGAACGTGTAAAAGCCCAGGGCGTCGCGGCGCAAAAGGTCGCCGGTGCGGAAGTAGCGGTCGCCGCGGCTGAAGGCGTCGGTCACCACCTTGGCCGAGGTGGCCTGGGCGTCGGTGTAGCCGCGGTAGGCCAGGCCGGCGAGCAGCGGGAACTCGAGGATGCGGATGAGCAGCTCCCCCGGCTCATCGACCGCGGCCGGCTGGCAGAAGCCCTTTTGATCGCGCAGCAGCTCCTCGCGCTCGATGTCGAAGCGGGCGAGCCGGTACAGACCCAGGCCATCGAGCGGCAGCTTGCCCACCGAGCCCTCGACCCCGGTCAGGTTGATGAGCACCCCGGGCGCCTCGGTCGCCGAGTAGAACTCGTGCACGCTGGCGATGCCGAAGCGGTCGCGGAAGCGGGCCCAGATCTCGGGCCGCAGGCCGTTGCCCACCGCCACCCGCAGGCGGTGCTGGCGATCGAGCGGCGAGGGCGGCGTGGCCAGCAGATAGCGGCACATCTCGCCGATGTAGAGCATCGCCGTGGCGTCGTAGCGGCGGACATCGGCCAGAAAGGCGCTGGCGCTGAACGACTCGCGCAGCGCGGTCGGCGTGCGGTGGGCGATCGCGGTGGCCACCCCCAAAAGGAGCGCGCTGGAGTGATAAAGCGGCAGCGGCGAGTAGAGCTTGTCGCCCGCCCGGAAGCTGAACAGCGCCTGCCCGAGCACGGTGCCGGCGATGAGGGCGCGCGCGTGCGAGACCCGGCACGGCTTGGGCAGGCCGGTGGTGCCCGAGGTGTAGATGTAGACGAAATCATCGTTGGCATCGACGCGCACTGGAGGAAACGGCGCGGTCGCGGCGCGCGCCAGCCGGGCCTCCAGCTCGCTGCTCGGATCGCCATAGCGCAGCACCATAAGCCCCGGCAGACCCGCGAGCGGCAGCGGGGGAACAAGCGAAAACAGCGGCTCTTGCACGAGCAGCAGGCGGGCGCGGCTGACCGTCAAGGCGTGGGCCAGCGGCGCCCCGCGCAGGTTGTAGTTGATAAGCGCCGCCGTCGCGCCGATGCGCGTCGCCGCCAGCATCAGCGCCAGGTAGCGCGGCGAGTTGTGGCCGAGCAGCGCGATCACCTCACCCGCGCGTACCCCGGCCGCGGCAAGGACGTGGGCCAGCCGCGAGGTCAGCTGCTCCAGCTCGCGCCAGCTCAGGCGCTCGTCATCGAGCTCCAGCGCCAGCGCGTGCGGGTCGGCCGCCGCGTTGCGCTGCACCAGCGCGAGCAGCGTCGGATTGCCCACAAGCAGGGTCCGCAGATAGAGCGGAACGCCGCCGCGCAGGAGCTCGGGGAGCAGCGTGAGCTCGGCGCGGAGCTCGCTCCAGAAGGGATTTCCTCGTCGGGAAGCGGCACGGATAAAGGATGTTACAGACATCACAGACTCCCAGCTCTGGCGGCTGTCTTGGTGGGCCGGATGGGCAGCGGGGAGAGCGGGAATCCGCTGCGCGGTGCGGCGCCGGGTACTATACTTCTATTGTGGCTGCTACCGTCGTCCCACCATTTCCCGCCGAGATTATGATCGGCGGCCTGCAGGTGGTCACCGCCCAGGTGCCCGAGCTGCTGGCGCTCTCCGGCGTGCCGCAGCCGCCGCACCATCATCCAGAGATCGATACCCTTTACCATGTGGCGCTGAGTCTGGAACAGGCGCGGCTCCTGTCCGCCGAGCCGGCGCTGCACTTCGCGGTCCTGGTTCACGATCTGGGAAAGGGCGTGACGCCGCGCGACAACTGGCCGCATCACCGCGATCACGAGGCGCTCGGCGTGCCGCTGGTCGAGGCGGTGTGCGAGCGCCTGAAGGTGCCGCCGGCCTACCGCGAGCTCGCGCTGCTGGTGTGCCGCTACCACCTGCACTGCCACCGCGCTCCCGAGCTGTCGCCGCGCAGCCTGCGGCGCCTGCTGCGCAGCCTGCAGGCGGCCGAGCAGCCAGAGCGTTTCGCGCTGTTCCTGCTCGCCTGCGAGGCGGACGCGCGCGGGCGGCTCGGGCTGGCGCAGCGGAGCTACCCGCAGCCCGAGCTGCTGCGGCAGGTCCTGCGCGAGCGGCGCTCCACCGAGCCGTCCCTGCCTTCGCTGTTCGAGGCGGCCCGCGAGGAAGCTTCGCGGCTTACCTGAAACGGCGCCGCGGCGGCCCGCCACGCGGGCGCGGGCAACGCTGCAGGTCAACAGATCTACGGGTCAACAGAGCTACAGATCTTGGGCGAGGAGCAGCTGGTAGGGACCGGAGTAGCTGCTGGGGCTGGACAGCACGGCGCAGTAGCTGGTGGCCTCGACGACGGCGGCCTCCTGCTGGACCGGGCGCGGCGGGGAAAGCGGCGTCACGCAGTCGCCCAGCATGAGCGCCACCGTCAGCGCCGGGGCCCCCAGGCCCTGCGCCGGCGCCACCGCCTGGACATACACCCGCCCAGCCTTTTGGACCTGGAAGCGGATGAAGTCCTGATCCGCCGGTCCATCGAGCGCGCCGTCCGCGCTGCGCTGCGGCGAGTCGACCGTGACCGTGGCCAGCGGCATCGCCGGGGTGTCGGCCATGAGCAGGCTCTCTTTAGTTGTAAAGGCCTTGGCCGCCGCCGCCCGGGCGGTGACAGCGTAGCCGTAGTCGGCGGCGCCGCCGAGGCTGGCGGCGAGCACGGTGAGGTACTGGTCGCCCTTGCTCGGCAGCCAGACGAGCGCGGTCTGCAGCGCCGCGTTGCTGGAGGCGTAGAAGAACTGGCCATCGCTCCACTTGCCGCTCGCCGGCGCCGCGGCCCCGCTCACCGTGTTGGTGGTGAGTCCGCCGCTGGTGGCAAACGACAGCACCGCGACCTGGGCGTCGGCGGTGGTGGTCAGCTTGTAGAGGTTAGTCTGGCGCGCCGCCGCCAGCGTCTCGCCCGTGGTGGCGGTGCCGAGCATGAGGACCTTGGCGGCGCGGGCCTGGACCTGCGGCGCCGCGGCGGCGCTCGGGTCGGCGACGTAGGTTGTGGTGGCGCCGTTTTTTTCAAAGCCGGCGCGCAGGGCGAGCGCGCCCGCCGACGCCAGCGCGTCGACCAGCCCATAGCCGACCAGGCGGCCGCCGAGCGCCGTCGCGTAAAGCGCCCGCGCGCCGCTGGTCAGGCGCGCGGTGCCGGCGAAGGGATTGTCGCGATCGAGGTTGGTCAGGCTGAAGTCTAGCAGGCCGCCCTGCTGCACCATCGCCGTGGTCCCGCTGGCGTCGGCGGCCAGCGAAGGCGCGATGCGCAGCGCGCCGCGCAGGGTGGCGCGCTCGGGCACGCCGGTGGGCTGGCCGCTCGGGTCAAGGCCCGCGCTCTCGACGGTCACGTCGTGCGGGCCGAGGAGCGCGTCGACCCCTACATGCACCTCGGCCTGCAGGTAGCCGCTGCTGCCCACGGTGATCGCCGCGGTGGTCAGCGCCGGATCGGCGAAACGGACTGTGGTGTCCTTGCCGAAGTGGGTGGCGATGCCGCTCAGCTGCACGCCGACCACGCGATCGGGATAGGCGAGCAGCGGCGCAATCCCGGTCAAGGTAGGCGGCGCCGTCGGCACGCTGCCCGGTGTCCCCTGCGGTCCGGCCGGACCCACCGGCCCCGGCTCGCCCTGCGGACCCGGCGCCCCAGGCTCCCCGCAGGACAGCAGCAGCGGCAACACTGCGGAACAAAGAAGCTTGCGCATCATGATCTCCACGGAGGCGGCTACCACGTCACCGCCCGCAGGGCATCGACGCGGCCGTAGCCGAAGGTGTTGTTGGGGACAAAGTCGCTCGGCAGGCCGCCGCAGGTCTCGACGCCGCGCAGCCCGACATCGGGCCGCGCCGAAGCTTTGAGCAGCGCCTTGGTGGCGTCGATGTCACGCACCAGCTCCGGCCGCGCCGACCACAACAGGGCGACCACGCCGACCACATGCGGACCCGCCATCGAGGTGCCGTTGAGCTGCCCGTACACGCTGCCGCGCAGGCTCGAGCGCACGCGCACGCCCGGGGCGGTGAGCTCGGGCTTTGGCCGCCGCGAGCCGTCGGCAGTGACCGGGCCGCGACTGGAGAACGCCGCCAGCTTGTTGGCGCTGTCGTGGGCGCCGGTCGAAAACGCCGCCGCGAACAGCGCCGGCCCGTCGCTGACCGAGCCGCACCCCGAGCCGCTGTTGCCGGCCGAGGCCTCGACAAAGATGCCGGCGGCCTGGGTGTTCTCGACGATCAGCTGCAAGGTGGTGGGGGCGCAGCCTTCGCCGCCGGTGCAGCCCCAGCTGTTGTTGATGACGTGCGGGCGCAGGTCGGGGTTGGGATTTTTGCCCTGCAGGTCGGTGGGGGCGATGAAGAACTGGAAGCACTCGGTGTAGCGGGCCGGGGTGCCGGCGCCGCGGTCCATGTTGCGGCAGGCGATGAGCCGCGCCCCCGGCGCCACCCCGATGCGGTTGCCCAGCCCATCGTCGCCGACGGTGGTGCCGGCGGTGTGGGTGCCGTGCCCCTGGTCGTCGCAGGGGGCCTGGGTGTTGACGCCGCAGGGGTTGCCGGTGCCTTCGTGGATGGCGTCATGCCAGCTGTAGTTGTGATCGGCGGCGATGCCGTTCCAGCCGCGGTAGTGCGCCTTGAGCGCCGGGTGGTCCCACTGCAGGCCGGTGTCGGCGTCGGCGACGACGATGCCCTGGCCGAAGGCGCCGCGCTCCCAGACCTGCGGCGCGTTGACGTTCTGCACGCCCCACTCGACGCCGGCCGGGGTGAGGTAGGTCGGGGTCAGGGTGCGCTCGGCGAGCGCCGGCGGCTCGATCCACGGCTGCTCGAGGTTGGCCTCGATGGCGCGCACGTCCTGGCGGGCGGCGAGCGCCAGCAGGGTGTCGTAGTCGACGCTGGCGGCGATGACGTTGGCGACAAAGAAGCGCTGGTAGGGCAGGGCGCGGCGGCGCAGCAGCTCGACGATCGGGCTCTGGGTGCGGTCGGCGACCGCGGTGAGCGCCTGGTACACCTGGGCGCCGCGGGCGCTCGCGTTTTTTTGCTTCTGCGCCTCGCGCAGGTCGGCCTGCTCGCTGAGCACGATCATCACCGCCGCGCGCTGGCCGTCGGCGGCGTCGCGCAGCGCCCGCGCCTCGATCTTGGCCAGCCGGGGATCGGCGGCGGTCGCCAGGGCCGGCTCCTCCAGGGGCGGCAGCGTGGCCGCGGCGAGCATCATCCCCCACGCGGCGAGCAAGCGGCGGCGGCCGCGACTCGCGCGCCGATCGATCGTACGGCTGGCCATCGTCATCAGGCTCTCCAGGTCGACAAGTTCACAAGTCCAGGCCCCGCGGCGGACGCGCCCTGGGCAGGCGAACGCATAACACGCCGGGCAGACCCTGTCACCTGGGCACCGGCCGGCTGCGCGTCGGGGGGCGGCCTTCGGCGCCGCCCGCTGCGAAGGGCAGCGCACAGCAAGCTCGTGAGCCTCGCTGCGCCGGGCAGGGCCGCGGCACGGCGGTGCGGTACAGGTCTGGCTGGGCGCAGCTTCGCTTTGCGCCGCACGGCCAGGCCTGCCCGGCTCTGCTAGTGCACCAGCTTGTGGGGCCTGTACTAAGGGTGAGGCGAGGGCGCCGTTCGAGCCTGGGCTAAGGGCAGGACTTACGGAAGGACTTATAGAAGGACTTGTAGATCGACTTACAGATCAACCTATAGATTTATAGAGTTTATAGATCGGGGCCGCACGACTGGTTGCTCTCGGCCTGCAGGTGCTCCTCGGCGCGGCGGAGGTAGGCCTCGGGGACGCCGGGCTGCTTCTGCGCCTCGCGGAGGTAGGCGGCGAAGGCGGCGCGTCGGGCGCAGCCGGGGCCCAGGGTGAGCGCGCGGTAGTACTCGCGGTCGCACGGGGGAAACAGGTCGGCCATCTCGATCGCCCGGTGATCGCCGTCGAGCGCGGTGGCCCGGCGGAGGATGAAGGCGGCGCGGGCGCGCTCGCCGCGGTCCAGGGCCACCAGCAGGCCGTGGCAGGCGCGGGCGATCTCGAGCGTGGTGGTGGCGGCGCCGCGAGGCAGGGTGCAGGCGCGCTCGTAGCTGGCGGTGGCTTCCTCGAGGCTGCCCTGAGCCATCAAGAGGTCGCCCAGGCGCCACAGGGCGCGATGGCTGGGGCCGCGGCGCAGCAGCAGCCGGCGGCTGCGCTCTACTGCCGCGCCGAGGTCCCCGCGCCGCGCCTGGAGGTAGGCCAGGCTGGTGAGCACCCGGACCTCCAGGGGCGGGTCCAGGCGGGCCAGCGTGCCCAGGCGCGCCAGGGGCCGCTCGCCGGGCAGCCCGCTCGCCGGGGTGAGCTCGTCGGCCGCCGCGGCTTCGCTGGCCGCCTCGGCGCGCTGCAGGGCGGGCTCGGCTTCGGTCCAGCGCCCAAGCTCCAGCAGCACCTCGCCGAGCAGCGCCCAGCCCTCGGGCTGCTCGGGGAACAGCCGCACCGCTTCGGACAGATCGGCGACCACCTCGCTCGGGTCGCGCATGCCGCTGACCTGGGAGAAGCGCAGCGCGCGGCGTCCGCGGGCGCACAGCTGCTCGTACCTGGCCTGCGGCTCGCGAGCGGCCTCGGGGGCCTTGTCGCGCGGCGGGCAGCCCCACAGGGTGCGCTCGCACGCGGGAGCGGCGGCGGCCGACGCGGGCAGCGCGAGCAGGCCCGCCAGAGCCGCGGTGCGCGCGGCGCGCCGCGTCACCCCCGGACCTCAAACCGCATGGGCAGCGCCAGCTCGTCCTGATCGACGATGTCGGGCTCGGCGGGAGAGAAGCGCCAGCGGTGGATCGAGCTGGTGACGCAGCGCAGCAGCTCGGCCGCGGTCTGGCCGGGCGGCGGCACCGCGGGCGCCTTGTCGCGGCCGCGGTCCTTGTCCCGCTCGCGGCCGCTCGGCAGGGGCGCGGTGGTCGGCGGCTCGGCGTGCTCGTCCAGAGTGTTCTCCAGCGGCTGGACGAGGATGACGGCGCCGTCGCGGTTGACCAGCAGCGCGATCGCCAGGTCGCCGCCCAGGCGCGGCCGCTGGCGCAGCCCCTTGACGTAGCAGCGGCGCAGCTCGAGCTGGTGGCTGCGCGCGACCTTGAGGATGTCGTCCTCACTGCGGTGGTGGCGCAGGGCGGTGTCCTCGACCGCCAGCTGCGGCGGCGCCTGGAGCACGTTGGCGCGCAACAGCTCCAGGGCGCTGATGCCAGGCAGCTTCTTGAGCTCCTCGATGTGGAAGCGGGCGCGGTCGGCGTAGCGGCTCTGCGGCTGGGCGCGCAGGAACTCCTGGAAGGCGCGCAGGGCGTCGTCGCGATTGTCCAGGCCCTCGGCGATGAGGCCCTCGTAGTAGAAGCGGTCGCCCTCGGGCGCGAAGAACACGTCGTCGCTCTGGAACAGGTGCAGCCCGGGATCGGCGGCCAGCGAGCGGGTCAGCGCCTCGCGGCTCTTGTGGGTCTGACCGTCGCGGTCATAGGCCACCGCCAGCCCCAGCGCGTGCAGGGTGGCGAAGTCGGTCTTGTCGGTCTGCTCGGCGAGCGCGTAGCGGCGGATCGCCTCGTCCAGGCGGCCGACCGCCATCAGCGCCTCGGCCGAGTTGCCGAGCAGCGTCGCGTTCTGCTGGTTGCGCCGCTGGGCGACCTGATCCGGCTCGGCGGCGAGCACCCGCAGGGCGCGGTCGTACTCGGTCACCGCCTCGGCGAAGCGGCCCAGGTGCGAGTAGACAAGGCCGAGCAGGCTGGCGATGTCATAGGCGAGCGCGTCGACGTCGTCGTCCTTGCGGGCGCGCAATAGCTCGTCGCCGGCGCGCAGCAGTGAGGCCTCGCCCAGCTCCGGGCGGGCCAGCCACTCGGCCAGCAGCACGCGGTTCTCGACGTTCTTTTCGTCGAGCTGCACGGCGCGGATGAGGGTGCTGATGGCGCGCTGCATCAGCGTCACCCGCTCCGGGCTCTCGCGGCTGCGGTGGCGGGTGGCCTCGTAGTGCAGATCGCGCGCCTGGCGGGTCAGCTCGGCGACGCGCACGAGCGCGGTCTCGGGCCGCGGCCCCGGCAGTGACGAAGACGGCGGCGCCGCCCACCCGAGCGGGGCGGCGCCGGGCGCCAGCATCAGGCAGCCGGCCAGCAGCGCGGCAGCGAGCGAGCGGCGAGGACCCCGTGGCATGTCGGCAAGTATAACCCGCGCCTACAGGAACACAGCCCCGACCTCGTCCGCAAACAGCGTCCCGCGTCGGGTGAGCCGTACAAGGTCGCCTTCGACGGCGAGCAGGCCGCGCGCCTGCAGCGCCTCGATCTGGGCGCGGTGCTGGCTGAGCGGATCGTGACCGTGCTGGCTCAGAAACTCGCGCCGCGACAGCCCAGTGAGGGCGCGCAGGCCGAGCCACAGGCCCTCGCGGGCGAGCGCGGCGGCGTCGCGGTGCTCGTGCAGGGCCAGGCCGGGGGCGGCGGCGGGGTCGGACAGCGGCGCGCGGTCGGTGGCGTCATTGGTGGCCCAGGCCGCCAGGTAGGACTCGACGCCGCGCACGTTGGCAAAGCGCTCGCCTCCGCCCGCGGCAAGGCGGCGGAACGAGTGCGCCGATACGCCGAGCCCCAGGTACTCGCCGAGCGTCCAGTAGAGCCGGTTGTGGCGGGCGCGATAGTCGACGGCCGGGTCCGGGGCGCGGCGGGCGAAGCTGGAGATCTCGTAGTGCTCATAGTCGGCGGCCAGCACCTCGCGCACGCGGTTATAGGCGTCGGCCTGCTCGTCGTCGCTCGGCGCGGTCAGGCGGCCGCGCCGGATCGCCGCCGCCAGGGCGGTGCCGGGCTCGATGGTCAGCTGGTACAGGGAGATGTGCTCGGGCCGCAGCGCCAGCGCCGCCTGCAGATCGTCGTCGAGCTCGGGGCGCTTCTGATCAATAAGGCCGATCATCAGGTCGAGCGACAGGTTGGCAAAGCCCGCCGCCCGCGCCCGCGCGACGACCGTGCGCACATCTTCTGGGGCGTGCTGGCGGCCGAGCTGCACCAGGTGCCGCGGCTGCAGCGACTGCGCGCCGATCGACAGCCGGTTCACCCCGGCCTGGCGCAGGGCGAGCAGGGCCTCGGGCTCGACGCCGACCGGGTCGCACTCCAGGGTGATCTCGGGCGCGCAGCCGGGCGGCGGGGGGAACTCGGCGGTCACCGCGGCGATCACCGCGGCGATGCAGTCGGGCCGCCACAGCGACGGTGTGCCGCCGCCCAGGTAGACGCTGACGGCGGCGCGGCCGGCAAACAGCGGCGCCTTGCGGCGCAGCTCGGCGCGGATCGCCCGCAGGTAGCGGTCGTGCGGGATCTGCTTGCGCACCGCCACGGCGAAGTCGCAGTACGGGCAGTGCTGGCGGCAGTAGGGAAAGTGAATGTAGACGCCGAAGCGGGGCGCGGCGGCGGACGTTGGGGTCGAGCTGGACATGGCGCGGCTGCCCGCATCATAGACGCTTGTCGCGCCGCCGCCGCCGCTTGTCGGTGCCCCGGCCGCCGGCTGGCGACGGGCCGCTGCAGAGCGCCCTTCATCCCGGGGGAGGCTTGCGGTACAACAAGGACGTGCCGCAGACAGCCATTGCCGTTCGCAACCTCCTTCAGCTTATTGGCGGCTCGCCGCTTGTGCGCCTGCGGCGCCTGGTGCCGCCGGGCGGGGCGACGGTCCTGGCCAAGTGCGAGCAGCAAAACCCCGGCGGCTCGGTCAAAGATCGCATCGCGCTGTCGATGATCGAGGCGGCCGAGGATAAGGGGCTCATCCGTCCCGGGGAGTCGATCCTCGTCGAGCCGACCTCGGGCAACACCGGCGTCGGCCTAGCCCTGTGCTGCGCCGTCAAGGGCTACAAGCTGGTCTTGACCATGCCCGAGTCGATGAGCCTGGAGCGCCGGAGCCTCTTGCGCGCCTACGGCGCCGAGCTGATCCTCACCCCCGAGCGGCTGGACATGGCCGGCGCGGTCGAGCGCGCCGAGGCGCTGGTGCGCAGCGACAGCCGCTACTACATGCCGCAGCAGTTCAAAAACCCCGCCAACCCCGAGGCGCACCGCCGCACCACCGGGCCCGAGCTCCTGGCCCAGCTGGCGGCGCTCGGTCGCCAGGTTGACGCCTTCGTCGCCGGCGTCGGCACCGGCGGGACGATCACCGGTGTCGGTCAGGTTCTGCGCACCGCCTTCCCCGCCGTCCGCATCATCGCCGTCGAGCCGGCCGGCTCGCCGGTGCTCTCGGGCGGGCGCGCCGGGCCGCACCGCATCCAGGGGATCGGCGCCGGCTTCATCCCCGAGATCCTCGACCGCAGCCTGCTCAGCGAGGTGCGTCCAATCGTCGACCGCGACGCCTATGCGACCAAGGTGCGGCTGGCCCGCGAGGAGGCGCTGCTCGTCGGCATCTCGGCCGGGGCAGCGGTGCATGTGGCGCTGCAGGTGGCCGCCGAGCTCGGACCCGAGGCGACGGTGGTGACGGTGCTGTGCGACACCGGCGAGCGCTACTTCTCGATGGACGAGTACTTCGCCTAAGGCCGACCCCGGTGCGCGTGCTGGTCATCGGCGCCGGCGGCCTGGGCTCCCCGGTCGCGCTGGCCCTTACCGCGGGGGCGCCGGCGGGCGGCCTGGCGCGGCTGTCGGCGCTCACCTTGATGGACGCTGACGTCGTCGAGCTGTCCAACCTGCACCGCCAGCTGCTGCACGGCGAGCGCGACCTGGGGCGCCTCAAGGTGGACTCGGCGGCCGATCGGCTGGCGGCGCGCGCCTCGGGCCTCCCCATCAGGCGGCTGGCGCAGCGGCTGGACGCCGGGTGCGCCCCGGCCCTGGTCGCCGCCCATGATCTGGTGGTGGAGGGCAGCGACGACCTGGAGACCAAGTTCCTGGTCAACGATCTGGCGCTGCGGCTGGGCGTGCCGGCGGTGATCGGCGGCGTGGTGCGGTTCAGCGGCCAGATCGTGACGGTGATGCCGCCCCTGTGCGTCGACCGCAAGGCGGGCTGCTACCGCTGCCTGTTCGAAGAGCCGCCGCCGCCCGGTGCCGCGGCGACCTGCCAGCAGGCCGGGGTGCTCGGTCCGGCGTGCGGCCTGGTGGGCGGCCTGATGGCGGCCGAAGCGGCGCGGATCCTCGCCGGGGCCGCCCCGCTTTACGCCGGCGCGCTGCTGACCCTGGACCTGCTGCGCTGGCGTCTGCGACAGATTGAGCTGCCACCCCGCGCCGACTGCCCGGCCTGCGCCGCCGCCCGGGCCCGCTGATTTCTAAGCCCGGCCCTGTGGGGACGACCAAGTCTCGCCGCGCCCCTGACTAGTCAGCAGGCTGTGGCAAAGCGTGGCGAGCGGCCCGAGCCCGGTTCGGGCGCGCGGAGCGGCCTCTTGGCTGCCCGCACGGCCGGACCCGAGCCCTGGTCGCAGAGTAGTGTTGCCACGGCCGGCTAGACGGTCTCGGCCCCGCTACCGTGCTCGGTGGCCATCCAGCGGATGCACGCCGCCAGGCCCTGCTGCAGGTTGCGCAGGGTCAGGATCTGCGACAGATCGACGCCGATCGAGACGATGGTCTGAGCGACCGCCGAGCGGATGCCGGTGATCACCGCGCGCGCGCCGAGGAGCTCGATGGCGCGCACGATCTTGACCAGGTGATCGGCGGTGCTGGTGTCGATGAGCTCGACGCTGGTGAGGTCGAGCAGAGCGTAGCGCGAGCGGGTGGTGACGATCTCGGCGAGCAGCCGGTCCATGAGGATCTCGGCGCGCTCGCTGCTCAGGCTGCCCATCACCGGCACCGTCAGCACGCCGTCCCAGATCTGGACGATCGGGGTGGCCAGGCCGTTGGCGATGTCCTCGTGCTGGCGCAGCGCCTCCTGGGCCAGGCGCAGGGCGCGCGCCTGCTCGCTCTTGTGGACCAGCTCGAGCTTGAGCCGATGAACCACGTCAGCAAAGTCCGCCGGCGTCGCCTGGCCGCTCGCCCGCAGGTGCTCGAAGCGGACAAGCTCGGCGTCAAGGGGCGGCTCGGTGATCTCGGGCTTGGGGTCGTCCATGGCTCGCCTTCTCCTGGCGGCGGCGCTGCGCGCACCCGGCGGGAGCCAAGGAGCTGGCTGGCGCCGGCACGCGACAAGGGCTTAGCTACTAGCGTATCAGCACGATGCCTTGGGCCACAACCTCGGCCGGGCTTGCCGTGCCTGTCGGGCCTGGTCGCCGCCGATCGGCGCGCTTGCAGGTGCGCGGCCCCGGTGAAGGCAAATGGCTGGCAAGCGGCGTGCTATGGTACCGGATGCAGACACCACGCCCCCGTGGTCCCAACCCCAGGAGTTTGTTCCGATGGCGCGAGTTCGAATCCCCACGCCCCTGCGCAAGTACACCCAAGGGCAAGAGGCTGTGACCGTCTCGGCGACGACCGTGGCCGAGCTAATCGAGGCGCTGGAGGCGCAGCACCCCGGCCTGCGCGAGCGCATCCTTGACGACAAGGGCGCGGTCCGCCGGTTCGTCAACATCTTCGTTGGCGAGGACGACATCCGCTTCCTCAGCCAGCTGGCGACCCCGCTGACCGACAGCACCGAGGTCTCGATCGTGCCGGCGATCGCCGGCGGCTGAGCCTTGGCTGCCAGGCTGGGTGGTGCCCCCGGAGCCCGGAGCGCGGCCTGATGGCGCGGTTTAGCGACGAGGAGATCCGGCGCTACTCGCGGCAGATCCTCTTGCGCGAGGTCGGCGGTCGGGGGCAGGCGCAGCTGCAAGCGGCGCGGCCCGTGCTCGTGTGCCAAGGCGAAGTCGGCCACCTGACCGCCGAGTACCTGTGGCGGGCCGGGGTTACCGCGCTGGGCCTGTTTGCGGCCACGCCAGAGCTTGCGGCCCAGCTGAGCGCGCAGCTCGGCGCCACGGGCTACCCGGGCAGCCCGGCGCGCGCGCTGGCCGAAGCGGCGCCGCCGGTCCAGCTCCTGGCCCAGGCGGCGCCGGACTTTACGCTGCTGTGGTTCTCCGACCCGGTGCGCGCGGCCGGTGGGCTGGAGCCGGTGGGCGCGGCCGGCGGGCAGGAGCCGGCGGGCGCGGCCAGCGAGCTGGGTCCGCTGCGCCCGGCCGGCGAGCTGGAGAAAGCGCACG
>JBGANQ010000099.1:0-32475 GCA_044222245.1 Polyangia bacterium | reverse complement strand
CGCCGGTCCCGCGACCGCCGGGGCCGCGACCCCGCGCGCCTCGGGGCCAAGTCCAGCCTTCCGGCGCGCCTCCAGCAGCGCCGGCAGCAGGCTGGCCGGCAGGGGCTTGGGGCCGCCGAGCGGCTGGGCGAGCAGGGTGATGCGCGCCAGGTGCTCGCAGAGCTCCAGGCGCAGGTACGCCTGCTCGACGCTGTCGCCCCAGGCGAATACGCCGTTGCCGGCGACCAGGACGACATCATAAAAGGGCACAAGCGGCTCTAGCGCCGCCACTGCGGCGGGGCCGGGGGCGCTGACCGGGACCAGCGGTATCGTCGGACCTAGCGAGACGACCGCCTCGACCAGGAAGGGCTGCTCGAGGCAGCGGCCGCTGGCGGCGAGCGCGGTCGCGTGCGGCGGGTGGGCGTGCACGACCGCCGCCACATCGGGACGCTGCTTATATATGCACATATGCAAGCCGATCTCGGAGAACGGCTTGGCACGGCCGCTGACCCGCGCCCCGCTGGCGTCGACGATCAGCAGGTTCTCGGCGTGGACCTCGGCCTTGGAGGTCGCGGTGGGCGTGCATAAAAAGCGCCCATCGACCAGCCGGGCGCTGAGGTTGCCGTCGTGGTTGGCGACCCAGCCGCGGCTGTGCAGGCGGCGGCTGTAGTCGCCTAGCTCGGCGCGCAGGCGCGGCTCGCTCATGCGACCTCAACCGCGACGTGATCGACGATGCCGACGATCAGCGAGCGGATCGGCAGCTGGCTGCCGAGCTTGAGCAGCTGGCGCACCCCGTTGCCCTCCTGCATCACCAGCACGACATCGCCCCGCCCGGCCTGCACGTCGTCGACCGCCAGGAACGAGCTGCCGATGGCCGCGCCGCTCTCGGACAGCGGCTGCACGACGAGCAGCTTGCGGCCGGCGTAGGTCGGGTGCTTCGCGGTCGCCACCACTGGGCCCAGGACGCGGCAGATCTTCACGCGCCCCTCGCGGCGCCGGGCGCGGCGGCGGCCGTGGTGGTAAACAGGCCCGCCTCCAGCGGCGGCAGGGGGCCGGCCGTCACTTCATCGACGATGCCGACGATCGCCGCGTCGACTGGGACAAACCACGGGGTCAGCGCCAGCGCGGCTTCGCGCGAGTTGACAAAGTAGATGAGCTCGCCGACCCCGGCGCGGACCGTGTCCACGGCGACCAGGTAGTCGCCGACCTTGCGCAGCTCATGGTCAAGGGGCTGGACCAAGAGCAGCTTGCAGCCCTCCAGTCCCTCGTACTTCTGCGTCGCGACGACAGTTCCGATGACACGGCCGAGGTTCATCGCCGGCGAAGATAGGCCAGCGGCGCGCCGGGCGTCAAGCCGGAGTTACGCCCGCTGGCCCGCGGGCCGGGGGGCCTCCGAGCAAGCGGCCCGGTCAGAAGGGGGCGCTAGACTAACTGGTGAGCACATTCGTCTGAACGTGGCAGACTGTTGCACTTTAGAAAACAGCACCGGCGCAGCTCACGGTGCAGCTTGGCCGATGGGTCCAGCTGGGCCAGTTTCAGCCAGTTTTCGGAGGAAAAGCATGAGCCAGGACCCAACTCTCGTCCCGCAGTCGACAGCCCGCCCGCCCCGGGCGCGGCAGCTCGGGCGCCGCCCGCTGCTCGGGTTTTGGGCGGCGGCGCTGGCGCTGGGAGGCCTGGACAGGACCGCCTGGGCGACCAGCGAGGGCGCGGTCGGGACGCTGGTGGTCAACGTGGTCGGCATCGGCGAGCACAGTGGCACCGTGGTGGCGCTGCTGTTCAACCACAACGACGGGTTCCCGGCCAAGGTGGCCAAAGCCTGCCAGCGCACCAGCGCCAAGGTCACCGGCAGCATGGTGACGCTGCGGTTTACCGAGCTGCCGCTTGGCACCTACGCCGTCACCGTCTACCACGACGTGAACGACAACCAGAAGCTCGATACCAACTGGATCGGCATCCCCAAAGAGCCGGTGGCGGTCTCCAACAACGCCAAGGGTCGGCTCGGGCCGCCCAAGTGGAAGGACGCCACCTTCGAGCTGCGCGAGGCGACGCAGGAGCTGACGGTCAATCTCGTGAAGATTTAGAGCTCTCGGGCACCGTGAGGGTCAGGATCATGCCCCCGAGCAGCAGCCCGCCGAGGCCATAGCCCGGCGCCCACAGCCGGATGGTCGACAGCACGCAGTTCTGGCCGGCGTACTGCGGGTCGATGCACGGCGAGCCGGCCGGGTTGTAGGTCCGGTTGGAGGCGAGCCGCAGGTCGAGGATGTTGAGGATGATCGCCGCCGCCAGCGTGCCGGCCCCGACCCCGCCAAAGATGCCGGCGATGATCTTGCGCTTGGTCGACAGCCGGCTGCGGGAGGCGCGCAGCGGCGGCGTCTCCACAAACGGCAGCGGCGGCATCGGGGTCGGGTAGGCGCCGGGCAGCCCGCTCGGCACGCCGGTGGGACTGATAGGCAGCGGGGCGGGGAAGGGGAGCAGCGGCACCTGGGCCTGAGCCGGCGGCGTCTGGGCCTGCGGCGCCTGGGCCGGCGGCCCTTGAGTCGAAGGCGGGATCGCGTCCGAGCCTGGACGCGCTGGCTCGGGCTGAGTGCCGCCGGCGGCTGGCCGGGCCGGCTCGGCGGTGAGCGCTTGGCCTGCGGACTTACCCGGGCCGGTCGGGTTCTGTGCCGTCGCGGCGCTCGGGGGGACCGCCGGCGTACGATCTTGCATCGCCACCGGCGTCGCATCGAGCAGCGCCGCCAGCTGGTCCATGGCCGCCGCCGTCTTGCGGAACTGCCCGAGCAGGTCGGTGGTGGTGTTGGCGAGCACGATGCCGAGCTTGGTCTCGTCGCAGTCGACGCAGAGATTCTCCAGCTCGTGCTGCTGGCGCTGGCGAACGTCGTACAGGTGCATGACGACGCGCAGGCTGCGGTTCTGCCCCACCTGCTGGACATCGCCGTCGAGCACCAGCGCCGCCTTGCGCTGCACCGCCAGCGGCGCCAGACACTGCAGGCGCCGGCAGCGACGATCGGTGTCAGTGAGGCCGGTGGCCGGCAGCAGGCTCTCGCCGCGGTCCTGCAGGTGCTCGACGATGATCTGCGAGGCCAGCTTGTCGATGGTCGTGCTGCGCTGGATGCCGAGGAACAGCAGCGGCTCGGGCTCGGCCGCGCCGGCGACCGCCGGCCTGAGCAGCCACAGCGACGCCGTCGCCCACAGGACCAGCAGCGCCGGCCGCAAGACGGGCTGCCACCGGACCCGCCGGCGGCATCCTTCAGCCAGGGACGTGGCGACCTGACTGCCCGCAGTGTCCAGTAGTTGCGCTCGGTTCGCTCGGCTCATGTGCCCTAAGGCAGGATACACCGAGTTCGGGCCGTCTGTATGCAGGCTTTTGCCGCGCCCGGCCGAGGCCCCGCGGCTTGTGGCCCCGGCCCGGCCCGGCTATCTCCTCGGAAAACGAGCTAGCGGTAGCTCTTTACGTAGCCGATGTACTTGTTCCAGTCCCAGCCCGGGCCTGGATCGGTGTGGGTGTTCGGCGGCGGCACCTCAGAGTGGCCGATGATGTGCGAGCGGTCGACTGCGAAGCCGTAGCGCTTGGAGATCGCCGCCGACAGCTGCGCCGAGCGGCGGTACATGACGTCGGTGTACCAGCGACCGGGGTCCGAGGCGAAGCCCTCGTGCTCGATGCCGATGGCCTTCTGGTTGTAGGAGTAGACGCCGGCGTGCCAGGCGGTGTTGCCCTCGGAGACCATCTGGGTGATATCGCCGTCGCTGCTGCGGATGCAGTAGTGCGCCGAGACCTGCGAAGCGGGGTTTTTGAACCACGAGATGGCGCTGCCGTAGCTGCCCTCCATGTCGTGGATGACGATGGTCGAGATGGCGACGCCGCCGCGGCCGGTGTTGTAGTTGCTGCTGCTCGCCGGCTCCTGGTGGATGTTGCTCGGGTAGACGCCGCCGCCGGTGCCGGTGGTGTACTCGCGCAGGAAGTTCGAGTGGGCCCAGCCGGTGGTGCCGCCGACGCTGATCTTCCAGAACGAGTTCTGCTGCGCCGCGATCACATTGACGATGGTGCCCTCGGTCAGGGTGGTGAGCACGCTGTAGCCGGTCCCGGGGCCGCTGCGGACGTTGAGACCGACGCCGCTGGTGTTGTAGACCTCGGCCTTGCCGCCGACGGTGACGCTCGAGACTACGTAGTGACCGGCGAACTCCGACTCATCGGCCGGGACATTGGGGTCGTCCAGCTGGGTGCCGCAGGCGGAGATGGTGAACAGTAGGCCCAGGGAAAACGGCAGGATGCGAGAAAGCGAGAGGGTCGTCATCGGTTGGCTCCTGAGAAAGATAAGGCGTGGCTTCTTGCCTGAGGGAGACAGCAACCGACGTGCCAGCCACGGCGCCTCCGCTTGGTCCACGCTGCCGACGGGACGAGCGCGGCGGCGGCGCGCCGGGTGGGGGCGCAGGCTCCAGGTTGATGGGCCGAGCTAGCTGCAGGCGACCGCTGCTCAGGGCTGAACCAGCAGGGTCAGGCGGTCAAAGGGCGGCTGCAGGTCTGCCTCATCAGCGGGTCCGAGCGGCACCGTGGTGGTCGTGCCGGCGGCCAGGTTGGCGACGGTGACCGCCAGCCCGGCGGGTCCCTTGGCGCAGCGCGTCGCCACCGCCAGGCGCGCATCCGGGCTGACGTCCAGGCCGATGAGCAGCTCCTTGCTGCTGAGCAGCTCGGTGGCGTTGCCGCTGAGATCGCTGCGCAACAGGGCGCTCTCGCCGGCGCCCGGGTGATCGAAGCCCTCGGGGGAGACCGCGGTAAAAAACAGCGAGGTCTTCTCCGGCGGCGTGCGGATGGTGGTGCCGGCCGCCACCGGCGGGGCGCGGCCCAGCGTCAGCTGCACCGGCGCGCCGGCGTCGCGCAGATCGAGCGTCTTGTGCACGGTGAAGGCGCGCTCGCCGCTGGCGGCATCGGCGGGACCGATCTCGACCGCGCTCAGGCGGGTGGGCTGGTGACCCTGGGCGCGACTCTGCGCGTTGTCGCCTGAGGTCACCCACAGCGTCTCGCCATCGGCGGCGAAGCGCAGGCTGCGCAGCAGCTGCTGCTTGACCGTGGGCAGCACCGCGACCTGGCCGACCGGACGCGCCGCCACCGCGGTGCGGCCCTGCTTGAGCTCGACGAACAGCACCTGGTTGCCCTCGTCCAGCGCCAGGGCGAGCAGGGTCCCCGCGGGGTCCAGGGTCGCGGTCGTTGCGGTGCGGCCTGGCTCGGGCAGCTCGGTCGGGCTCCAGGGGGCCGGCCGCCGCGGCTCGCGGATGTCCCACAGCGTGACCGCGCTCGCCCCGACCGCGGCCAGGGTGGGGGCTCGCTCGGCCGCCAGCAGGCTGTGCGCGGCGTGCCGCAGGGGCCGGGTGTCATGCACGCGCGGCCCCTGCGGCGCCGTCAGATCGATGAGCGCGATGTGGTCCACCGCCCCGCTGCGTACCAGCGCATAGGCCACCGCGCCATCGCTGGACAGGGCCAGGGCGTGCGCCCCGGGCAGCTTGAGCGGCTGCCCCACCGGCTGCGCGGTCGGGGCCGGCCCGGCCTCGCCGCCCACCCGGACCACATGCACCTCGCCGCGCCGCGCATCGAGGATGACTCCCAGCCGCTGCAGCGTCACCTGGGTCTGGGCGCGCTGCCCGCCCGCCTCGACCCACAGCGGCTGCTCCCCAGACGCGCTGCCGAGCGGGACCTGGACGACGATGCCGCCGCCGGCGGTGCGCCAGCGCAGCTCCGCCGGGTGGCCGGCGATCTGGACGGTCGGCTGCTTGCCAAAGCCCGAGCCCTCCACCAGCAAGAGCTCGCCCATGGTAATGACCCCGTCGGACTCGGCGAGCAGCGGCCCGGCCTGGCCGATGTGCACCGAGCCGAGATCGCGGACCCGGCTGATGCGCGGCGTGCCCTCGCGCAGCGAGGCGATGTCGCTGGGATCCATCACCGCGGGGAAGCCCCCGCTGCACGCTGCCAGCACGCTCAGCGCGGCGCTGCCGAGGGACACAACCGCCATCGCTTTGGGAGATCGGGGCAATCTTTTCCGCATGCGCGCAACATCGCTGGGCAGCCGCTGCCTTGTCAACCGCGGTAAAGAGTCGGTGCGGCGCCTGCCCGCGCCCGCGGCGCTTGTAGTAAAAGGGAGTCGTGTCGCGAGATCTGAACCCGGGCCGCCCGGCCGCCATCCATCAGCGCGAGTCCCACCGTGAGCCGGCAGCGGCGGAACTGAGCCACTATGACGCCCTGGTCCTGCAGGGCGGCGGCGCGCGCTGCTTCTACACGCTCGGCTTCCTGGAGGTCGTCGGTCCGGCGCTGACCGGCGTGCGCCAGGTGGCCGCGGTGAGCGCCTCGTCGGCGATGGCGTGCGCCCACCTGGCCGGCGGTCACCGCGAGGCGCTGGCGCTGTTTGCCGCCCGGGTGCGCACAAACCGCCGCAACTTCTACCTCGACCGGCTGCTGCGCGGCGAGCGGCCGACCCCGCACCTGGAGATGTACAGCGGGGCGATGCAGGACTTTCTGACCCCCGAGCGCTTCGCCCGCATCCGCGACCACCAGCAGCGCCTGCGCATCGTGGTCGCCAAGGGGCCGTCGCGGTCCAAGCTGCTCATCACCGGCCTGGCGGCGCTGACGGTGCTGCGGCCGCGGCCGGCGCCGCTGCTGCGCCCGCATGTGCTGTGTGCGGCGCAGATGCAGGAGCCGAGCGAGCTGGTCTTCGCGGTGCTCGCCTCCTCGGCGTTCCCGCCGTTCACGCCGGTGCCGAAGCTGCCCGGCAGCGAGCTCTCGATCATCGATGGCGGCGCGGTGGCCCCGGTGCCGGTGGCGGCGCTGCACGCGGCGGCGCGGCCGCTGGTCCTTCTGACCCGACCGGTGCCGCGGCTGCCCCTGCCCGCCGGCCTGCCGCTGGTCGGCCCCGCCGAGCCGCTGCCGCTGCGGACCTGGGAATACAACAACGAGCCGGGCCTTTACCACGTCTACGAGCGCGGCCAGCGCGATGGCGAGCAGTTCCTGCGCACCGGAGCGGTCCGGCGATCCTAAAGTTGGCCCGGCCGGGTCGGCGCGCCAAGACGGCCGCAAGGCGGGACCCGGCAGCCCGGCGCAGCTGCTATACTCGGGGCGCAACACTGCAAAAGACCCGCGAGGCCGACCATGGCGAAGATGAGCATCCGACGGAAACTGGCGATCGCTAGCTGGGGCGAGCCGAGCGAAGGCAATATCTACGGCAAGCTCACGGTGGACATGACCCAGTCCCTGCGCTACCTTGATGAGCTGCGCGCGGCCAGCCACGAGAAAGTGACGGTGACGCACTTGGTCGGCAAGGCGATTGCCGAGGCGCTGCGCCGAGCGCCGACCCTCAACGGGCGGATCATGCTGGGTCGCTATATTCCCTTTGACACCGTGGACATCGCGTTCCTGGTGGCGCTGGAGGGCGGCAACGACCTCGCCAAGGCCAAGATCAGCGACGTCGACAAGAAGAGCATCGTCGAGCTGGCCCACGAGCTCGGCGAGCGGACCTCGCGCCTGCGCGGCGGCGGCGACAACGACTTTGAGAAATCCAAAGGGGTCATCAAGGCGCTGCCGACGTGGATGCTGCGGCCGGTGGTGTCGCTCAGCGGATTTCTCGCCAGCAGCGTGGGCGTGACGATGAAGCCTTTTGGCATCCAGCCGTTTCCCTTCGGCTCGTGCATCATCACCAACGTCGGCATGTTCGGCGTCGATGAGGCCTTCGTGCCGCCGACGCCGTTTGCGCGGGTGCCGCTGTACGTCCTCATCGGCGCGGTGCGCGAGCATGCGGTGGTCCACGACGGTCAGATCGTTGCCCAGAAGCAGCTGACGATCACCGCGACGATCGACCACCGCTTCATCGATGGCGCGCAGCTGGCGGTGCTGGCCAAGACGGTGCGCAGCATCCTCGAAGATCCATGGCAGCTCGACGGCGGGGGAAGGGGCGCGGCGGCGGGAGAAGGGGCGGCGCAGCGCAGATCGTAGAAGGATTTTGATGTCAGCGCGGCGCGCTGAGCGTCAGCAAAACCGAGCCGCTGCCGCGGGCCGGCGATTTTCCCTTCCTGCCGGCGATTTCCCTCGGTAGGGGTTGACTAGCGCGGCGCTGCTTGTGCCAGACTAGGCGTATGCGGCGAAACATTGGTTCCCTGGTCGCTAGTTCTTCGATCGCTGGCTCTTCGCTTGGCCGGCTCGCCTTGGGCACCTCTTGCGTGACGACTCTGCTCGCTGGGCAGACGGCCTACGCCGGTCCCTCGAGCGCGAGCTGCCGGGTGGTCGAGGTGCAGTTTACTCCGCAGGGCATCCCGGCGCGCAACGGGCGCACCGCGCTGAGCCCGCAGATCGCGGTCTGGGTCGAGCAGGCCGGCGGGCAGTGGCAGGCGGACCTGTATGTCACGCGCTCCATTGGCCTTTACGGCCTGGGCAACCGGCCGGGGCAGGCGCTGCTCAAGAGCGACTACCGCTGGCCCTATGGGCGCCGGCCGATGGCGCTGCCGATCTGGGCCTACCACCGCGGCAAGAGCTACGGCTACATCGCCATGGGCGGCAAGTGCGAGCCTGACTGCAAGAACGACTTTCAGGGCTCACCGTCGGACGACGACACCACCGTCGCCTACCACGGCCCGGTCTCCTCGACCGAGCCCTACTACTGCTCGCCCTCCGGCTGGCGCACCCAGAACATGGGCGGCGTCGACGTGGTCAGCTGCGCCTCGCCGTTTTTCGGCAGCAAGGGCTACTACGTGCCGGGCAAGACCTCGGTCTACCCGCCGCGCGCCGACCTGACCACGACCGGCATGAACGACTCGCCGGACGTGGCCAAGTTCGCCCAGGACAACGATGTCGCGGCGATCTCGGCCGCCACCCCGGCGAGCGGCGTGCTGGTGGATCCGATCCGCTGGTTTGCCACCAGCGCCGTGCCCGATGGCAACTACAAGCTGATGGTTGAGGTCAGCATCGAGAGTGACTTCAACGCGAGCTGGCCGACCGGCAAGGCCGTGCCCGAGCCGCACAGCGAGTGGAATCACCTGGGCAAGGACCCGTTCGGCCAGCCGTCGATTCTGTACTCGGTGCCCTTCAGCCTGGACGCGATGGCGCACACCGCCACCACCAAGGACTATGCCGGCTACGGCGACTGGCAGGGCCAGAGCGGCGTGGTCAATCCCCCCGACGCCACCATCAGCCAGACCGGCGGCTCGGGAGCCGATCGCCTGAGCGTCAACACCGACGGCTCGGGCGACTGGCGGGTCAAGGTCAGCGTCATGCCGCTCGACCCGGCGACCTTCGGCACGCCCAAGACGCCGGCGGCGCTCGACCTGTCGCAGCACACCGACTCGACCTTGACCGTGCGGTTCCAGATTCCCGATGGGCCGCAGGCGGGGGCCTACCGGGTCCGCTACTCGGACGCCGGGCCGATCACCGAGCAGAACTTCCTCAACGCCAACCCGGCGCCGTCGCCCAAGGTCGATGCCGCGGGGGCCATGGTGTCGGCGCAGATCCAGGGCTTGCGGCCCAAGACCCACTACTACGTGGCGGTGCGCCCCGAGAGCCGCTGCGGTGAGCTCGGGAGCCTGGTCACCGCCGAGGTGGACACCAGCACCGCGAACTTCGCCACCCTGTCGGGCTGCTTCATCGCCACCGCCGCCTACGGCGCCGAGTGGGAGCCCGAGGTGGCGATGCTGCGCAGCTTCCGCGATCGCTACCTCTTGGACAACCCGCTCGGTCAGGTCGCGGTGGCCAGCTACTACACGATGAGCCCGTCTCTCGCCGGCCTGATCGGCGGGCACGAGCCGCTGCGCCAGCTCGCCCAGAAGGCGCTCTCGCCCGTGGTCCGGGTGGTCAAGGCGACCACGACCACGCTCCGCCGCTAGCCGGGCGGCGGCGAGCCCGCCTCGCCTCCCGGCGGGCCCCACACAGCTGACTCGCTCGGGGAAGAATCAGATCCGCAGCAGCTTGCGGATCGAGTCGACCAGCGACTGCCGGGATGGCGGGGCTTCGGCCACCGGGGTGGAGGCGGCCTGGTCACGCAGCATCCACACGTTGCCCGCCTGATCTCCAGCGCAGACCCAGTCGGACCCGGCGGCGACGCACAGGAACGGGCTGCTGCCATAGATCGTCTCGACACACATGCCGCTGTGCAGCTCCCACAGCTTCAAGGTGTAGTCGAGCGCCGCCGACACTGCGCGCTTGCCATCGCCGGTAAACGCGCACGCGGTGACCGGCGCGATGTGTCCGGACAGGCGCAGCTGCTCGGCGCCGGTGCCCAGATCCCACAGCCGCAGCGACTTGTCGTGGCTGCCCGAGAGCATGCGCTTGCCGTCGGGAGAGACCGCGCACGCCGACACCGGCCCGGAGTGGCCAAAGAAGCGCATCAGATCTTCGCCGGTCGACAGATCCCACATCGCCAGGGTGGCGTCGCTGGAGCCGGTGATCAGCCGCCGCTTGTTGGGCAGCACCGCCAGCGAGGTCACGGCGCCGGTGTGGCCGATGCAGCGCAGGATCTCGGCGCCGGTGCGCAGGTCCCACATGCGCACCAGCTTGTCGGCGGCGGCGGTCAAAAGGTGCTTGCCGTCCAGGGTCACGGCGCACGCCCGCACCCGGGCCCGCCCGTCGTCCCCGGCGCGCTGGCGTTCGAGCGGCATCCCCCACAGCTCGATCAGGTGATCGTCGGACGGGAAGGCCAGCGGGGCCCCGGGCTGGGCGGCGAACTCGCCGCTGCTCGACGCGGAGGTCGAGAAGCGCAGCAGCTCGGCGCCGTTCTGGGTGTCAAAGATCGTCACGCTGCGATCGGCGGCGGCGCTGACCACGTGGCGGCCCTCGAGGATGCCGGCGCAGGCGGTGACCGCCTCGGAGTGGGTGAAGGTCCGGCTCACCGTCCCCTCCACCAGATCCCAGACCTTCAGGGTGTAGTCTTCGGAGCCGGTCACCAGCTCCATGCCGTCGGGCGACAGCCACAGCGAAGTGACCGCATCGACGTGACCGGCGGCGCGGTTGGTGTCCGGCTCGGCCGACAGATCCCACAGCTTGAGCGAGCGATCCTCGGAGCCCGAGAGCAGCTGCCGGCCGTCCTGGGCGACGACGCAGCTGGTCACCGCAGCGATGTGCCCGGTGAAGGTCCGCAGCGCCGCCCCCGAGGGCAGCTCCCACTGCCGCAGCGTGCAGTCGTCCGAGAGCGAGATCACCGTCTTGCCGTCCGGCCCCAGGGCGCAGCTCTTCACCGCGGCGCTGTGCTCGGTCAGCGTCTTGAGCTCGCGGCCGCTGGCGACGTCCCAGATCCGCACCGTGTGATCATCGGACGCCGAGATGGCGAGCTTGCCGTCGCCGCTGAGCACGCAGGCGTTGACCGGCGCGGCGTGTCCGGCAAAGACCCGCTTCTGCGCGCCGCTCTGCAGATCCCACAGCCTCAGGCTGTGATCCCAGGACGCGGTGACCAGCTGCTTGCCATCGGGAGTCAGGCACAGGCTGCTCACCGCGCCGCTGTGCCCGCGCAGGGTCTGGGTGCAGCGGCCGGTGCGCAGATCCCAGGCCCGCACCGTGTGATCCCAGGACCCCGACCACAGGGTCTTGCTGTCGCGGCTCACCGCCAGCATGCTCGCCTGCGCGGTGTGCCCGAGCAGGGTGTACACAAGCTCGCCGGTGGCCAGCTTCCAGATGTGCAGCGTGCTGTCGCTGCTGGCGGCAATGGCGTGCTGACCGTCGGGGGTGATGGTCAGCGCGACCGCCTTGCCGGTGCGCCCGCGCAGCTGCAGCTGCTGCACCCCGGTGGCTAGCGAGCACAGGACCAGCGTCTGATCCTCGGCCGCGTAGAGCAGCCCCTGACCATCGGGGGTGAGGGCGAAGCTGTTCGCGGTCCCGGAGAAGCCGTAGAAGTGGATGAGCAGGGCGCCGCTGTTCAGATCCCACAGCCGCAGCGTCTGATCGAGCGACACCGAGATGAGGCGCTTGCTGTCCTTGGTCACCGCGCACGCCACCACCGAGTCCAGGTGGCCGGCGAAGGTGTGGACGCTGGTGTCGCGGCGCTGCAGCGGGTGGCGCAGGCGGAAGCGCAGGCGGCCCGGCGGGTAGTGCAGGACGCGCTCGATGGACGCCGCCGGCCAGTTGGCGCAGCGCAGCAGGTTGTACAGCAGGCCGGGCAGGGCGCCGGGGTCCTGGTGCAGCCAGTGCGCCCCGAGCCGCAGCGCCTGCGCGACGGTCGAGAAGGTGCGCGCCGACTCGGGCACGGCGCAGCGCGCGGCGGCGTGCTCGAGATCTTCGGCCAGGGCGGCGCTGCCGAGCTCCTGGCACTTGGCGACCAGGTAGTCGATGCTGCCGATGAGCTGCTCGGTCTGCGAGACCGCCTCGGTCTCGATGTGCTGGGTCACCGCGTGCCGCAGGGCGTACAGGCGGCGGAACGCATACAGGCTGTCTTCGAGCGGCGGCCAGCTGCACAGCGCCGCCGCGATCTGGCGGTGGTTCTGGTGCAGCGCGGTGGGGCCGAGCTGCTCTTCAACGAAGCGCTGCAGCGCGGGGTGGCCAAGCCGCGCGCTGTCCACCGGCACCGAGGTCGTCACCGGCGCCGGCTCGATGAACACAAACGGCCGCGCCAGGCGCACGAAGTTGGCGGTGTCGCCATCGCTCGCCTTCCAGCCGAGAAGCTCCTCCAACAGCGGCAGCGGCAGCGCCTGGCGGGCGGCGCACAAAAGGCCCAGACCCGCCTGGACCGGCGCCGGCAGCCCGTCCCACAGCTGCTTGAGCAGGCTCTGGAGTCCGGCGGCGGACGGCAGCGCCTTGGTCCGATCGTGCTCCAAGAGCTCGCGCAGCTTCACCGCGTGCAGGATGCAGCCCTGGGCGCTCGCCGCCGCCTTTTCAATCTTGTCGGCGCCGAGTCCGAGCGGCGGACCGTGGTGCTGCCAGAAGGCGCGGCAGGCGGCGGCGCTCGACTCGCGTCCGGCGGGGGCGTTTAGATCGATGTGACCGGCCAGCTGCTGCGCCGCGTGATCCATCAGCCAGCCAAAGTAGGCGTGGTCGGGCTGGGTCGAGCACACAAGGGTCACGCCTGCCGGCAGCTTGGGCGGCAGGAAGCGGGGCAGGGGATTGGACAGCCCCTCGCACTCCGCCTCGTCCAGCCCGTCGACGATGAGCAGGAGCCGCTCGCCGGCGCCCAGCCCGCGCTGGACGATGCGGCCGAGCAGCTCGATCAGGCGCAGCTCGGGCGGTGCGTCGAGATCGGCGAGCGCCGGGAAGCGCGCCTCCAGCTGCGCCGACAGCGAGCGCAGCACCACGCCCGGGCGGGCCGAGTCGGCAATGGTGCGACAGAGGAAGTGATGCGGCACCGCCTTGCCGGTGCGCTGCTCCTCGTGCAGGAGCAGGTGGGTGAGCAGCGTCGTCTTGCCCACGCCGGGCGGGCCGCTGAGGATGACCCAGCCATCGCGCGTGCTGCTCCGCACCAGGGCGGCGAGCAGCTCGCTGCTCCCCAGGAGCTCGCGGTTGCGCGCGCGCTCCTGGGTAAAGTCCGTGGCCTCGCTGCCGCGGCGGCGGCGGCCGTGCAGCCCGCGCTCGCGCAGGCGACGGAGCAGCTCGCTCGGGTCGGCGTACTCGACCAGCAGATCGAGCTTGGCCGACCACGCAAGCCCCGGGCGAAACCGCTGCAGGACCTCGGGGAAGTGGTCGTAGACAAAACCGTTCAAGTCGCTGTCGGCGACCAGCAGCGCCTCCACCAGGCGGCGCACTTCGGCCCGCGAGGGGTTCGCGTAGGCCGGCGGATCTACAAGACTCATCGCGGCTGACTCATTTCGCCCCCACGTGTCTAGGCTCGACCTAGGGCCCGGTCCGCCCCTACAGCGCGCTCCCCCACCCATTGCGGTCAGCGCGGCAGAGACAGTGAAACTAGGTTACCTATTGTACCTCAAGCGGGGTCAAAATGCGCCGCCGTTACACTGGCAACCGCCGGCGGCGGCGCCCACAGCTGGCTACTGCGGCGCCGAGGTGGTCGCGGCCGCGCGCGTGTCCGAGCTCTTTGCTGCCGGAGCCGGGGCCCGGGTGGCGAGCTATCCGCTGCCGGAGCCGGAGCCCGCGTGGCGAGCTATCTGCTGCCGGAGCCGGGGCCCGCGTGGGCGAGCTGCCCGCTGCCCGAGCCAGCGGGCCCGGATGGGTTACAGGGAAAGACCGACGGCTTGACAGTTCTCGCGGTGGTGATCCGCCATGCCGGGGACGGTGGCGGCGCGGGGCAGCGGCAGCGCAAGGGCGCCCGCGGTGTCGCCTGCCTGGGCGCACGCGAGCAGCGCCCGCAGATAGCGCAGGTCGGCGGCGGCGATCTGGCGGGCGGCGGCAGCGCTCAGCAAGGGACCGTGGCCGGGGATCACCTGCCGGACCGTGCCAAGCGCCAAGTCGCCGTCGCTGTTGCCGTCGCCGAGGATCGCCAAGAGCCGCGCGAGGGTCGCGCAGTAGGCGGCTGCATCATCGACAAACGGAATCTCGCACGGCGACAGGTAGTCGCCGACCAGAAGGAGCTGGGCTTCCGGGACGAGCAGCGCCAGCCCATCGGGGCTGTGGCCGGGCAGCAGCAGCGGCTGCAGCGCTGCCGCGCCCAGGCGCTGGGGGTGGCCTTCGTGCAGCGCCCGCACCCGCGCCGGCGGCGGCCAGTCGAGCTCGGCGGGACGCTCGACGTACCAGCGGCCGTCAAAGTCGCGGGCCGCGTCCAGATCCTTGCACGCCCGCGCCGAGCGGCTGGTCATCGCCTCGGCCAGCGCCGGACTCACCCACACCTCCGCCTCGGGAAAGGCGGACCAGCCGATCACATGATCCCAGTGGCCGTGGGTAAACACCACCGCCCGCGCCCCGCCGTGCGCTGCGGCCAGGCGCGCAAGCTCGTCCAGCTCTCGCGGGAAGTAGCCGGGGTCGACGACGATGCAGCCGTCCTCGACGGCCAAGATGGTGCTGCTGAGCTGCCAGATGCCGCTGTGCCGGGTCTGGACCTTCATGATGAGCCTCTGGTTGCCGGGTCGGACCCGGCCGCGGGCAAGCGAGGCAACAGCCTGCGGTCCCGGCGAGTGCCCAGCCGGTTACGCTGACGAGCCCGCCCTGGCGGCCGCGGCGCGGTGGTCCGCCGCGTCCTCACCCGGCGGATCAGGCTTCGGGCTTGCTGGTAGCGACCGGCGCTGCGCTTGTCACTGGTGCGGCGGCAGCGGGCGCGGCGGAGACCGCGGCGGCGGGTCCGCCAGCTCCGGGGGCACCAGCCGCGGGCGCCGGTGCTCCGGGCGCCGGTGCTCCGGGTGCTGCGGCGGTGGGCGTGGCCGGCCGGGGCTTGCTGGTGGCGGAGCCCTTGGGCCCGATGATCATGAGCATGCGCCGGCCTTCCATGATCGGGTGCTGCTCGACCTGCCCGATGTCCTGACAGGCCTCGACGACCCGCCGCAAGACCGACTGTCCCACCTCCGGGTGCACGATCTCGCGGCCGCGGAACTGGATGACCAGCTTGGCCTTGTTCCCCTCGCCCAGGAACTCGCGGATGTGCTTTACCTTGAAGTCGAAGTCGTGCTCGTCGGTCTTGGGACGGAACTTCATCTCCTTGACCTCGATCACGGTTCGCTTGGAGCGCTCCTCGCGCTCTTTTTTGGCCGTCTCGTACTTGAAGCGGCCATAGTCCATGATCTTGCAGACGGGCGGGACGGCCTTCGGCGAAATCTCAACGAGGTCCAGCCCCTCATCGCGGGCCAGCTTGAGTGCCTCTTGAGTATCGACGATCCCTATCTGGCCGCCATCGCTGCCGATGACACGGACGCGCGGGATGCGGATGCGGTGGTTGACGCGGTACTGCTCTATCGGGGCCGGTCGGCTGTCCTGTCGAATGGGAGTCCTCCAATGGCTAGCGTTTTTGAGATCCCGCCAGACGGCTCCCCAGCGTCCGCCGAGATTCAGTCGAGCGAGCGGTCACAAAGTATGTCTCTTCTACCCCGCCAGTCCTTGCCGTGCAAGGCCCTTTTCGTCCGCGGAGGGCGGCTGCACCTATGATTTTATTTCGTTTTTTCGGGCAGCTCATTTTTTCGGAACTTCGGACCGATCGGGTACCGCCGGGATAGCCGAGATAGCCGGGACTGCGGCGCGCGGGCTGACGGTCGGCTCGGCGGGGGCCGGCCCGGGCCACAGGATGAGCCCCGCCCCCGACAGGGTCAGCACGAGCCCCGCTCCAAGCAGCCCGCCGCCGAGCCCTTGCGTCGAGAACAGATATCCGCAGGTCGTCATCGGCGCCACCGCGGGCGCCACGCACTGGCCATTTAGCGACAGCGCGCCGATCCCGAAGCCGGACAGGACCAGCCCCGCTCCCACCGCCGCGCCGCCGGCCAGCAGGCGCCAGCGCGGGCGGGGATATAGAAGGCGCGCCAGGCGTGCCGGCGAGGGCTGGACGGACACCGCCGGCGGCGGCTCGGCCTCGGCAGGTGCCGCGGCCAGCATCACGCGCAGGGTCTTTTTCTCGCTCGGCTCGACGCGGATGCGCTCGGATGCCGGCACCTGACCACCGGCCGCCAGCTCGACTGTGTGCTCGCCGGCCAGAACATCGCGGTGCAGCGGCGCCAGACCCACCGCCCGTCCGTCGATCTGCACCGCCGCGCCGGGAGGATCGCTCTCGATATAGAGGGTGCCGCGCGGCCTGCCCAGGCCCGCCTCCAGGGACTTGCCGACCACCTCACGGAGCACCACGGCGGTGGCTTCGCCGGTGCAGCCGCCGCAGGTCCGCTCTACCTGCGCCGCCACCGCGCCGACGGCTACGTCAAGCACCGCCGCGCTGATGCTGACCTCTGCACGCTCGGGCGCGCCGGGAGCGGGCTTGCTCTCCACGGTCAGGCGGAGGGCATAGTCGAGGCCGTTCTTGTCGGCCAGCCGCAGCGCGCAGCCGATCTCGGTGTGGCAGCCGCGCAGCTCGGGGGCGCTGCGCAGGGCTTCGGCGGCCGGCACCGCCGAGCAGCGCGCCTTGCTCAGCGCCTCGCGAGTCGCTGCGGTGAGGCGGGCCTGGTCGGCGGCAGCGACGCCGCGATCGACGCGCAGCACCAGCACCAGCGGCTGCTGCGAGACCAGCACCGCGCTCGCGTCCAGGTCGAACAGCACCTCGATGCCGCGCCCGGCGATGGCCTGGACCTTGCCGTCCAGGCGCTTGCGCTTGGTCTCGATCGCCAGGCCGTGCGCTCCCGCCGCCAGCAGGAGCGTTCCCGGCAGCGGCAGGGTGCCGGCCAGGCGCCCATCGACCAGCAGCAGCGCGCCCTTGGGTCCGACGATGCGGGCGTCGGTGGTTCCCTCGACGGGCACATCGGCGAGCTTCTGCGCCTGCGCCCGCAGCGCCGCCGCCGCTTCATCCTTGTCGGCGCCGGCCTCCATGAGGAAGCGGCGCATGTAGTCCTGAGCGGCGACCGGGCGCTTGTCGGCCTCGGCGACGCGACCGAGCCAGTACAGGATCTCGGCGTTCGGCCGGGCTCTATACGCCTGCTCGAGCTGCTGGTAGGCGCCGTCAATATCGCCCGCGGCCAGCGCCTGCTGGGCCCCTTCCAGCTGCGAGCTCTCCTTGGCCGATCCATGGTGGCGGGCGGGCGAGCTCGCCGACTCGGCGCTGCTGTGGTGACGCGCCGCGGCCGGCGCGGGCGGCCCGAGCAGCGCCGCGGTCACGGCCAGCAGCAGCGCATACCGCCAGCGGCAGCGGTCGCCAAGGCCGATCCTCATGGGCACTGTCCGACCTTGACCGTCTCTTGCGCGCGGACCCGGATCTGCTGCGTCTTGCCCTGCAGGTCGACCGTATGGGTACCCGGGGCCATCCACACCACCGACTCCTGACAGCGCTTGTGAATCACCTTGGGGATGATGACGCGGCCCAGCCGAGGGGAGAGGCGCTTGACCGCCGCGCTGACCTCGGCGCGCTGCGCCGGCGTCGGCGGCTGGGCGCCGCTGTCATGCTTGAGCTTCTCGTACTCACGCATCGCCAGCGCCCACTGCTGCTGCGCCTCGTAGACCCGGCCGAGCGCCAGCGACAGCTCCCAGGCGGCCTCGGCGCAGGCGGCGGCGGCCTCCTTGCGGCTGCGGGCGCACGCCGAGTTGACCTTCTCCAGCAGGTGCTGGGCCTTGCTCAGCTCGTTGCGCTTGAGCGCGGCCAGGCCGGCGCTGATGGTCTTGTGGATGATCAAGACCTGGTTGCGCGCCCCGGTGTCGTCGGCAATCCCGCTCTCTGGTCCCGCGCCCGCGGCCGGAGCGGCGCCGGCGTCGGGGGTCGGAGGAGGCTCGGCGGGCTCGCCGCCGGCATCCGGGCGCGCTGCCGGGGCTGCGAGATCCGTGGGCGCGCCGCCGTCGGCTGGGGGCGTCGGGCCGGCGTGGGCCGGCGGGGCCGCAGCGTGAGCACCGCTGCTGCGCGGCAGCAGTCGCGCCAGGATGGCGGTCGACAGGGCGCGCACGACGGCGTCGGAGTCGTCCTGCATGCGGCGCAAGATGCTGGTCGCGAAGCTCAGCCGGCTGCCGAGCGGCAGCTGACCGAGCAGCTCGACGACGCGCCGCCGCACCGCGCGGTCCGGATCGCGGCTGGCGCGGGTGAGCAGATCGAGGGCCAGCTCCAGCGGCAGGTGCAGCACCGCCTCGACCGCGGCCAGGCGGGTGCCGAGCTCGGTGCTGGCCAGCGGCGCGGCCCACTGCTCGGGCAGCTGCACCACCTCCCCAAGCTGGGTGAGCAGCCCGTAGGCCCGGATGGCGTGCGCCTCGCCGCGGGCCAGTGCCTCGCGCAGCACGTGCACGCCGCTGTGCTCGCCGAGCGCCGCCAGGCTCGTGGCCGCCTGCAGGCGCACCGCGAAATCCGGGTGCTCGAGCAGCGGCGGCAGGCTCTTGCGCTGCAGCTCGGGATCGGCCGCGGTCTGCTCGATCGCCAGCTGCAGCAGCTCCGAGTTGGAGTTGGTCAGGCCGTGGCGGAGCCGCTCGCGCTGGCCGGTGTCGCCCAGGCGCAGCAGGGTCGCCGAGGCCATGACCTGCTCGGCGGGATCGGCGCTCTCGGCGCGGTCGCTGAGGGCCTTTTGCAGCCGCGTGCGCAGCGCCGGGTCCAGGCCCGTCTCGTCGTGCGCCTTGAGGCTGGCGCCGACATCGCCGAGCGAGCGCAGCACGCTGAAGCGCACCTCGGGGCTCTGGTCGTCGATCGCCTCGCCGAGCGCCGCGATCGCGCCGGCCTGGTTGGTGCGACCAAGGGCGCGGGCAGCGCGACGCCGGACCTCGGGCCGGGAGTCTTCGCGCAGCGCCCGCCGCAACAGCGGCACCGCCTGCTGCTGGTCGCTCTCGCCCAGGGCCGCTACCGCCGCCTCGCGCCACAGCGGGCTGTCGTCGTGCAGGCCGGCCATCGCCAGGCTCAGGCTCTGCTCGGACAGCAGCACCGGATCGTTCAGGCACAGCCGCAGCAGCGAGCCCGCTTCGACCTGCCGCAGGATGCGCGCGGGCTCAGCGTGCTGCAGGCTCTGGGCGAGGTTGCGCAGATCTTCGCGGTCGCCGCAGCTGCCCAGTCCGCTAATCGCCAGCAGGCGGTCGGACAGCGGACGCGCGGGCTCGGCAAAGACCTGGCGGAGCAGCGGCTGGCCAAACAGATCATCGGCGGTGCACAGCAGCTGGGCGGCCAGCACCTGCAGCGGACCACCCTGCTCGACCGCCTTGACGAGCAGGGCTCGGGCCCGCTGCTCGTCAAGGCGCGTCAGGCTGGCCGCTACCTCAAGCTGCAGCCGGGTGGGCGCAGCGCTCGCCGGGTGGTCCAGGGCGAGCGCCAGGGCCTGCGACTGCGCCTGCTTGTCGCCGCGCAGCGCTCGGTGCTCCAGCACTCGCGCGCGCAGCGCCTCGCCCAGGTCCGCCTGCATCAGCTTCTCTTCGAGAAAGCGCCGCGCCGGCGGCTCGTTGCGCGCTTCCAGGGCGAGCGCGGCGTTAATCGCCACCCAAGGCTCCCCGCTGGTCATCAGCTTGCGCAGCCGGTCGAGCGCAGCCTGGTCGTCCAGCCGGTCGAGCGCCTCGGCGCAGGCAAGCTCCGTCTGGGCGTCAGCGGCGGTCTGGGCACAGCGGCGCAGCGCCGGAGCCGCCGTCCGCACCCCCAGCGCCCCGAGCGCCCCGGCGGCCTCGGCGCGAATCTGCGGCGAGGGATCTCCCAGGTACAGCTGCAGGGCCTCGCGGTAGTGGGGATCGCGGCTCTGCCCCAGGGCGCGCAGCGCCGCCACGCGCAGCTCGGGCTCCGAGGCGCGCAGCCCCTCCTTGAGCACGTCGACCGCCAGCTTGCGCAGCGCCAGCACATCGACCTGACCGGTGGACCGGCTGCCGTGTCGCGCCGCCGACCACGCCGCCAGCCAGCGCGCCGTGCCGTAGCCGCCGCCGGCGACCGTCAGGGTCAGCAGGAGCAGACCGGGTCCGGCCCACCGGCTGACCCGCAGCCCGCCCACGCCGCGGCGCAGCCGGGCCAGCGGGCCGCGCGTCTGCGCCTGGTAGTAGGGGAGGGCCAGCGGCGGCTCGCCGCGCCCGATACGCAAAAGGTCCGCCTCCAGCTGCTCGACTGTGGCGTAGCGATCCTCGGGCCGCTTGGCGAGCGCCTTGTGCAGCAGGGCGTCCATGTGCGGCGGCACCCCGGCGAGCAGCGACTGCTCATCGAGCAGCGGCGGTGGCGCGTACAGGTGGGCGCGCAGCAGCTTGCCAAGCGGCCGGCCGCCGAACAGCGGCCGGCCGGTGCACAGGGTATACAGCGTCGCGCCCAGGGCATAGACGTCCGAGCGCTCGTCCCCATCGCCGCCGCGGATGCGCTCGGGGGCCAGGTTCTCCGGGGCGCCGAAGATCTGCCGCCGGCCGACCTCCCGAGCCTCGCGCGGCGACAGCTCGGCGACCCGGGTAAGGCCCAGGTCGGCCAGCTTGACCCGCGGCACCTCACCGGGGCGGCTGAGCAGGTAGATGCTGGCCAGGCGCAGGTCGTGATGAAGCACCCCGGCAGCGTGCGCGGCGGCCAGGCCCTCGCACAGCTGGCGCCCGACCTCGACGACCTCGGCGAACGAGAGGCGGCCGCCGCTGAGCACCTGGGCCAGCGGCTCGCCGCCGAGCTGCTCCATCACGTAGTAGATGCGCCCGTCGGGCAGCTCGCCGATGTCGAAGATGTCGATGACGTTGGGGTGGTGCACGCGGGTCGCGCGCTGCGCCTCCGCGCGGAAGCGCTCGACGCGGCCCGGGTCGCGGGCGAGCTCGCGGTGCAGCACCTTGCAGGCGCACATGCTGCCAAGCTGGGTGTGGCGGGCGGCGTATACGACCCCCAGCGAGCCCCGGCCGAGGATGGCGGTCAGCTCGTAGCTGCCGAGCGTCTGACCGGTGAGCGATTCGCCGGGTCGGCTCATGCGCGCTCTCGGTCCGGCGCGGCGCGGTCGCGCGGGTCCGCCGCCGGTCGTCGTCCCGCCGGCGCTGCGGTGTGCAAGCTGAGCAGGGCGACGGCAGCGGCCAGGGCCACCCGCGGCTCCGGGTCCTGCAGCAGCGGCAGCAGGAGCGGGGCGACCGCCTCGACGGCCGCCGGCGAGCGCCCGATGAGCGCCAGCATGAGGGTGGTGCGCTGCCGCAGCTCGGGCTGCGGGCTGGCCAGCATCGCCGGCAGCAGAGGCAGACACTGCGAGTCGCCGAGCTCGGCGAGCAGAGCGCACAGCTCGACCCGCTCGTTGCCCTCGGCGGCCTGCGCGGCGCGCTGCAGCGGCGCGATGGCCTCCGGCTTGCCCGTCGCCGCCAGCACCGCCGCGGCCTCCAGGCGATCCGGCGCGGTCGGGGCGCAGTGCGCTTCGGTCAGGTGGGTCACGGTCGGCAGGTCCTGCAGCCGCACCAGCGCCGTCAGCGCCGCGCGGCGAAGGGCGGGCCGCAGCGACTCGCCCTTGCTCGCGGTGGTCAGCGCTACCCGCAGCAGCGCTGCCGGAGCCTGCTTGACCTCGGCCCGGGCCAGCGTGGCGCGCAGCCGAGTCGTCGCGTCTACCGCCGGGCTCGTGGTCGCCGCGACCAGCAGCGGCCGCGCCGCCTCATCGCCCAGCCGGGCCCGCGCCACCGCGATCTCGACCGCCGAGGCGCCGATGGCCTGCGCCGCCAGCTGCTTGAGCGCCGCCGCCAGCGCCGCGTCCCCCGGCTCCCCGACCGCCAGCGCCGCCTGCAGCGCCGCCTGCGCCACCCCCGAGTGCTCGGCTCCGAGCGAGCGGACCACCACCGAGATCAGCGCCCGGCAGCGCGCCGCGGCGATCGCCAGCAGCAGCTCGCTGCGCTCGGCCGGCGTGCCATTTTCTGCGGCCTTCACCATCGCCACCGCTCGGCGTCGCCCCTGCGCCAGGGTCCGCGGCGGACCCGGACGCCACCACCGCCAGGCGACGAGCCCAGCCGCCACCCCGACTCCGGATGCCGCCGCGATGCCGGCCGCGAGAAAGCGCCGGCGGCTCGGCGGCGACCCGGCCGTCGGCTCGGCCGGGGTCACGCTGCTCGGCGGCCCGAGCGATACCGCCGATGGAAATCCGACCGGCCAGACAGTGGCCAGGTCTTCAATCAGCGACTGACAGTCCTGGTAGCGGTCGGTCCGCTCCTTGGCCAGCATCTTGAGGACGATGGCGTCGAGCCGCGCCCAGTCCAGGGTCGGCCGCAGCACCCCGCGCTCTTTTGCCGCCACCGATGGCGGAGTCGGCGGGTTAAACAGGTGCGCAAGCAGCAGATCCATCGACGCGCCGCTAAACGGCCGCCGACCGGTCAGGGCTTCGTACAGCATGACGCCGAGCGGGTTCAGACGGCCGGCGCGAGCGGCGACCTGTCCCTCGGCGGGGGAGCGCCGCGGTCTACCCGCGAATACGCCGGCGCTTGCCAGCTTGGGGTCCCAAGTGGTGGGACCCTGCGGCGGCGCCGGCCGCTGGAGCGGCCAGGCTCAGCCCGGCTGCGCGCGCAAGAGCGACCACAGCCGCTGCGGCGTCGTCAGGGCGATGCTCCCCAGCACCAGCGTGAGCGGCAGCAGCTCCAGAATGTAGCGCGGCTCGGGGAAGCCGAGCAGGGCGAGAAACGCGGTGCGCACGCCCATGGCGAGCAGGGCGAACCACAAGCTATTCCGCCGTGCATGCCATACCGGCAGCAGCAGGGCCCACAGTCCCATCAGCGCCAGCCAGGCGCTCGCCTGCGCCAGCAGCCGGTAGAGCCGCGGACTGTGCGGCACGCGCGTGGGCTGCTGCGGTCCCCGCGCCCGCGTCGGCAGATCGTTGGCGCCCAGCCACAGCTGGCGGACCCGGTGCAGCGGGGCCAGGACCAGGGTCCGCAGCGGGTGGCGGCGGACCTTCTGTCGCCACAGCTCGTGGAAGGCCTCGTCGATCCGCGGGCTCATCCCTTCGCTGCTCTGCTCCCACAGGAGCTCATAGACGCGCATCCGCTCTGCCTCCGAGTCGAAGGCGTAGGGCGGAAACACCACGATCGAGCTCCCGCAGGTCCGCCGGTAGATGCACCCCTGCGTCGAGAGCAGATCATGCTCGGTGCGCACCCAAGTGGCGTACCAGTTGTGAAACCACGTCCGCTCGATCGGCGTCCCATCGATCTCGCATAGCGAGCCAAAGGCGTAGGGGGCCCCGAAGGTATGAAGGTTGCGCAGCACCCACGGGCTGTAGGTCACAAGCGCGCATAGCAGCGTCAGCGCCACCATGCGCGCGCCGGCGCCCAGCGGCTCACGGCGGAGCAGCGGCGGCAGCAGCAGACACGGCGCGAGCAGCACCCCGTCGGCCCGCACGAGCATCCCCAGGGCCACCGCCACGCCCGCCGCACCCAGGGCACCGGTGGCCGAGCGCCGCGACCGCCGCGGCTCGCTCGCCACCGCACACAGCCACAAGGCAAGCGCCGTGAGCGCGACCGCCGGGGTCTCGGTCATGATGCTCCCGCTGTAGGCGATCATCGTCGGATGCAGCAGGTATCCGGCGAGCGCCAGCGCCGCTGCCAGCCGCCCCGCCAGCACGCGGCCGAGCAGGTAGACGCACAGCGCGGCGCCAAGGTCGATGAACCACTGCACATGCTTGGTCCGCTCGAAAAATGGCGGATAGTGCTGCTCGTCCAGGTTGCCGATGGCGGCCAGGAGCAGCGGATACCCGGGCGGCCGGCAGCGGCCTGGCGGCGGCTCGCTCGGCCGGATGGGATACCACGGCGGCAGCCGGAAGCCGTAGCGATGGTGCTGGCGCAGCTCGGTCGCCGCGCTCGTATAGGAGTAGCTGTCCGCGCCGGCGAACAGGAAGCCCTGGGTCAAAAAGTAACGCGCGTACAGCCCCAGCAGCAGCGCGCCGACCACCAGCACCATCTCCGGCCAGCACCAGCTGGGCGGGCGAAAGCGACCGGACGAGCGGTCGCGCCCCCGACCCGCTGCGGCGGGAGCTTCAGATCGCGCAGCGACCTCTGCAGGCGACGGCGTCATGCGGCTCTCAATCGCCCGCGACCCTACCAGCCCGTCCTCGCCAAGACAACGGCCTTGGTGGCCCGCGGCGCCGCTGGTGGGCTGCCTGGGGAGATCCGGGCCGTCGGGCCCGCCCGCCGCGCTCGTGTCGTCGGCCCGCGGCCCCTTGCCCGCGCTGCGCGACAACTCCGAGCGCGTAGATATCCGCGCGCCCGTCCACGTCGGCGCTGTCGCGGACCTGCTCGGGAGCCATGTACGCCGGTGTGCCCATGATATCGCCGCACCGGGTCGTCAGCCCATCCTGGTCCTGGCTGATATTATTGATGTCCACGCCGCCCTCGCGCGCAGTGTGGATCTTGGCGACCCTGAGGTCGCGCCCGAGAGAAAACATTGTTCAATCGTTCCGCGGCGCTGCGAAGTGCTTGCAAATCACGGACTTAGCCACGGAACGATTGGGCGCTCTCTCGGTGAAAAATTCCGCTGGTTCAAATAGTGTGCGACCACAGGATGCAGACCCGAGCCCCGCCAACGACGGATCATCGCATCCATGCAAACCGCCAGAGGTGAGTCCCAATGCCAACGCCTCCTGGTCGTTATCGACCCTGCGTGTGCGGTCTTCCAGCTTCTGTCTGATTAATGGCCGGGGTTGATCTGTGCCGCGAAGCGATTTGACGCGGTAGAGATCGCGTCGCGGAGCGGGTCGGAGTCAAGGCAGCACTAGCGACGCCGTCTCCGACTAGGTGCTACTTGAGCGGTGGCTCTTTCTTGGCCTTGTCGTCGACGGGGCCGCCAATAGGTGGGGTCGGCATCCCCAGCGCGGCGGCCAGCTTGGCCAGGGTGAGCTCGGAGGGTCGAAGACGACCGCGGCCTTTCTCGATTTGGTGGATGGTCATTCCCGATAGGTTGATCCGGCGACTGAGCTCGGCTACCGTCCATCCGGCCAGTAGACGGCGGCGGCGCAGCTCCGCTCCGTAGGCAACCCAATCGGCGCTGGCCCATTCTCTCTGCCGGCGGCGGAGGCTGTCATAGATGAAGCCGCGCGAGCGGTCTAGCGCTTCCGCCGCTGCCTTGACCGTGCCCGCGCGACGCAGCGCCTCGGCCACGGCGGCCGCGGTCACCTCATCGACCTTGACGGCGGGCAGGCCCACGAAGAGGGCTTCCATCAGGGCCTCATCGGTGCAGGCTACGTCTGCCAGGGCGGCGCACACCGCGACATGCGCCAGCTGAAGCCAGCGGTTCCGGTCTTGGTTCATCCTCGGCTCCCTTCCCATGCGTGAGCCAATCCCGAGCCTGCCCGTTGACCCTCCGGGCGCTTGCTGTACAGCCGTAACGAGTGCTCGCTGCCATAAAGCTCGGCGCCGAGCTCCTCCCAGCCGATCTCGCTCAGGCATTGGGCCAGCTGGGCTGGGTCGTAGCGGCCCAGCCGAAGCAGGGAGAATTTTCGGTCGGCTCGCTCGGTGGACTTTACCGTTCCGACCGCGTGCAGCGCATAGCTGCCGGGCACCGGGCACCGCGTCTCCAGGTCCCAATGGAAGTCGACGCGCTCGACTTGCGGGCAGTGGCGCCATAGGGGGCCGGCCAGCCACACGGCATACGGGGCCGGTACACCATCGGCGAACAGGCGATCGCTGCGCTTGATCGCGGTCCGATCGGTGCAGGGAGCGCAAGCCAAAGGGACATCTAGCAGGAGCAGATCGTCGACGTCGCAGTCCAGCAGGCTTTGCTGGAGGAACCACAGCTCGTGGTCAAGGTTTGCGAGGGTTTCACCCAGCAGGGTGAACAGTCGGCGTGGTCGCCCTGCGGCGGGCCGATGAAGCGCTGTATACAGAGGCAGATGATGGAAATTGCCCTGCAGGGCCCAAACGTGCGCCTGAGGCTGGCGTGCCAGCCGGTCCACAGCGTGACGATAGGCGGAGGTCAAAAGCGGCTGGTTGATGTCCAGCAAGCACACCTCCACGCGAGACACCCCGGCCTCGAGCAAGTGCAGGACCAACTGGGTCTCCGAATGGCCGTCGCCAGCACCCAGGGCGAGCACCTGGAGCGCGCCGCGTCCACTGGCGGCAACGACCTGCTTGGCCACTTCGCCGAGCGGCAAACTACTTCGCAGCGCCGTCCAGGGCAGCGAATTTTGACACAGGGCCAAGTAGGCCGAGGTGCTGCCGGGGTCCAGGTAGGCGCTCGTCTGCTCGAGATAGCCGCCGGCCCCTTGGAGAACCTGCCGCAGGTCGGCAAAGAGGCTGATCGGGTCGTAGCTCGGGGCCAGCAGGCAGTTGAGCGAACCGAGAGACCCTGCATCCTCCATCTGTGAGGGGTCGCGGCACTCTGGGGCGGGCGGCGCGGGGCACCCCGGCACATCAGCCCAGCGGAGTTTGAGCTCGGCGACGCCGATCAGGCGGATGAGCGTAGCGCGGCTGGGAGGGTGGCGTGCGGTCTCGGCAAGCTTGAGAGTGGCGTCCGACAGCCTTGCTCGACGGGCCAACTGTACGCGGCTCAAGCCGGCGGCGGTGCGTTTGTCGCGGAGCAGCCGGCCAAACTCCGCCCATTGCACCTTGGAGACGGCGCGCTCGACCGGCAGGGCCAAAGCAATGCCTGCGCCGCTCGCCAGAAACTGCACCAGCTGTTCGAAGCAGTCCAGGTGCTCCGCCCAGGTCGACTGCAGCTCACCGGGAGCCTGTGCCGCCAGAGGCTGCAGCTGGGTGAGCAAGTCGCACGCCTGCTGATGCAGCGCTTGGAGTAGCGTCTCCGCAGGGACCGTCATGCGCGCTGTCTCCGTCGGCTGACCTGAGGCTCGGGGGAAAGCGGAAGGGCCCAGTAACGATCGAGCTCCTCGATCCGTGTGGGCTCGGCACTCAGCAGAGCCATTAGACTCACCAGCGCGGCGCTGGGCACTCCGTCGCCCGCGCGCAGTCGCGACAGATACCCTTGAGACAGATCGGCCAGCCCCTCGAGCTTACGCTGCGAGCAGACCCGGCCGAGCTGAGTGATCGCCACCGCCGCCCGTCGAATCAGCTCTGCGCGATAGGTCGCTTCCAGTGTAGCGCCCAGCCCCGGCGCCGATTCAAAGGAGAGAATCTGATGCTTGCAGCAGCGGCAGGTCGGCACGCACAGCTCGGCGGGCAGCGTCAGGGCGGTGTTGCGGTAGCGGCACACACGGCCGGGCTGCGCGATGGGCCGCACGGCATGGCGACCGCAGCACGGGCACTTGCCTGCCTTGGCGCGAGCTTGGGGTGCCCTCGCGGCGCAGTTGCCACCTCGCGGCTCGTCTTTAGAAGCCGGGTCGTCGACGGTCTTCATGAGTTTTGGTCCGCTCGGACCGGCGGCGCCTGCGAAGCACCCAGACGCTGCGCCTGATGGAACATGAAGCCCGCACGGTTCCTAATGACGTGGGCCGCCGAGTTCTGGGCTGGGGGCGGGAGCACCTCGCCTGGCCCAGAGAGCACGGCACAGCCTCCGCCCCGCTTCTTGGCCTCTCGGCACGCTGCCTCAGCTCGCTCGCGCAGCTCGGCTCGCGACGGGACGAACTCGATCGTCGCTGTATAGGCAAAGCCCAGCGAAGCGCTCACGCCGCGCTCGGACAGGCGCTGCAGCAGCGAGTTGGCGCACCGGTTCAGATCGGCCAGGGGACCATGCAGCAGAACCAGGAACTCGTCTCCGGCTTGGTGGCAGCGAAACACTTCGTCCACCCCACGGCGCACGGCCTGCCGCAGCGCATCGGCCGCGGTGCAGATGTACTGGTCTCCGGCCGAATGGCCGAGCGCGTCATTGGTAAATTTCAGGTGATCGAGATCCAAGTACGCGACGCCCAAGGGGCGCCCTGAGCGCAGCGCGGCGGGCCAGCGCTCGCTGTGCAGCCAGTCGCCTGACCCAAGGCCGGTGAGCGGATCGAGCTTGCTGGTGCGCTCGATGCGGCGCAGGCGGCGAGCCAGCGACAGGCACCACCACAACGAGTAGAAGCAGGCGAGGGCTACAGCGGCGACAGCCAAGTCGGATCTGGACATGGGGATCTCCAGGCAAGCCAATGCGGCTTGCGTTGATGGCGAGCTTCGAGAAGGGCGTTCCCCGCCTCAGCGCGCGCTCGGTGCCAGAGAACAGCGACTCGGCGCGGCGGAGCCTGCCGAGGGAAGAGAGGGAGGCCGTCGCGTTAGGCGGTCACCGCGGGTTCAGCGGACCGACCCGCCGCTCGGCTTTTGGCGTGGGCGATCTCGAGGGCGGTCCATTTTTTGGCCACCTGCGACTCAAATTGAGTGCGGCACTGCGAGATCATCGCCTGGTACTCGGCAATCTCCTGCTGGTAGGCAGCGACCCTGGCGCCCATGATTCGGTTCCCCGCGGTCTCGCTACTGGCTTCGAGCGCCGCTCGAAGCTGGGCGTGCTCGGCCTGCAGAACGCCAATCCGGCACCCAAACCGAGCGATGGTGCGATCGATCGTTTGCGCCATGTCGACAAGGAAGGGGTGCACCTCGGGGAGGTAGCTGGCCCAGGCGGCGACGGACATGGCTAATGCCTCCGCCGTGAAACCACAACAAGGGCGACACCCGCTCTTCTGGCGCTTCGGAGGTCGGGCCCAGCTGCTAGCGAGGCCAATAAGGCCACGCCCGTGGCGCAGGCTCCACAGGTCACCGAACTCATCTTTTCTCCATCGGAGAGGCTGACGCTGTGAACAGCAACGTCGAGCCCGTCGAAGAAAAGCGACAATCGTTCCCCAGGTCGAGTGGACACCTAGGGAAAACCGTCGAGCCGAAGGCGGATCTCCGTCTGCGGCCTAGACCGCGGCCGTTGGCCTGGCTGTCGTCGCTCGCGCAGGTCCGATGGTCTGCGCAGCCCGAGTTGCGACGAGACGCCCCACTCAGGTTCGTTTGAGGCGGGCGACGCAGATCGCAGGTAGCCCCCAGAAATCTACTCGACGCCAACCCAAAGTGCTCAGGCTGCGAAGGTTCGCCGTCCACAGCGACTCCCGGCGCTTGCCTGCTTGAGCCCCGGCTACTCCGTTCGTTTGAACAAGCAGAGCATGGCAGGATCGAACTCGCCGCCGTACTTCCAGTTCTGGACCAAGCGCCAGCCTTCCGCTGCCAAGGAAGCGATGAGCTGCGTCGGCTCGTAGCGCTTCACATAAGCGATCGAGTAGATCTTACTGCGGTCACCGGGCACGTCGATGGTAGCCTTCACGTCAATTGCGTAGCTGCCAGGGACCGTGCACGCGCGAGTATCGAGCGTAGGCGTGATCGCGATGGGCACGCCCTCGCCGAGGTGCCTACGCAGCGGCGTGACCATGAACTCCTCCATCTGGCGCTGGTAGTCGGCCGGACGTCGCTTGGTCAGCGCTGGGTCCTTCTTGAGAATCTCGGCGGGCTGGTCGGCTGGAGCACGAGCGATCGTGACGTCGAGGAGCAACATGTCATTGGCCGCAAGATCGGCGAGGCTATTGCGAAGGAATCGGATCTCGTTTTCGAGGTTGCCGAAGGTGTAGCCGAACATGCAGAGGAGCCGCTGCGTCTTTTGGGTCGATTGGAAGGCGACCGAGTAGGCAGACAACTTATGGAAGTCACCCTGCATCGCCGTGAGGCTGACTCCCGGCTGCCCAGCCAGCGTCGCCCGCAGGTTCTGATACGCGACGCTCAGCAAAGGCTGACTGATATCGAGCACGAACAGCCGAATGTCATGGCGCCCGTCTCGCAAGAGGTGACTGACCAGACAGATCTCATGCTGCGCCGTCCCTGCACCGAGGCCGATCACGTCAAGAGGGGCACATGACTGGCTGGCGATGCGCTTGGCGATCTCCTGAAACGGCAAGCTGCTATTGATGGCGGCACGGTCGATCTGCTTGGTGATCGAACACCATGCAGCGGCACCGGCAGGGTCCAGGTACTTGAAGGACTGCTCGATGTGTCCCTTACCGCTACGAATTACCGACGCGAGGTCCGACGTCATCTTGATGGGATCAAAGTCGGGAGCGATCCAGCAACGCAGGTCCTGCTTCATCGAGATGCCCTCTCCATACGCCAGCCAGCACTTGGAAACCCCCAATGCGATGGCCAGCCGCTCGACTGTGTCAACGCCGGGGGCGCGCTTGCCGCGCTCGATGAGCTGAATGGCTGTATAGGACATGCCGGCGAGGACGCAGAGGCGTCGCTGACTCAGACCAAGCCTCTGGCGCGCCCGCTTCAGACGGAGGTGAAGGCTCTCCCATCCGAGGACGAGATCCGAGGTGACCATGCCCAGCGACGTATCACATGCGACGCATGGGCTGCAATTCTGATGGCCACCAGGTGCGCGCGCTTGCCAAGATAGCTACTACTGATGTCGGTCTATTTATCGACGGACTTAGTCTGTGGATTTCAAAAATCGACATTTTTTGTTGTCAGGCAAGAGCAAGTAATGCAAAGTATTTTCAACACTTAGCTGTGGTGCGGGGAACGTGAATACGTACACACGGGCCTGCGCCTCACGATGGGAACGCCCTCGAAAAGTCGGCCCGCTGCGAACCGAGGTGATCTGTGCACAGACCCGAGCATAACGAAAGAGGCGCCACTAGAACCGCGCGACCTCCCGTCGGAGACTTGGCTGGTTGGCTAGCGACCACGGTCGCCCAGCTAGCTCATCGTCACGACAGCTTCAGTCAGTCGAATGGCGGTGGAGATCTGACCTTGCTGTTCATAAGGCCGCCCCAAATAAACGCCGTCTGCTAATCGGGCTATTATAATTCGTGGGGAATGGATTGGGAACTTCACTCCTGGGCGTGGACGCGATTCAATGACCCTTTCTGTTACATAGTAAGCTAGTAGCTCAACCTGACGCAGAGCTGGAAAAGGTCATGGCAGCCGATCTGCAACCGCGAAATCTCACCCTGCGCGCCGCGCTTCTCGCGCAGCTGCGCGACGGCCCGCTGACCGCGCGGGAGCTATCGGCGCGGGTTGGCATCCCCGAGCGCGAGGTGGCCGAGCATCTTGAGCATATCGAGCGCTCGCTGCGCAAGACCGACAAGCGGCTGCACATCGAACCTCCCGCCTGCTTGAGCTGCGGCTTCGTGTTCCGCCAGCGTGAGCGCCTGACCCGACCCGGTGCCTGCCCCACCTGTCGCTCTACCCGCATCGCGGCGCCCCGGTTCTCGATTGAGTCGTAGGCCTCTGGCTGAGGCCAGCGTTGCGACAACCAGATCCGCGTTAACCCGATCCGTCACTCCGGCTCCCATCGCCCGCCGCGCTTACACCCTGATGAGTCTTTCTGTAGTATGTTCAAAATAGAAATGGAGAACGCGATGGACGGGAAGCGTCTGCTCAGCACGGGAGTCCGCTCCGGTGTGCCTTTCGGAGTCGCGATGAGCGTGTTCTTCAGCCTCAGCTACGGACTACCGGCAGGGCTCGTCGCGGGGGCCGTGGCGGGGCTCCTGTTCGGCGTAGCGCTGGCGCTGTTTACGGAAGTGCAGCGCAAGAAACTGGAGGTCACCGGTGATTATCAGGGCGAGTCAATTCTGCACCAGGGGCCCGCCAACCACTGGCGGCGAGGTGAGGCGCGCGGCGGCTGGCTGCTCCTGACGCCGCGGCGGCTTGTTTTCCGTGCCCACCAGGCCAATGTCCAGAACGAGCCGATCGAGCTTGCGGTGGCCGACCTGCGTGGCTGCGAGCCATGTCGGACCCTGGGCGTGGTCCCAAACGGCCTGCGTGTACACCTGGGCAGCGGCGCGCAAGAGCGCTTCGTGGTGTCGGAGCGGGCCAGCTGGGTAGTCAAGCTCACTGCGGCGATGGCTGGCGCCGGAGCGGTAGCGCCCCCGGTCAAGAGCGCTTAGTCAAGCGCATCGTCGGTCGCTGAGCAGGTGCCCGCGAGGCGAATTTCGGTCATGATGGAAGACATGCTGCCCCCCGATCACAGCCTACGGATGCAACGGGCCCTCCTTGCGCTGGAGGGTCTATCGCTGGGCGATGCCTTCGGTGAGTGCTTCTTTGAGAGCTCGTAAAGCCTCGCCGTCCCCCGTCGTGTAATCGTCGCTGGAAGATGAAAGCGTGGGTGCATCCCCAAGGAGGAATGCACCATGGACGACGACGACGATTTTCCCCAGAAGCTGGTAGAGATCCACAAGCAGCACTACAAGGACTACCCGCACCGGCCCATGCACTACGAGCCGGCGCTGGTCGCTCGCATCGTG
>JBGANQ010000098.1:0-35001 GCA_044222245.1 Polyangia bacterium | reverse complement strand
GCTGACTCAGACAATCCGCAGGGCCGCTGGCTGGTCGAGGTCCGCCGCGGCGAGCAGCGGCTCGCGCACGGCCGGGCGATGGCGATGTGCCTGGGCGGTGCGCGACAGCGCGCCGATGCCGAGCAAGAGGCGGAGGTCCGCCTGCGCGTTACCTACTATTTGGCGTGGCGTGAGCTGCTTTCGCGGGGTCGGCCGGTGGCTCGGCCGGGCAGAGCTACGTCAGCGACGGCTCCCCCCAGCGCCCAGCGGGCAGCGCCGCCTTAGCCATAGTCCCGCGCTGCAGCACAGCTCAGTGCATGAGTCGGGGTTCGCCATGTCGCTTTCGCGTAGGGCGACGAGCCAAGAACCGAGCACTCGTCGGTCCCCAACCGGACGAGGCATAGCCCCAGCTGGAGCGCCGGCCCCGGAGTGGTAACGGGAAGCACTCTGGGGCCGGCGATGAGGACGGCCGCGCGGCTGCGACTGGGCTTGTCCATGGACCCAGATGCCCTACAGTCCGCCACTGAACTTCCGTTCTCCCTGGGTGGACCTGGCAATAGACTTTTGGCGAGCTGGCCGGGTGCTCGGAACGACCATCCCTCCCGCACCAGCCGTCGACTCACAGGTATCCTGTGGCAACGGTTGGACTCTGGTCTTCCGCCGTCCTCCTCGGAGGTGAGCACGTGCTATGCCAGGCTCAACGTCCGAATCTGCACCGGTAGGAATCCTAGATTCGTTGCAGCCGGCGAGATGTTGCGACCCGATCGAAGGTGCGACCGCGCAATCCGTGTCTCCCGGACTAGGCCAGCCGGAGGACGAGGCATCCAGCAGCGGCGTTCTGCTGGCTCGCCGGCCGTGCGCGGGCAAGCGCCAGGGCGTCAGTACGCATCCAGTGCCAACTGACTTGACCACGCTCTGTCTCCGAGTGTAAGACTGCAACAACATGAAGCAAATCGATCAAGTTAATTGGCAAAAAGGCTCTCAGTGGTTCCGGTGGGATCCCCATATTCACACGCCAGCCACTCTACTCAATAATCAATTTGGTAATAACTGGAATGGTTTTATTGAGAAAATTAACAATGCAGTTCCCGCCGTCAGCGCATTGGGCATAACCGAATATGGATGTATTCATGGCTATCGCGAATTTCGGAAACACTGGCTACAAGGTAAACTTCCTTCTGTTGCATTAATTTTCCCCAATGTTGAATTGCGAATCACCACTCAAACCAAACGCGGCTCAGGCATTAATATACATCTTCTCTTTTCTCCCGAGGAAGAAGATCACGAAGGAATTATAGAGGCAAAGTTATCTCAGTTAGTGTTCTCTTACCTCGGAGAAAAATATCGACTTGATAAAAGAGATTTGATCCAGCTAGGCCGCCAATATGACCCGGGACAAACAGATGAGCACGGAGCATTTTGTACAGGGATTAATCAGTTTAAGGTTGAACTTAGTTCTCTTATAGACTGGCGAAATAATGACTCATGGTTAGCCAGAAACTGCCTAGTTGCAGTTGCGTCCGGTCAAAATGATGGAACCAGTGGGCTGCAAGAAGACAGCGGATTTTCGGCTCACCGAACAGAGATAGAGAGATTTGCGGATATCATTTTTTCTGCTAAGCCATCTGATCGTGCATATTGGGCTGGAGAACGCCCTAACACCGACCCAGGTGAACTCCAACGCAAGTGTGGCCCTAAACCCTGTCTTCATGGTTCAGACGCCCATCGCCTAGACCAGGTTCTGAATCCAACTAGCGAACACCGCTGCTGGATCAAAGGTGAACTAATATTCGAGGCGTTACGCCAGACTCTATTTGAGCCGACGGAGCGGGTTTTTATTGGGCCCAGTCCTCCAGATGGGCCGGCTAGCTATGATTGTATTGAGCACATCAGGGTCATAGGAGCGCCTTGGTTCCCTGATTTCGACATGCATTTGAACAAAGGCCTTGTGGCAATAATTGGTCCAAAGGGTTCTGGGAAAACGGCCCTCGCGGATATTATCGCTCGAACTGCTGATGCTTTTGATGCAGATGACAGTGAAGCATCCTTTCTTTACAAGGCTGCTGACTACCTGGAGAACATCTCAGCCACAGCCACCTGGGGAGATGGCACCACGGCGACTCGAAACCTAGGCGTTAGTCAGTTCGATCAGGAGGAGCAGCAACCACGTATTCGATATCTATCTCAGCAGTTTGTTGAACAACTTTGCTCTTCGGACGGACTAGGCACTTCCCTGATCCGTGAAATTGAAGCGGTCGTATTCCGCGCATTAGATGAAACGGAGCGACTCGGTACGCGCTCTTTTGCAGAGCTTCGAGAAAGTCGAATAACTTCATTATTGATACAGAGATCTGAACATCAGGATATTATTCGGAAATACAGCAACATGCTTGATCATGAAAATGGTCTAAAAGCGAACCTTCCGGCCAAAATTAAGCAAGAGGCAATATTTAATAAAGATATTGATTCCAGCGAGAAGGAACGTCAAACATTGCTGGTATCAGGAAAAGAAGAGCGAACTAGGCTTCTTTCCGAATTGGATACGCAATATCGAGACTCCGAAAGGCGGGTCGCGAACTATAAGATAAAAGCCCAAAAGCTGAGAGAACTTAAGGCTGAGACTGAAAGGGCATCCAACCGCAACAAAGATCAAGTCGAAGAATGGAAGAATCGGTTCAGCACTGTAGACTTAAATGTGCCGGACTGGGATTTATTCAAATTGCAATTTGCAGGCGATGTAAATTCGTTGCTGGAGAAGCATATTCAGCAGGCTGAAACAAATGCAAACATAGAAGCAAATGGCTACCAAAATCAAGATCTTCTGACTGATCCTCCGAGACTACCATTATGCAAAATTCGACTGAGACTGGACGAGGTACGCAAAGAACTCGGAATAGATCAGCAACGTGAGCGAAGATATATCGAAATTCAGCAACGGCTTCAGCGACTATACCAGGAACGAGAGCGCCTGCAGAAGGAAATTGAACATATCCTTAAAGCTGAGGAACGTATCAAGACTGCCAAAATCCGTCGTCGACAAGAATACTGTCTTGTTTTTCAAACACTAGTCGAGGAAGAGAAAATTCTCTCCGAACTCTACTCCCCGTTAGCCCGAAGGCTTCGAGTACAGGGAGACGTTGTTTCCAAACTTGAGTTTTATGTTCATCGTAGGGTTGATCTAGACCTCTGGGCAGAACGAGGTGAGGGGCTGCTCGATCTCAGAAAAGCAGGCCCGCTGCAAGGCCGAGGTACTCTTGCAGCAAATGCAAAGAAGTACTTACTAAAAGCGTGGAAGCATGGTTCACCTGACGACATTGCTGGTGCAATGGAGGAATTCATACCAAGCACTGGGCTCAATAAAGCGCAGAACTTTCTTTCAAGAGATTCGAGCCTCGGTGCATTTGTCGAATGGCTATTTTCTACTGATCATATTCATGTGGAATATGGAATTCGTTATGATGGCGTCGAACTTCGTCACCTCTCTCCCGGTGCCAGAGGTATTGTATTGCTTATTCTATATTTAGCTATCGATGAGTGGGACTCGCGTCCACTGCTTGTTGACCAACCCGAGGAAAACCTCGACCCTCAATCAGTCTTTGAAGATCTTGTTGGATATTTTCGGGAATCTCGCCGTCGTAGACAGGTCATAATTGTCACTCATAATGCTAATCTTGTAGTTAATACCGATGCTGATCAAATTATTATTGCCGATTCCAAGCGTAAGGTGGGTTTCGATTTGCCAAAATTTTCCTATGAGGCAGGGGCGCTGGAGGATTGTGCGATTAGGGATCGAGTCTGCCGAATACTTGAAGGAGGTGAGCGGGCGTTCCGACAACGCGAGCGACGGTATGCGCTTTCCAATACTTGAGCACCGCGATGGACGTCGCAGCCGATCTTTACAATGACCTGCCCCGCTCAAAGCTGGGCAGGTGGGGCCAAAGATCACGGGCAGTAGCCGCGGCAGCCCTGCTGCGGAACGAGCGCCGCTGACAGCGCGTACGAGTAGCTTGGCGCCGTTACTTCCGCCATGAACGTCATGGCCGCCCAAGCCACCGTGCGCGCAGGGCACCACTGTGGCCACGCCCTTGGCCGTGACAGGTCGGCGTGTGGGACCAACTACGGCGACAGCATCGTCGTGGTGATGTCGGGCTTTAAGTCCTGCGCAAACGGTTGTCCGGTCGCGCCACATAGCACGTAGGTATTCCATAGCAAGAAAAACCATAAGGACGACTCCACGTCCTCCGTTGCTACGCCGCCCCAATAGATAAAGGCAGGAGAAACTACCTGAGGAAGCCAGCCTGTCTGATCGATAACTTTCAGAGCCTTCTCCCAGGGGTCTTCAGAAATGACGGGAGTGCAGACTGGCACGCTTAGCTGTAAGGGAACCTTATTACGATGGAAGTACACACCCCGGACAAATTTCTCTGTGACTCTATCGAGGTCAGCAGGATCAAACTGCGTCACACCTCTTCCCCGAACCCAGAGCCCCGCCTCACTTTGAAGCATATAGGGACTGTGTGGCTTCATCACAGGCAACGCGTCGCATGACTCGTCGGCCGATACGACTTGTGTTGAGCGCTTAAATTTCTTCCAAAGGCCCGCCCGGACACGCTCGTCCTTCTGGCGGTCCTTTTCATTCCGACCCTTGGCATGGGATGGGTTCATGGAGCTGAAGACGCGTTCCTGAACGCCTCGGGCTGTTCGATTTCTCGGATCAAGCCCCAATGCAAAGTGCCGGAGGAGGCGCTCCTCCACTACACCGAGTTGCCCATTGCAGAGTCGGTGACTTGGGACAGTCAGCATACTGCTCGGTGCTGTGCCATCGGGATACCAGCTCTTCGGGAAGACGTGCTCTACATCTGGTCCTTCAACCAACTTCGCGCAGTAGGCGCACCTGCTTGTGTACTCAGCGTCCATTGGTCACCGGGGTCTCGTGCTCGACAAGTGCTCCATCTAAGCGTTTCATGGCATCGAGACCATAGAGGAGTAGTATGGGTTAGGCAACGCTGGCGATAACAGCGACGACACCGAGACTTGATCCTATGCTGCCTCCAGAATGAACGCGGCGCATGCAGCCTGGCAAGCGTGGAGAGACCAAGAGGGAGCAGGAAGCCAGGGGCTATAGAGAACACCTGCGGGATAAGGATGACGCGGCATGGCTCAGGAAGAAGTCCTAGCCGAGCATCATCTCTCCTGTCGTCGCCCCGGTCCAGTAGTGGGCCGCGAATCAACCTCGCCCACAGTAGTGTCTGACTGGCTGCACGCCCCGCCATGCATGATTGCTACCCCACCGCTTAGCTTCTGACTAAGCCTTCCCCGGCAGGACGGCAATCGAACTCGTACTTGACTTGTCGGGAGGTGCAGTCATACCGTCCCGCTGAGTAAATCCATCAGTCTTCGCTACTCTTGCGAGCATCTGAATGTTTGCGCAGTGGCCCGCATGGGCGGTGCAAACGTGAAAAAGGATTCTGTATGAAGGCGCAATTACACCAGCTTCGACTTGTATATCCGCCGATTTCCAATCAAGAAGCCGAATGGCTGCGTTTGGACAAAGACACCGCTCTCTGGGACAGACTGCGCCGGAGCAATCTCTATATGATTGCGATGCGCGCAGAGGCGAAATTTGAGGAAATTTCCGTAGACGATACATCATGGTTTGCAAGTGCCAAGTATACTATTCCTGGCATAGATCCGAGCTCCTTTAGAATTGATTTCCATAGTATCGCAGTGCGACGCGGGATGGCTGACGAAGCGATAGAGTTAGAGATGGGACCGAAGTTAATTAGAGCATCGATTATGGACGCGCCTGGCAAGCCTAAGGGAATTCTAGATTGGTTTACTACGGAAAAAATCTTATACGACAAGTGGAATGGACACCCAGAGCTTGACGGTCTTGATGCATTCAGAAGCTTCGCTACTTATGAACTGCTGTATGTGGGCATTTCCAAGGAGGAGGATAGTTTTACGCGTCTTGTCGAGCGAGCTCACGAGAAGCGGGTTCGCATTCTTTCTAATGAAATGCCATTGGCGCCTGGCGCACGTGTGACAGACGAAATTATCTTTTTTTTCTTTGAGATCGATCCGATAATGATCCGGGTTCTAGATCTCAAACATGCTCACGAAATCACGTCATGGTTGAAACCAGAATTCGACAAAAAGCGAATGATCGCAGATGCTGAGAAAGCCTTCACAAGCGTAATGCAGACGAAATACAATACGATCAAATTCTCTCAGTATCCTGAGGGGGGTGATGGTTTGTATGGCCAGGGAATAGACCGCTATGGATATATTATTGCTGAAGATGTGACTTTTACGTCAAATGGTGCGAAAATTCGAGGTAGCAGGCGTTCTCTTCAAAGTAACATCTCTGGCGTGGGACCGGATGTTGATATGATTCTTATCGATGGCGACTCCGTGGACTTGGTTTCCTCGGATGACCCACCGCACGCTACCACAGGATGACAGCGAGGGTTGCCCGTACACTTTCCTTGGACGAGACTCTTTCTCCGTCCGCTTTCTCAGACTCCATCATGGACTCTACTATAGCCTTTAGCTACAAAGTTACCCTCATACTTGCAGCTGGCAGGCGCCGCGTTCGCCGTCGCGGCGAAGGTTCGGATCGTGTTCCGCATCCGCCCGAGCGACCCAAGGCGCAGTGGCGGCGCTACATTGGCGTCAGCGCGGCCGGAACTGCAGCTGACCACGCCGACGCCGAGCGTTCAGTAGTCTTGCGTCGCTGCTAGTGCGGACAGCAGGTGGGATCGCCAACGGCGGGTTTCATTGACGCGTCGTCGGTGTAGTAAAGACGGGACAAAGACGCATCCCAGCACTCGATAGCGTTGACCACGCGGGTGCCGAGGCCCCCGCCGGTGACGGTGAGGTGGGCGACCCCGGCCCCGCTGCGAGTCCACTGCGAGTCGATGTGGGCCAGCTCGTCCAGGGTACCGTCCCCGTCGAAGTCGACGCGCGTGCTGTAGGCGAAACCGGAGCTGCCATCGGCAGCGGTCAAAAGCTGGTAGCCGGCATCGTCGGGCTGCGGCGCCGTCTTGCCTTGGATTCCGGTGAGCATGGCGGCGACGTTGCGGGCCGGGCCGTCTACATCGTAAAGCCTCGCCGTCCCCCGTCGTGTAATCGTCGCTGGAAGATGAAAGCGTAGGTGCATCCCCAAGGAGGAATGCACCATGGACGACGACGACGATTTTCCCCAGAAGCTGGTAGAGATCCACAAGCAGCACTACAAGGACTACCCGCACCGGCCCATGCACTACGAGCCGGCGCTGGTCGCTCGCATCGTGGGCTATATCTGGGCGCGGCGGCTCAAGGGCGAGACGCTCTTGCAGTGCAGCCAGAAGCTGGGCCTGCCCGCCAGCCGACTGCGCCGGTGGATATGGCAGCTGCGCCAGCGGTCCCCGACCCGACTCCGGCTGTCGCTCCAGGCGCGCTGTTGCGGCCGGTCCTGGTGACCGCCGAGATGGTGCGCATCCCCGACGGAGTCCCGAGCGCTATACGCTTCGCGCTCCGGGGGGCTATCAGGTCCGCGGCCTGCGCCTGGAGGAGCTGGTGGTGCTGCTCAAGGCCTGACATGACGCCTCTTGGTCCCAGCACGCGCGTGTTCGCCTTGGGCGCGGCGGTGGACATGCGGCGCGGCTTCGAGGGGTTGTGGGCGCTGGCGACCCAGCAGATGGGCCATGATGTGCTGGCCGGCGATCTGTTTTTGTTCGTCGGCAGGGATCGCAAGCGCTGCAAGGTGCTTTTTTTCGACGGCACCGGCCTGTGTCTTTTGCACAAGCGACTGAGCAAAGGGCTGTTCGCGGCGCTGTGGCGGCACGCCGAGGCGCCCCAGCTGCAGCTGAGCCGCACAGAGCTCCAGCTGTTTCTGGAGGGCAGTGAAGCAGTGGGTCGCATGCCACTGTCACCGGCTCCGCTTGTGCGCACGGAGACTGCGGCGCTTCTCCTCGAAAACGGCCTCAAGTAGGACTCCTTTTCTTCCTAAAGTGCTTGCAGTCCGTGCGGTCTTTGTGATTCCTAGTGCGCATGTTGCTGGATCAAATCACTGATTCCCAGCAGCTATGAAGTCGCCCAGCTGCTGGAGTCCGAGAATCGTCGCCTGCATGAGCGCTTGGCCCGCCTGGTCGAGGAGGTAGCGGCCCTTCGGGGCAAGTCGGGCGCGGAGCAGCTGCAGCTGGAACTGCTCAAGCTCCAGGAGCAGATGGCGACGATGCAGCACCGGATGTTTGGTCGCTCCTCGGAAAAGCAGCCGCACGGTGCCTGCTCCGCGGAGCCGGAGGCAGGCGAGCCGCCGCCTCGTCGCGGGCATGGGCCCCGGGAGCAGCCGCTGCTGCCGACGATGGAGACCCACCACACCCTGCCTCAGACCGAGCGGACCTGCCTTGTCTGCCAGGGCGCCATGGAGCCTATGGGCGAGCAGACCGAGGACGCGCAGGAGATCACCGTGGTCGAGCGGCGCTTCATCCTGGTCACGCACAAGAAACACAAGTACCGCTGCCGCTGCAATGCGCACATCCAGACCGCCCCGGTCCGCTCAAAAGCTCATCCCGGAGGGCGGTGCTGCTGGAGTTTGCCGTCCAGGTCGCGCTGGACAAGTACGCCTACCATCTGCCGCTGGAGCGTCAGGTGCGGATGATGACGAGGCTGGGGCTGCTGGTGGACTCGCAGACGCTGTTGGGATCAGATTCAGGCGCTGGAGCGGATTGTCAATCCGGCCTATGCGCTGATCCACGCGCACATTCTGAGCGCAGAGGTGCTGTATGCGGATGAGACTTGCTCTGGCCGCTGCTGAAAAAGGGCGGCAGCGAGAAATGGTACGCCTGGGCGTTCTCGACGCAGGAGGCGGTCTACTATCACATCGACCCCAGCCGCGGGGCCAAGGTGCCGATGGAGATCCTGCCCGGGTACAAGGGGGTCGTGATGACCGACGGATTCATCTCGTATCAGACGCTGGCGCATGATAATCCCCGCGCTGGTGCTGGCGCACTGCATGGCGCACTGCCGGAGAAAGTACGTCGAAGCTCTGCCCGCCTATCCGCAGTGCGAGACGGCGCTGCAAATGGATCAAAGAGCTGTACCAAATCGAGAGCGGGCTGCCGGCGCTGCGGGGCCTTATGGGACAAGACCGAGCCAAGGCGCTGGCGCTACGAGCCCAGGTCCGCCAAGAGCAGTCGGCGCCGCTGATGCAGAAGCTGCACGCCTGGGCGCTGGAGCAGTACGCGCTACGAGATAGCCTGCTGGACAAGGCGATCTCGTACATGCTGAATCTGTGGACGGGGCTGAGGCGGTTTATCGACGATCCGCGGCTGGACATCGACAATAACCTGGTGGAGAGAGACTTGAGGGGCTGCGCTGTGGGGAGAAAGAACCACTACGGCAGCAAGAGCCTCAGGGGAACACAGGTCGCGGCGACGTTTTACACCCTGGTGGAGCGGCCAGTCGGAACGGCTTGGACCTCGGGCAAGTACCTGCTGGCGGCGGCGCGGCACGCGCTGCAGAACCCGGAGCGGCAGCGCTGCTGCCCTGGGACCCTGCCACGCGGCAGGCCTGCGCCGCCTGCTAACTTGGCTTGTCGATAGGCTGCGTGTACAGCGGGGAGCTGCGGCTCATCAATTTCGCAAGCCGAGCCTGGGGAGCGGCCAGGTGCATAGAGGAACGGTTTAGTGCCGACCGAGAGGCCGTGGCGCGGTTTGGCGTGCCATTTGCCGCGATGTGGCAGGGCGAGGCTTTACTCTACATCGAAGTGGACGGCGACCTGGCCGGCCACTGGATCAACGGTGGCATCGAGCGCGTGCATGATGCCGAAGTCGACGGCAATCTGGCCCGTGCGGTGGGTGGCGTCCCGGGCATAGGTGATGCCGCCAAAAACGCGTTGCCAGTGGCTGCCGTCGTTGGTGCCGTCGAGGCCGAACTGGAACGTCGTGGCAGGCGCTTCCACGATGCCCAGCCGATACACCGCAGAGGTGGCCGAAGGGATAGGTCCCCACTCCGCGTGGCCGGGCGCAACGGCGGCGGGCGGGCTCATCGTGATCTCGTGCACCATGCCGAGCACGCCGCCAAGGACACCGTCGACCGAGGCAGCGATCTTGTGGGTCATCACGCCGAAGGTCGACGGACTCGCCGCCAGGCAAGACAAGGACGCCGCAGTAGGCGGCTGGGACACCTCCGGGGTCATCGCGACCCAGGTCTTTTGAGGCAGCGCGGCGGTCAGCTCCTGGACGGAGCTTGTGCCGTCGTCCGCAGCACCGCACGCGGCGGCAAACAAAACCACGAGGCTCATCGATTTCATGGTGCCTCCTTCCGCAGATCTATTACAGGCGCACGCTGCGTGTCCACCACAGACCCCGCAGCCGGACCAGCCACTTGGTGCCGGGTCCACTTTCTCGCTTACTCCTTGGTCGCTGCCGAGTGGCCTCCTATATGACAGCCCTTCTCCTTCCTAATCTTATATCGACCAGCCACGCGAAGTGTAAAGTCCTGTCTCGTGCCGACCCGTCGCCAAACACCGGACAGCCCGCCGGCATAGGACTGGCATTCCGCGCCCTCCGAGGCCCATCCGCGACTGCGGCCTGTGTCGTGGCGAGGGCGCCGGTTGCCAACGCGGACGACTATACTTATCAAATTGCCGTACGGTCCCCTCAAAGACAACGGAATCGGCACAGTCTCTCCTGACACGCCGGCTGCCCGCACCCGCGGTCCGGGGGCGGCGCCGGTGCCAGTGCCGGTGCCATGATGGACGCAGGGTCGGCGTTTTGCTAGGGTGCTGCCTGGATAGATGGCCGGTATCGGGCACATCTTCGTGGGGCTGGCTAGCGCTGGCGCCTTCAGCACGGAGCCGGCGCGGGCGCGCAAGGCAGCGCTGATCTTCGCGGCTCTTGCGCTGTGGCCCGACGTGGATGCGCTCGGCTTCGCCTTTGCGGTTCCCTACGGAGCGCCGCTGGGACATCGCGGCGCTACCCACTCGCTGGTGCTGGCGCTGCTGCTGGCGGCGGCGGGGCACCGGCTAGCGCGGCGCTGGCGACTGCCGCCTCTGCGCACCGCCGGGTTCCTGGCGCTGGTGGCGGCCAGCCACGGACTTTTGGACACCACGACTTTCGGCGGCGGACTGGGGTGCGCGCTGCTGTGGCCGTTCTCGCTGCACCGCTTCTGGGCACCGGTGCGCTTCATCCCGGTGGCGCCCATCGGCCTGGACCTCCTGTCGGCGCGGGGCTTGCGGGTCACGGCGGCCGAGATTGTACTTTTCGCGCCGCTTTGGCTCTATGCGCTGTGGGCGCTGTGGCTGCGTCCCGCGGCTGCGGCCGACGCCAGCCTGGCGCGCCCGCCGCTTCCTTGGCGAGCCCTGGCATCTTTGGTGCTGCTGCTGCATGCTGCCGCCGGGGGGCTGGTCTTGTTGGCGCTGCCGCAGGGTTTTCCCGGCGCGCACTGGCGGTGGATTGCCAATACCGCGCTGCCCGTGGGCGGCGGCGTCACAGCGCTGTACGCAGTCGTTGCGGGGTGGCTGGGGCGCGACGGCCCGCGGCGTCTGCTGCTCAGCGCGCTGTGCGGCGGGTGGGCCGGCGCAGCGCTGACAGGCTGGTTGCTATTTCCGCTGAGCGCCCGTGCCGGTCGGCTGATCGCCGGCGGGCCGGCGCCCTGGCTCGCCCTGCTCACCTTGGCTTTCGCGGGGCTGTGGGCGCTGAGCCTGGGACGGCTCCAGCCGCAGCGTACTGCGCGAGCGGCGCTGCTGGCGGCGGCCCTGCTCGGGGCGGTGCTCGGGGCTGCCGTCCTGCGGGCGCAGCGGGCCGACGCACCTGCGACACGCCCCCTGGGCGGGGTGCTGCCCGACGTCGCACCCTCTGCACCTCCTGCGACCGCGTGGTCGCGCATTGGGCGCCTCTCAATCCAGGCGGCGCGGGGCGAGCTTGCGCTCTCCTGCGGCGGGCTGCCGGTGCAGGTGATGCCGCTGCTGACGTTCGAGAGCCGTTCCCCCGATCGCGGCTGGACCCTCCTGGCGCCGCGGAGCGCATTCGGCAGCCGGCGCGCCTGGGTCGGCGGCAGCCTAGGCGAGCACGGCGGCCTGTTCCGCTACCGCGACGACGGGATGAGCGTGCTATCGGTGCGGGAGCTGGCCGAGGGGGTCGAGCTGGAGGCCCAAAGCCGCCTCGCGGCGCCGGTGTACTCGCACCAGAACACGTGGGCGGGCGTGTTCGTCGCCGCACCGCGCCGGCTGCAGCTCGGGTTTTCGCCCGCTGGCAACGCCCCGTTGGACGTCCTGCCTTCGGAGTATCCCATCGGCAAGCCAATCCGCATGGCCTTCCTGGAAGAGCGCGGCATTTTCCGCGTCGTCCAGGCGCGCAGCGGCGAGAAAGGACCATTCACCACGCTGGCCGCCGGCGCCATGAGCCGGCAACAGGCGCTGACCATTACGGTCTTCGCCGACGGCGTGGCGCGCTGCCGCCTGATCTTCGAGGACTGGGCCGCGCAGGTGACCACCGCCCTGTCGCCGACCGCCGGCTGGGGGCTGCCGGCCAACTCCATCTGGTTCAACACCGGCAGCAGCTCGCCAGAGGGACCATGGATCGGGCTGTCGCTGGCCGAGACCGGCGCCGGACGCGGCTGGGATACGGTGGGCCACGGCGCGGGCGTGTATCGCAATCGCATGCGGGTCGTGGCTCCGTAACGTCTGGGCGCAGGCGGCTGGCAACTGGTGCGTTTACGCTGACGCACCCTGCGCGTGTCCGCGACTCGTCCCACGGTCTTCGGGGGCAGCCGGTTTGCCTGACTGCGGCCTCGCTGGCTGCAACCGCTCGACGGTGTGCCGGCTTAGCATGCCGAATCGGCACAGTCTGCAAGCCTAGCACGTCAAGTCGGACGGCAGAGGATGCGCGCGGTGGACCTCGCTCATGCCGCACATCCTTGAGGAAGCCCTAGATTCCATCACCACCGTCGAGAGTGAGAAGCCCATCGCGCCGGCCGATGTGCAACGGGCGGATCTGTACTTCGAGCCCCAGCCCGAACGGCCGCCGCTGGCGTCCGTTCCGCACATCGGCCGCTTTATCTGGCGGATGTCTGAGCGGCGCGGCATCGCCGAGCTGTGCTCCTCACGTCCCACTGTCGGTGACGCTCGGGCGTACGTCCGCAAGCAGCTCACATGGGCGCGGGGATGCCGCCGACAGCGTCTCTACCACCGGTGAAGTCCGGCAATGGCTCAGGTGCCTGGCGGCCCATCAGCGTTGACACTCAGGAGAAAGCGGCGTAGTTGGAAATGCGCCGCCGCTCAGTTTCAACAAGGATCGAGACAATGCCGCATGGAGCGTACAGTGGAAAAATACGCGGTCGGGAAGGGTTTGAGTTAATCCTCGGGCCCGGGACAATCAATGCCTGGCGAGGAAAGGTGTTTCCATCGGATCAGAAAGAGCTTGAGCTTGAGATTGCTCGCATGTTCTGCAGGGCAATAAATGATGATTTCGCCGCAGAAGAGAGCAATAACGAGCCGTTCGATGTCGAAGTTTTCTCAAAATCAATTAACAATATAATTGCCGGCGTTCAGCTGGTTGAGGCATATGACGATGGGCGACGAAGAAGAGACGCCGATCGGCGAAAGGTCATGGAGAAACTGGGCTCCGACGCAGAGATAGCGATGTCACTTGACGGCTGGGATATCGTCATTCAGACAGCTACCGCTCTTGCACCTGGAGCGAAGTCAAACAAAGTTAGTTTTCAACTGCCGATCATCCGAGACTTACTTACTCGGAATGTCGATTGGCGCCAGAGAGAATTCAAGGTCAGTGATAAAAATCAATATGTTACTATTTCAGGAATGCGGCGAGACGCCGCCAAGGCAGGTTCATTTAGGTACCTGTGGCTTGGCGGCTTGCTCCCCCTTCCAAGCAAAAGCCTATTTCTTAAAGCTGCTGAATCAAAGATCAAGAAAGGGTATTCACGAAGTGAGGAAACCCCATTCTGGCTATTGATCTATTCTCTGTCCCTAATACCTGACGTTGGTGACTATCGAGCCTGCCGGGAATTAGTGGAGAAACAAGCGGTTCCTTTTGATGAGATTTTCTTGTTTGATGTTATGGGCGAGCGCGTCTATCAGATCAGCGTGGAAACTGGATCGGATCAACTTACTCCAGAAACCGAAGGAGGTGTTGGGTTCCAACTTGACCCAAGCTCCGTCTCTGATGTGGGCTCCCTGGACGAACGCAACTTCATTGATGTGCGGCTACAGCACAGCGACAGTAGAGTGAGTGAATGAGGGGCCGTTCTGTCGCATTCCACTCGGTTACAGGGTACGAGTGCGGGCCGCTGCCGACAGACCATCTCCCGCGGCTCGCGCAGGATCCATGTCGCGCTCTGCCTGCGTTGGCGATCGCCAAAACGCGCGGCCGTCACTTCCGCGGGTGACGGCTGTGTTCGTCGCTACATCTTCGTAGGCGGGAAGAAATTCGCTTTCCGTAACCCGGCAGCGACGGAAAATTTGAAATCTCTCAAGCTGCCCCCTGCCCTGTCGTCCTAGCTGTGGTATGTACCTACCCGCGCACGGGCCGTTTCTCTTGGCCCATTCGTGCACGCAAATGCTCGCTCACGAATCCATCCGCAACATGTCCGCAGCCCATTTAGACAGCACCCGCACCGACGAGAGAATCGGCTTGCCACATTCTCGGCAAGAATGTCAAGATGCGCGAGCTGTACGCGGTGATTGAGAAGATTGCGCCCACTGGCGCGACCGTGATCATAGAAGGCGAGACCGGGACCGGCAAGGAGGTGGTGGCCCAGACCATCCACAAGCTGTCGCCGCGCGCCGGCAGCTCGATGATGGTATTCGACTGTGGCGCGGTGCCCAAGAACCTCATCGAGTCGGAGCTCTTCGGCCACGAGAAGGGCAGCTTCACCGGCGCCATCATGACCCGCCAGGGGCTGTTCGAGATGGCGCACGGCAGCACCCTGTTTCTCGACGAGCTTGGCGAGCTGCCGCCCGAGCTGCAGCCCAAGCTGCTGCGCGCCCTGGAGCAGCGCGAGATCCGCCGGGTGGGGGCCACGCGGTCGCTGAAGGTCGATGTGCGCATCATCGCCGCCACCAACCGCCAGCTGGAGGAAGAGGTGCGCAGCGGGCGCTTCCGCCAGGATCTGTTCTACCGGCTGTCCGTCGTCCGGCTGTTCCTGCCGCCGCTGCGCGAGCGCACCGATGACATCCCGCTGCTCGTCGAGTCCTTCCTGCGCGAGCACGCCTACAACCGCCTGCCCGATGGCAACCGCAAGTGCTCGCACATCGCCGCGGACGCGCTGGAGCTGCTTCAGTCCTACCGCTGGCCGGGCAACGTGCGTGAGCTGGTCAACGCGGTCGAGCGCGCGGTGAGCTTCGCCTCCGGCGAGATCATCCAGGCCGACGATCTGCCCGAGGCGATCCGCAACGCCGAGCGCAGCCTGTCGGGCCTGCGCCTGGGCGAGAGCGCGCGCTCGCGGCCGACGCACAACATCAAGAACGACCCGATCCGCAGCGAGCCGAGCTCGCCGAGCTGGCCCGGCTCGCTGGGCTCACTGGGCTCGGCCAGTAGCTCGCCGCCCACCGGCTCGCTGCCGGGCACCGGCACCGCGGTGCTGGCGCCGATGGTCCCGCAGACCGATCTGCCGTTCAAGGACGCCAAGGAGATCTGGGTCGCGGCCTTCGAGCGCGAGTACCTGGTGCACCTGCTGCGCAAAAACCGCGGCAACATCTCGCACGCGGCGCGCGAGGCCGAGATCGACCGCAAGTACTTCCGCAAGCTGATGCGCAAGTACGACATCGAGGGGCCGCGCGACGAGCCGCTCGACGAAGACGAGTAGCGGCGGCCGGCCCGCCAAGGCCGCCCTACAGCTGCGCGCCGGCTAGGCGTACACCGGCGGCGCCGCGCGCAGCATGCGCAGCACGTTGTCACCCAGGATCTTGTGGACCACGCGGGCCGGCTGGCCGGCGCGCAGCAGCGCCTCGGTCAGTCCGGGCAGATCGGCGGGGCTTGTCAGGTTGCGCACCGGCCGCACAAAGCCGTCAAAGTCCGAGCCGAGGGCCACCGCGTCCTCGCCGGCCACCCGCACCAGGTGCGCAAGGTGCGCGACCACGCCGTCCAGGCTGTCCTGGCCCAGGTAGCGCGGCGCGAAGATGACGCCGACGACGCCGCCGCTGTCGGCGATGGCGCGCACCTGCTCGTCATCGATGTTGCGCCAGTGGGGGGTCACCCCGACGACCCCGGTGTGGCTGACCAAGAGCGGACCGGGCCGGCGCGCCACCACTTCGAAGAAGCCGCGGCGGTTGATGTGCGCCAGATCGACCAGGATGCCAAGGCGCGCGCAGGCGTCGACGACCTCGCAGCCGAGCGGGGTCAGGCCGAGGCTGTGATCCTGGCCCCAGCCCATGGCGGGAAAGCCGAGCGCGTTGCTGCTGAAGTGGAGCAGGCCCAGGTAGCGCACGCCGCGCTCGGCCAGCGCGGTCAGGCGCTCGAGCGCCGACAGGGGCTTGGCGCCCGGGCCGCCCAGGCACTGGCCGCCCTCGATGCCGAGCAGCGCCGCCACCTCGCCGCGACCGCGCGCCGCCGTGACTTCGTCGGCGCTGCGGCACAGGCGCAGGCCGTGCTGCTGCTGCGCCGCCTGGAGCAGGGCGTCGATCTGGCGGTTCACCTCGGCAAAGCAGCCGGCCTCGGGCTTGGGAAAGGTCCACATGCTGAAAAACTGGCCGCACAGGTTGCCCTCGCGCATGCGCGGCACATCGACGTGGCCGCCGATGCCGCGCACCAGCCAGGACGGCTCGTGGCGCTTCCAGATGTCATAGCCGCGGGCGAGAAACTTCGTGGTATCAGAGTGCAGATCGATCGGCGTCGCCGCCCGGTGGACCGCCAGCGCCTCGGCGCTTACCGTCGGTGCAGCCGGCGCTGATTCGCTCTTCTCCGCAGCAGCAGGGGTAGCCATAGCTGCGGATGATAGCCGAGCCACCCGGCCAAGGGAACCTCTGATGTGTCCCCCGGCCGGGTCGCTGCGCAGAGCGCTTAGGAGATGACGTTGGTGATCAGGCCGTCGTAGCTGCCGGCGTTGTAGAAGTCGTTGACGCGCCGCTTGTCGCCGCCCGAGCAGGCAAACAGGATCGAGGCCATCGCCCCCGAGCGCACCACCGCCTCGGGCACGCCGGCGTTAAGCGCCCCGGTGGCCGGATCGTAGCGGGTGCTGCCATCGGGACGCACCTCGCCGAACCAGCCCGGCTTGATGTAGCCCTGCGACATCACATAGACCCAGTTCACGTTCGCCGTGTAGCCGTCGGGCCACCCCGAGGCGGTAAACGGATCCTTCCAGGTGTCGGCGATGAACGTCATGATGACGTTGTCGGCCAGCGTCTTGCCGGGGACGTTGGGGTCCTTGGTCTTCTGCAGCTCGTCGAGGAAGCTCTGCAGCGCCCAGGCCGTCGCGTCGGCAACGTTGGTGACGTTGGCGACGCTGCCAAACGCCCCGTGCGGGTCGTCCTGGAACGCCGGGATGCTGACCTGGGCGCACAGGCCGAGCTTGAAGGCGTTGGCGGTGACGATGAGCGCGTCGGTGATCGCCTGAACCTTCTCGTTGCCGGGAAGGTTGTTCATCCACATCGCCTGCTGGCCGGGCTGCGGCTGCAGCAGCGTGCGCAGGTTCTTGGCCAGCAGGTTCTCGGCGACCTTGGCATCGGTGAAGGCGCGCGCGTAGGTGGCCCGCGACGAGGTCTTGGTCAGGCCCTGGAACGCCTTGTAGTAAAGGTCGAAGGCCGCCTGGTTCTGCGACGACATCAGGCGCGACAGGACCTGCGAGGCGGCGCTGGAGAACAGCGAGATCATCGACGCCGCATCAGCGACCGTCGACTGCGGCGCCGCGCCCGGGGCGCGCCCGTAGGGCGGGTCGGTGTTGTTGAACTTGATGCCGATGGCCGGCACCGTCGCCTTGAGCGAGGTCTGGATCGCCGACAGGCCGGCGAACAGGTTGATAGGTCCGCCGACGCCGTTGGGCAGGGTCGAGGTGCCCGAGGTGACCGGCGCCACCTCGTGGGCGTTGGGCGCGCCGCAGGTCAGCGCGGTGACGAGCTTGCTCGGCCCGAAGTTGCCCCACAGGCGGTTGCCCGAGGTCAGCTTGCGCACGTACAGCTCGCGACCGCCGTCGAGGCCGGGCACCGCGACGGCCTTGGAAGGGTCGTCGTAGGCGTAGCTCGGCTGGAAGGTCTTTATCGCCCGCGGCGTCGGAAACAGCAGCTGGAACCAGGCGCCGCCGCCGGTGCCGCCGATGATGTTGACCGAGTTTTTCAGCGCCGCGGCCGACTGCGCCAGGGCGCTGCCGCCCATCTGATCCAGGATCTCCAGCGCGCGGGTCGGTCCAAGCCCTAAAGCGGCGCTCGTGGCGAGCACGCCCTTGATGAAGTCTCGGCGGGAAGCACCCCGCAGTTCAATATCGCGTTTCATGGTGTCATTCCCCCTAGTCACACAAGAAAATCGGGGACGCCATGGCCGCGACAGCCAGGCGCTTCCGGTTCAGGATGTTGGCGTCAAACGGGTCGTTTACCATCTCGTTGCAGAGTCGGATCTGCGCGTCGGTCGGCGGGACCCCCATAAAGCACCCGAAGCCGGCGGGGTTGCAGGTGTTGTCGGCCTTGAACAGCGTCACCCCCGAGCAAGCCGGGCTCTTGGAGAGCAGATCGGTGGTCGCGTCGGGGAGCAGCTCTTCGGCGGCGGCGATCAGGATGTCGTAAAGGCGGACGATGCCACCGGTGGTGTTGCGGTCCGACTCGGCGACGCGCGCCGGGTAGTTGGCGACGCCGATGACCAGGTTGCCGCTATTGTAAAGCTGGCCGGCGCTGAACATCGCCGCGTTTGCGAGGTTGACGCCGCGCGTCTGCAGGATGCGGCCGAGCGTGGCGTACTGCAGCTTGCCGCAGGCGTGCATGCGCTCGCCGACCTCCGGGGGGACCTGCCGCCCGTCGGCGAAGACGTCGCCGATGGCGCCCAGGATGTCGTCGTGGTTAAAGGCGTTGGCGGGCCCGGTGCCGCTGCCCGGGGTGGTCAGGGTCGTCAGGTCGGGGCTCGCGGTGCCGCCGTCCGCCGGGGCGATGTCCGGGCTGCCGCCGCTGCAGCCGCCCAGCGCCAGCGCGAGGCCCAGGCCCAGACTGGATAATGAGAAGGCTTTTTGCATCTTCATCGTCTTGCTCCTGTGGTCCTCGGGCCTAGTACCGAACGAAGCTGGGGTCGTTGAACACCTGACGGACCAGCTCCTTCACGTTCCAGTTGTTCTGGACCAGGATGCCGGCCAGTCGATTGGCCAGCTGCGGCGTGAGGGTCACCTGGTCATTGACGATGTCGCCGCGCGACATCGCCCAGTTCCACATGCGAGAGGCGACGCACACCGGCAGGTTGGGATCGGCAGCGATGGCCGCGCCGAGGCCCGGCAGGTCAGCGACCGGCTTGCCCAGGCGCCAGGCGTAGCCCTCGCCGGTGGGCAGCCAGTCGGTGGCCACGCTCAGGCCGTTGGGCGGCACCGGGGTGATGACCTGAATCACCCTGGCGCCCGCCGCCTGCCGTCACGGCCGCGGTGACCGCCGGCCGGCGGTGGTCCAGCCGTGGTCCAGCCGCCGCGTCCGCTACAGCCGGCCCCGCCGGACCCGGCGGTTGCGGTACACGGTCAGGATCGCCCCCGAGTGGGCGCACACCACCGAGGTGCTCTCGAAGCGCGACAGGTCAAGGCCGAGGCAGGCGTAGCGGCCGACCTCGCGCCAGCCGAGGGTGTACACCTCGGCGCCGCGGATGAGCCGCCGGGTTCCGTAGTCGAGCGCCGCGGCAATCGCCGCCTTGGGGATGCCGCGACCGCGACAGCGCTTGGCCGCATGAGCAGTAAGGGGGAGTCCGAGCATCTGCCTCTCCTTGGCCGGCGCAGCGCCGGTACGAGGGAGGGAGAAGCAGCTGCCATGCCAGCGGCTGCAGCGCCGAGGCTGCCGTCGGTGAAACCGCTCGAGCAGGCCTGTCGGCCGTCAAGCTGTCGCGGGTGCAGTGCAAAATTTTGCCAAACAGTCAACTGTTTTTTGACGCCAGCTCTTCCTGCAGCTGCTCCCAGCGCCCGTACAGCGCCTCCAGCTCGGCCTGCACCTCGCTGTAGCGGCCAAGGATCGGCCGCGAGCGCTGGAAATCGCCGAGCAGCACCGGATCGGCCAGCTGCGGCTCCAGGCCCTTCTTCTCGCCCTCCAGGGCGCTGATGCGCGCCTCGACCCGCTCGATCTCCTGCTTGAGCGGGCGCAGCACGGCGGCGCGCGCCTCACGCTCCTGCGCCTCGCGGCGGCGGCGCTCGCGGTCGCTCGACTCGCTGCGCGGGGTGGCGGCGGGCCCGGTGCTGCCGCCGGCCGCCGGGCTTGCGACCTGCTGCAGGTGATAAAGGTAGGCATCGAGGTTGCCGGTCCACTCCTCGACCCCGCCGCCGCGCACGTCCCAGATGCGGGTGGCCAGCTGGTTTATGAAGCTGCGGTTGTGCGACACAAAGACCAGCGTGCCGCCGTACTCCTTCAGCGCCTCGGCGAGCCGCTCGGACGAGTCGAGGTCCAGGTGGTTGGTCGGCTCGTCCATGAGGATGAGGTTTGACGGCAGCACCAACAGCCGCGCCAGGGCGACCCGCGCCCGCTCGCCGCCCGACAGGACGGCGATCTTTTTGTCCACGTCGTCGCCCTGAAACAGGAACGAGCCGAGCACGCCGCGCACAAACGACTGCGGCTCACTCGGCACCAGGGCGCCGATCTCCTGCAGGATGGTCTTTTCGCGATCGAGCTTCTCGGTGTGGTGCTGCGCGTAATAGGCCAGCTGCACGTTGTGACCGAGCGTGATGGTGCCGGCGTCGAGCGGCAGCTCGCCGGCGATCAGCTTGAGCAGGGTGGTCTTGCCGGCGCCGTTGACGCCGATGATCGCCACGCGCTCGCCGCGCTCGACGGTGCGAGTGACCGCGCTGTAGATCAGCTTGTCGCCAAAGCGCTTGCTCACCCCGTCCAGGCGCACCGCCTCGCGGCCCGAGCGCGCGACCTCGGGGAAGCGGAAGCGGACGGTGCTGTGGTGCTCGCGCAGCTTGATCGTCTCGCGCTTTTCCAGCTGCTTGATGCGGCTTTGCACCTGGCGCGCCTTGGAGGCCTTGTAGCGGAAGCGCTCGATGAACTTCTCGGTCTCGGCGCGCTCGGCGGCCTGGCGGCGGGCGCGCACCTCCAGGTTCAGCTCCTCTTCGGCGCGCTGCAGGCGATAGGCGTCGTAGTTGCCGGCGTAGCTGCGCAGCCCCTCGGGCTCAAACGACAGCACGCGGGCGATCTGGCGGTTGAGGAAGTCGCGATCGTGGCTGACCAGCATGACCGCCTTGGGCGAGCGGCGCAGGAACTGATCGAACCAGCTGAGCGAGGGAATATCCAGGTGGTTGGTCGGCTCGTCGAGAAGGAGCAGCTCGGGCTCGAGCAAAAGGAGGCCGGCCAGCGCCGCCCGCATCTTCCAGCCGCCCGACAGCGTGGCGACGTCGCGGGAGAAGTCGCGCTCGGCAAAGCCGAGGCCGAGCAGGATGCTCTCGGCGCGGTGGCGGCCGTAGCGCTCCTCGAAGTCGCCAAGCTCGGCGTGCAGCTCGGCGAGGCGGTGGCCGAGCTCCAGGCGGGTCTCGTCGTCTTCAGCGGCGGCCAGATCCTCCTCGACCTCGGCGAGGCGGCGGCCGAGCTCCTCGCTGCCGGGCACCGCGGCGCGCACCGACTCGACCAGGGTGCCGGGCGGCAGCTCGAGGATGTCCTGCGGCAGGTAGCCGGCGCGCACGCCGCGGGCGTAGAACACCTCCCCGGCATCGGCCTCGCGCTCGCCGGCGAGGATGCGTAGCAGGGTGGACTTGCCAGTGCCGTTGGGACCGACGAGGCCTATTTTTTCGCCGGGCTGCACGGCAAAGCTTTCGCCGTCGAGGACGACCTTCTTGCCAAAGGCGATCGCGAGATTTTCTACGGTGACGAGCGACATGAGTTCGCCTTCAGTCTAAGCGCCCGCGATCGCCCGGGCGATCCTTTGTTGTGGGCGGGCGGTGGCGGGCGCGCCTTGGCCGGCGGCTGGGGCCGGATCTTCGTCCCAGCGGCACCGGGCGCAGCGCCGCAGCGCGAGGTCTGCTACGCTTAATGCGGACCGGCGGGCCGCGCAGAGCCCGCCACAGGCGGGAGAGACTGCATGAACTATCGTCGGCGGATATGCCTGGCCGTGCTGGGGGCAATCTGGAGCAGCAGCGCGGCGCAGGCCGGCGAAGCCATTGACATGTCGGCCTTCCGGGCGGCGGTGCTGGCGCAGCACAACGACTACCGGGCGCGGCACCAGGTCTCCAAGCTGGAGTACAGCAGCAAGCTGGAGAGCGGAGCGCTCAGCTGGGCGCGCCGCCTGGCGGCGACCGGCAAGTTCGAGCACAGCGGCGGCACGGACGGCGAGAACCTGCACTTTTTCTTCTCCACCGAGTCCATCGACGCCGCCCAGCTGGCCGAGCAGGCGGTCAGCCACTGGTACGCCGAGATTAAGAAGTACAACTTCAAGCGCCCGGGCTTCAGCGGCGCCACCGGCCACTTCACCCAGGTGGTGTGGAAGGGCAGCACGAGCCTTGGCTGCGGCGCCGCCAAGAGCAAGGAGCAGTCCTACTTCATCGTCTGCCGCTACAGCCCGGCCGGCAATGTGCTCGGCCAGTTTCCCCAGAACGTGAGCCGGCCGACTGGCGGCGCGGCATCGGGGCGACACCGCTAGGTACGCCGGCGCGGCCTGCGGCCAGGGCGCGCCGGCGCAGACCCGGCGCGGGTAGCTCAAGACCCAAGCGAGAGCCGCCCGGCGTCGGCAGCGATGATCAAGGGACCGACGCGGACGTACCGGAGCGTGATTCACCGCGATGGGCGACGTGATATACTGGAGATACTCAAGATACTGAGAAAGTGCGAGCGGCCCGCTGCAGGAACTCGTGCCGGCTTCCTGCAAGGGACAGGTACTCCAGTCCGACGTAGCGGGCGGCCAGCTCCTGGTTCAGTGCCTGGGCGCGGAGCCGTCCCGCATGGCGCTGTACGGACTCACGCGGCACATTGATTTCACCGAGGAGGCGCCCGCCGATGAGGGCGACCGCATCAAGCCTAGAGACCGGCGATTTTTCGAGAGCCGCGATGCGCTGATTGATCTCAAGCTGCAGACAGCTCACCACCTCGAACAGGCGAAGTCGCTCGGGCAGTACCAGGGGCGAGTACTCCTTCTGCGGGAGAACCAGCTCGCGCTATACGATTCGGATACGAACAAGGAATCGGTACTTGTAGATTTCAAGTATTTTGGCGGGTTGGTGGATCAGGCAGGCTCGATGAGACTCCTCAGAATCTTGTCGGCGGCCAAGGCCCCGCTGGCCGGTCGGTCTGCCGGCTGTCGGCAGGCGGAGATGCTCCGGCTGCCGACTCGCCTCAGGTCGGCGCAACCGCCGTCAGGTTCATGGTCAAAAGCGCCCCGGGCTTAGGGAGCGCGGCGACGCCGATGACGGTGCGCGCTGGGCGGTGCGGGCCCATGGCCTCAGCATACGCGCGGTTCATCGCGGCGAAATCTGCCATGTTCAGCAGAAAGACGTTGATGTGGATCACATGCTGCAGGTCCGAGCCTGCTGATTCGAGCATGACCCTGAAAGACTCGAGGATGCGCCGCGTCTGCGCCTCGATGCTGGGCCCAACCAGCTCACCGGTTGCTGGATCCATACCCGCGGTGCCGCTGATCGAAATCCAAGGCCCGACGCGGGCGATGTGGCTGTAGGGACCGATGGGCGTCGGCGTATCGGAAGGAGTCGAGGTGACTACGATGTGGGTCATGGGCATCATTTTACCTGCGCGCGGGCGCGGAGATATGTGATCCCTTCGCCATCCCCAACGCCGCGCTGGGTGACAGCTGGGGCACGGGACTCTCCGTGCGGACTTTCGGCTGCGGCCTATGCCATCGACGCGCGGGATCGCCACGCGAGGTACGCCGGCGACGCCACGAGGTCGGCGACGATCCCGCTTGTCGACTCGGGCTTTGCGCGCACGAGCCGCGCGACCGCCGCGTACGCGCCGTCCACGTTGCCCAGGCCGAGCTGGAGCCGCACCCAGGTGTCGATCACGTTCTCGTTGTCGTGCGCGGCACACGCAAGCGCGCGCGCGGCGAGCGGCGCTGCGGCTGCGAGGTCGCCGGCCTCATAGCGCAGCCACGCGACGGCGTTGGCCAGCCACGCGGTCATCGCGAGCTCGTTGCCGTCCGGATCGAGCGCGAGCGGCGGCGGCCGCTCCGAGCTCGCAGCGCGCCGCGAGCGCCCTGTCGCGAGCCTCGCGCGCCAACATGCGCGAGCCGGCCGCGAGCGCTTCCGCGGCGGCATACGCGGCGAGGCGCTCGCGCGGTGGCGAGAGCGCCGCGGCTTGCGCCATCGCCGCATAGAACCTCGCAAGCCCCTGCAGGTCCAGTTCGGGGGTCGGCTCGGCAGCGGGACCCTCGTCGCCGTCCCAGGCGCACGCGAGGACGTGATCGACCCACGGCAGCGGCGGCGACCAAAAGGACCCGTTGGCGGCGATCGCAGCGGCCGCATTGTCGAGCGCGACCACGGCGCGCAAGATCGCGAGCTCATCACCGGACGCGAGCGACCGCAGCGCGGGGTCACACCACATCGTGATCCGCGCGGCCCGCGAGCTGTCCTTGCCGTCCCAGGCAGCGATCTGCGCCGCGACGTCGATGGGCACCCGGGCCCCACGGCGACGCGCGAGCTCCAGCGGGGCGACGTCCAGACCGGGGGCGCCGTCGCGCACCATCCAGTACGAGCTGCGTGACCAGCCGTGCGCGATCTCGGCAGCGCGTCTTGCAAAGCCCGGGTCGGGGTTGCCGGCGCCGGCACGGCCACAGAGCGCAGGCAGCCAGGCGGTCGCGCAATCGGGGAGCACGCCGAGCGCAAGCACCGCGTGCCGCGCCGCCGCCGAGCCGGGCTCCGCGACGAGCGCGCGCCGCAGCGCCGCGACGTCGACAGCCGCCGCCGTCGGTTCGCGCTCGGCGTCGCCTTCTTCGAGCCGGCGCGCGACCGCCGGCCCCCAGCCGCGCCGGATCGCGGTGTTGGCGCAACTCGCCGTCCCTGCACCACGCGAACCCGACAGCCGGCGCCAAGTCCGCAAACCCGCGCGACCACCGCTGCTGTTCGCCGAGATCCTCGATGTGGAGCACGCCCGCGATCCCCGCGACCACCTCGTCCGCGAACCCGCCGTCGGCCCCCCCACTTCTGGGTCGTCGTCGCGCTCACGAGCGTCGAGGACACAAACCCAAACCGCAATCCGGTCGCGCCCACCTCGCGCTCGTCCCGATCCAGCTGCCGGCCGATCGCTTCGAGCCGCTGGTAGATTGCCAGCGCGACGTCCGCGTCAGCGCCGCGGAACCAGTGCTGCCGAAGGTTCCAGTCCCCCATGACAACAGCTTATCGCGACCAATAGCCGCGATAAACGGGCTTCTCGCCAAGATCGCCGTCGCGCGCGCACGGGTGAGAGGCCGGCGGACTGACCTTGTGATGATACCTAGCGCACCTGAGGACGATCTGTTCAGGCTCGGGGCTGGGCCTTCGTGGTTCAGCTCCAAGTCCGCTCGGAACGCTGCCGCGGTCAGCCCTGGCGGTAGCGGATGCGCTCCATGTCCGCGGCGAGGAAGTCGGGGGCGAGGTGGGCGTAGGCCAGGGTCATCTTGATGTCGGTGTGGCCGAGGATCTTCTGCAGCGCGACCAGGTTGCCGCCGGCGCGGATGAACATGGAGGCGAAGGTGTGGCGCAGCGAGTGCCAGCCGCGGGACAGCGGGGGGCAGCCGGCGCGGCGCAAGAGTCCCTTGAGTCCGTGATCCGAGCGCCCGCGGCTCATCTGAAAGCGGCCGGCGACGCGCGCCGGACACACGACTGCTTCGGCGGTGGCGGGGCAGCGCGGACGCCAGCTCTGCAGCAGCGGAATCATCACCGCAGGGAGTCGCAGGTGGCGCGGGGAGCCGCCCTTGGGGGTCGTGCCAAACGAGCGCGCCACGGTGAGCAGCTGCGCCTCCAGATCGACATCGGACCACCGCAGGCCCATCAGCTCGCCGCGCCGCAGGCCGGTGTGCAGCGCCAGCGCCACGGCGATAAAGTGCGACTCGGCCTGCAGCCCCAGGACGCCGCGGCCGCGGCGGGCCTGCTCCCCGGCGACTTGCAGCAGGCGCGCGGCATCGGCGGCGGCCAGGTACTCGATGGACTGCACCCGCGGCGGCAGCGCGACGCCGCGCGCGGGGTTGCGGGCGATGAGGCCCTCGCGCACCGCCCAGCTCAGCGCCGCGGACAGCGGGCGCAGGCTGGCGCGCACCGTGTTGGCCGCGGGGTAGTCGGCCATCAGGCGATCGCGGGCGCGCTCGATGTCGCGCGGCGTCAGCTGATCCGCGCGCAGCTTGCCAAGATAAGGAATGACGCGGCGCAGGCACAGCTGCGCCTGCACCCGATAGCGCGCCGGATCTTTGACTCGCGGGCTCCGGTACTCCTTGACAAAGCGCGCGCACAGCGCTTCCACCGTCGGCGCCGGCGCCGCCTTGTCGGGGATGCCGAGCGCGCCGCGGGCCACCCGCCCTTCGATCTGCAAGAGCAGCCGCCGCGCCAGCGCCCAGGTCGGCTGGTGGGAGGCGCGCTGCTTGCGCCGCCCATCGAGATCGATGTAGCGCACATACCAGCCGATAAACTTGCCGTTCTTCTGCTTGCGAACAATGTCTCCCATCGCGCAACCTCTCGCGGCAACCCAGCAATCCAAGTGGTCCAGTTGGGGTCCACACCCGCTGCCCGAATTTGGGGACGGAGCGCCGCTGGAGCCCGGCCTGCCACCGCGGCCTGCCTCCTGCCAACCCCGCGAAATGACTGCACTCCCTAGGCGACCGGGGTGATGACCTGAATCGACCCGGTCAGGTTGCCCACCGCGTCGAAGTTGGCGAACAGCGGCGCGATGTGGTTGATCGTCGTGTGACAGTTGGCGCAGATGACCGCCGAGGTGTCGTGGAAGTCGATCTTGGGCGCGGTGGCGTTGAGCGAGCCGGTGATGCTCTTGATCGGCCACGGGGAGCTGTAGCTGCCGCCGGCGTACATCACCGGCTTGCCGGTGGTCTCGGCCGGGAAGCGCGAGCACATGAAGGTCTCCTGCACCCAGCGGGTGCGCCGGAAGGCCAGCGAGGACAGAAACTGCGCCTGCACGCCGGCATCGGTCAGCACGCCGACCACCGGCTTGCCGGCGGTGTTGGTGCAGTCGGCGGCGGTGAACTTGCCGCTGGTGGCGTCGAAGGTCGGGCAGGTGCCCTTGCTCTGGGTCACGATCTGGTTGAACGGCAGGCCCTGGACCACCAGCTGGGCGGCGAAGGTCGGCGCGGTCTCCAGGCTCACCGACTGCATGCCGGCGCCGACCTGCACGGTCAGGGTGCCGCCCATCTTGAAGGTGTCGCGCCAGAACTGGACCTGCTGGGCGGCGAACGCCGGCCGGCTCATATAGTCGCTGATGCGGTTGGCGTAGGTCGTCGGCTGGTCGGTCGCGTTCTGCAGCTCGGTGATCTCGACCTGGGTCGGGTAGTTGCCGGTCAGCTTGAGCGCCGCCGAGCGCAGGGCGAGCATGTAGTCGGTGGTGGGATCATTGAGGGCGAACTTGTCTCCGTCGCGGACCACCGGAGGGAGGCCGTCGCGGAAAGCGCTCGCGTTGTTATCCGCCTTCTGCCCCGTGCTCGCGCCGCCGGAGCAGCCGGTCAGCGTCGCCGAGGCGAGGGCCAGGGACAACATCGTCTTGCCTAGTCTTATTTCCATGCTTCCTCTCGCTTTTTAGGGGAAAGAGCTCACTTCTCTCCCGAAGCCCACGTCACAATGGCGGTCTTGTAGGTGGAAAACTGGGTGGGGTCGTTGATCTTGTAGGGGTGGTTGACCGTGCCGCCGCTGGCCGCGGGCTGCGGCTGCACGACCAGGATGCTCTTGTCGGGGCTGGTCTTGTCGATGCGCGCCCGCGAGTTGGTGCACAGCTGAGCGAGCATCGCCGGGTCGCTGGTCAGCGCCGCCGCCATGTTGAAGGCGCCGGTGGCCTGGGCGCGGCGGGGGTCCGAGGCGGTCGGGCTGTGGCAGACCGCGGCGCACGTCGCCAGCTGGTTTTTGACCGGCGGGTCAAAGGCCGCGAAGTTGCTGCAGGCGACGTTGACCATCATCGGGTTGACGACGGCGATCGTCTGAAAGGCCAGGGCGATGCGGGCGCTGGTGGCCGGCAGATCGGTGAGCAGCAGGCTGCCCGAGCCAAGCGGCGCCGAGGCGCCGGCGGCGACCGTCAGATCGACGGTGCTCAGGCCGTCGCTCGCCTCGGGGGTGGCGCCGGCGGCGGTGAAGATGATAAAGCGCGGGTGCTTGAGCTGGATGCCCCCGGACGGACCGGCGGTCACCTGCAGGTTCGAGATGCGATAGGTGGTGCCGGCGACCTGGGCCAGCTTGAAGGTGATGCTGGCCAGCGGGTCCTGGGTCAGCGCCTGCAGGCTCATAAAGAAGTCGCCGACCCGGATCGGCACCGTGGGCGTGGCCGGGCTGCTCATGCCGCTGCCGCGCGTCGCCGCCTCGGCCGAGAGCCAGGCACGCACCGCCGTGGCCTGGTCGGCGGTAAACGCCGGCCCGGTATGCATCCCCTTCTGCAAGAGCAGGCTGTCGTCGGGCGTCGGGGTCAGGAACTTGCCGCTGCCGTAGCCGGTGATGGCGCTGTACTCGCTGCCCATGCCGAGAAACGGCGCGATGGTGATCTGCTGGGTGTAGTGGCAGCTGCAGCTGGCCGCCACCTCGACCTTGACCCGGGTGTCGAACAGGGTCTGCGGGTCCAGGGGCTGGTCCTCGAGGTTGGTCGTCGTCTGCTCTTCCAGCGGCGGCGGCGGGCAGCCGGTGCCGGCGAGGCTGGCGAGCGCCAACATGGCGTAGGCGAGACCGCCGGGCGCGACCCGGGCGGCGCGACCGGGCGGGCGGGGGATCTGGAAGGTGGGGCTCATCCACTTGCTCCGTTAAGCGTCTCTCGTCGGAGACGAGAGGTAAGAGGGGGACGCGGCAAGGCTTATCCGATCGCGATGGCAGCGCGAGCTGCCAGGATTAGGTTTGCTTTGAAATATTCGGTGATTTTCAGCACAAGATGCGTGTCCGATTAAAACCGCCTCTAATTCCGGCGATTTTCGTAGACGTTCCCGTCGCTCAGCAGCGGTCCCCCAGGCAGGGGTTTAGAAAACGTAAATATGTAATTCAGCTTAACTAATTATCATTGTGAGAAATCCAAGCCCTGCGGTACACTTGGGGGACCCTGACCTGTGCTTCGCCAAGCGACGCGCCCCCGCGCCGCGCCTCCTGCAAAGGGGAGCGGCGCACCGGAGGGCCCTCGCCAAGCCGGCGCGGTGACGGGCAAAGACAGCGAGCGCTGACCGACGATGCCGCCCTCTAATCCCAAGCAAGCTGGCAAAGCTGCCGAGAGCGCAGTGTCCAAAGCCGCCGATCGCGCCCCGCGCCTCGGCGAAGTCCTGGCCGATAACTACCGGCTGGTGCGCGAGCTGGGCCGCGGCGCCATGGGCGCGGTGTACCTGGCCGAGGACCTGGCGCTGGAGCGGCAGGTCGCGGTCAAGGTGCTGCTCCCCGAGCACGCGGTGCACCCGGGTCAGGCGGCGCTGTTCCGTCGCGAGGCGCGCCTCTTGGCGGCGGTGCGGCACGAAAACGTGGTCCACGTCCACGCCCTGGGCGAGCACCGCAGCGTGCCGTTCATGGTCATGGAGTACGTGGTCGGACCGACGCTCGCCTACTATCTGGTGCAGGCGGTGCGGGTGCACGACGCGATCCCCATCGACCTGGCGGTCAGCCTGGCGCTGCAGCTGTGCCGCGCCGTACAGGTGGTGCACGCGGCGGGGATCATCCATCGCGATATAAAGCCCGCCAACGTGATGGTCGCCCCCGGACCGCGCGCCATCCTGATGGACTTCGGCCTCGCCAAGTCCACCGACTCGCGCGGCTCGGGCACCCACATCATCGGCACCCCCGACTACCTCGCCCCCGAGCAGATCAAGCACCGCCCGCGCACCCCCGAGGAAGCGCGCCGCTGCGACGTCTACGCCCTGGGCATGAGCATCTACGAGCTGATGGCCGGCAAGCTGCCCTTCCCCAGCGGCGAGGTGGCCGACGTGCTGCGCAAGCACCAGGAGGAAGATCCGATGCCGCCGTCGATCTTCCGGCCGGATCTGCCCGAGATCTTCGATCAGGCGGTGCTGCGGGCGGTGGCGCGCGATCCGAACCAGCGCTTCCAGTCGTGCGACGACCTGATGGCGGCGCTCATCGCGGCGCACCGCAAGACCCTGCGCAAGTCGCCGCAGCGGGTGCTGGTTGCCGACGAAGATCCGCTGGTGCTCGACCAGCTGCGGATGTGTGTCGAGGCCGCCGCGCCGGATGCCGAGGTGATCATGGTCACCGACGGCGAGCAGGTGGTGCAGGAGGCGCAGCGGCAGTCGCTCGGCCTGGTCATCATGGACCTGGCGCTGCCCAAGCTCAACGGCGTCGAGGTCTGCGCGACGCTGCGCGGCCAGGAGACCACCTCCGATCTGCCGGTGGTCGTGCTCTCGACGCGCAGCACGCGAGGCGACCGGGCGCTGCTCCGCCAGCTGGGGGTGCGGGCGGTGGTGCAAAAGAGCCTGGGCCTGGACGGCCTGACCTCGATCGTGCGCGCGGTGGTCAGCGAGCGCCCGGTCTAGCGCCCGCGGCGGGTCGCCGGCGCTTGTCGGCTACTGGCGCTTGTACTCGACCGGCGGCAGCTTGTAGTCCTTGAGCTGCTCGCGCAGCTTGAGCTTGTGCAGCTTGCCGGTGGCGGTGTGCGGCAGCTCGCTGACAAACAGCACGTCGTCGGGCAGCCACCAGCGGGCGACCTTGTGGGACAGAAGCTCGAGCAGCTCGGCGGGGCTCACCTCGGCGCCGGGCTTGCGGACCACGACCAAGAGCGGCCGCTCCTGCCACACCGGGTGCTGGATGCCGATCACCGCCGCCTCGTGCACCGCCGGGTGGCCCAGGGCGGCGTTCTCCAGATCGATCGACGAGATCCACTCGCCGCCGGACTTGATGACATCCTTGGCGCGATCGGTGATCTGCATGTAGCCGTCGCCGTCCAGGGTCGCCACGTCGCCGGTGGCGAAAAAGCCCTCGTCATCGAGGATGTCGCCGCCCTCGCCGCGGTAGTAGCTGCGGGCGACCCACGGGCCGCGCACCTTGACCATGCCGAAGGCCTTGCCGTCGCGCGGCAGCTCGCGGCCGTCATCGCCGGTGATCTTCAGCTCGACGCCGTAAAAGGCGCGGCCCTGCTTGAGCTGCAGGCGCAGCTTGTCCTCGCTGCCGAGGTCGGCCAGCCGATGCGGCAGCGATGCGCAGGTGCCTACGGGGCTGGTCTCGGTCATGCCCCACAGGTGCACGACCTCCAGGCCGAGCTCGTTCTGCAGGCGCTCGATAAGCGCGCGCGGCGCCGCCGAGCCGCCGATCAGCACCTTCTTCAGGCGCGGCGGCGGCGCCACCTTGTGCTGGTCGATGTAGGCCAGGAAGTTCAGCCACACGGTGGGCACGCCCATCGACAGCGTGCACTCGCCAAGCTGCAGCAGCTCACACAGGCTGGCGCCATCCAGGGCCGCCCCGGGCAGCACCAGCACCGCGCCGCACATCGCCGCGGTGTAGGGCACGCCCCAGCCGCAGGCGTGAAACATCGGCACGATGAGCAGGATGCTCTCGCGGCTGGAGAACGCCAGCGAGTCGGCGGCGCACGTCGCCATCGCGTGCAGCACCGTCGAGCGATGGCTGTAAAGGACGCCCTTGGGGTTGCCGGTGGTGCCCGAGGTGTAGCACAAAGACGCCGCCGTGTTCTCGGGCAGCTCGGGCCAGCTGAAGTCGGTGCCGTGCGGCTGTAGCAGCTGCTCGTAGGTCAGAAGGTCGGCAAAGTCGGCCGGGGCGTGGGCGGCGTCGTCAAGCAGGATCCACTTCTCGATCGTCTTGCAGGCCGGCCGCAGCCCCTTGACCAGCGGCACGAACGGCAGGTCAAACAGCAGCAGGCGATCTTCGGCGTGGTTGAAGATGTACTCCAGCTGCTCGGGGAACAGGCGCGGGTTGACGGTGTGCAGCACCGCGCCGATGCCCGAGACCGCGTAGTACAGCTCCAGGTGGCGGTGGGTGTTGACCGCCAGCGTCGCCACCCGATCGCCCGGCCGCACCCCGAGCTGCAAGAGCGCCTGGGCGAGCTGCTTGGCGCGGTCGTGGATGGTCCGCCAGTTGCTTTTGTGAATCGTGCCCTGCAGGGTCCGGGTAAGGACCAGCGTCTCGCCGTGGTAGCGCGCTGCGTATTTTATCAGTGAAGAGATGAGCAGCGGGGTCTCTTGCATCAGACCGAGCATGGGGCCTCCCTGTGAGCCGGCAGCTGGCAGCCGAGCGCCTTGTCGCCGCGAGCCGTCCGCGCCGGCGGGGGGCCGGCTCGCGGTTGTGGACGACGCAGCGATCATACAACCCAACCCGGGCGGGCGTGGACGGGAAAACTGCGCCGCCCGGACAAACAAAAAGGGCCGGAAGAGTTGCCTCTCCGGCCCTCGGCAGCTGCGCGGGGAAGCCAAGTCCCCGCGACGTCGCGCCGGCTAGCTGGCCTTGGCCTCTTCGACCACGACCTTGAGCTTGGCGGTAACGCCCTGCCCCATCTTGACCTCGACGCTGTACTCGCCCACGAGCTTGATCGGGTCGGCGATCACCACCTTGCGGCGGTCGATCGTCACCCCGAGCCCGGCGGCGGCCTCCTCGATGTCACGGGTGCTCACCGAGCCAAACAGCTTGCCGCCCTCGCCGGCCTGACGGGCGATCTTCAGCGTCAGGCTCGCGAGCTTGTCGGCGATGGTCTGAGCATCCTTGGTCAGCTTGGCGGTGCGCGCCGCGATGACCTTCTTCTGGTGCTCGATCTGTTTGACGTTGTGCTCGGTCGCCAGCATCCCCAGGCCCTGCGGGAGCAGGTAGTTGCGACCGTAGCCGTCCTTCACCGTGACCAGGTCACCGCTCTTTCCGAGGCTGGCCACGTCTTCGCGCAAAATGATCCGCATCTATATATCTCCTGTGCGTTCGCTTGGCGCTTACTGGCCCGTCACGGTGTAGGGCATGAGCGCGATCATGCGCGAGCGCCGAATCGACAGCGCCACCTTCCGCTGGTGCTTGGCGCAGTTGCCCGAAATCCGGCGCGGGATGATCTTGCCGCGATCGGTGATGAAGTACTTGAGCAGCTGCGAGTCCTTGTAGTCAATGGTCAGGGTCTTGTCGGCGCAGAACCGACAGACCTTGCGGCGCGTAAAGCCACGCTTGCGCATGCCCGTGCCACCGGCCCCACCGGGCCCTGCCTTCTTGTCTCCCCGGTCGCCGGGCTTACCCTTACCGCCCCGCGGGGCGTCATCAAAGTCCATCGACATGGCTTATTCCTCTGGCTTCTCGGTGCCGACGGCCAGCGCCGCCTCTTCCAGATCCGGATCAAACTCATCATCGTCGTCGTCGTCGTCGCGGAAGCGCGAGGTGACGGCGCCGGTGACCAGCTCTTCCTCATCGGGGATGGTGCTCGCGGCTTTGGTGAACGTCTCTTCATCTACAGTCGAGGGGCGCGCATCGGGCACGACATCCTCGTCGACGCGGACCGTGTAGTAGCGGATGACGGTGTCGAGCATGCGCAGGTTGCGCTCGATCTCCTCGACCATGCCGCTAGTACCCAGGTACTGCCAGTACATGTAGATGCCCTTGAGCTGCTTCTTGATCTCGTAGGCGAGCTTGCGCTTCCCCCAGTTATCGAGCTTGAGCGTCTTGCCGCTCATCGAGTCGATCACCTGGCGGACCTTGGTGTTGACCAGGGTGATGCCTTCCTGGTTGGTGTCCGGCCGCAAGATGAAGATCGTCTCGTACTCGCGCTTGGTACCGGGCTCGTCGCGCATGGATATCTGCAAGGTCATTCTTTCCTCCTGGATCGTAAGAGCCCCCGAGCTCATCTCGGGAGCGAGGACGTGGGGCACATTCTCACCACAGCCGCCGGGGCCGGGTCAAGGATTGCTTTTGTGGTTTCGCGCTTTTAGCCCGATGTGGGGTGAGGTCGGGCCTGGGTCACTCAGGTGGGCCAAGGTCAAGGTCAAGCCCAAGACCTTCAGGGCGGCGCGACGACATTAAAGTGGTTCATGGCGTAGGTCATGCCGCGGTCGATGATCGCCTCGATGGCGTCGGCCATGAAGGCAAGCTGCACCCCGACCGTCGCCTGCTCGGCGCGGCTGAAGCTGCCGAGCACATGGCCGACGACCCGATCCTGCTTGCCGCCGCCCCCGCCGGGGCGACCGACGCCGCCGCGCACCCGCAGGTACTCGCTGCCGATCGCCAGCGAGATCGAGCGCAGCCCGTTGTGGCCGCCGTGGCCGCCGCCCTGCTTGAGCTTGACCCGCCCGAGGTCGAGATCGATGTCGTCGTGAACGACGATCAGGTGATCAGGCTCGATGCGGAAAAAGGCCATCGCCCGCTGCACCGGGCCGCCGGAGACGTTCATGTACTCCATGGGCTTCTGCAGCTGGATCTTCTGCCCGTTGTGCTCGGCCTGATAAAGCTCGCTGCCGAACTTGCTGCGCGCCGAGCTGCGGCTTACGCCCCAGCGACTCAGCAGCAGATCGACGGCGAGAAAGCCGATGTTGTGGCGACTCTGGGCGTACTCGGCGCCCGGGTTGCCAAGCCCTACGACTAACCACGACATCAGTGCTTGCGCAGCTCCCGGCTAGGCCAGTGGCCCCAGTGGCCAGTAGTCGCGGCCGGGCCCGGGCGACCTGCAGCCAGGCCACGGCCGGGGCACCGGCACGCTCGTCGCAGGGCTTACTTCTTGCCAGCCGCCGCGGGCTTGGCCGCCGCCGCCTTGTCGCCGCCGCCCTTGGCCGCCGGGGCCGGGGTCTTGGCCGACGCCGCCTTGTCGCCCGCCGCCGCCTCCGTGCCGGCCGCCGCCGCCGCCTCAGCGCC
>JBGANQ010000097.1:0-33077 GCA_044222245.1 Polyangia bacterium | reverse complement strand
GACCTCCAGATGGCCACGGTTGCCGACAGAAGCAAGCAAGCCCAAGAGCGAGATTAGCGAGCCTATCCTTAGCAACTCCTTGCTCTGATCGGACTTCCGATCGCAGAGCTCGGCTCAAAAAAATGAGGGGATGGCTCAGGTGACCGACCCCGCGCGGCGGCACAACGAAGGCTTCCGCGTGCGGTGATCCGGCTTGTCGCCTTTGCTCGCAGTCTTGTCTCGCGTCCACCGCCTACTACCGGTGGGAGATCGCGCCACCCAGTTACCCGGGGCTACTTCAAGGAGCCGAGCGCCCAGCGCTTCGGTTCAGGGGACACCAAGCCTTCATGTCGACCAGCTCGGCTTGGAGGTTCCCAAAGGGCCACCTGAGGTGCCCATTGCCATTTACCAAGCGCGCGCAGGCGACTACAGAAGCGGGCAGCTCTGACTGCCAACGCAGTCATATTTTTCAACCTCGACGAACTGGCCGCCGACGACCTTCCAGTGTGCGACCCGGTCGATGATGTTGTTGTTGTCATCGAAGTCGACGGGCCCCGAGGCTCCCTCATAGTTGATGGGAGTTCCCGCCTGCAGCAGAGAGACGGCCTTGGCGAACTCGTCTGGTCCGGTGCGTACGACGGTGGCACCGCGGGTATTTATCTTGCGCAGCGAGTCGCGGATTTGAGCTCCCGTGACTTGCGTCGGATCGGGCATTCCGCGGGACGCCGCGACCGCCGCCAGCATGATCAACATGGCGGAGTCATAGGTATTTGAGTCAAGGTACTGCGGTGATGCTCCGGTGGCCGCCTTGTAGGTGCTCGCAAAAACGTCACCCGAGGCGCCATTGTCCAGCACCGTGGGTGAGGTACCTTCCTGCCCCTCGAACACGCTCCCCGCAGCGCGCAGCGTCGAGTAAAAGCGCGCCGTATGGGTCTGGAGCAGGGGGACCATGTAGCCGCCGTTGATGTAGGACTTTACGATCGCGGCGTTGTACTGGGGAAAGGTGATTATCATGATGACATCGGGATACCCGTCGACTTGCCCGGTCGCCTCGTTCTTGTTGTCGGTAAGTTTGGCGAGGTCCGACGCAAAGTCGTAGGTGTTCGCATCCAGTGTCGCCGGGGAATAGACTGCCTCCAGAATCGGAGGGGTCGGCAACTGCAGCGCATTGAGCGCCGACTGGATCCCAGCGGCAAAGCCTGTTCCCGCCCCCGCCGAGGTGGTGCCGTAAAATCCGATCTTGAACTTGCCATCGCCATTGACGTCTCCGCTCTGGCCCCGACTGAAGGCGATGCGAGTGATGACGGTCGCCTGCAGGTCGCTGTTCATTACCGTGCGGAAGTTCCATTTGAGACTATTGCGCAGCGTCGCCTGGTTGACCGGATCAGTGGCATTGACCGCCGTCGGGTCGTTGATGGTCGGCGCCGTGCATGTCATCCCGATGATGGGGACGTTGAGGTCATCGCTGGCGTCGGCGTTGTAATAGGTGGCGTTCAGCGCAATATCGTCTTGGCTGGAATCGGTGATGATTGCCTTGGCGCCGACAGTACGCACCAGATCGGTCGCTCGGGTGACCGTTACCGTCGGTGTATTGATGGAATCCGAGGTGGCAAGATTGAACTGGAGCGACTGCCCAGCCATGGTAAGTCCGGCGTTGGCGTGCGCGGTTGCGAGCGCAGCGGCATCAAACCAGCTGGTCATGCTGATACTACCCGTGCGATCCAGGACCGCTCCGTAGGTGATGACGGCACCGGCCGGCGTGTCGCTACAACCCGAGGTCAGAACCACACCCAATAATAGCGTTAGCCCAGTTCGAAATAACATTGTTGCCCCCTTTTTTAGATTCGATGGAGATTAATCACATTGGCGATATCAGCCATGTCTAGTGCACCATCAGAATGTCTGCCGGATTTCAAGGTAATAGTTCTCCGCAATGCGCGGGAAATCGAAGCCGGCGAATCCGGGATCGGCCCGCGTCCCCGCACTAATGTTGCGAACTGCGGCGAGGATTTTGGTATCCGTGTTTGGTCCAAATGGATGCAATCTCACTGTCGATATGGTGATATCAAATGTACTGTACGTCGGCAGCGAATAGGGTCGGTTATTGTTCAGGGTGACGTTGCTCTGCGATGGACCACGCGGACCGACGATGCGCGCCTGGGCATTGCCGTGCAGGTAGATCTCCTTCAAGTCAACATCCACGCCCAGGAGGCCAAACAGGGTGGGGTAAGCCTCCGGGGGATTCGGCGTACCACCAAAGTTCAAAAGGAAGCTCCCCCAGCCATAGCTAGAGACACGGCCAAATGACAGGCGGGCGACCGCCTCCAGCCCTAGGCTGTTCTGTGTGCCGCGGTTGCTGGCGACGAAGTCGGCGCCGCTCTGAATGAACTCGATCTTGGTCGACAGATGCTGTACGAAGACACCGCCTTCAATGGACAGGTGGCGAAACAACACCGTGCTTGCCAGCGCCTCAACGCTGTCGACAAACTGCGGCTCTAGCTGCGGCAGCCCGGGGAGCGTCTGGGTGCCGATGACGTTATTCGTGTTGGCGAACCGACCTTCGCCAAATAGCAGCGTGCCGGATGGCGTCTGGAAGGCTCGCCCCGCGATCAGCTTGGCCACGGTGCGCGGCGTAAAGCGATACGACAGAGCCAGGCGGTAGCTAAGGAGCGGGTCGTAACTTATCGGGCCGAAGAGAATCTTGTCGACCCGGAAGTTGGCCACGATATGCAGTTTGCTGAGCCGCCGAAACGGTGAGCTTTCGAGCTGCAGGGCGGCGCCGACGTTATAGTAGTCTTGCTGCCGTGCAGTGCCGTCTCCGACGAGATCCACGGTGTCGCCGGGCATTCGCGTGCCTTCACTTCGATTGAAGGTTTGCGTATAATATAAAATTCCCTCCCGAGCATAGTCGAAGTCGAGGCTGAAGCGGAGTGACAACCGCTCGCCTAAAGGCGCATAGATAACCTCCGCCTGCGTGTTGGTGCTACTATAGTTATAATTTGGCTTGAAGGTGTACCCATAGTTGTCGGTTACATATACTTCGTAATTCCGACCCGGTTCACCGTGGCCATATCCCAAGTTGACCGAGAGATCGACTTTGGACCAGTGCTTCTCGTAATGGAGATTACTCCAGATGTTGGTCAGCTGGACGCGACTGCGACCGGTAAGGAGCGAGTTGAGCCGAAACTCGCCGCCGCTGTCGAGCTGCTGGATGCCACCGGCCAGGACCAGGGTTCCTAGCCTCGGCGAGGTGGCGCCAAGCTGCAGATAGCCGCCGAGCGGGGTCGCCAGATCACTTCTGCTGGGACGGCCAAACAGAGTGGCGTTGAGGGGTGAGTCAAAGGTCTGCTGCAGGGAAACGCCGGAGCGGTCAATCCGCTCACCGGTGAAGGCGGCGAGGGCCCACAGATGCTCACCCCGATACGAGATCAGCGCCGAGCCGCCGCCGCCGGCGTTGCCCTGCACGACGGAGCCACGCAGGCTCACCGTGGCGGTCAGACCTTTGGTCGGGGTGCGGGTGATGACATTGATGGTGGCAATAAAGGCATTGGCGCCATATAGCGCCGACAGCGGCCCCTTGGCTATCTCCAGCCGCTCGACCGCATCGATGGGAATAAACTCGGGACCGAGGAACGCGGTCAGGTCGGGGCGGAAGCTCACCGCAATGCCATCGATCATCACCCGGACCAGTCGCGATCCGGACTGGAGCCCGCCGGTGACGCCGCGTATCCCAACCGCCGGCGTCACCAGGTCCTCGATCAGATACAAGCCGGGTACGTTGGCCAGGGCCTCAGCAAGCGAGCGCCAGCCGTGGGCCTGAATTTCCTTCCGCGAGATCGTAAATACGTTGGCTGACGCGAGCGCGCGCGCCTCCTCCTTGCCACCACCGGCAGTAACGACGACCGTGTTCAAGATATCCTGCAGCTTGAACAGGTCGAGCTCGTTGTTGGCTCCGACCCTCCCCGGGGGTCCGCGGGCCGGGGCCGGGAGAGCAGTAGGAGCATCAAAGAGGGGAACCGGGGGTCCCGCTGCCGGCGGGGGGCCTGATGGGTCGATAAGCGCTGCCGGCGGCGGTTCCGGCAAGTCGGCGGTGGTTGGCGCTTGGTCTGCTGGAGCCGTCACGGCCATGGCTGAATTCGCCGCCCCCGGCGCAGTCGGCCGCGGTATGGGCGCAGCGTCCGCGGTGTTCCCGGGCGCTTCTTCCGAAGCCGACGCCGCCGCGGGTGGCGGTGCTGACGCTGGCGGGAGCGCTGATGTGGCCGGGGGGTGCGGCTGAGCCGCCGGTGGTGGCCGTGGCGCCGCCTTCGCTGTCGCGGCACGCCCCCTGGACGCCGCCGGAACGAGGATGACGGCGACAAGGACCGCCACAAGCATCCCAGATGGAGTAGTCACCATAACATGGTCGCTCTCATACGCCAATAGCGTCAACAGACATTGTACCCGCCAGGGAACCTCTGCGGTAATCCGCTACTGGGCTGAGTAGTTATGGGAAAGTGAGATACCATCTTACTTGATGCAAACCTCGGCTCGCCATGCCGACCCGAACCTCCACTTGCCTGCGGGACGCCCTTGACCATATGATGTTCTGTGTCCTCACTTCCTGCTCTGAGTTCCGGCACTCCCCCACGGGCCGTAAGGTCGCCCGGGGGAGAGTCCGCATCCGCTCGGCCGGCAGTGACTCCCAGCACAGGTCGGCCACGGCTGCTGCTCGTCCTGACCCTTCTTTTGACGCTGCTCTCCCCGGGCCCCGCCCGGGCGGGCCAAGTGGCGGTACTCACCGACAGCAGGGTCGCGCAGTATCGCACTGCCTTGACCGCCGCTAAGGCTGTCTTGCCCACCTCCCAGGTGCTGGAGGTTAGCGCTCCGGACCTCGCCCAGCAGCTGGCCCAGGCAACGGCAGCGGGGACGGTCCTTTTGGCTATCGGGCAGAAGGCGATGGCCCAGGCCCATCAGTCCGGCGCCATCGTCGTTTTCTGCATGGTGCTTGGTCCCGCCGCTGTCTCCGCCAAGACCGTCACCGGCCTTCGGCTAGAAGTCTCTGCCGACGTGCAGCTGGACTTCTTTCGTCGCGTCAATCCATCCATCCGTCGCCTCGGAGTCCTCTACAACCCGCAGTCCTGGGGGGAGTATGTCAAGGCGGCATCGCGCTCTGCATCCGCGCGCGGCCTCACCCTGGTCACCAAGCCCCTCTCAGACGCTCGCGAGCTTCGCTCGGAGGTTAACGAACTCGCGGGCTCCATCGATGCGCTCTGGCTTATTCCCGACCCGCAGCTCATCACCGTCGAGCTGTTCAACTTTCTTCTCATCTTCACGCTGGAGCGCAGGATTGCCCTGTTCGGCTTCTTCGAGGACTTCACCCGCGCCGGCGCACTCGCCTCGGTCGCACCCGACTACGCCGCGATCGGTCGCCAGGCCGCCAAGCTGGCCGCTGACCTCGCGGCCAAGCCCGTCGAGTCCCGCCTGCCGCTTCCCCCTTCGATCGCCAGCCCAGGCACGCTCACCATCAACGCCAAGACCGCACAGCAGTTCGGCATTGACATTCCTGACGATGTGCAGGCCCAGGCCTCTCAGGTGTATCGCTGATGGCTCCGCATAGCCGCCTCTCATGGCTCCTGCCGCGCTCCCTTTGGCTGCAGACCGTACTCCTATTGGTTCTCGCGCTGGCGCTTACCGCCTTGTTTACCGCACAGCCTTCCTATTCCCGCTTCAAGGCCCAGATTGCCAGCTCCATGAATCGCCGCGGCTGGGCAACGGTCAAGACTCTGGCCAAGGACTATGAGCTGCGGGTCGCCATCTCGCTCAACGACAGCTCCGTAGGGACCTCCATCTTGCGCGGCATCGCTGCCTCTGACGATGAGCTCAGCTACGTCGCGATTCTCAAAGGGCGCAAGATCGTCGCCTCGGCCCCGAGCTCCATCGACGCTGATGAGCTCCGCCGCAGCGTCGAGCTCCACTTTGCGAGCTCTCCGATCAAAAACCCTGACGTACTCCGCTTTACCCAGCCGGTCAAAGCGGAGCGTACTCTGGCTTTCATGGGTGACGGCAGCGCCGAGCCCAGCCCCGACCAGGACAACCTCGGCTATGTCGTGCTGGGCCTGTCGCCCCTGAGGTCGCGCACCAGCGCCCTCCAGCAGACCCTGTTCTCCATCGGTACGACCTCGCTTGGCGTGTTCACCCTCCTCATCCTCCTTTATTTTCGGTGGGTCGCCCGTCGACTCAGCGCCATGGTCCGCTTTGCCCAGCGCGCCTCCGCCGGCGATATCAAGGAGGCCATCGATGATCCCATCATGGATGATCTGGGTCGCCTGGCCGGCGCCCTGCAGCACTCCTCTGTTGAGCTCCACCGCGTCAACACCGAGCTCGAAGCGCAGGTCGCCGCCCGCACCGCTGAGCTGCAACGGACGCTCTCGGAGCTGTGGAGCGAGATGGACCTGGCCCGCAAGATCCAGACCGTGCTACTTCCTCCCGCCCAGCACTTCTACGGGCGCTACGAATTTGCCGGCGTGATGCGCTCCGCCGACGAGATTGGTGGCGACTACTACGATGTCTTCACGGCCGATGGTCGCCTGTGGGCGCTCATCGGCGACGTCTCCGGTCACGGCGTCAGCGCCGGTCTCATCATGATGATGGTGCAGACCGCCGTACGCGCCCTGGTCCAAAGCTTTGCCGACGCCAAGGTCACCCTATCTCCTTCCCGACTACTGACCCTGGTCAATCAAGCTGTCTGGAGCAACCTCCAGCTCATCGGCAAAGGTCAGTACATGACCATGACCGCTCTGTGCATCGACGGGCATCGCCTCGTCTATTCCGGCCTGCACCAAAGCGCCCTGCTGTACCGCCAGTCCCAAGGCGAGGTCACGATTATGGAAAATCGCGGCTCCTGGCTCGGCCTTATCGACGATATTGCCGGCCTTAACGAAGATCTCACCGTCGATTTTGCGCCCGGCGACACCCTCCTTTTGTACACAGACGGGCTCACCGAGACCCGTCGCTCCGCTACCGACAATGCGCTCTTGGAAATCGAGGCGGTAGTGACGCGCTTTCGCGAGGTCTGCCAAGCGCAGACAGTCTGTAGTGACATCGCTGACAGCGTGCTCTCGCTGACTGCACAGGGTGTCATCAAGGACGATATTTCCGTGGTCGCACTGCGGCATCTCCCTGCGCCAAGCGCGCCCGCGACCATACACTCCGGTCAAGGAGAGTTCACCACGCCATGAACAAAAAATTTCTCGTAGACATCCCGATTGCCTGGGAGTACGTCCGCAGCGTGCGGGACCAGGTCAACGAGATGCTGGCTGATTATCCGGAGGAGCTGCGCTCTGCATCGGCCATGGTGGCCTCCGAGCTCGTCGAAAACGCCATCAAGTATGGTGTCTCGGTGCCCAACCTCACCTGGGCGCGCGTTTCCTTCGAGATGACCCCGAACGCTGTCCGCATTGAAGTCTCTAACGGTCTTACCGACGCCACCGTCTTCGCCGCCCTGAAACTGCGGATCGATGAGATGCGAGAAGAAGGAGCCGGCGAGCGCCGCTACTTGGAACGACTCCAAGAACTGATCGATGACCCGCTGCCGCCCAACCGGCTCGGCCTGTACCGGATTAGCTTCGAAGGACGATTTTCTCTCGACTGCGCCTATGAGAACCAGGTGCTTACAGTTAAAGCCCACAGGCAAGTGCTATGAAACCCAACGATATTCTGTTTTCCGGGGACCGGCTGGTCATCCGTCACTCGACCGAGAAGCAGGAGCACCTCTTGCGCTGGACCGGTGAGTGCGACTTTCGCAACCCCACCGACGCGCTGGGTCCGATGCTAAAGACCCTGGTCGCCGACTTAAAATGTCGCCGGTTGGTTATGGACTTCCGCGATCTGAGCTACATGAACTCGGCGGCGGTGACGCCGATCCTGGTCTTCATAAAGAGCGTGGTCACCAAGGGCTGCCCGGTGCACCTGATCTATAACTCCGAGATCAGCTGGCAGCGCACTACCGCTTCGGCGATGCGGGCGCTCATGCCCGCCCTGAAGATTCTCACCGTGGCGCTCCGAAACGCCGGTGCGGAGCCCCCCTAAGGACAGCGCGCCGCAAGTAGGTTCCCCCCGAAGTGCATGCCGCCAGCTGAAGTCAGCCCGAGATGACGACGTCATGCGTTGTTTTAATACGCGGCCACAAGACTGTCGGAGTCCACCGCTTTGGCTCCGCAGTGGCCCGCAACGATCGTCCATCCGTGCCGCAATGCCGCTGTCTTCTTCTGTTCCCCGTGTGGTGCTCCAGCGCATTTTGCCGTCGGAGATCGTCTCAACATTCCTTCTTACGTAACAATGTAGAGCCCGTCGAGAAAGCAAGCAAACCATCCCCTGCTCGACGAGCTTTGGTGGAAGCAAGCAACAGCTCATGCGAGCCCCGAGCGGTGAGGCCAACGCTTGCACCGCCCCGACCCTATTAGGATTCGTGGCCCCTGTGCTGCTGCGGGCACCGCGCTATGGACAGCGCAGCGTCCCCCAGACCGGGCGGGGCGTGCCCGGCGGCACCGATGCGGCGCCTCGGACGACCATGTTCTGTACGCTGATGGTCAGCATACTGCCATCGACCCGCACCGCGACCTGACCGTCCTTGGTGCCATGCCACTGCTCGACGCAACCGGTACGCTCGTCGGTAATCACGATCTGGGCGCGATCGGCGGGCAAGCCGGGCGGCGGTGTCGCGCTGGCCGGATAGACGGCATCGCGGGTCGGCAGGGCGGCAAAGAAGACATCCAGCGAAGAAACAATGCCGGCGATGCCAACCGCGCCGCTTATGAACCTGCGGCTGGGCATCGCGGCATTCGCTCCGCACCGAAAGCCTTGTTTTGCCAGCACTTCGCCTCGCTGCGGATCGTTTGCTGGTCAGTTTCTCTCGGTGGGTACTCTGTGCGCTATGATGGTCGCGCCTGGGAGAAGTCGCCAAGCGGCACCAAGGCTCAGCTCAAGGCGGTGTGGGGCAGCGGTCCGCGCGATGTGTACGCGGCGGGCGAGCGCGGCACCCTGCTTCACTATGATGGCACTGCGTGGGCGCCGGTGAGCGCGGGAGTGTCGCCGCAGGTGGCCATCAACGATCTCTGGGGGAGCGGCCCGGCCGACATCTGGGCGGTTGGCGAGCAGGGCACGCTGGTGCACTTTGACGGCGCCGGCTGGAAGCCTGGGGGCTATAAGACCGACCGCAACCTCAGCAGCGTCCACGGCAGCGGCCCCGGCGAGGTGTTTGTGACCACCTCGGGAAGCGACGTGCTTTATTATAACGGCAAGAAGTGGACGGCCGTTCCCAGCGGGGTCCAGGCGCCGCTCGGCAGCGTGTGGGCGCACGCGCCCGGTGACACCTGGCTGGCTGGCGGCGAGGCGTTGATCCTCCGCTTCCAGAGCGCCGGCAAGTAGCCTACGGTCACAAACCTCCCGCGCGGGCGGCGCGCCGCCGGCAGCAAGTTCCGCTTGCCCTGCCCCGGTGCAGCGCCTACTGTCGCGGTCTCAGGCTGTGGAGGCAACGACGATGACCCGCAGGAAGCTGCTCCGCAAGCTGGCGATTGCCGGGGCCGCGGCAGCCGGCGCGGCGCTGCTGCGCCCGCGCGATGAGGGCAGTCCCTACTCGCCCTACTTCGCCGCCAAGAACGCGCTGCTGCGCCGCGAGGGGCTCGGGCGGCCGGTGCTGCTCATCGACTTGGAGCGCCTGGATGCCAACCTGACGCGGGTGCGGCAGTCGCTGCCGCCGGGCAAGGCGTTTCGCGTGGTCACCAAGTCGCTGCCGGCGCTCGGGCTGCTGCAGCGGGTGATGGGGGCGATGGCGACGCAGCGGCTCATGGTGTTTCACCAGCCGCACCTGCTGGCGCTGGCGACGGCGCTGCCGCAGGCCGACCTGCTGCTCGGCAAGCCGCTGCCGGTCGCCGCCGCCGCGGGCTTTTACCGCGAGCTCGGGCGCACCCCGTTCGTCCCCGCCGCGCAGCTCCAGTGGCTCATCGACAGCCAGGAGCGGCTCCTGCAGTACCGGCAGCTCGCCGCCACAGTCGGTCAGAAGCTGCGCATCAACCTCGAGATCGACGTCGGTCTGCACCGCGGTGGCATCGCCGATCCGCGGCAGCTGCCGGCGCTGCTGTCGATCATCGACGGCTCCTCAGGGCTCTTGGAGCTCGCCGGGCTCATGGGATACGACGCGCACGTCGGCAAGATTCCCTCCGCGGTCGAGAGCCGCGCCACCTCCCTGCAGAAGGTCTGCACCCGCTACCGCGACTTCGTGCAGGTGCTGGCCGGCCGGCTGCCCGCGGCGCAGCTCGCAGCCCTGACGCTCAACGGAGCCGGCAGTCCGACCTTCCGCCTGCACGGGACCGACTCGCCGCTCACCGAGCTGGCCGCCGGCTCGTGCCTGGTCAAGCCGACCGACTTTGACCTCGACCTGCTCGCCGACCTCGAGCCGGCCGCGTTCATCGCCGCGCCGGTCCTCAAGGCGCTGCCCGGTCTGGCCCTGCCCGGCCTGTCGAGCCTCGGTCCGGCGTGGGCGGCCTGGGACCCGAACCGCCGGCGGACCTTCTTCATCTACGGCGGCCTGTGGATGGCGCGGCCAGAGGCGCCGGCCGGCCTGCGCGACAACCCCCTGTACGGCCGCAGCACCAACCAGGCAATCCTCAACGGCTCGACCCGCGTCACCCTGGGGGTCGACGACTCGGTATTTTTCCGCCCCACGCAGAGCGAGAAGGTCCTGCTGGAGTTCGGCGATCTGCTGGCGGTGCGCGGCGACGCCATCGAGGCCCGCTGGCCGGTGCTGCCGACCTGAGGGCGGGGCGCCAAAATAGGATTCCGCGCGGCGGGCGAATGCGGTACACCTGGGCCCACCAACAACCCGAGATACAAGCCATGTCCCGTACGACCCTCACCACCGCCCTGGTTCTGTCCCTGTTCCCGCTGGCCCACACCGCGCTCGCCAGCGATTACAAGTGCCAGGGCGATCGAGTCGAGAAGAGCGGCAGCACCAAGTACACCGTGCGCAACTCGGGCAGCGACATCACCATCGAGAAGAGCGGCAGCACGGTGGGCAAGGCGATCCAGCGCGGCAGCAAGTACTACGTCGAGGTCTCGGGCAGCACGGTGGCCACCATCGAGCACGGCAAAATCGAAAAGTCGGGCAGCTCGTGGTCCACGGTCAGCGAGGCGCAGCGCACCTACGACTGCACCGACATCGTCGCCGCCACCCTCTGGGTCCTCGACAAGGCCGGCAAGCTCTAGGCAATAGCTTGCGGCTCCACCGCGGCTGCTCGTCCGCGCCTCTCAGCGGAAAAGGACCAGCGCGGTGGACAGGGTGATCCAGACTCCCCAGGCGATCGGAATCCCGACCGCCAGCCACGCCAGCGCCGTCCTGCCGCGCAGGCCCCCGGGGATATCGACCGCGGCGGCGGGGGCGCTCGCGGGCGCAGGGGTGGGCAGCGGCGTCTGGTCCGGACTCATGTGAAATCGCGCCGCCACCGGCTTTATCAGCGCGTTGGCGACAAGACCCAGGACGAGCAGCCCGGCCAGCAGGTACATCGTGCGGTCATAGACCCGCGCCCGCGCCACTCCGGCGCTGATCTGCGCCTCGCGCAGGTAGTTCACCAAAATCGGGCCGAAGATTCCCGCCATCGACCACGCGGTGAGCAGCCGGCCGTGGATGGCGCCGACGAACTGGGTGCCGAACAGATCCGCCAGGTACGCCGGCACGGTGGCAAAGCCGCCGCCATACATCGACAGGATGACGCCGAGCGCCGCCACGAACAGGATCTTGCTGCCGCTGTGCGCGGCGGCCGGCACGCTGGCATAAAGGACGATCCCCAGGACGAAGAACACGTAATAGGTCGCCTTGCGCCCGAGGCGATCGGACAGCGAGGCCCAGAAGAACCGACCGCCGATATTGAACAGGCTGAGAAGGCCAGTAAAGCCGGCGGCGATGGCCGCCACCGCCGCTTTCTGCTCCGGGCTGAGCTCGAGAAAGGTCACCTCCGGGTGGCCGATGAGGGCGCCGGCGAAGATCTCCTGCAGCATCGGCGACGCCATGCCGATGACGCCGATGCCGGCGCTGACGTTCAGGCACAGGACGGCCCACACGAGGAAGAACTGCGGCGTCTTGTGAACATTGCGCAGGTGCACCTGATGCGCCGACACCAGGTTGCGCGGTCCCGCCGGCGGCGACCAGTCGACCGGGCGGTAGCCGACCGGCGGGATGCGGTAGCCAAAGGCGCCGGCGAGCATGAAGCCGCCGTAGATGACCGCCAGCGCGGCGAAGGTCTGCCAGACCCCCACCGAGCGCGGGGTCGCAAACAGGTTCATGAGGCGGTTGGCCAGCGGCGCCCCGATCATCGCCCCGCCGCCAAAGCCCATGATCGCCATGCCGGTCGCCATGCCGCGGCGATCCGGGAACCACTTGATGAGGGTCGAGACCGGCGAGATGTACCCAAGCCCCAGGCCCACGCCGCCGATGACTCCCGAGCCGAGCCACAGCATCCACAGCTGGTGCAGGTAGACCCCGCCGGCCGAGACGAGCAGCCCGCCGCACCAGCACGCCGCCGACACCACGCCCGCCTTGCGCGGCCCGACGCGCTCTAGCCAGCCGCCCCAGCTGGCCGCCGACAGCCCGAGCAGCACAAAGAACAGCGTGTACATCCACCCGAGGTCACTTATCTTCCAGTCGCAGCTTATATTGCTCAGCGCCTGCAGCAGCGTCGTGCCCGGCGGGCAGGCAAGGGGCCGGCTGACCCCGAGGGCGCGGCTGAGCGGCAGCCAGAACACGCTAAACCCGTAGGCCATGCCGATGCACAGATGGATCGCCAGGGCGGCCGGCGGCACGAGCCAGCGGTCAAACCCCGGCCCGGCGACGATGCGGTCGCGATGAAGGAGCGGCAGCCGGCTCCGCTGTGGGCCGCCGCCCGGGTCGGGCGCGCGGCGGGTCGGCCCGTCGGCCAAGGCGGTCGCCGCGGCAGGCAGGTGGTCAGCTGGGGGCACAGGAAGGCTCATGGGGTTATTTTCCTCTGACAAAAGGCAAACCCCCACAAAATAGCTGCATGCGGTAACATCAGGGTTCCCGCCGGCTTGGCTCGAGCCGCGGGACCGGGGGAGATATCGAGCGAGGGGGCTATGAGTAAGCGCAGGTTCCGAGCAGTCGGCTTCCGCATGGGCATCGCGACAGCGTTCGTGCTGCTGTTCGCGCCGTCGATCGCGCTCATCACCTGGTTTGTCTACACCCAGAACTCGCGCCTTGTGCGCGACATCGCCGACAGCATCATCGCCGAGTCGAGCGACGCGATCATCACCGAGAGCGGCAGCCTGTTCGACCCGGTGGGCGCCACCGTCGATGCGCTGGCCGGCGTCGGCGATATCGATCCGCAGGCGCTGCGCAGCCCCGACCTGATAAAGAGCATGCTGCGCACCATCCAGGACACCCGCCAGTTCTACAGCCTGTTTATCGGCTTCGTCGAGGACGGCAGCTTCAGCGAGGTGATCCGCATCCCCAAAGGGCTGCAGAAGTTCGGACCCAACAGCACCCAGGTGCCGCCCAAGGCCGGCTTCGTGCTGCGCACCGTCAAGCGGTCGGCGACCGAGCCGCCCGTCGAGCAGTACGTCTACGTCACCGAAAACGGCGACAAGGTGCTGAGCGAGACAGTGCAGGTCGCCCCCTTTGAGCTGACCAAGCGAGCCTTCTTCCAGACCGCGGCGGCCGAGCCGGGCAGGCGCAAGATCACCGACCTTGTGGCCTACGACACCTCGGAGAAGGTCGGCGTCACCGTGGCGCGCACCTTCTCCCGCGGCGGTCAGATCGTCGGGGTGGTCGGCGGCAATATCTCGCTGGACAAGTTCTCCTACTTCCTTCGCCACAACGTGCCGGGCAAGCACGGCATCGCCATCATCCTCGATGCGCAGGGCAAGCTGGTCGCCCACCCGGACCCGGCGCAGGTCGCGCGCCGCCAGGGCAGCAGCCTCACCATCATGTCGGCCGCCGACCTCAATAGCCCGGCGGTGCGCGGCGCCCTGCCCGGCCACCGGTTCGGCAGCGAGCGGCGGCTGTACAAGGCCGCCGATGGCAATGAGTATGTCGCCTCGTTCAAGCCGTTCGTCGACACCTTCGGCAAGCGCTGGGAGATCCTCATCGTCGTGCCGACCGATGACTTCATCGGCGGTCTGAAGAAGACGACCCGGGACGTGCTGCTGCTGGGGGTGGCGCTGGTGCTGCTCGGCATCCTGGCGATCCGCAGCCTGGCGGCGATGTTCACCAAGCCCATCGGCAAGCTCATCACCCAGACCCAGCGCATCCGCAAGTTCGACCTCGAGGGCGGGCTCGAGCTGCACTCCAACATCGCCGAGATCGCCCACCTGGTCGAGGCGACGGCGGCGATGAAGACGGCGCTGCAGTTTGTCAGCCACTTTATGCCCAAGCAGCTGGTGCGCGATCTGCTGGCGACCGGAAAGAACATCGGCACCGGCGGCGAGAGCCGGGTGATCACGGTGATGTTCACCGACCTGGCGAGCTTCTCCTCCCTGGCGGAGAAGGTCACGCCGGCGGCGCTCACCGAGCGGGTCTCCGACTACCTGGACGTGGTCTCCAGCGAGGCCATCAAGCAGCACGGCACGATCGACAAGTACATCGGCGATGCGGTCATGGCGCTGTGGAACGCGCCGGACCTCGACCCCGACCACATCGCCCACGCCTGCCTGGCGGCGCTCAACGGGGTGCGCGCCCTGGAGGTGTCCAACCAGCGCTGGGCCGAGAAGCGCTGGCCGCCGCTGCGCATGCGGGTGGGCCTGCATACCGACCGCGTCATCGTCGGCGTCATCGGCTCTAGCGAGTTTGTCAGCTACACGGCGCTCGGCGACGGGGTCAACATCGCCTCGCGGCTGGAGGGCATCAACAAAAACTACGGCACGCAGATCTGCGTCAGCCATACAATCTACAGCGCCGTGTCCGACCGCTTCCTCATGCGGCCGCTCGACTTTGTCGCCGTCAAGGGACGCAACGAGCCGATCCTCATCTACGAGCTGATGGGCGAGCTGGCGCCGAGCGCCCCCCACGCGGCGAGCGCGGCGCGGCGCGAGCTGGCCGCGCTCACCGCAGAGGCGTTCGCGGCGTGGGCGGCCAAGGACCCGGCGCTGGCGCTTACCAAGTTCCGCGAGCTGCTAGCGCGCTTTCCCGGCGACAGCGTGGGCGAGTTCTACGTCAAGCGCTGCACCGAAGAGCTGGCGCAGTAGCCGGCCCCTGGTCCCACTGCGCGACCGCGCCCCGCCAACGGCGGTTATGCCCACTGGCAGCTGGCTGCTCCACGACCGCGCTCCGCCCCGCAGCGCCTACAGCGGCGGCGCCGTCCGCGGCTTGAACTGCGCCTGGAAGGAATAGGCGGCCTGCACCAGCTTGGCCTCCTGGTAGTTGCGGGCCAGGAAGATGAGTCCCACCGGCGCGCCCGCCTTCGCGTTGCCCGCCATCGGCATGGTCAAAGACGGCAAGCCCGAGATCGACGAGAGCGCCTGGAAGCCGTACCAGCCGGCCGGCGGCGCCCCGATCGGGAACGCCGGCTGGTTGGCCGCGGGATAGACCAAAAGGTCCACTCCCTGCTTGTCCATGAACGCCACGATCGCGCTGTTGGCCGCCGCCTTGGCGGTCAGGTACTGCTGGCAGTCAGCGCTGGTGGCGATGGTGTCGGTCTGCGCCTGGGCGCTGCTTAGAAACATCTTCACCGAGTCCAGGACCTGGCCGGTGGCGATGATGTCGGCCAGCGACCGGGTCGCTGCTTCCGGACGCGTGGTGCCAAGGTACGCGTTCAGGCTCTGCTTGAAATCCACCGGCATGCACTTAAAGGACAGATCGGCCGCCGCCTGCAGCGGCGGAAACAGCGTCATCAGCGCGTCCACCTGCTTGGTCGTCGCGCCGGCCCGCCCGAGGCTGGTGAGCGTCTGGTTGAACAGCTCCGTCACCTCCGGGCTAGGTACCAGCGGCGGCGCCGGGAGCGTCTGCAGCAGCGCCGGGTCGTAGCCGATCTGAAGGCCGCGCAGCCCATCGCGGGACAGCATCGCCGTATAGTTCTGCGAGCCGCTGGCGACAAACTTCTTGTCGACCAGGAGCTCCAGCGCCGCCGCCGCGTCCTCTACCGTGCGGGTCATCGGTCCCACCGCGTCCTGCAGCGACATCAGCGGCAGCACTCCGGTCGCCGGCACCAGCCCCTGCGTCGGGCGGATGGCGACCAGGCCAGTGGCATTGGCCGGCAGCACCAGCGACCCGTAGGTGTCGGTGCCAAGGCCGATGATTCCCAGGCTGGCGCTCACCGCCGCCGCGCTGCCGCCGCTGCTGCCGTACACGGTGAGGGCGCGGTTGTACGGGTTCACGGTCTGCCCCCCTTGCGAGCTGAGCGTGCTTATCCCATCGAGCGCGAAATCGGGCATGTTGGTCTTGCCTAAGACAATCGCCCCGGCGGTGAGCAGGCGCTGCACGGCCTCGGCGTTGTTGCCGGTGACAGCCCCTCCCAGGGCGCGCGCTCCCCCGGTGGTCGGCAGGCCCGTGTAGTTCAGGTTGTCCTTGACGACAATCGGCACGCAGTGCAGCGAGCCGCGCTGGCCAAGCGGAGTCCGATCCAGCCGATCTGCGTCTTGAAACACCTGATCATTCCACGACACAACTGTATGAAACGTCGGATCGAGGGTGTCGTGCAGCAGCTGGTAGCGGCTGATCAGCGAGCGGCACGAGACGATGTTGGTCTTCACGTAGCCGCGCAGCTGCTCGATGGTGGCCTCGTGGGGGTTGAAGGTGAGCTCGAGCTCTGGCCCGCAGCCCGCGCCAAGGACTGTCGCCAGGGTGAACGCAGGCCCGGGCAGGGTGCGCAAGAGGAATCGTCCGCAAGACCACAGGCAAGAAGAAGGGCTTAACATCGCAGGCTCCTTAAGAGGTCAGCGTTACCTAGGGGGGGCGCGGGTCGGCGCCGACCCGGACAGACAGAGCGATGGCGAGCTCGCTGCCGGGGCCGACTCCGACGCCGCGCTCGGCGGCCGGGCATCCCGTGTCGCCAGAGCGAACGTTAGCTAAACACCGCACCGGCCCCAATCTGTCACCCATAGCGCAACGAATCTGGCACCGCGTCTGGCATCGCATGGGGCATCGCGCGCTTGGCACCGCGTCTGGCACCACGTCTGGCACCGCGCCTGGCACCGGCTCCGCGGCAGAGTGCCGCTTGAGCGCGAGCACCGATTAAGGTGGCGCCGCCGCGCGACGTCGCGGTAGATACAGCCGATGACCCCAGAGGCCTTCCGCGCCCATGCGCACCGCCTGATTGATCTGATTGCCGACTACAGGAGCTCCCTGCCCCGCCGGCCGGTGATGGCGACCACCCAGCCCGGCGCCGTCAAGGCGCTGCTGCCCACGCAGGCCCCCGCGCTGCCCGAGCCCTTCGCGCAGGTGCTGGCCGATGTCGAGCGCATCATCCTGCCGCACCTGTCGCACTGGCAGCACCCGAAGTTTTTCGCCTACTTCCCCTCCAACGCCGCGCTGGCGAGCGTGCTCGGGGACTTTTTGTCGACGGGGCTCGGCGTGCTGGGCATCACCTGGCAGACCTCGCCGGCGCTCAGCGAGCTGGAGGAGGTGACCGTGGACTGGATGCGGCAGCTGCTCGGCCTGTCGCCGGCCTGGCAGGGAGTGATCCAGGATACCGCCTCCACCGCGACGCTGGTGGCGCTTCTGTGCGCGCGCGAGCGGGCGACCGACTTCGCGCTTGCCCGGGGCGGCCTGCAGGCGACGCCGGCGACTCTGGTGATGTATGCCTCGACCCAGGCGCACGCCTCGGTCGAAAAGGCGGCGGTGCTGGCGGGGCTCGGGCGCGAGCAGCTGCGCAAGGTGGCAGTGGACGAGTCGCTGGCGCTGTGTCCGCAGGCGCTGGAGGCGGCGATCCAGGCCGACCTCGCGGCGGGCCGCCGCCCCTGCGCGGTCATCGTGACCACTGGCACGACAGCGACCACCGCCGTCGATCCGATAGAGCCGATCGCCGCGCTGGCGCGCCGCTATGGGCTGTGGCTGCATGTGGACGCCGCGATGGGCGGCTCGGCGCAGCTTTTGCCCGAGTGCCGCTGGATGTGGGAGGGAATCGAGGGAGCGGACTCGGTGGTGATCAACCCGCACAAGTGGCTCGGGGCGGTGTTCGACTGCTCGCTGTACTACGTGCGCGACCCGCAGCACCTGGTGCGCGTGATGTCGACAAACCCGAGCTACTTGCAGACCGCGGCTGACGGCCAAGTGCGCACCTACCGCGACTGGGGAGTCCCGCTCGGGCGGCGCTTCCGGGCGCTCAAGCTGTGGTTCCTGCTGCGGCTGGAAGGAGTCGAAGCGCTCAAGGCCCGCCTGCGCCGCGACCTGGAAAACGCGCGCTGGCTGGCAGAGCGAGTCCGGGCGACGGCTCCCTGGAAGGTGGTGGCGCCGGTCCACCTGCAGACTGTCTGCGTCCGTCACGAGCCGGCGGGCCTGGACAGAGCCGCGCTCGACCGCCACACCCTGGGCTGGGTGGATCGGCTAAACCGCTCGGGCGAGGCCTGGCTGACGCCGGCCACCCTGGACGGCCAGTGGATGGCGCGGGTCTCCATCGGCGCCGAGCTGACCGAGCGCGAGCACGTCGCCGCGCTGTGGCAGGCGATGAACGAGGCGGCTCGCCCTACATCCTAGCGCTTCCTGGCCCCACCTAGCGGCACCTAACGGTCTGGAAGCAGCGGTATTTCCGCGTCCCAGCCCATGCTATGCTGTGGCCCGCCCCAAACCAGCAAGAGCCTGGGCCCTGCGCCAGGACAGCCAAGGAGAAGACGATGAGCAAAATTCGGGTCGTACAGGTCAGCAAGCCGGGAGGACCGCTAGAGCTTGTAGAGCGCGAGGTGCCGCAGCCGGGCCGGGGTGAAGTCCGGCTGCGCGTCGAGGCGTGCGGCATCTGCCACAGCGACTCTTTGAGCAAGGAAGGCCACATGCCGGGCATCCCCTATCCGATCGTGCCCGGACACGAGATCGCCGGCCGCATCGACGCCCTGGGCGAGGGAGTCACCGGCTGGCAGGTCGGCGAGCGGGTGGGCGTCGGCTGGTTTGGCACCCACTGCGGCTCCTGCGAGGCGTGCCGGCGCGGCTTCCACGTAAACTGCAGCCGGCTGCGCATCCCCGGGGTGAACTACGATGGCGGCTATGCCGAGGCGATGGTGACCCCGGTGGCGGGCCTGGCGCGGCTGCCGGCGGAGCTGTCGGCCGCCGATGCGGCGCCGCTTCTGTGCGCCGGCGTGACGACGTTCAACGCCCTTCGCAACAGCCCGGCCAAGGCCGGCGATGTGGTGGCGGTGCAGGGCCTAGGCGGCCTGGGTCACCTGGGAGTGCAGTTCGCGGTGAAGATGGGCTTCCGCACCGTGGCGATCGCTCGCGGCAAGGACAAGGAGCCGCTGGCCAAAAAGCTCGGCGCCCACCACTACCTGGACAGCGATGCGGTCAATGTCGCCGAGGCGCTGCAGAAGCTCGGCGGGGCGCGGGTGATCCTGGCCACCGCGGTGAGCTCGGAGGCCATCAGCAGCATGGTCGGCGGTCTGGGCCTGCAGGGTCAGCTGCTGGTGGTGGCAGCGCCGCCGCAGCCGCTGCAGGTGTCGGTCTTCCCGCTCATCAGTAGCAACCGCAGCGTCCAGGGCTGGGCCTCGGGCACCTCGATCGACTCGGAAGACACGGTAAACTTCAGCGTGCTGACCAACGTGCGCGCCATGATCGAGTCCTATCCGCTGGAGAAGGCCAACGAGGCCTACGAGCGCATGCTCAGCGGCAAGTCGCGCTTCCGCGTCGTCCTTACCATGCAGTAGCGGCCGCAGGCCCGGCGGCGGGCGCGCGGCTGGCCAGCCCGGTAGCGGCCGGTCGCCAGGCCCGCCCGCCTGCAGTCCCCGCCGCCGCTGCCCGGCCGCCGCTGCCCCGCCGCCGCTCACACCGCCCGGGCGCAGCCGGCTCAGATCAGGCGCAGCGTGTTCAGATCCACCCCGGCGCGGCCGATTAGCTGCGGCATATCGGCATCGGCGAGGTTCATCAGCTCGATCTGGACGCAGCCGAGCTCGAAGGCGTTCTGGACCGACTCCCCCTGCGCCAGTCCGGCGTAGAAACCAGAGGTGAAGGCCTGGGCGGCGCGGTCCTCGATCGCGCCCGAGATGCCGATCACGCAGTCTACATGCTGCGCCATCGCTGCCGCCTGGACGGCGGAGTAGCAGGCATTTAGCACCACACAGCGCAGGCCCTTTTTGGCAAACAGCTTGAACAGGCGGCTCAGCGCCGCCGCGGGCACGACTGCGGACTGTCCGCTCTCATCGTTGAGGACGAGCTCTCCCTGGGCGAGCCCGTGACCGCTAAAGTGCAGGATTCCGGGCTGGTGGCGGAGCAGAGTCTGGCTAAGATCCGCCGCCGTCACCGCCCAGGCGTCCAGTAGCTCGAAGCGGTGGCGATGGGAGCCCGCCTGGATGCGGCGGTCGATCTCATGGCGCTCCTTGGGCAGGTTGAGCTGCGTCTGGTCCGAGGGGTTGGCCCCCAGAAACAAGATCTTGAGAGCCCCCGGGGCGCTCGCCGCCGCGACGGTCTGCGGAGCCGCGGCGACCGGGGCGGCCGCCTGTCCGGCAGCGGCGTCTCCCCCCGCTGCACTCGGCGCTGCGCGCTCTTTTGCCGCGGTCGCCACCCCGGGACTTGGCGCCGAAGTCCGCTCAGCAGCTGGGTGCGCGCCGGCCGACGCCACCGGAGCAGAGCGATCCTCGGTCGCGAGCGCCTCGACCACCTTGCGAATCCCTTGCACCACCTCGACCCAGGCCTGATCGCGATCCCGCCGCTCGGTGACTGCCTTCCCGTCGGGGATCATGCGCAGCTCGCGGTAGCGCAGGTCCTTGATGTTGACCGGCCGCCACAGCACCGGAATGACGCGCGCGCCGCGCGCCTGGCGCTGCGCCAGTGCATCGGTGATGTCGCTGTCGCGATCGATTTCCAGATCCGCGCTGACCAGCAAGAGGATGATCGGCGCCTGCTGGACCTTGGCCTTCCATGCCAGCTGCGCATCGTCCCCGGCAGTCACCCGGTCGCGGTGCCACAGGCCGATCTTGCCAGCGCGGGCCAGCGGGGTCAGGTGTCGTTCCAGCTCGCGCGCACCTTCGGTGTCGCGCTCTGCATAGGAAAGGAGGATGTCAACCGGCATCCGCCCATCCTACAGCGCGACCGCTACAGTTGGAATGGTTCGCCCGGACGGCGCGTCGCTGGCGGCTAGGCGGTCACCGGACTGCTCGGGGTCGGGTCGGTGGGCAGCGGATCGACGACGCCGGGGACCCGCGCGCCCGGCTGCGGCCTGGGCTCTGGATCGACGATCGGCGGCTGCTGCGGCGGCGGATCGATCTTGGGCGCCTGGGGCTGCTGCGCGGGGGGCTCTTCCAGGGGAACCTTCTTCTCCGGCGTGTCGGTCAAGGTAGTCATGATCTGAGCTTAGCCCGGCGATCTGCGGCAGCAACGTCGAGTAACTGGATTTGGCGGGGCGTTCATGAAACACGACGCGCGGCGAAAAGAGCAGCGCGCGAAAAGCTCGTTGGCACCGCGGCGCCGGGCACCGTCTTGTGACGAGCACGACTAAGCGGACTGCGCAGCGACCAGCGCGGTGGCCAGCTGCTCGGCGTTGGGCCGCTTGTCCGGCTCTGCCGCCAGACACTGCTCGATGAGCTGGACCACCGCCGGCTCAAGCCCTGGCCGGTTGCGGAGCAGCGGCGAGATCGACAGCTCACCGCCCAGGCTGCGGATCAGCATCGGCGGCTGAGCAAAGGGCGGCCGGCCGGTGAACATCTCGAAGGCGAGCACCCCCAGGCTGAACACGTCAGCAGACGGCTGCGCATATTTTGAGCCGAGGAGCAGCTCGGGCGCCATGTAGACCGGAGTTCCCATGATGACCCCAGTCTGGGTCAGCTCGCGCTGGGCCCCGTGCGACCCGCCGTACCGGGACGCCGGGGCGTATGGGCTGGGCTGGGCGACCGGGCCCAGACCGCCGGGGGACTGGGAAGCGAGGTGACCGGCCAGCTCCGTGGCAGTGGGCACCGGCTCCTCGCCGCCGCCGTCCGCTGCCCCTACCGAGATCCGCGCCTCGACCAGCGGCGTGGCGGCCGACGGGCTGACCCGCCGGTCTTCGACGAGCAGCGAGATGCCAAAGTCGGCCAGCTTCACGGTCGGTCGCCCCGAGCCCTCTGCTTCGACCACTAGAACGTTATCAGGCTGCACATCACCGCCGACAGGCCGGCGCGCCGACCGTCAGGCTGGCGGGTCGGGCGGAGCGCCTGCGGACGACCTGCGGACGGGCGCCGCGTCCGCCGCTCCAAGCTCTGCGCCGCGGTCCGGGGGCGTGCCGGCCGGCACCGCGTTCACCGCGATGCGCCGGTCCATGATCGCCGCTCGCGTGCTGTCGATGGCGAGGATGAGCGCGCCCATCGTACGCGTGCCCGAGGAGCGGCGGCGGGCCTGACGGACGGTAGTGGCGACCAGAGAGTCGACCTCGGCGGCGATGACATCCAGCTGGCGGTGGGAAGTGGCGGCGCGCGACTCGGTCAGAAGGATAAGCAGCCTGTCGAGCAGCTTGTCGACCATCTCGCGACGCCGCTTGAGGACCCGCTGGCGAATCCACGCCAGCGCCGACAGCACACCGCCGCCCGAGAACATGACGATGTAGATCCAGTCGGCGTAGCGCTCGAGAAACGTCTTCTGCTCGCGGGCAAAATAGTCGATCGCCCCGGGGTGATTGGGCAGCGCTGCCCCGACCGCGCTGTCCGGGTCGATGGCCTGCATCCGGTTGGCGAGCGGCGTCGAGCGGGCCAGCCGCGAGCGCAGCTGGAACAGCGCCTGGGTGAGGCGGGCCACCGTCACCCGGTCGAGCTCGGACCGCGCCATCAGGCGGTAGGAGACGCCCACCGTCTTGACCGCTTCGCCCGGCTGCTTGCGCGCCCCGCCCAGCCCGCCGGCGGGGATCTCAACCTCGCTGAACCGCGGCAGCTCGTCGGCGATCGCGGCGGCCTCGGTCACCGAGAGGACCATCACCTTGCGCTCGGCGACCTTGTTCAGGGACTTGACCAGGGCCGACACCGTCGTCCCGCCCGGGGCGGCCAGCAGCGCGACGGCCTCGATCCGCTTGGCGGCCAGGGCGGGGCCCGCTTCACTCAGGGTGAGCGGCACCACCGTGACCCGCGGCGGCGCCAGGTCGTAATAGGCGAGGATCGCGGTAATGGCCGCGACATCGGCTTCCTGCTGGACGATGACGCCCAGCTTGCGCTGCGCCAGGTCGCCGACGTCCGCCAGGTTGGCGCCGGCGGGGGCGATGAAGATGGCCGCCTCCTCGTGCAGGACCGTCACCGTGAGGCCGTCGACCGGCAGCAGCACGTCGGGCCGCACCACGGCCAGATCCGCCGTCCGGTTCTGCAGCGCCTCGGCGCTCTGCCGCAGGGTGTCGACGCGCAGCAGCTGCACCCGCAGATCCAGGCGCTTTTTTTGTAGCGCCTCGGCGTAAGCGGTGAGCAGCCTGGCCTCCTCGCCGTCAGGTGGGGCCACGGCGATGGTGACGACGGTGGCGCGCACGAAGAAAAACCAGATGCTGCTGCCCGCCACCAGCGCCAAGGCGATGAGCAAGACCAGCCAGGTTTTTCTGATCGGCAGTTCCGCCAAGGGTCGCTCCCGCGCCGTCCGCGGCCCACCTGGGCCTACCTTGAGCATGGGGGATGCGGCCGCTTGGTGCCACTGTCATTCGATCGGCTTCATGCCGGCCTGGACGCACCGCCCGCCTTCGAAGAAGAAATAGGCGCTGCCGGTGCGGACCAGCCAGCGGCCGCTCCCTTGGTCGCGCACCGTCAGCGCGCGGTGGTTGTGCGGCGGGTCGCTGAAGGCGTCCAGGTCAAGCTCGGGCCGCACCTCCAGCTTGCCGCCGCCGCGAACCAGCCGCACCCCGGGGCCGAGCATCGACTCGACCGCCTGCGTCTGGCCAAGGTGCAGCGCCAGCAGGAGCCGCCAGAAGGCCAGATCCACCGCGGCGTGGGAGCTCGGGGCGTAGGGGTAGTGGCGCATCGCCTGCTTCTTCTTGCGCGCCTCCTCGTCGATGACAAATCGCAGGGTGGCGGGCTCAAAGACCAGGTAGCGCGCGTTCTGGGCCACGAAGGTCCGGCGCTCGGCGTCGCTTGGGAAGGTGCGGCCGAGCATGTCTTCCAGCCGGCTGCGCACAAAGCCGCGCACCTCGCCGCTGCCATTGAGACCACCGGGCAGTCCATCGAGCAGCGCCGAGAACGTCTCGACGACCAGCGCATCGGTGCGCACAAGATCCAAAAGGCCGATGCTGGTCCACTGCAGCCGCGAGTCGGTGCGCGCCAAGTTGGCCAGCGCCCCCACGCTCGCCCGCCCGGCGCTCACAAGGGCCCACGAGGACGCCCGGCGCTCGTCGGCAGGGGTGCGAGGGTCGGCGATGTGCTCGACCCGCTGGCGGACGAAATCGGGGTGCAGATCCTGCCAGCCGAAGCCGCGGGCCGGCAGCAGCAGGCCCAGAAGGACACCGGTGAGGAGGAGCAGTCGGGTCGCGCGCATGGGGTGCCTCTCAGTCTGCAGCATGTAACGGCCGCGGTGGAACTTCGATCCGTCCGCTCGGCTCCCGGGTTGCCAAGGGCGCTAACGCCTGCAGCATGACCAGGGCCGCGCAATCGCTCCGCAGGCGGTGCCGAGGCAGCCCGCGGCGCGGCGGACGCCGGTGCAGCGCGGCGGCGAGGCGGCGGACGCTCTCAGGCTTCAGGTCACGGTGAACAATGCAATTGAAAATTGCCGTCGAGAGATTGCGTTGCAGATAGGTCTCTGGAAACTTTCTGGAACTAATTCAAAATTGAGCAACGGTTATGCATTACGAGGCCAAGATGTTTGCTCGCGGCGCCAAGGCCGCGGCGGCCTCCGCTTCTTCCGCTCGCACGGCCCGGGCGCAGACACCGCGGCCGACCCGCAGCTTAATAGGCCCCACCAATAGCGCCCCAGCAGGTCGCTGGCCACGCAAGCCGGTGCTTGACTGTCTGGTAGCGTGGGCATACCGTCCGGCTCTCACGGGCGAAACTTATCCAGCGTCACTGGGGTAATCGGATGGTTACGGCTTCCTGTCATTGCGGCGCGGTGCGCTACACCGTCGAGAAGGCGCCGGAGATGGTGCTCGATTGCAATTGCTCGCACTGCCGGCTGTATGGCGGGCTTTGGGCCTATTACCCGCAACGCGACGTGAAGTTTGCGGCACCGCCCGATACGTTCATCTACATGTGGGGCGACCGCACGTTGGAGTTTCACCATTGCCGGACGTGCGGCTGCTTCACCCATTCCACTGTGGTGGGAAAAACTGACGCAGAGAAGATCGCCGTCAATGCCCGTCTGATGCGCGGCATAAGTCCCACCAACGTGCCCGTGGTGCAGAAGAACAACGGCAATGATCATGTGTTCTGGACCAAGTCGGACCGGCCCGTGCTGCCGAGCCACGACGAGCCAAGTTAGAGTGAAGCCAGGTGGCTCAGGAGCTCATTGCGCCGCTGGCAGAGTCGGCAAATGGCCATAGTCTGCTAGCGGCTCAGTGCCGCTTGGCTAGTCCATCTCGTTCAGGCGAAAGTCGTCAGCGACCCAGCGCGCGGCGCTGGCGGCGTTAAGTCGAAAGCTCACCGGCACCCGCTTCCGCGCGTGCTCGGCCCCGGTCGAATCGACCGCGGTGAGCACCGCATGCGGATCGTCTTCGTCGGGAATAAGCTCCAGCGCGACCTGCAGCAGGCCGCGCTGGGGGCTTGTCACGGCAAAGCTCTTGAACAGGGCAGCTCGCCTCTGCTGCTCATGACGCCGCAGGACCTCCGAAGCGGTCTTGATCAGCACCGTGAACGCCGCGCTGTCCAAGGGCTTGGGGTTCTTCTTATCGCGGCCCATGGTCCAGGGGCCGACCAGCGCCGGCTCCGGGTCGCCATCGCGGGTCATCTCGACGGCCCAGCCCTCGTCGTCTTCGTTTTTGATGACGCGCGCCGTCCAGCCATCGGCCCGCCACAGCCGCGGGTCTTGCGCTTTGTTGCGATCGCCGGCGGCGCTGCTGCTTGATTCGGAAGTGTGCCCAGACATGGCGCCGACCCTACCACAGCCGGCTGACGCGGTTTGCTCGCTGCCTTTGCCGCATTGGCGCGCGGGGTTACAGCTTCTAAGGGATGGCAGCCCGGCCGCCGTGAGCCTCAGCCCGACCCACGCTGCAGTTTCCAGCGCTATCCCGACGGTGACCGCAGTTTCTGGAAACTCAAGACGGGCTTTCTCGACAGAGTGTACTGTTCACGGTGAACCACCCCGCAGGCATGCAGGGCGGCCAGCGCGTCGGCGATCTGGGCCAGGACGGTGCGGTTCCAGGCGATGTCGCCAAAGCGCTCGCGCAGCTGCCACAGCGAGGAGCCGCTCACCAGCTCCATGATGAGGTACAGGATGCCGCCGCTGGTCACGTCCACGTCCGAGATGGCCACCAGGCTCGGGTGGCTGAGGCGGGCCATGATCTGCGCCTCGCGGGCGAAGCGGCCAAGCGCCGTCCGATCGACGACCCCGCCGCGCAGCACCTTCGCCGCCAGGTGCCGCCCATCGGTGGTCCGCTGCACATGATAGACCGTTCCCATGCCGCCCTGACCGATGGTGCGGATGATCCGGTAGCAGTCGCCCAGCAGGTCGCCGGCCCGCAGCTCCAGGTGCGGTGGCGGCGTGCCCGCCGAGGGCAGCAGGATGTCGATGAGGCGCCGCGACCGCTGCTCGATCTGGCGCCGCAGCTCCTCGTTGAGGTGGTTGATCTCCTGGTTGCGGGTCTCCAGGGTCTCGACCTGGGCGCGCAGATCGTTCTGCATGTGCTCTAAAAGCGCGAGCTTGGCCTGCAGGTCCTGGCGCATGTCGTCCAGCGCCGTGGCCAGCGGCGCCAGGGGACTCGCCGCCGGCACCTCGATCTTCTGCTCCAGCTCTCCTTTGGCCATGCGCGCGGCGGCGAGCAGCAGGCCGGTCTGCTCGGCAAGGCGCTGCTGCGCCAGCTTGTGCTCGGTGTGCAGCTGCACCGACCGCGTGTGCCCGGCGACAAAGCGCCGCAGCAGGATCGCTCCCAGGGTCAGCGCCAGGGCCAGCAGCCCCTCATTGAAGTGCGAGCCGAATCCGCCCGCGATCACTCCAGAAGCAATCAGGATGTCGGGAGTGATGAGCACGAACACCGCGACGAACCCAAGCCCGAGGAGCTTGGCATCGACATCGCCGCGCAGCATGCTGCGGATTGCGGTGGCGACAAGGCCCAGCAGCATCAGTCCGACGAGCAAGTTCAGCGGCTGGATCAGCAGCAGCATGTGCTCGGGGGCATACACAACGACGCCTAGCAAGACCGCGCAGTACCCGATAAGGAGCATCCGGATCCAGCGCAGCACGCGCAGCGGTCCGCGGTCCAGCACCGAGCCCACATAAGAGCACAGGGCGGCGCTGGCCAGCGCCGCGCTCAGCAGCTGGGTCAGCAGCCGCGACAGAGGCCACGGCACCACAAAGCCGAGCAGCCCGGAGACCGCCAGATCGTAGACCCCGATGCTGCCGCAGAAGATGGCGAAGTACAGGTAGGCGCGCTCGGTCCGGCGCAGCACGAACAGCGCGCTGCTCACCACCGCCAGCGCCAGGAACAAAAGCGCGACCAGCCCCTGATAGCCGCTGCGGCGCACTACATCAAAGGCCACCGCCGCCGCGTCGCCGAGCCGCGGCTGCGCGCTGATGCCGATCATCGGCGCCGTCGAGTACAGGCGGATCGCCAGGGTCTTTCCGACATAGTCGGCAGCGAGCGGGATCAGGTACTCATCGCGGGTGCTGGCGATGCGGTCGAGGGCGGTGCGCGTCGACATCTGCGGGCGCAGCGGCCGGCCGTCCAGGTAAAGCTCCGCGGTGTGGCTGCTCAGGCGCAGGTACAGCCGCGGCGTGGCCAGCGGCGGACCTTGCAGCCGGGTGCGCAGCCACAGCACCTCGGCGTCCCCGCGCCCCGCCGGCTTGCCGAGGCCCTGCATGCTGAGCCAGCCGCTGTCCTGGTGCCGCGGCTCGGCGAAGCTCGGCGCGCCATCGAGCCGGCGCGGTGAGTCGCCGTAGCGGTACTGAAACGCACCCTCGTAGTCGGCGACCTCCCATAGTCCCTCGCCGGCCGTGCTGGGCGCGGTGCAGCTGCAGCCAAGAAGAATCATAAGGAGCAGCAGGCATTGGTGGGTACCGGCACCGAGCTTGGGCATGGAAGGTGACATCCCCCGCGCCAGTATAACAACCTCCGCCCTTTCCAACACTCCCCCAGTGCGCCGTGGCTGCGTCATCCCCTTGATGCCAGACTGGAAACGCGACCTGTCACTTTGGCCGGGAGCGCGGCCAGACTGTAGCTTGGAGGGAACAAGACGCAAGCAGAACGCCAGCAGGCAAACTGTGCCCGGCAATAGTTGCATGTAAGATACATAATATTGCCCGACGCGCCGACCGCGCCTTGGGCTCAGCGACGCAGAGCGCGACTCTCGCCCGCCTGGCATGCGGGCTGCAAAAGCCGGGCGCATGGACAGACTCAACGCTTGCTCGCAGGTACCTGCAGATTCCTTCTCAGCGCTCCACCGCATGCCGGGCGCTCCCACCGCAGCAGAGGCGGCGATCGCCATCGTTCCCTTTGTCGCCGGCCGACGGCCGCTCGATGAGGCCCGCTGTCCGGGGCGCGGCTGCAGCGAATATGTAGGCGCCGCTTGTACAGCCGCCAAGGGGCCTTGGCGATGGCGGCGGGAGCTCGGTAGGCGGTCGCAGAGTACCGGCGGCTCGCTCCTCAGGGGAGCTGGCCGCGCGCCACCGTCACCTTCAGGCTGCTCGGATGTTCCTTGGTGCGCAGCACGCGGTGGGTGGCAGAGCGGAAGTCGCTGTCCTTGGCGCGGTAGATGTCGACGAAGGTCTGCGGGTTGCGATCGACCAGCGGGAACCAGCTCGACTGGATCTGGACCATGATGCGGTGGCCGACCCGGAAGGTGTGGCTGGTGTCGGGCAGGGCGAAGCGCACCGCGGTGACCTCGCCGGGCACGAACGGCTCGGGGCGCTCGAAGCTGTTGCGGAACTTGCCGCGCATCACCTCACCGCGCACCAGCTGCTGGTAGCCGGCCATGCGCACGCCGGTCGGGTTGGGCTCGGGATCGCTGACGTCGGGGGGATACACGTCGACCAGCTTGACGACGAAGTCGGCGTCGGTGCCGGTGACGACGACCGAGAGGTTGGCCTCCAGCGGCCCGGCCAGGGTCACGTCCGCAGCGAGCGGCGCGGTCTGATAGACCAGCACGTCCGGGCGCCGCGCGGCGAAGCGCTGATCGCCGACCATGTAGTCGGGCTCGATCCGCGGCGCCGGCTGATCGCGATAGGGAACCGGCTTGGCGGGATCGCTCGGATAGGCATCAAGGCCGGCGCTGTCTTCCGCAGCCGACGGAGGACTTATGCCAAGCCCGCCGGCGGCGTGGAAGTACAGCGCCTGCTGCCGGGACGCTGGCGGGGGCCAGCTGGGGTAGTGCTGCCACAGGTTGATGCCAGTCTCAAAGACCCAGGCGCCGCCCGTCGCTCCCGCCGACCGCCCGCCCGTCCTCCCCTTGAGGTGCCGCTGGAAGAAGGGAAACTCAATCCGCTCCTGGTAGAACTGGCTGGTCTTGGCCCCGAACGCCACATCGCCCAGGTGATCGCCGTCGGTGCGCGCCCAGCCGCCGTGGCTCCACGGGCCCATCACCAGGCCCACCTCATTGCCGGGGCTCTGGCTGGCGAAGGCGCGGTAGGTCGCCAGCGCTCCCCAGCAGTCCTCGGCGTCGAACAGGCCGCCAACGGTCAGCACCGCCGGCTTCACGTTGCGATAGAAGGGCCGCGGATCGCGGGCGCGCCAGAACTCATCGCGGGTCCCGTGCTGCATCACCTCGTTCCAGAAGGCGATCTCGCCGTGCAGGTGGTGCTCATCGGCGTGGGCGATGGCGCCGAGCCCGAGGAAGAAATCGTAGGCATCGCCCGCCTCGTACTCAAACCCCCAGTTCGCCTTCTTGATTAGCTTGGGACGCGGCTTGCCAAAGCTTGAGTAGAAATCAAACGCCTCGGCCAGGAAGAACGCGCCGTTGTGGTGAAAGTCATCGCCGAGAAACCAGTCAGTCACCGGCGCCTGCGGCGAGACCGCCTTGAGCGCCGGGTGGGCCTCGACCGCGGCCTGGGCGGCGTAGAAGCCGGGATACGAGATGCCCCAGACTCCCACCCGGCCATTATTCCCCGGGACGTTCTTGACCAGCCAGTCGATGGTGTCCCAGGCGTCGGTCGACTCGTCGGTGCCGCCCTTGGCCGCGTGCGGCCGCACATCGACAAAGGCGCCCTCGGACATAAAGCGGCCGCGGACGTCCTGATGGACGATGATGTAGCCGTCGCGGATAAACAGGCGCGAGGGGGCGAAGCGGCGGATGCTGCGGGCGCGCTTGCCGTCGGGGTAGTTGTCGACGCCGTAGGGCTCGATGCTGTAGGGAGTGCGGGCCATGATGATGGGATAGCTGCGCGTCCGCTCTTTGGGGGTGTAGACCACGGTGTGAAGGCGCACGCCATCGCGCATCGGGATGCGGTACTCGTACTTGACGTAGTGCTCGCGGATCGCCCGGGCGACCTCCACTTCGTCTTTGAGCTCGCCGCTGATCAGCGGTCCGTCGGCCTCCGCGCTGTCCGGCTTGGCGATGGCGGCCGGCGGCTGGCCGGCTGTCGCCGCGGGTGTGCCCGGCGCCGACCAGGAGGTGACAAGCAAGGCGGACCAGAGTAGGTTTCGGGAAGGCAGTCGCATCACAGACCTCTAAGGGAGCCCAAAGGAGTCGCCGCAGGCCCAGACCTTTGGCGGAAAAAAGGAGCGATCGGAAGCCTCCGACCGCGTACCGATCCAGTACTAAACCCGCGGCTAAAGCTTTTGTTCGCAGCCCTCGCGCAGCCCGCAGCCGGCGCAGTCGGGCTTGCGAGCGGTGCAGGTGTAGCGGCCGTGCAGCACCAGCGCCGGACCAAAGAAGCGCCACTGCGACTTGGGGACAAGGCGCATCAGCTCCTGCTCAATCTTGTCGGCGCTCGCCTTCTCGTCGCGCGCCACCAGGCCCAGGCGCTGGCTGACCCGGCTGACGTGGGTGTCGACGACGATCCCCGAGGCAATGCCGAAGGCGGTGGTGAGCACGACGTTGGCGGTCTTGCGGGCCACCCCCGGCAGGGTCACAAGGTCTTCCATGCGCGCCGGCACCTGGCCGCCAAAGCGCTCGAGCAGCTCCTTGCAGATGGCCTGCACGGCGCGGGCCTTCTGGCGGAAAAATCCGGTCGGCTGCAGCGCCTGTTCCAGCTCGGCCAGATCCGCGGCGACAAACGCCGCCGGGTCGGGATAGCGGGGGAACAAAGTGGCGGTTACGCGGTTGACTCTCTCGTCGGTGCACTGCGCCGCCAGGACGGTGGCGATGAGCAGCTGGAACGGCGTCTGAAAGTCGAGCTCATACTTGGCGTCGGGATACAGCTTTTGCAGCTTGGCGATGAGCTTGTGAATATCGGCCATGGATCCGGGTGAGGTCTGGGGTCGCGGGAGGCGGCGCGCGGCAGTAGAGCGGGGGCGGCGGCGCCGGACTATTTCTTGGGCAGCGCGTCGAGCTCCTGCCAGCGGGCGTACAGGAGCTCGACCTGGGCGCGCGCGCGATCGAGCGCGGCGACGAGCGCCGGCACCTCGGCGGCCCGCTCTTTGTACAGGGCCGGCTGGTTGAGCTGTTCCTGCAGCGTCTTGACCTCCTCTTCGGCGGTCAGGATCTTCTCTTCGATGCTCGCCAGCTCGCGCTGCTCGTTGTAGGTCAGCCGGCGCGGCGCGGCGGGGCGCTCGCTGGGGACGGGGCGCGCGGGCGGCGGCGATGGGGCGGGCTGGCGCTCGGCTTCGCGCGCCTTGGCCTTTTCCAGGTAGTCGCTGTAGTTGCCCTCGTAGAAGGTGACCTGACCGTCGCCGCCAAAGGCGAGGATGCCGGTGGCTACATGGTCGAGGAACCAGCGATCGTGCGAGACGATGAGCGCGCAGCCGGGAAACTCGACCAGCGCCTGCTCCAGGACGCCGAGCGTCATCAAATCCAGGTCGTTGGTCGGCTCGTCCAGCACCAGCAGGTTGCCGCCGCGCCGCAGCAGCTTGGCGAGCTGCACCCGGTTGCGCTCGCCGCCCGACAGCGTCCCGACCTTGGCGTCGGCGAAGCGATCGTCAAACAGCATCATGCGCAGAAACGTCCGCACGTGCACCGGGCCGTCTTCGAGGAACACGCTGTCGCTGTCGCCCGAGACCTCTTGCAGGACGCTGCGCTCGTCATCAAGCTCGGCGCGCCCCTGATCGAGAAACGCGATGCGGGTGTTCTGGCCGATGACCACCTCGCCGGCATCGGGAGCGAGCTCCCCCAGCAGGGTGCGCAGGAGGGTCGTCTTGCCCACGCCGTTGCCGCCGACGATGCCGATGCGATCGCCCGGCTTGAGCAGCAGCGTCAGCCCCGAGAACAGCCGCTTGCCGCCGAGCGACTTGGTCAGCCCGCGCAGCTCGAGGATCGTCTTGCCGATGCGGCCGCCGGTGGGCAGGCGCAGCACCAGCTTGCGATCCATGGGCGGCCGCTCATCGGTTCCCGGCTTTTCGGCCACCGCCTCGTAGAAGCGATCGATGCGCGCCTTCTGCTTGGTCGCCCGCGCCTGCGGCCCGCGGCGGATCCAGTCGAGCTCACGGCGGACGAACATCGCCCGCTCGTGCTCGCGGCTCGCCTCGTTGTCCAGGCGCTCGGCCTGCTTTTCGAGGAAGCGATGGTAGTTGCCCTCGTAGGAGTAGAGGTGGCCGCGGTCGAGCTCGAGGATGCGGGTGGCGACTCGATCAAGGAAGTAGCGATCGTGGGTGACCAGCACCAGCGCCCCCGGCTGGGTGCGCAGCCGGGTCTCCAGCCACTCGACGGTGCGCGCGTCCAGGTGGTTGGTCGGCTCATCTAATAATAGGAGCTCGGGGCGGGCCAGCAGGGCCGCCGCCAGCGCGACGCGGCGGCGCTCGCCGATCGACAGGGTG
>JBGANQ010000096.1:0-33321 GCA_044222245.1 Polyangia bacterium | reverse complement strand
AGCGCGTTTTCTTCACGCAGTGCAAACCGCGGGCAGCTACCCAGCTCGCGCCGCAGGACCTCGCACATGTCGCGCTCGCGCTCGACGGCGATGACGCTCGCCCCGGTGCGCAGCAGGCGGCTGGTCAGCGTGCCCAGGCCGGCCCCGATCTCGACCGCCACGTCGGCGGCGCCCAGGTCACAGGCGGCGACGATGGCGTCGTAGGCCCGCTCATCGATGAGGAAGTTCTGCCCCCAGCTCTTTTTGGCCTGCAGGCCATAGCGACCCAAGAGCTCGCGCGCATCGAGGATCGGGTAGTCGATGTCCATGTTGATTATCTGCCCGGCAATCACAAGGGGAGGCTGGCCACTGCGTTCAGGCCAAGGTCGGCGCGCTCGCCGCGGCGCAGCCGGTAGTAGCCGGCGCAGGCGATCATCGCCGCGTTGTCAGTACACCAGCGCGGCGGCGCGACAAAGAACTCAATCCTGCGCTCGTCACACAGGCGCTGCAGCGCCGCCCGCAGCCCGCGGTTGGCCGCCACTCCCCCCGACAGCACCACCGCCCCAAGGCCAGTCTGGTCGAGCGCCAGCGCCGTCTTGCGCACCAGCTGCTCCACCACCGCCGCCTGAAAAGAGGCGCAGAGGTCGCGCAGCGTCGCCTCGTCCTTTGGCACTCCGTGGAGCTGCAGGTGCGCCGCCGCCGCCGTCTTCAGGCCGCTGAAGCTCATCTGCAGCCCACGGCGCTGACCGAGCATCGGCCGCGGCAGCTTCACCGCCCGCGGGTCGCCCAGCGCCGCCAGCCGATCGATCGTCGGCCCGGCCGGGTAGCCGAGCCCGAGCAGCTTGCCCACCTTGTCAAAAGCCTCGCCGGCCGCGTCGTCCTGCGTCGCCCCCAGGACCTCATAGCTGCCAAAGTCGCGCACCCGGACCAGCGAGCTGTGCCCTCCCGAGACGAGCAGGCCGAGGTGCGGCAGCGGCGGCGGCCGATGCGGCGCCCCGTCCGCCGATTCGCTCGCCGACCCTGGCCCTGCCCCGGACAAGTAAGCGGCCAGCAGGTGCCCTTCCAGGTGGTGCACCCCGACCAGCGGCAGCCCGCGCGCGAAGGCCAGCGCCTTGCCCGCCTGCACCGCCACCAGCAGCGCCCCGATAAGGCCCGGGCCGCGCGTCACCGCCACCGCGTCCAGGTCGTCCAGGGTGAGGCCGGCCTGCGCCAGCGCCTCGGCGATGACCGGGATCACGTTCTGGACATGCTGCCGCGCCGCCACCTCGGGCACCACGCCGCCCCAGCGGGCGTGGATGGCGGTCTGGGTGGCGATGACGTCCGCGCGCACCACCACCGCCGGCGCGCTCGCGTCACCCGCCTCGTCGGCGATCTCCACCACCGCGCACGCAGTTTCGTCGCATGACGACTCAAGCCCGAGCACCCGCATCGGCCCGGATGCTAGACCAGCGCCGGCGCTCCTGTCACCTCTGGCGTCATGGAGCCGACTGCCCAGAGGCACCGCCGCCTACGCGTCCTCGCCATCTGTGCCGCGCTCGGCCGCCAGGGCGCCGCCGCTGCCGCGCTCCAGGGTGCGGTAGAGCGTGCGGCGATCGATGCCGAGGATCTCGGCGGCGCGCTTCTTGTTCCCGCCCTCCTGCTGGAGGATGAGGTTTATGTAGCGCTGCTCCAGCTCGGCGAGCGTCGGCCGATCGTCGACCAGGCTGCTCGCCGCGAGCGCCGGCGGTCGGCTCTCGCCGCCGTGCACCTCGGCCGGCAGGTCCGAGGGCAGGATGATGCCGCTCTTGCTCAGCGCCAGCGCCCGCTCGACCACGTTCTCCAGCTCGCGCACGTTGCCCGCCCAGCCGTGGCGGCGCAACAGCTCCATCGCCGCCTCGGTGATCCCCGACTCCGGGCGACCCTCGCGCTGGGCGTACTTGCTGAGGAAGTGATCGACCAACAGCGGAATGTCCTCGGGCCGCTCGCGCAGCGGCGGCAGCCGGATGGTGACGACGTTGATGCGAAAGTAAAGGTCCTCGCGGAAGCGGCCCTTTTGCACCTCGTCCTCGAGGTCGCGGTTGGTCGCGGCGACCACCCGCACATCGACGCGGATCGGCTCGCTGCCGCCGACGCGGCGGATCTCCCCCTCCTGCAGCACGCGCAACAGCTGCGCCTGCATCTTGCCGTTGATGTCGCCAATCTCGTCGAGAAACAGGGTCCCGCCCTGGGCCTCTTCGAACAGGCCGCGCTTGCTCGCCACCGCGCCGGTGAAGGCGCCGCGGGCGTGGCCGAACAGCTCCGACTCCAGCAGCGTCTCGGTGAGCGCCGTGCAGTTGACGGCGACAAACGGCCCCTGCGCCCGTGGCGAGTGGTTGTGGATGGCGCGCGCCACCAGCTCCTTGCCGGTGCCCGACTCGCCCACCACCAGCACCGTCGACATGGAGGCCGCCACCCGCGCCACCAGCTTATAGACCTCGAGCATCGCCGGCGAGCGGCCGACGATCTCGCGCATGCGGCCCCGCCCGTCGCGCTTGAGGGCGCGGTTTTCTTCCAGAAGCCGCCGGCGCTCCAGCGCCCGCTCCATGGTCTGCACGAGCTCCCGCGGCTGAAACGGAAACTTCGAGATGTAGTCGTAGGCCCCCTGCTGGATCGCCTTCATCACGTTCTCGACGTCGCCAAAGGCCGTCATCAGGATGACCGGGGTCTGCGGCTGGGCGCGCTGAAAGGCCGCCAGCACCTCCATGCCATCGGGCCCGTCGCCCAGCCGCACATCGCTTATCACCACATCGATCGGCCGCGCCCCGGGCAGCGGGCGCTGCGCCAGCTCGATGGCGCGCTCGCCGCTGGCGCACAGCGTCACCTCGTAGCCGGCCCCTTGCAGGATCTCGCCGACCACGCCGCGGAACGGCTCCTCGTCCTCAACGATCAGTGCGTGCGGTGCTAAAAGGTGCATCGCGCCCTACGGTACACGATCCCGCTCCCGGCGCTACGGCGCCACGAGGGTCAGCGGCAGCCGCACCGCGAAGGTCGAGCCCTGGCCGGGCGTGCTCTCGACGGTGATGGTGCCGCCCAGGGTGCGCGCCAGCTCGCGGCAGATCGACAGCCCGAGGCCGGTGCCGCGGCCGCGTCCCTTCGTGGTGTAGAAGGGCTCGAAGATGCGCCCGAGATCCTCGGCGGCGATGCCAGTCCCCTCGTCGCGCACCGCCAGCTCGACCTGGGCCGGCCCCTTGGACTCGGCGCCAGGCGGCGGTACCCGGCGCGCCGCGATGACGATGCGCCCCGGCGGCGACGGCGTGCCAGGCTCGCCGGGCCGTGCCGCCAGCGTCGCATCAATTGCGTTGCCGAGCAGGTTGATGAGGATCTGCCGCAGGAGCCCCGGGTCGGTGTAAAGCTCGGTCACCTGGGGGTCGAGCTCGTGGATGATGCGCACGCCCGGCCGGCGCGACGCCGAGGTGGTGATGCGCACCGCCTCCTCGACCAGGCGCCGCAGGTCGGTGGCGGCGATCGTCGGCTTGGCGGCGCGCGTGTGGTCCAGGTAGTCGCGGATGATCTTGGAGACCCGCGACAGCTCGCCGGTGGCGACGTGCAGCCGCTCGCGGAGGGCGGGCGGCACGTCCTGCCCGTAGGTCGCCAGCTGCAGGTGCCCGGACACCGCGGCCAGCGGGGTGCCGATCTCGTGCGCTAGCTGCGCCGCCAGCTGCCCGAGCGCCGCCAGCCGCTCCTTGTCGCCGAGCTCGCGCTGCACCTGCAGCAGCAGCTGGTTCATCTGCAGCAGCGCCTCGTTTTTGGCCTGCAGGTCGCGCGTCGCCGCCGCGATGTCATCGGCCAGGCGGGCGTTGAGGGCGCGGATCTCCTCGTCGGCCTGGGCCAGCCGGTCGAGCATGGCGTTGAAGCCGCGCGACAGGTTGCCGACCTCGTCGTCCAGCTCCTGGTCGACGCGGCGGTGCAGGTTGCCGTGCTCGACCTCGCGCATCGCTGCCGCCAGCGCCGAGACCGGCCGCGCCACCACCCGGTGGACGATCCACGCGGTGGCCAGCAGCAGCAAAAGCAGCGCCCCGAAGCCGGTGATCGCCGAGACCCGCAGCTGGTCGCGCAGCACCTGATCGTAACGATCGATGGGGACGGTGACCCGCAGCTGGCCGCGCTGCGGGCCGCTCGGGTCGAGCACCCAGGTCGCCGAGAAGCAGCGCGCGCAGGCCGCCCGATCCTCGCTCGTCTTGATGTTGCGGCTGCGCCGCGGCGGCTGCGGCACCGTCGGGAAGATCTGCCCCCAGCGCGACGATGGGCCGCGCTCGGCAAGGCGCCACAGCGGCTCGACCCCGCGCTGGCTGGGGGCGCGCTGGGCGTCGCCGCCGTCCCACAGGGCGCGCCGGCTGTCGTAGGCCGCGCGCTCGGGCCGCGGTCGGCGCGGCCGCTCGGGGTAGGAGATCTCGACCCCGCCGGACTGCGGCACCACGATCTGCACCTGCTCGCCGCTCTCGCTGTCGAGTAGCAGCGACAGCTCGAAGATGCGGTGGCGGCCGCGCCACTCCTCGAGCTTGGCCTTGACCTCCTCGTCCGAGCGCTCGCGCTTGAGGTAGTCCTCCAGGTTGAGCGCCAGATCCTGCGCCGTCGCCTCGGCCTCCTTGCGCATGTTGTCGTCGACGCGCCGTGCCATCATCACCCGCCCCGCGAGGGTGCTGACCCCCAGCACCACCAGGAGCAGCCCCGACAGGAGGCTAGTTAGTTTGGTGCGAATGTTCACGGTGGGTTTCTGGCCCCACTGTAGCCAAATCAGGATCGGGGTCGCAATTGGCGGCGGCTGGCTTACCTGATACGCTCCGCCGCGCATGGCGCTGCTTCCACCGTTAAATTGCCGGCTGCGGGTATCTCCCCGTCGGAGAGCCACTGCGAGCGACCCCTCACCGCGCGCCCGCCACCGGCTCTTTTGGAGCCAGAGGCGGCCGCGCGGCAGCGGCTGGGCGGGGGTGCTGGCGGTGCTGCTGGCGCTGTTTCCGGGGCTTGGCCCGCGGGCGGCGCGCGCCGACCTCGGTAGCCTGGGGGCGACGACCATCGGCCTGGCGATTGCCGGCGGGGTTCAGCCTGACAGCCGCAGCTGCGACGTCGGCGGCACCAGCCGCAGCCTGCCGCTGCCGGACGGTAGCGGGGCCTGCCTGCTGTGGGCCGGAGGCGTCGAGGCGACGGTGCTGTGGCGCGGTCACCTCGGCGTCGCCCTGGGGCTCTTCTCGGTCGCCGGGCAGGCGGCGGTGCCGCAGAAGCAGCCGGGCACCGACACCGCGCCGCCGGCGTTTCCCGACCGGGTGTCGGTTCCCCTGCTGCTCGATCTGCGGCCGCTCAGCATCCTGGCCGCCGCCGGTGGAACCGGCTACCTGGCGCGCTTCCTCCACGGCGTCCGCGTCGGCCTTGGCCCGTCGTTCGAGCTGGTGCGCACCGCCGGCGACACCTCGATCGCCTGGGGCCAGCGGATAGGTCAGCCGGTCAAGGCCGTCATCGGCGCCCACTTCACGGTCGACCTCGAGGTGCCGCTGCACGCTGCAGCGGCGAGCGCCCTCTCGCTGCGGCTGTCGAGCCGGCTACTTTACGTGCCGCTCGTCCCGCTGAATAGCGGCGATGTCCGCTCGGCGCAGTTTGAGCTCGACCCCGCCGCCGCGCCGACGTTTGTCGGCTACGGGTCGCATGCGCAGGTCTTGCTCGGCTTTGTGTACTACCTGTGAGCGCCATGGGCATGGAACCGCTGACCCAGTCCGCTGACGCCGCCGCGCCGCCCGACGGGCCGCCCGCAGCGCTCGTGCAGGCGCTGTGGCGACATCGTTTCGCCCGCATCCTCGCCGAGATGACCGCTGGCGTCGAGCACAGCGCGCTATCGCCGGCGCTCGCTCACGGCGGCGAGCTCGCCTGTGCCCTGCTCGATCGCCAGGGCTTTACCGTCGCCGAGCACGGGGACATGCTGCGCGCCGGGGCGCTCGGGCCGCAGGTCCGGGCGGCGCTGGCCCACCACCCGGCCCTGCAACCCGAGCAGGTGCTGGCGGTGAGCGACCCGTGGGACGGCGGCAGCGAGCTGGGCACCTTGACCCTGCTCACCCTCTTGGCTGGCAGCGACGGAGCGTCGCTCGGCTATCTGGCCGTGAGCTTCGGCCGCGGCGACTGGGCCGAGTCGCCCGCCGGCCCGCCCGAGGCGCAGGTGGACCTCGCGGCCGAGGCGCTGCCCCTGCCGACGCCCGGCGAGTCGCTTGCCGAGCTGCCACCGGCCGTCGGGCCGCGCTACCGCAGCTTTCACGCCGCCGAGACCACCCGCCTCGCCGGCCGGCCGCGCACCGCCGAGCAGGAGGGCTGGCGCCTGGGACCGACGCTGCTCACCGATGCCGCCCTGCAGTCGCTGGTCCACAAGCAGCGCGACCCGCTCGTCGCCAGCGCCGACATCAAGGCGGCCCGCGGAGCCCTGCGCTGGGGGGCGCACCACCTGCGGGCGCTGGACAAGCGACACGGCGCCGCGGCGGTGCGAAAGCGCATGGAGGAGCAGCAGGAACAGACCCGGGCCGCCCTGGCGGCGGCACTGCAGCGCCTGCCCGGCGGCGTCTACGCCTTCGCCGACAGCCTGGATGACGACGGCGCCGGAGCGAGCGATCTGCCCATCCGCGTCACCGTGCAGCTGGGGTCAAGCCCCGAGCGTCGCCGCCTCAGCTTCGACTTTCGCGAGTCGGCCGATGCCACGGCCGGCGCCCTCAACACGGTGGCCGCCGTAGTGCACGCGGCGGTGCGCTGCGCCCTCATGACCCTGCTGCCGGTCGGGGTGGCGGCCAACGATGGGCTGCACGGCCTGGTCGAGCTCAACCTGCGCAAGGGCTCGCTGCTCGACGCCGGACCCGACCACGCAGTGGCCGCCGGCGCGACCGAGACGGCGCAGCGGGTGGTCGACGTCGTGCTCGGCGCGCTGAGCCAGGCGCTGCCGCAGCCGCTCCGCGCCGCCGGCGCCGGCACCCACAGCGCGCTTGTCCTGCGCGCGCCGGCCAGCGATGCCGTGGCGTCAGCGGGCACCCGCCGCCTGTACCTGCGCGAGTCCCTGGCCGGGGGCCTCGGTGCCAGCCCGACGGCGGCTGGGGCCAGCGGTCAGCACGCGCCGCCAGGCCCGCGGGCGCTCTCCTGCGAGCTCATCGAGCAGCGGCTGCCGGTGCGCGTGCTGCGCCTGGCGCTGCGGGACGACTCGGGCGGGGGCGGCGTGCACAGCGGGGGCAGCGGCCTTGTGCGCGAGCTGTTGCTGCTCGAAGACCTGCACCTCGAGCTGTGCGGCGAGCGGCGGCGGCGCCCACCCTACGGCCTGGGCGGCGGCGGGCCCGGTCAGATCGGCCGCGACACGCTCATCCGTGCCGGGGCGGCGCGACCGCTGCCGGCCAAGGTGCGGCTCTTATTGCGCGCCGGCGACATCCTGCGCAGCGAGTCCCCGGGAGGAGGCGGCTACGGCGACCCGATGCGCGCGGCGTTCTTCGCGGCGCTGCTCGCGTGAGGCGCTGCTTGCGCTGGACAGGCTGCTTGCGCTGGGCGGGCTGCTCGCCGGGGGCAGCGGCTGGCGCGCGCGGCGCTCGATCCCGCTGCAGTTTTCGTTAACATGTAACGATGATGCCCAAGTCTATTCGCCCCTCATCCCCTGCGGTCCGTCGCCTCGCCTTGCTTGCCCGCCTGGGTGCGGCGGGTCTGTTGCTCGCGCTCGGCGCCTCCTGCGCCACCCTGGGGGTGGGCAGCAGCGGACCGCCGCAGCAGAAGGGCGAGCCGCAGCTGTCGGCCTGCGTCACCAAGAAGCTCGAGAAGTACTCAAACTGCGGCGAGTACTGCGCCAGCCAGAACCGCGGCTGCCAGAACTTTGGCTGCAAGCACTCGGCCGACCCCAGCAAGAGCTGGGGCGGCATGTCGTTCGACAACGAGCTGTGCACCGGCGCGCCCGTGCGCAGCTACCAGTGCACCGACCCGTTTGTCTCCGACTCCGCCGTAGAGTGCTGCTGCGTCGGCCTGTAAGCCCTGCGCGGCCCATCGGGCGAGCAGGGCGGCCGCTTCCGGCCACAGGCTCCCGGCCACAGGCTCCCGGCCACAAGCCATAAACTGACAGCGTCAGTGCCGGCAGCCAGCCAGGCCGCCGGCGGCCGGCCGCGAACCGGCTGCGGCGCCGGGGTGCACCCTGCCCAGGCGCCGGCAGGGGGCAAGTCGACCGCAGGTGCGGTGAATTAGACGCGCCGTGACAGCGCCCGCTCTTCGAGATACAAAAGCCCAATGAGGCAATCTAAGCGGGAAGCTCGGCACTTGTTGGGGAGGGCGCTGCTGTACGTGGGGACCGTGGGCCTTGGCGCGGCGCTCGGGTCCTGCGATGCAGGCCTGGGCGAGCGCGAGGCGCCGCCGTCGCCGCCGCGCACCCTGGGCGAGATCGCCTACGCCGAGACCTGCCAGCGCCTTGCCTACAGCGGCGAGCTCGCCGACTACAACGCCGGGCGCCGGCCGACCCTGGATGCCTCGGGCGTCGGCTACCGCGCGATGTGTCGCGACGGCGCCGCGCCGCCGGCGGGGGCGCCGCAGCTCATGCAGGAGGTCGCGGCGCAGCGCCAGGCGATCATCGGCAACGTCGACACCATGGTGCCGGCGGCGCTCTACGATGCGCTCGATCAGGCGCTGCGGGCGACGCTGCCGGCGCTCGACGGCGAGGCGGCGGCGCAGGCGGTGCAGGGGACGGGGGCGGTGCTGAGCGCCATGGCCCAGGACCCGCTGGCGGTGGCCGCGGTGACGCGGCTGAGCCTGCGCAGCGGCTATCGGCTCAAGGTGACCGAGGGCGGGCTGGCGCGCGGCGTGGTCGGCTACCCGCAGCTTACCGCCAATGTCAGCGCCGCGCTGCCGGTGCTGTGGCCGTCCAGCGATGGGCTCGATGACGCCCCCGGCGCGGCCGGCCGGCTCGTTCTTTTTAGCGGCATCGCCCGCGAGCTGGCGGCGGCGACTGCAGTGCCCAAGCTCACCGACCCCGAGCGCAGCGCCCGCCTGCTCGGCCGCCTCATGCTGACCGAGAACCCGGAGCTCGCCACCCTGCCGAGCGGGCAGGGCTACTACGCGGTCCTGCGCGACCCGCGCGGGGCGCCGCAGCTCAACACCCCCGGCGGCGTGCTGCCGGCGCCGTTTGTCGACAAGGATGGGGACGGCCTGGCGGACCTGGACGTAAGCGGTCGCTTTGTCGGCGCCAGCGGGGCGGCGCTGCCGGCGATCTCGCCGTTCCCGCTGCTCGACAGCAAGAAGCCCGACAACGCCGCCGGCCGGGACGCGGTCGGGCGGGCGCTGACCACCGCCGGCGGGACCACGGCCCTTTATCGCTACCAGAACCTCGACGACACCGTGCTGGCGGCGCTGTTGCGCGAGTCGGCGGCGCTGCTGGCTCCGGATCGCGACGTGCCGCTGCGGCTGTTGCGCGGGGCCGGCCACCTGCTCGGGCCGCGGGTGCCGGCGCACCGCGACTACCCCGGCCAGCCGGGCCTGGACTACCCGGGCTTTGATGCGGCGCAGTCGCCGCTGCTCGACCTGGCCTACGGCTACCTCCAGCTGCTCACCTACTCGACGAGCAGCAGCGACGGCAGCGGCGCCGACCTGCAGCAGCTCTTGCGCGGCACCCAGCTGCTCCTGCTCAACCAGGAGTCGGCGGTGGTCCGCCTGCTCGACGCGCTCGGCAAGGCCTACGATGAGTCGCGCAAACCGAGCTACGACGCGGCGGCGCTGGCGCCAAACTCGACGCTGTTTGACGATCTGGCGCCGATCCTGGTGCGCCTGCTCCGCCAGCCGGCGCTGGTCAGCGATCTCATCGCCGCGCTCGGCGATCCGGCGGCCGCCGACCTCGGGCAGCTGGCGGCGATCCTGGCCACCGACCGCAGCCTGATCTTCATGAACCAGAGCCAGCTCGACTACACGGTGCCGAGCCCGTCGCCGATCGTCGGCTCGCTCGGCAAGCTGGTCAATCGCAACCTGCCCGACTCGGACCTCGACAAGGATCCGGCCAACCCGCAGAACAACCGCTCGATCCTGCAGCGCGTCCTGCACGTCCTGCACGACACCAACGGGGTGCAGCTGTGCAACCGGCAGGGCGCCTACGTGAACCTGTCGATCCTCGGCATCAACATCTCGATCGCCGGCCCGGCGGCGCCGTGCGCGCTGTACAAGATCGACGACGTCGCCAGCTACTTCCTCTTGTCCATCGCCGATCAGTCGGTGAAAAACCAGGACCCCTACGCCAACTTCCTCAACACGATCACCGACCCCGGGCTCAAGCTCAAGGCGCAGGCGCTGGATCTGCTCGGCGGCCTCGGCTCGCTCATCGGCATCCCGGGCTTTAACCCCTATCCGGCGCCGCAGCAGCTTGGGCGCATGCTGTTTCAGAACAACAACCAGCGCGCCGACTTCTTCAAGACCACGCTCGACTACGGCTCGTGCGCGCCCAAGCGCGAGGGGACGCTGTGCAGCAACCAGAACACCTCGCTGCAGGCCTACCACGACGGCGCGCTGTTCGCCTTCGAGGCAGTGCACCCCAAGGACACCTCGGGCAACCTGAAGCAGAACGTCAACTTCTACACCGCGTTCCGGCCGATCGTGAACGCCTTCGCCCGCTACCAGGAGTGCACCGCCCGCGACGGCTCGGGCAGCTGCGTGCAGAAGCGCAACGCGGTGAAGATCCTCGCCGATCTGCTGTCGGTGCTGCACCGCCACTGGTCGACCGCGCAGTCGGTGACCTTCGATGTCCCCTACGAGCCGCAGCAGCAGCACAGCGGGGTCGTGCGCTACGAGCCGCTTTTGGCCGCCGTGCTCGGGCAGGGCGATCTGTGGACGGCGACGACGCAGCTGGCGCCGCTGCTCTCCAGCACCCGGCTCGATGACGGCTCGAACCTGCCGGTGGCGCAGGCGGTGACGCGGCTTATGCGCTGGCTGTTCGATCCCGAGGCGCCGCGCCTGGGCGGGCCGCTGGTCTTCCGCGATGGCCGCACTGCGGCCCGGCGCAACGACGGCAAGCCGACGTTTCAGCGCACCGGCGATCCGGTCATCGGCGATGTGTTGGCGGCGGCCGCTGAGGGGGTGGTGACGCCCTACGATCTGCTCGCCGATGCCTACCTGAAGAAGAACGCGCGCTTTGCCGGCGACGCGACGGCGCTGCAGCGGCAGGCGCAGTGGGTGGCAGCGCGCAGCGCCGCCTACGACGAGCTCTTGCTGGCGCGTCCGGTGGCCGGCGGCTTCAAGTTCCAGAACCCGCGCCTGCGCGGGCTTTTGCTGGCGACCCTGGACCACCTGCGCGATCGGGTGCTAAGCCACGGCAAGGCCGGGGATCTGGCAGCCTGGGCGCAGCGCGGCCTGTACAGCGACCTGCAGAGCGCGCTGCTCGGGCCGGTGATGGCGGGAGCAGTGGACGCGCTGGGGGCGGTGGCCGATGTGCCGGCGGCGAGCCGGGGCCTCGGCCAGCTGCTGTCCTACCTGCTGGCCGATCCGGGGGCCGGCACGCCGGACGCAGTGCGGTTCCAGAGCCTGCTGACGCTCTCCGCGGATCTGTTGCAGCTCTTGCAGGACGACACCGACCTGGTCCCGCTGCTGCACGCGGTGGGCCTCGGCGCCGACCCGCAGAACGGCGCGCTCGACGGCGGCGGGGCGGTGCTGCGGCGCAGCCTGCCGCTGGACCCCCAGAACACCCTGCTGGCGGTGGGCAAGAACCTGTTTCGCGCCGACGCGAGCGGCCGCTACCCGGCCGACTACCTCGGCGAGACGGTGGTCGAGCTCAACCGGCCCGCTGCCGGCACCGCCGGGCTGCGCGGCACTGACCTCACCGCCGCCGAGCAGCAGGCGCTGCTCACCACCGTGGGCCAGTTCCTCGCCGACAACCAGCGTGGGGCGCGGCGCATCGTCGACATCATCCGCGCCCGCACAAGTAAGTAATTTATCTAGTAGCCCGATTCCGCAAGCCATCGGGGGCGCTACTTGATGACCCAGGGCCTTTCCCCTAGCCTGTTATGCTAGCGAGGTCTGTTGGAAGCGATCGTCATCAGGCGGGCGCTGGACTGTGTGTCATCGCCCAAGGCGCTGTTCGCATGGCTGGCCGATAGCGAGCGCCTCAACCGTGCGCTGGGGCAGGCGCCGCTCACCCGCGAGCCGCTGTCGTCGGAGGGCGCGGCCCGCTATCTCCTGCGCACCCGCACCGGGCGGCGCTCGATCGCCTTTGCCGAGCCGCCGCCGCAGTGGATCGCCCCGAGCTACCTGGCGATCCGGCGCCTGCTGCACCGCGGAGCGCTGGCCAGCCTGGAGCTCAAGTACCGCCTGACGCCGCTCTTATCGGGGACCAAGCTCGAGGTGGAGCTGACCATGGTGCCGCGCTTCCCGGCGCTGGCGCCGCTCATCCAGCTGACCGCGCTCATCACCATGTGGAACCAGCTGCGGGTGCTGCACCAGCTTGACGGGGCTCACACCCGCGGCGACAACCTGCTGTTTCAGCCGGTGATCCTCGATGAGGAGGCGCTGCTGCGGGCGCAGTCCCACGTCGCCCAGAACCTGCCGGGGGAGCAGCACCCGCTGCTCGCCAAGCTGGCCGGCCACCTGCGCGGGCTCGACGACCTGGAGGCCGACGTGCTGCAGCCCTATGCGCTGGCCGACGCCTGGGCGCACAGCCGCGAGTCGCTGCTCACCGTCTGCCTGACCGCGGCGGCGCACGGCCTGCTCCAGCTCAGCTGGGACGTGCTGTGCCCGAGCTGCCGCCGGCCCGCCAGCCGGCACGGCAAGCTCAGCGACCTCGACGAAGAGAGCTACTGCCAGCTGTGCGACCTGCGGGTGCCCATCGACTTTGAGCGCTCGGTCGAGGTCACCTTCCGCCCGACCCCCGAGATCCGCCCCTACGAGCAGGCGGTCTACGCCAGCTGCAGCCCGAGCCAGTCGTCGCACGTGCTGGTGCAGCTGCTGCTGCCGGCGAGCGGCCAGACCCAGCTCGTCGCCCCGACCGAGCCCGGCGAGTACCAGCTGTTCGCCCGCGGCGGTCCCACCGGCCGGCTTTTGGTCAGCACGCTCGGGCCGCCGCAGTCGCGCATCACCGTCACCGACACCATCGCGCCGCCGCAGGTCGAGGTGGCGATGGGCGGGACCCTGGAGATCATCCACCCCACGGCGCAGGCCCGGCACTTCAAGCTGGAGCGCATCGACTGGCCGCGCGACAACCTCAGCGGCCACGCGGTGACCCTGCACCCGATGTTCCGCAAGCTGTTCGCCGACCAGCTGCTGCGGCCGGGGGTCCTGCGCGAGGTGCCGTACGTCGCCCTGTGGCTGAGCGAGCTGGTCGGCGGGCCCGAGCTGTGCGCCCAGCTCGGCGACGGCGGCGCCTTCCGCGTGGTGCAGGAGCACTTCGAGCTGCTCCGCTTCGGCATCGAGCAGGAGCAGGGGAGCCTGATCAAGACCGAGCGCGACTCGGTGCTGGCGGCGTTCCAGACTAGCGAAGCGGCGATCCGCTCGGCGCTGGCGGCGCAGCGGGCGATGGCGACGTTCCGCTCGGCGAACCCGCGGGCGGCGGCGCTCGCCCTGCGCATCGGCATGTACGCCGGGCCGTGCCACCTGGTGACGCAGAACAGCCGCCTCGACTACTACGGCCAGACCCTGCTCCTGTGCACCCGCATGCTGCGCGAGGCGCACGCCGGCGACATCCTGCTGCCGGCCGACCTGGGCGAGAAGCTTAGCAAGACCCCGGGGCTGCGCGTCGGACCGCGCTTTGTCCTGACCGTCAAGGGCATCGCCGACCCGGTGCCGGTGGTGCGCGTCAACCTCGATCGGCCCGAGGCGGGGTACTTCGAGCCGTCGTCCCGGTTCCAGATCGTGTAGGCGCGTGCGCTCGCCGGCGGCCGCGGACGTGATAGGATGCCGCGCCGTGAATGTCTCTCCCTGTCAGTCTGCTTCGCCGCCGCCGCCGCCGCCCTGGCTGGTGGCCCCGGAGTCGGCGGCCGCCAGCTTGCTCGGGGCGGAGCTGTTGCGTAGAGCGGAGGCCCCGGCCGACCCGCCGGCTCCGACCGCGGTGGCCGACCGACCGCCGCCGTCGCGACGGGGGCCGGCGCTGGCGCTGCTGGCGCTGGTCGTCGTGGTCGCGGCCCTCGAGAGCGGCGCCGCGCTCGGGCCGCGGGTGCTGCCTGCGGCCGACCTGCAGGCTGCTTGCGCCGCCGTGCGCGCCGAGTTTCGCGCCGGCGATCTCATTGACTTCGCGCCGGCCTGGCTGACCCAGCTCGGGCAGCGCGAGCTCGGCGACCTCATGCCGGTGACCATGCTCGGGCGCGCCGACTCGCGACGGTACGCCCGCATCTGGACGGTCACCCTCGGGCAGGCCGGGGCGGCCAGGCTGAACGACGAGCTGGCAGCCGAGCTGACCGGGCTGACCGCGCGCGCCCGGCGCGAGTTTGGCCACCTCACGCTGTCTCTGTACGAGCAGGCGCCGGTGGCGGTGTCCTACGACCTGACGGCGCAGCTGCTCACCGCGCAGGTGGCGCAGGTCGCCGGGGGCGAGGGGTCGCGGGGGCCCGAGGTGCCGTGCCTGTGGAGCGGTCCGGTCCCCACCGCCCACCCGGCGCGCGGCGCCGCCGGCGCCTTCCGCTGCCCGAGCGCCACGGTCGAGCGCCGCGTCATGGAGGTCGACTACCGGCCGCGCTACGGCGTGGTGGCGACGCTGGCCCAGGGGCAGCGGACGATCCTCGAGTACTCGATCGCCGACGCCGACTGGCAGGGCAGCCGCCTTGTGCTGTGGCTCGGCCTGCACGACTACCACGCGCGCAAGACGGCGGTGGGCCCGGCGCAGGTCGTGGTCGACCTGGATCAGGGCGCCCGGCGGGTGCCGCTCACCATCGCGGTGACCCAGGGGTTTGCAAAACATGAGCTGGAGCTGCCGGCCGGCCCGGCGCGCTCGAGCCACGTTGTGCGCCTGGAGCTGGCGGCGGCGAGCGCGCAGAACCACTTTGTCGCCCTGCACGGGGAGCTGCGGCGATGAGGGGCCGGGCGCTGGACGTCGCGGTCGGGCTGCTCTTGCTTGTGCTGACCACGGTCGGGCTGCAGCTGGCCAGCCGCACCCAGGGCTTCACTCGCGACGAGGGCTACTACTTCACCGCCGCCGAGAACCACATCGCCTACTACGAAGAGGCGCTCACCGCGCTGCGCGCCGGCCGCTTCAAGGAGCCCTTCTCGCCGCGCTTCATCGACCGCTACTTCGGCTACAACAGCGAGCACCCGCCGCTCATGAAGACGCTGTTTGGCCTCTCGTGGCGGCTCTTGCACCGCTGCAGCTGTCCGAGCGAGAGCGGCCTGCACCCGCTTAGCTACCCGCACCGCCACCGCACCCTCGGCCTGCTCAAGCAGGGCGACGCGATGCGGCTGCCGACGCAGCTTTTGGCCGGGCTGCTGGTCGCCGCGGTGTACCTGTTCGCGGCGCGCTGCTGGGGTCGCACGGCGGGGCTTGGGGCGGCGGGCCTTGCGATCCTCTTGCCGCGCCATGTGTTCCACGCCCAGCTTGCCTGCTTCGATGCGCCGGTGGCGGCGATGATCTTTCTTATCACCTGGGCCTACCTGCGGGCGCAGCAGAGCGGCTCGCGGCGGTGGGCGGTGGCCGCCGGGGTGCTGCTCGGCCTGGGGCTTGCGACCAAGCACAACACGTTCTTTCTGCCGCTGGTGCTGCTCGGGCACTCGCTGTGGGTGCGGCGCGGGCGCCTGCGCGGGCTGCGGTCGCTGCCGGGCCTTTTCGCCAAGGTGCTGGCGGTCGGGCGCTACGTGGCGGCGCCGTGGGCGGTGGCAATGGCGGTGCTGGGGCCGCTGGTCTACCTGCTCTTGTGGCCGTACCTGTGGGGGGCGCCGGTGCAGCGCTTTGGCAGCTACCTCGGCTTCCACCTGCACCATGTGCACTACAACATCGAGTACCTCGGGCAGAACTACAACAAGCCCCCTTACCCCTGGCACTACGTGCCGGTGATGACGCTTTTGACCACGCCGGTGACCACCTTGGTGCTGTTTGCCGTCGGCAGCTTCGCGCTGCTGCGGCGCTCGGTGGCGCGGCCGGCGGCGCCCGCCGGGGAGACCGACGCCGCGCCGGGGCTGCTCGTCGCGCTATCGGTGCTGTGGCCGATCCTGGTCATCATGCGGCCGGGGACGCCGATCTTCGGGGCGGAGAAGCACTGGCTGCCGGCCATGCCGTTCCTGGCGCTGCTTGGCGGCGTCGGGCTCTCGGTGGTGGTCGCGCGGGTGGCGGCGGCGTTTCCGCTGGCGGCGCGGGTCCGTCCGGCGCTGACCGCGGTGCTGCTGTTGGTCGCGCTCGGGCCGCCGCTGCTGGAGGTGCGGCGCTCGCACCCCTACGCGCTCAGCCACTACAACCTGCTCGCCGGCGGGCCGACCGGCGGCGCGACGCTGGGCATGAACCGCCAGTTCTGGGGCTACGCGGTGCGCGGCGTCTTCCCCTGGCTCAACGCCCAGGCCGCGCCCGGGGCGCCCATCTACTTTCACGATGCCAACTGGAACCAGCTGCAGATGAGCCAGAAGGACGGCCTTTTGCGCCGCGACCTGTACGACTCGGGGCTGGAGGAGCCTGGCGTGCGCGCCAGCGACATCGCCCTGGTCATCCACGAGAAGCACTTCAACAAGTACGAGTACTGGATCTGGGACGCCTTTGGCACCACCCGTCCGAGCTTCGTGCTCACCCATGAGGGCGTGCCGATCGTCACCGTCTACGAGCGACCGGGCCGCCCGCGACCGGCCGGAGAGCCGCGATGAGCGATCGCAAGCTGGCGCTGCTTATCTACGTGCTGTTCACCGCCGTGTACGCCGGCACCGCCGGGCCGCGCCTGCGCCACCCGTCGACCGACACTCACTTCGTCTATCTCGCCGACAGCTGGCTGCACCGGCGGCTGGACCTCGGGGGGCCACCGCCGCACACCAATGACTGGGCCGAGGTCGAGCAGCTCACCCTGCGCGATGGCTCGACGCTGCGGGGGCAGTTCCTGCGCAGCGGGCCGCAGCGCTTCCGCACCCTGCAGGGGGAGGTGCGCTCGCTCGGCGACAGCGAGATCAGCGCGCGGTCGAAAAAGTACTACGTGTCGTTCCCGCCCGGCCCGGCGGTGCTGATGCTGCCGCTGGTGGCGCTGTTCGGCCACCGCACGAGCGACGTCGGCTTTACGGTGCTGCTCGCCGGGCTGATCCCGGCGCTGGCGTTCCTCGTCCTGCGGCGCCTGCCGCGGCTTGTCACCGGAGAGCCCGACGGCCTGGCGGCTGGCGCGGCCTCCTCGCCAACGCCGCCCGACGTTACGGGAGTCGCTGCGGGGGTCGCTGCGGGCGCTCAAAAGGCCGCTCGCGGAGCCGCGCGCTTCGGCGGGCGCGAGCCGGAGCTGTGGCTGGTGCTGCTGCTCGGGCTCGGCTCGGTGCTGTACTTCTGCTCGGTGATCGGTCAGGTGTGGTTTACCGCCCATGTGGTGTCGCTGGTGCTGCTCGGGCTGTACCTCTTGTGCGTCCTGCCGCTGCGGCGGCCGCTGCTCGCCGGGGTGCTGCTGGGGCTGGTCTACCTGACGCGGCCGACCATGGCGGCGTTCGGGCTGCTGTTCCTGCTGGAGCTCGTGCGCGCCCACCACCCCGAGCGCCGCTATGCGCTGTGGCCACTTGGCCGCCTGCGCGAGCTGCCGCTCGGGCGCCTTGTCGGGCCGCTTTTGTCCTTTGCGCTGCCGGTCCTCGTCCTTGTGACCCTGGGCGCCGTGCACAACTACCTGCGCTTTGGCCGGCCGTTCGAGTTCGGCCACACCTACCTGACGACGATGCAGGCCGACAACATCCAGCGCTTCGGCCTGGTCAACTACCAGTACCTGTCGCGCAACCTGGCCGCCGCCTTCACCCTGCTGCCCAAGCTGCTGCCGAGCCCGCCCTACGTCCAGGTGAGCTACCACGGGCTGTCGCTGCTGGTGACTACGCCAGCGCTCGCCTACCTGCTGTGGCCGGCGGCGGTGGCCTCTGACAGCGGCGCCGCCGCGGTGCGCCGGCGCGAGCTGCGGCTGGCGCTGTGGGCGACGGTGGCGCCGATCGCGCTGGCCGACTTTATGTACCAAAACGACGGCTACGTGCAGTTCGGGTTCCGCTTCAGCCTCGACTACATGCTGGCCATCGTAATGCTGCTGTGGCTGGGCAGCCAGGCGGCGCTGTCCACCCTGCGGTTCCGCGCGCTGGTGCTGCTAGGCGTCGCCGTAAATACGTTTGGCGCCGTGACGTTTGGCCGGATGTGGCAGTTTTACTTTAATGGCTTCTTCCCAGTTCAGTGACCGCGCCGCGGCCGGACAGCGGGCCGGCGGCCGGCGGCCCGCAGCCGGCCAGCCGGGCCGCGCGGGCTCGGCCACGTCGCGGACCGGCGGGGGCCGGCGATGAAGATCCTCGGCCTCAACGCCTATCACGGCGACGCCAGCGCCGCCCTCCTCATCGATGGCCGGCTCGCCTACGCGATTGAAGAGGAGCGGCTGAACCGCCGCAAGCACTGCGCCGGCTTCCCGACCCTGGCGGCGCGAGCCTGCCTCGAGCTGGCGGGCGTCCGCCCGGGCGAGCTCGATCACATCGCGGTCTCGCGCGACCCGCGCGTGCATCTGGCCTATAAGGCGCTGCACGTCGCCGAGCGGGCCCTGCGCGGCGGCGGGCGCGAGCTGCTCGGGCAGATTGGTGAGCGGCTGCACAACCAGCGCCGCGTGCAGCGCGGCAAGGACGCGCTGGCGGCGGCGCTCGGGGTGGCGCCAGAGGCGCTGCGGGCGCAGTATCACCAGATCGAGCACCACCGGGCGCACCTGGGCAGCGCGCTGTTCGCCTCGGAGTTTGCCGAGGCGGCGGTGCTGTCGCTGGACGGCTTTGGCGACTTCGTCTCGACGATGTGGGGGCGCGGGCAGGGCAGCCGCATCGAGGTCCTGGGCGAGGTGCGCTTTCCCCACTCGCTGGGGATCCTCTACACGGCGGTGACGCAGTGGCTCGGCTTTCCCAAGTACGGCGACGAGGGCAAGGTGATGGGCCTGTCGGCCTACGGCGAGCCGCGGCTATTGCCGGTGCTGCGGCGGCTCATCCACCTGGACGAAGACGGCGGCTTTCGCCTGGAGCTGCGCTACTTCCGCCACAGCCGCGAGGGGGTCGACATGACCTGGGCCGAGGGCTCGCCGCGCCTGGGTCGGCTGTTCGCGCCGGCTCTGGAAGAGCTCTTGGGAGCGCCGGCGCGCGAGCCGCAGGCGGCGCTCGGCGACCACCACCGCGACGTCGCGGCCAGCCTGCAGGCGCTCCTGGAAGAGGCGGTGCTGCACGTCTGTCGCGGCCTGCACCGGCGCACCGGCCACACCAGCCTGGCGCTGGCCGGCGGGGTGGCGCTCAACTCGGTGGCCAACGGCAAGATCCTCGACCACACGCCGTTTCGCCGCCTGTTCGTGCAGCCGGCGGCGGGCGACAACGGCACCTCGCTGGGGGCGGCGCTGTGGGTGCAGCACCAGCTCCTCGGCGAGCCGCGGCGCTGGGTGATGACGCACGCCTATACCGGCCCGGAATTTGATGAAGCGGCGTGCGCGGCGGCGCTGCGCGAGGTGGTGGGCGCCGCCCCCGGGGCGACCGGCGAGGCGGTGGCCGCCGACGTCGAGACGGTCGACGCCGCGGGCGCGCCGGCGCGGGCGGCGCTGCGCCTCACGCGACTGGACCAAGCGGCGCTGCGCGAGCGGGCGGTCGACCTGCTCGCCGACGGCGCCGTCCTTGGCTGGTTTCAGGGGCGCATGGAGTTTGGCCCGCGGGCGCTTGGTCACCGCAGCATCCTGTGCGATCCCCGGCGGGCCGACATGAAGGACCTGCTCAACCGGCGGATCAAGCACCGCGAGGCGTTCCGGCCGTTTGCGCCGGCGATCCTCGCCGAGGCCGCGGCCGACTGGTTTGTCCGCGCCGCGCCGTCGCCGGCGATGCTGCTGGTGGATCTGGTGCGGCCCGAGCGGCGGGCGCAGATCCCCGCCGTCACCCACCACGACGGCACCGGCCGCCTGCAGACGGTCGACCGGGCCGACAGCCCGCAGTTCCACGCTCTTATCGCCGCCTTCGCGGCGCGCACCGGGGTGCCGGTGCTGCTCAACACTTCCTTTAACGAGCACGAGCCGATCGTGTGCACGCCCGCCGACGCCCTGCGCTGCTTTACCAAGACCCGCATGGACGCGCTCTGCCTCGGGCCGTTCCTGGTGCAGTGGGTGGTTCCCCCGGAGGAGCCGCGGCCGGGGGCGATCGCCTAGCATGTGCGGCCTCGGCGGCTACCTCGGCGAGCCGGCAGGGTCGCGACCGCTGCGCGTCGAGGCGCTGACCCTGGCCCACCGCGGCCCCGATGCTCAGCAGACGCTGCGCTTCGCCGCCGCGGACGGCACCCCGGGCCTGCTCGCCTTTGCCCGGCTGGCGATCCTCGACCTCTCGCCGCGCGCGGCGCAGCCGATGGCGAGCGACGATGGCGCCCACCTGCTTGTCTATAACGGCGAGGTCTACAACCACGCCGCCCTGCGCGCCGAGCTGGTCGCCGCCGGGGTGCAGTTCCGCTCGCACTCGGACACCGAGGTCGTGCTGCGCGCCTACGCGGCCCAGGGGGCGGCGGCCCTCTCGCGGCTGCGCGGCATGTTCGCGCTGGCGCTGTGGGACGCGACCCGGCAGGAGCTGCTGCTCGCCCGCGACGGGCAGGGGATAAAGCCGCTTTACTACTGCTACGCCGACGGTCGCCTGGTCTTCGCCTCCGAGGTGCGGGCGCTGCTCGGCGCCGGCGCGGTGGCCCCGCGCCTGGAGCCGCGCGCCGTGCACGGCTTCCTCAGCACCGGCGCCATCCCCGAGCCCCTGACCATCCTGCGCGACGTGGTGGCGCTGCCGCCCGGGCACCTGCTGCGCGTCGCGGTCGCCGGTGGAAAGCTGAGCGCGCCGCGGCTTGAGCGTTTCGCCCCGGCGGCGGCGGTCGCCTCCGCTCAGCCGGGGTCAGGCCCGGCGGCCGCGCGCTCGCTGGACGCCAAGGCGCGCGAGCTGGCGCCGCTGTTGCGCGAGACGGTGGCGCAGCACCTGCTGGCCGATGTGCCGGTGGCGCTGCTGCTGTCGGGCGGGGTGGACTCGACGGCGGTGGCGGTGCTGGCGCGGGCGGCGGAGCCGGCGGCGCAGCTCGGCGCGTTCACCCTCACCTATGGCGCTGCCGACCCGCACAGCGAAGGGGCGGCGGCGCGGCGCACGGCCGCGGCGCTGCACCTTGTGCACCACGACTGTCCGCTGACGGCGGAGGCGGCGCTGACGGCGCTGCCGCACTTTCTCGCCGCCCAGGATCAGCCGAGCATCGATGGCTTCAACACCTACCTGATCAGCCAGCAGGTGCGCGCTGCCGGCTACAAGGTCGCGCTGAGCGGCCTGGGCGGCGATGAGCTGTTCCACGGCTACCGGCTGCACCACCTGTTCGCCGCGGCGTGGCTGCTCGGCGACAAGCTGCCCGGCGCGACGGGCCGGCTGGCGGCCGTGGCCGAGCTCTTGGCAAGTGTCCTTGCACCCCGGCCGGCGGGCGCGGGCCAAGCTCCGGCGGGCGGACTCGCGGAGCGGCGGCCGCGGCGCTCTGGCTGGCTGGGTGACCTGAGCGCAGCCGGTGGCGATGGCGGACTGGGTCAAAAGTGCTCTCAGGGGCTGCGCGGGCGGGGGGCTGGCGCTGCGGCGCGGCTCTCCAAGGCGGCAGCGGTGCTGGGGGCGGCGACCTCACCAGCGGGCGAGCGTGCCCCGGCGATCTACCTTAAGCTGCGCTCCCTGTGGTCCGCGGCCGAGGCGGCTGAGCTCATGGCCGGCCGTCCTGACAGCAGCTCGGCGGCGGCGCTGGCTCCGGAGGCTGGCGCGGACTCGCCGCCGCCGCCTTCGGGAGGCTCGCTGCGGGCGCAGGTGCACCGGGCCTACCAGCTGGTGATGCAGCTGGAGCGCCGCCACTACCTGCGCAACACCCTGCTGCGCGACGCCGACGTGATGTCGATGGCGCACGGGGTCGAGCTGCGGGTGCCGCTGTGCGACGCCGAGCTGTGGCGCAAGCTCGAAGAGCTCGGTCCCGCGCCGACCCTTACGACCAAGCAGCTGCTGGTCGCCGCCGTGGCCAGTCCCCTGTGCACCGCGGCGGCGGCGCGCCGCAAGCGCGGCTTTACGCTGCCGCTGCAGCGGTTCCTGACCGGCACCCTGCGACCCCTGGTCAGCGCCCACTTTGCCGATGCCGAGCTTGTCCAGCGCGCCGGTCTTACCGCCGCGGCGACGGGCGTCTGGACCGCGTACGCGCAGGCTCCGACCGCGCGCATGACCTACCGGGTGTGGTCGCTGTTCACCCTGCTGGCTTATGTGAAGCGCCACGGCCTCGCCCAGTAAGCGCCGGCGCGCGCCGTTGTCCTCGCGCAGGGCCGGCTCTGTGTGTAAAATGCCTTTGGGACAGCATACTTAGAGATCCCAGGTCGATGCGCGTCCTGCTCATAAACCAGTACTACTACCCTGACATCGCCGCGACGGCGCAGCTGTGTCAGGACTGGGCCGAGGATCTGGTTCGGCTGGGACACGAGGTGACGGTGCTCGCTGGCACCGCCCGCTACCGGCTGCCGCACCGCGGCGAGCAGGCCGAGCCTGGGGCCGGGCCGGAGCTGCCGCGGCGGGCGCTCCACGGCGGCGTCCGCATCGTCCGCGTGCCGGTGCTCGGCGGCGGCGGGCGCAGCGCAGCGGGGCGGCTCGTCCGGCGCGCGGGCGGCTACGCGAGCTTCCTGGGCGGCGCGCTCGCGGCCCTTTTGACCGTAGAGCGGCCCGACGTGGTCGTGGCGCTATCGACACCGCCGATGGTGGCGGCGCTCGGTCTAGCGGCCCAGCGGCGGCACGGCGCGGGGTTTGTCTACTGGGTGCAGGACGTCTACCCGGAGCTGCTGGTGGCGCTGGGCGTGCTGCGGCCGACCTCGCCGGTCACCCGCGCGCTGGCGGCGCTCGCCCGGGCGCTGTACCGGCGCGCCGATCGCGTCATCGCCCTGGATGAGGCGATGGCCGAGCGCCTGGTCGCCGCGGGCGCCCCACCGGCGCGCGTCCGCGTCATCGACCACTTCTGTGATACCCGCGAGATCCGGCCGCAGCCAGCGGCCGCCAACCCGCTGCGCCAGCGCCTCGGGCTGGGCGACCAGTTCCTCATCTGCTACGCCGGCAACCACGGCCGCTGCCACGACTTTGACACCGTGCTCGCCGCGCTGGCGCAGCAGGCGGCGGCCGGGGACACCGCGCTGCACTGGCTGTTTGTCGGCGATGGTGAGCAGCGGCAGCGGCTGGTCGCCGGGGTGCCGGCGGCGCTGCGCGGGGTCGTCCACCTCTTGCCGCCGCAGGCGCGCGCCGAGCTGCCGGCGGTCCTTTCGGCGGGCAGCGTCGGCCTTGTGACCCTCAAGGCGGAGCTGGCCGGGCTGGTGGCGCCGAGCAAGCTGTACGGGTTGCTCAGCGCCGGCTGCCCGATCGTCTATGTCGGCCCGCGCCGCGGCCGCATCCCCGAGCTGCTCGCCACCGAAGCGGTCGGGGTCGCGCTGGACAACGGCGACGCCGCCGGCCTCCTGCAGGCGCTGCACCGGCTGCGTGCCGACGCCCCGGCGCGGGCGGCGATGGCGGCGCGCGCGCGCACCCTGGCGGTGACGCGCTACGACCGCTCGCGCTGCACCGCCGCCCACGCGGCGCTCCTGGCAGAAGTAGTCGGCGAGCGCGCCGCGAGGCCGCACCCATGATGCCGCGCCCCCCCGCAACAGCGGCGGCGCAGCGCTATCCATCGCCTGAAGCCGTCGCTGCGGTCGCCCTCGCGGGGGCGCTGAGCGTCCGCTGCCGGCCATCGCGAGGCGGTGCCGCTGCGGCCCCGGGTGCGCTGAGCGTAAGGGGTCGGCCAGCGCGAGGCGGTGCCGCGGCGCTGGCGGGGTGCGAGCCCGCGCGACCAGCGCGGCGCGGGCGGGGGAGGGGACGATGAGGGCGCTGGCGCTGGGCTTTGTGCTGGCGCTCGTGCTGTCGCTGGTGCTGACCCCGGCGGTGCGGCGGCTGGCGCTGTGGCTCGGCGCGCTGGATCCGTTCTCGGCGCGCAAGGTGCTGGCGCCCTCGGCGGTGCCGCGGCTTGGCGGGCTGGGCATCGCGGCGGCGTTCTATGCGGTGGTGGGTCTTTTGTGGCTGCTCGGCAGCACGCTGGCGCGGGCGACGCTGCACCCGGCCACCCCGGTCGGCTGGATCCTGCTCGGCGGGGTGCCTATCCTGGTGCTCGGCGCCATCGATGATCTCTACGGGCTGCGGGCGCTGCCCAAGCTGGCGGTGCAGCTGGCGGTCGGCGGGCTGCTGTGGGGCGCGGGGCTGCGCGTGCTCGGCACCTCCGCCCCCGGCGGCCCGATCGAGCTTTATGGGGTGCTGTCGTTCGTGGTGACGGTGGCCTGGCTCATCGGGGTGGTGAACGCGGTCAACCTGATCGACGGCCTGGACGGGCTGGCCTCGGGGGTGGCGCTGTTCGCCCTGGGAACGACGACGGTGGCGGCGCTGCTGCGCGGCGAGCTGCTGCTGGCGCTGCTCACCGGCACGCTGGCAGGGGCGGTGCTTGGCTTTCTGCGCTTCAACTGGACGCCAGCGTCGATCATGATGGGGGACACCGGCTCGCTGTTCCTTGGCTACCTGCTGGCCACGACCTCGATCTGGTCGGTGCGCAAGTCGGCGACCGCGGTGCTGGTGGTGTTCCCGGTGGTGGCGCTCGGGCTGCCGCTGCTCGATACGTCCCTTACGATCTCGCGGCGGCTGCTGGCGGGGCGGCCGGTGATGCAGGCGGATCGCGATCACGTCCACCATCGGTTGCTCGGGCAGGGGCTGCCGGTGCGGCGGGCGGTGCTGCTCTTGTACGGGGTGTGCGCGGTGTTCGCGCTGCTGTCGCTGGGGATGGTGCTCGGCGAGCGCGGCAGCGGGCCGTGGCTGCTGCTTTTGGCGGTGGGGTTCGCGCTGCTGGTCGCCTACGCGCTCGGCTACCTGCGCGGCGGGTCGCAGGGGCTGTGGGCGGCGCTGCGCAAGCGGCGGCGGACGCAGGCGCTGCTGCGCGAGCTAGACGCCACCGCGAGCGAGCTGCAGGCGGCCGGCGAGCTCGCCCAGGTGCAGGCGAGCGTCGAGCGTTTCGCCGCGGTCCTCAAGCGCCCGCTGCGGCTGCGGCTGCCGGCCGCTCCAGAGCTGCCGGTCGCCCCAGAGCTGCCGGTCGCTCCAGAGCCAATGGATCGTCGCGCCGGCCTGCCCGCCGGCGGAGGACCGCTGACCCGCTATCCAGTGGGGACCCGGGCGGCGGTGCTGGGGTACCTCGAGCTGCCGCTGCCCGAGTCGGAGCTGAGCCCGGACGAGCGGACCCTCATCCAGCTCCTGTGCGATCTGCTGGCACCGACGCTGGCTCGGCTGATCGGCGGCTGAGCGCAGCCGCTTGTTGCCACGGCCGCGTGCGCTGTGGTACGTCGCAACCGCCGTGCGGCACAGGCCGCGCGCATTCGAGGAGAGAGCATGAAGGTGGGCCTAGTCGGCTTTCCCGGCAGCGGGAAGACCACTGTTTATAACGCTCTGACCGGACAGCGGGCAGAGACCGGGTACGCGGGCAAGGGCAGCGGCAAGACCAACCTCGGGGTGGTCAAGGTGCCCGACCCGCGCATCGATGCGCTGGCGGCGATCCACAAGCCGCGCAAGACCACCTTTGCCGAGGTGGTCTTCGTCGACGTCGCCGCCCCGCCGGGCGCCGGCGGCCGGAGCCTGGACCCCTCGGCGATCGCGGCGATGCGCGAGGTCGATGCGCTGGTGCAGGTCGTGCGCGTCTTCCCTTCGGAAGACGGCAAGGCCCCCGAGCCGGTGGGCGAGCTCGCCGACCTGTCGACCGAGATGATCCTCGGCGACCTGGCGCCGATCGAGAAGCGCCTGGAGCGCCTCAAGCGCGAAAAGGGCAAGCCCGGCGAGGTCGAGCTGCTCACCCGGCTCAAGGCGCACCTGGATGGCAGCGGCGTGCTGCGCGACCTGACGCTGACCGACAACGAGCAGCAGGCCATCTCGGGGTACCGCTTTCTGACCCAGAAGCCGCTGCTGGTGGTGCTCAACATCACCGAGGGCGCCGTCGGCAAGCCGCTGCCGCCCGAGGTCGACAAGTACCTTACCGACAACAAGCTCACCGGCATCGCCCTGTGCGGCCAGCTGGAGATGGACGTCGCGACCCTTGCGCCCGATGAGCAGAAGGCGTTCCTCGCTGACCTGGGCCTCAATGAGCCGGCGATCGGTCGCTTCATCCGCGCCGCCTACGCCGCGCTCGACCTGATAAGCTTCCTCACCGCTGGCGAGGACGAGTGCCGGGCGTGGACCATCCGCCGCGGCACCAGCGCCCACCGCGCCGCCGGCAAGATCCACTCGGACATCGAGCGGGGCTTTATCCGCGCCGAGGTCATGGCCTTCGACGAGTTCATGATCCACAAGAGCGAGGCCAAGATGCGCGAGGCTGGCAAGGCGCGCCTTGAGGGCAAGGAGTACGTCGTGCGCGACGGCGACATCATCCACTTCCGGCACGCCACCTGAGAGCTCGGCGCCGCATGCAAGCCTGCGAGTTCGACTACATCGTCATCGGCGGCGGCTCGTCCGGGTGCGTGGTCGCTGGGGAGCTCGGGGCCGATCCGAGCTGCAGCGTGCTCGTCCTGGAGGCGGGACCGGCGGCCGAGGACAACCCCGAGACCCTGGCCGCCCCCGGCTATAAAGATGCGTTCATCAACGAGGCGCTGATGTGGGACCGCGTCTCCGAGCCGCAGCCCGGCTGCGCCGGCAACCGGCTGTTCCTCGGCTCGGGGCGCGGCGGCGGCGGCAGCGGCTCGATCAACGCCATGGTGTACACGCGCGGCGATCGGCGCGACTACGCGCAGTGGCGCTGCCCGGGGTGGACCTGGGACGAGCTGCTGCCGGACTTCGCCGCCGTCGAAGAGCGCCTCGGGCTCAGCCGCCCGCCGCCGACCCGCTTCACCACGGCGTGCATCGCCGCCGCCGAGCAGACCGACTTTCAGCGCAAGGAGGACCTCAACGACGGCGAGCTCAGCGGCTTTCTCGGCTACGAGTGGATGAACATGGACGCCACCGGCCGCGAGCGGCGCAGCTCGTATGTAGCCTTTCTGCGGCCGCGGCTGCAGGCGGGCAACGTCGAGCTGCGCTGTCAGGCGCTGGTCGAGCAGATCGTCATCGAGGGCGGGCGGGCGACGGCGGTGCGCTACCGCCACGGCGGCCGGGTGTACACGATCCTGGCGCGGCGCGAGGTCATCGTCTGCGCCGGCGCCCTGGAGACGCCCAAGCTGCTCATGCTGTCGGGGCTCGGGCCGGCCGCCGAGCTCAAGGCCCACGGCATTCCGCTCGTCTGCGATCTGCCCGAGGTCGGCGCGAACCTGCAGGATCACCCAAACGTCAGCATCTTCTTCAAAGGTCGCGCCCCCACCGACTGCACCTGGGCGCAGCTGTACGGCTTCCACCGCGCCCGCCCCGAGAACCCGCTGCCCGCCGGCCAGGCCGACACCTGCTACGTGTTCTACAGCGCCCGGTCGTCTTTTCGCGAGGGTGTGATCCGCCTCTTGCCGCTCATCTTGCTGCCGCTGTTTCTTTACCGCGTCCGGCCGCTTTTGAGGGCGCTGCGGGCGATCATCAAGGCAGTGTTCAAGCTGGGCCTTGTGCGGCGGCTCGTCGAGCGCATGTACGGGGTGGTGGTGATCCTCGGCAAGCCGCAGAGCCGCGGGCGGCTGCGCCTGCGCGGGCGCGACCCGGCGGCGCCGGCGATCATCGATCCCAACTACTTCGGCGACCCGGCCGATCTCGAGACGCTGGTCGACGGCGTCGAGCGGGCGCGCCGGCTGACCGCGGCGCCGGCGCTTTCGGCGTGGGGCAATCGCGAGCTCATCCCCGGGGCGCGCACCCGCAGCCGGGCGGCGCTGCGCCGGTTTATCCGCAAGAACGCCATGACCACCTACCACTACAGCGGCACCTGCAGCATGAGCGCGCAGCCCAACGCCGGCGTGGTCAGCCCCGAGCTGGAGGTGCGCGGGGTGCGCGGCCTGCGCATCGCCGACGCGTCGGTGATGCCGGTCGTGCCGGTGTCGGCGCTGAACGCCTCGAGCATGCTCATCGGCTACCGCGCCGCCCGCCTGATCAAGGAGAGGGCGCTGCGCGAGGCCGCCGCCCTGGCCGCGTAGTCGCCCCGCGCCCCGCCCCAACGGGCCGGGCGCGCGGGAGCAGATGGCGCCTGCACGACCGACGCCCGCCTCGCCTGGGTTCGCTGACGCAGGGACTCGCTGGGAGCCGGAGCTGGCTGCGGCTCAGTCGAGCGCTGCCAGCAGGGGGACGAACGGCTCGCGCACCTCTTGCGAGAAGCGGGGCAGGGGGCGGCCGTCCGGCCGCAGGTAGACCAGGCGCACCGGCTCCAGGTCGTGCACGTCCAGCATGCCGGCGACTGCCGGAGCCATGTCGACGACCCCGCGCCAGGTGCCCTTCTGCGACGAGCGCTTCTTGATCACGTACTTGCCCGAGGTCAGGCGGGCGCCGAACGGGCCGCGGTCGAGCACCCTGCAGGTCGCGAGCCGGCCGGTGCGCAGGCTGAAGATGAGCATCGGCGTGCCGCAGGGCAGGGTGCGGTGGGCACACACCAGGTCGTTTTGCGTCAGCCGCTTGCCCGAGCAGGCCAGCGGCCCGCCGGCCATGCGATCTCCGGCGTGGCCATACACGGCGGCTCTGCCCTCCTCGGTCTGGACCTGGGGCGAACCGAGCAAGGCAAGCAGCAAGATGTGTGAAACCGCTATGAGGGTCATCATGCAGCATCCTCCTATGCAGAATGGTCCTACATAACCCGCCTTGGCCCTGCATGGTGCAGAAATAAGCGCCAGGGCGGTCAGGCATCGGGTGGCTGGGCCTGTCGCTCGGCCGGCGCTGCACCCATGGAGCGGGCTAGGTCGAGGTCTAGGTCTAGGTCTTAAGGGCCTGGCGCAGGGCGCGCAGGTGCTCGCCGCGCGCACCGCAGCAGCCGCCCAGGGCCGAGGCTCCTTCGTCGCGCAGGCGCAACAGGTCGCGGGCGAAGCGCTCGGGGCTCTCGGGCCGGGCCGGGTGGCGGCAGTCGGGGGCCGGCTCGCCGACCTGCGGCTGAACCAGGAGCGGCAGCCGACCCTCGGTCCAGCCGTACAGCGCCGCCACCGCCGCGTGCAGCCGCCGCGCCGGCTGTGAGCAGTTGATGCCGACCACGGCCAGGGGCTGCGGGTGATGGTCGAGCTCGCGCAGCATGCGCCCGAGCGGGACGCCGAGCGGCGTCTCGGGCCCGCTCTGCCCCATGCTGAGGGTGAGCGAGACGATGAGCTCCAGCTCGGGGGCGGCGCGGCTTATCCCGCGCAGGGCGAGCCGCAGCTCTTTGGGGTCCAGGCAGGTCTCAAGGTGCAGGGTAGCGACCCCGGCCTCGTGGAAGGCGTGCGCGGCGGCGCCGTAGGCCGCCTCCAGCCGGCCCTCATCCAGATCCGTGCGCCCGGTGGGTCCCAGGCAGCCGATCACGGTGGGAGCGCTCGGTGCGGTCGCCGCCTCCGGGCCGGCGGGCGATCGCTGCGCCGCCTGGGCCAGCCGCACGCTGGTCTGCACCAGGGTGGCGAGCTCGGCCTGCGGACCCAGGGCAGCGAGCCCCCCGGGCGCCGCGAGCAGCCGCACCAGCCCAAACGAGCAGGTCTGCAGGACCTCGGCGCCTGCCGCGGCAAACTCGGCATGGACGGCCGCTACCTGCTCGGGGCGGCTGAGCAGCCAGGCCTCGGGCGGCTCGCGGCCAAGGTCGAGCCCGCGGGCGATCAGCGCCGTGCCGACGCCGCCATCCCACAGGAGCGGCCGCCCCGCCCCCTGGGCACGGAAGCTCTGGCAAAAGGAGAGGAGTCCGGGGGGCACGGAAGGCTGGAGCTCGGGCGGCTGCATGGCGATCGTCAAGGGGGTGGCTCGGGCTGCCCACCATACACCACAGCGGCCCCAGGCCAAGCGCCGCTTTGCCGCGGCAGCGTCGGCAGCGCGCGACCTGCGTGGCGGCATGCGGAGTTTGCGTGGCTCCTAGACCGGCGGGCGGGAATGTGCGTTGATCGAAATATGAAGCGAAGTTTGACGATCGATAGTCACCAGAGGTTTCACCTGACCGCTCTGCGCACCGTAGCTGCCGGCGGGCTGCTCGGTGGGCTGCACGCGATCCTGGCCCCGGCGACCAGCTACCTCGCCGAGCTTGGCGGGCTGCACGGCGCCTGGGCGTGGCTGTACGGTAGCAGCGCCGTCCTTTTGCTCGGTGCTGCTGCGGTGCCCCCGACCAGCCGGCGGCGCGCCGCGGCGCTCGTCGGCTGCGCCGTGCTCGGCGGCCTGAGCACCGGGCTTGCCACCTGCGCCGCGGCGGCTGGCTGCACCCTGGGCGGCTCGCTCGGCCTGGCGGTGGCGCTCGGTCTGTACCTGAGCAGCGGCGACCTCCAGCGCTGGCAGGCGCTGCTGAGCGGCCTGCTCGCGGCCGGCATGGCGCTGGTCGCGCAGCGGATTCCGCCGGCGCTGATGGCCCAGGACTTCATGCTCGAGCTGCCCACCCCGCTGGCCAGCGTGCTCGGCGGCCTGGGCATGGGCCTGGCGGTGGGCAGCGCGACCATCGGCCGCTTCCTCAAGGTCAAGCTGGAGCCGGTCGACCAGGAGCTCAAGGGCCTCATCCCGCCGGCGAGCGCCGACGATGAGATCTCCAAGCTGGTGGCGCAGGCGATGACCTCCTACCAGCAGGCCGCCGAGTGCCTGGCCGAGCACCCGCAGGCGCGGGCGACCGCCGAGCAGCTGGTCAAGAAGGTCGCTCGCTTCGGCAAGAAGTGGCAGGACATCGAGGTCCAGGCGCACAAAAGTGATCGTCCCAAGCTCGACGCCCGGATCGCCGAGCTGCAGGCCCGCCGGGACGCCAGCAGCGACGAGGGAGTGCGCACCGAGTACGAGCGCGCCCTGGGCGCCCTGCGCGAGCAGCTAAGCTCGCTCGCCGAGATCGAGAAGGGCCGCGAGCGCGCCGTCGCCCGGCTGCACCACCAGGTGGCGACCCTGGACCGGCTGCGCCTGGCGGCGCTGCACCACCGCTCGGTGGGCGCGGCCAAGTTCGGTGAGGAGCTAAAGACCGTGGTCGATGAGCTCGTGCAGGCCGGTCAGGAGCTCGACACCGCCGCCGAGGTCCTGGCCGAAGTCCCCAACTGAGCCGCTTCCGCCTCTCCTACTCCCGCCGTCCGCGCCGCCGCCACGCCCCTGCCGCTTTTCGCTAGCGGCTCGACAGCACGCCCAGCACCAGCCCGATGCTGCACAGCACCGCCCCCGCCAGCACCGCCAAGGTGATCAGGGTGCGGCGGATGGCGTCGCGGTCATAGGTCTGCTGGTCGAGCTCCAGGCGCGCCATGAGGGTCTGCCGCAGCGCCAGGTTGCCCTGCAGCTGGAACAGCCGCTGCCACAGGCTGGCGTAGCTCGCCGCCGGCACGCCCGGCGGCTCGACGCCCAGCCCGGCGGTGCACAGCAGCGCGCCGAGCACCAGGAGGTGGGGCGACCTGCGCTGCGCCGCCGCCAGCCGCGGGCTGAGCGCGACCGCCAGCTGCCCGAGCGGCGGCTGCGCATGGCTGAAGATGCGCTCGCAGGTGAGCAGCTCGGCGCGCGCCTGGCCCAGCTGCTGCGCCGCCTCATCGACCTCGCCCAGCTCCTGGGCCACCGCGATCGCCGCCTCCTGGCGCTGGTAGTAAAGCGGGTGGCCGGGCGGCAGCCCGCGGGTCCGCTGCTCCAGGGCGAACAGGTCCGACTGGCGCCGCCGCCACTGCTGCCCGTGCTGCAGGAGCTGCGAGGCGAGCTGGGCCTCCCGGGTGCGGCGCGCCGCAAGCTCGGTCTGCGCCAGCGCCTGGAGGCGGGCGGCGGCGGTCTCGACCCGCTGCTGCAGCAGACCCTCGGGCAGCGGCTCGGGCGCGGCGGCGTTGCCCACCGCGAGCAGCGGGTGCCAGCTTAGCAGCTCGAGCTGGTCGGTATAGACCCGCTGTCCCAGGCGCAGCAGGGCGCGGTCGAGGGTCTGCAGCTCGGCGCGCTCTTTTTCACGCAGCTGTTCCTGCAGGCGGGCGCGCTTGCGCAGGCTGCGCCAGACCGCCCGGCCGTAGCGCAGCCCGGCGAGCAGCGAGTCGTGCTCGGGCGTCGGGGGCAGCGCTGGCAGCTGGGCCAGCTCGGGCAGCGTCAGATCGCTCTGCGTGCTGGTGTAGGTACTGTCGCCGGGCAGCGTCGAGTAAAGGTCGCTCGGCGCCGGAGTCGGGGTGTTGCCGGACGAGGGCGGCGGCGGCAGCGCGGCCGGGAGCAGCCCCACCGGCGGCGTCGGCTCGGGGGCCGCAAGGGCGAGCAGCGGCGCCGGCATCTGCAGCGTCTTTTCGTCGCGCAGCTCGTAGGGCACGGCCCCCCCGGGGCTGGGAAAGTGGTGCGCCGACAGCTGCGCCGACAGCTCGTGGCTGGCCAGGCTGTCGACGGCGCGATCGCTCAACGGGACCATGCGGTGCGGCGCCACGATGCCAGGCAGCGTCGGCGGGTCAAACCAGTGATCGGCGATCGGCGAGCGCAGCCCGGGGGCCGGCGGCGGCAGGTCCGTATCCTCTTCGAGGTCGGCGTCCAGCGGGACTAGGGCGCGCTCGGTGCTCATGGTGGGTGGGTCCGGGCTGTGGTGAGCCAGCCTAAGTGGGCGTAACCAGTGGCGATCCTAGCCCGCGCGCGCCTCAGATCAAGCGCCGAAAGCGGACCTTGCCGCCTCTTGACCGCCCGCGGCTACGGGAAGTTCGAGGAGCGCAGGAAGTGGTACTTGCCCAGGTACACCGCCAGCAAGATCCCGATGAGCCCCAGACCGATCACTCCGTGCAGGGCTGAGGCGAGGCCGCGCGGCAGGGCGGTGTGGTCGGGGACCTTCTGCCACTTTTGCAGCTTGACCACGCACACCGCATGGACGATGGCCAGCACCAGCACCAGCGTCACTTTGGTGTGCAGCCACCCGGCATGGCGGAACGAGCCGTCGGGCCACAGCGAGAGCTGGTAGAGGCCGCTCGGCAGCGACAGCACCGCTCCCAGCATGGCGAGGATGTTGAAGCGGCCCCCGAGCAGCGCCAGCCCCGGCCGCATGCTCGCCGGCTGGCGCGCCATGTGGACCATCACCCGCGACATCGCCAAGAGCCCGCCCAGCCACAGCACTGCACCTAAGAGGTGGAAAACAAAAGAAAAAGCTGTGCTCATGAGACGGATCATCTAGGGGGGGTCTGCGACTTGTCAACACCCCTTGTCGAGGGGCGCGCCGGCGGCTCGGCCGGGCGGCAC
>JBGANQ010000095.1:0-33401 GCA_044222245.1 Polyangia bacterium | reverse complement strand
CAGAGAAGCCCGCGGCCAAGGGCGGCGCCGCCAAGGGCGCGGCGGCCAAGGTCGCCGAGCCGGCCGCCAAGCCCGTCGGTGCCGCCAAGGCTGCAGGCGCCAAGGCGGCCGAGCCAGCACCCAAGGCCGCCGCCGCCGCCAAGGCCGCACCCGCCGAGTCCGCCAAGCCAGCGGCTGCGGCCAAGGTCGCGCCGGCCGAGCCAGCGGCCAAGGTTGGAGCGGGAGCCAAGGCGGCAGAGCCGACGGCCAAGAGCGGTGCTGCCGCCAAGGCCGCTCCCGCTGAGGCGACCCCCAAGGCGGTGGCTACCGATGCCAAGGTAGCGACCAAGGCCGCGGCGCCCGCCGCCAAGGCCGCTCCGGCCGCCGCGCCTGCGCCCGCCGCCAAGGCGGCCAGCCCGGCCGAGAGCCCGCCCGCCAAGGCCGCCGGCGGCGCCGCCAAAGCTGCCGCTGCCCCGCCTGCTGCTGCCAGCGGTGCCAAGGCCGCGTCCGCCGGCGCCGCTGCGGGCAAGGGCGCCGGAGGCAAGGGCGCCGGAGGCAAGGCCGCCGGCGGTGCCGCCAAGCCGGCCGCACCGAGCGCCGCCAAGCCCGAGCCGGCCGGCGAGGCCAAGCCGGCCCTGGAGAAGCTGCCCTTCTTCGATCAGTCCGATGTCGCCGAGCCGTCCACGCCGTCGATGTTCTGGCGTCTGGTCGACGAGAAGTTCGACAAAGGCAGCTGACCGCCCGGCGCGCCCGGAGGCCCGCTGAAATCCCCTGCCGCCCGGCGCCTATTTACGCTACAACCGCCCCATCATGAGCTCCCCCAACGCCCCCCGGCTGGTGCGCCCGCGATGAGCTTCGCCGAGACCCTGGGCAACGTCCTGCCGTCGGTAAACGCCGTCCTCAACAGCACCAGCGCGCTGCTCCTGGGGGCTGGCTTCTACTTCATCAAGCAGCGCCGGGTGCTCGCCCACCAGCGCTGCATGGTCAGCGCCTTCGTCGTCTCCGGCCTGTTCCTGGTCTGCTACCTGACGCGGTTCGCCCTCACCGGCACCCACCGCTTCCCCGGCACCGGGGTCGCCAAGCTGGTCTACCTGGCGATCCTCGCGAGCCACATGCTCCTGGCCGCAGTCACGCCGGTGCTGGCCATCCGCGCCATCTTCCTCGCCCGCGCCCGCCGCATCCCCGAGCACCGGCGCCTGGTCCGCTACGCCTGGCCGATCTGGATGTACGTCTCGGTGACCGGCGTGATCGTCTACGCCATGCTCTACCACTGGCCGACCGACTAGCGCGCCGGCTGCGGGCGGCCGGCGCTCAGCAGCCCTTCTGGCCGAGGATGCGGGCGCTGCGCACCTTGAGGCTCGGGGTGCCGAAGCTGATGCTGAAGCCCTTGTCGTCGACCTCGCCCTCGACCTCGGCAGTCACCCCGGGGACCAGCAGGTCCTTGCTGCCGCCGTCGAGCTTGTAGATCTCGCCCTGGGCGGTGCGCAGGGTGTAGTAGCCGCCCTCGAGGTCGACGTGGTGGACGGTGCCGGTCAGCTTCTTCAACTTGCTCTTCACTGGGACGCTCCTTATTGGGTGGTCCGCGGCGACGCGCTCGCCAGTCCCCGCCAGATGGAGATGGAGGTAGCGATAGCGACGACGCGCTGGGGGGTCTTCGTTTACTCCACCACGGCCCAGAATGGCCCAGAATGGCGGCGCGGGCAACCCGCGGCGCGCCCGGGCCGCCTCCCGGTTCGCGGTGCCGCGACGGCGGGCCGGTTGCGGTTTTTTCGTCATTGTGGTTTGCTGACGACGAATTGATGCGCAGCGGCAAGCTCGAAATACAGGTGGGGAGCGGGGAGGCGGGCGAGGCGGCGAGCGAGCCCGCCGCGCCCGGGGCCTGTTGCTGCCGGCCCCGCTGCGACGCCGGCCACCGTGCAGGTCCACGCCTACGCCTTCGCCACCACGTTTCGCCTCAAGGAGCTCATCGGCATCCTGCCCGGCGTCGAGGTCGAGCTCGACAAGGACTGCCTGGTCCTGCATGCGCGCGGCGAGATCCCGCCGCGCCTGGCGATCCTGTTCGACTTCGGCGCCCTGGTCACCATCGGCCTGCCCACCGCCGAGCGCGACCGCCTCATCCGCGCCATCAGCAGCCGCCTCGCCCCCGAGCCGCACCCGCCGCTCACCGAGGACTTCCTCCTCGAGGTGCGCCCCGGCGGCCGGCTCGAGGTGCAGTTTGACCGCGTCATCCTGCCCGAGGTCACCCTGCCCGCCCTCAAGGTCATCAGCCTGCTGCTCGCGCAGTCGGTGGCCATGGACTACTACGAAGAGGACGTGCAGGACATCCTCAGCCGCTCCGAGGTGATCACCCGCAGCCTGCAGGTCGCTGGCCGCCTGCCCGGTCGGGTCGGCGATCTGGTGAAGTTTATCGGCTCGTGCATCGCCACCAAGAACGGCGTCATCGCCACCCTCGCGCTGTTTGACAAGCCCGACGCCGCCTGGGAGGTCCAGAGCCTCGACCGCCTGTACAGCAGCCTGCGCCTGGAGCTCGAGCTCGACGACCGCTTCCGGGCTCTTGAGGCCAAGCTGCGCATGATCCAGGAGAACCTGGTCCTGCTTGTCGATCTGTCGCAGCACCGCAGCACCTGGCGCTTGGAAGTCACCGTGGTCCTGCTTATCCTGTTTGAAGTCATCCTCACCCTCTGGCAGATGTTCCGTGGCACCGCACACTCTTGAGAAATCCCGCCTCATCGTCGACGTCCTTGTCCCCGCCCTCAACGAAGAGGCGACCATCGGGCCGGTAGTGACCGGCGTGCGCGTCTGCGGCCAGCCGGTCCGTCACGTCGTGCTGGTCGACAACGGCTCGACCGACAAGACCGCCTTCATCGCCGAGCAGCACGGGGCCCTGGTGGTGCGCGAGCCCGAGCGCGGCTACGGCGCCGCCTGCCTGCGCGGCCTGCGCTTCATCGAGCAGCAGAAGGTCCCGCCCGACGTCGTGGTGTTCATGGACGCCGACGGCTCGGACAACCCCGGCGACCTCGGACGGCTCCTGGACGCCATCCTCGCCGGCGCCGACCTGGCGATCGGCTCGCGCACCCTGGGCCTCGCCGAGCCAGGGTCGCTGGCGCCGGCGCAGCGGGTGGGCAACGCGGTGGCGGTCAACCTCATCCGCGCCGTCTACGGGCAGAAGTATACCGACCTCGGCCCGTTCCGCGCCGTGCGCTACCCGGCGCTGCTCGCCCTCGGCATGACCGATACCGACTACGGCTGGACGGTCGAGATGCAGGTCAAGGCGGTGCAGCGCGGCCTGCGCATCGTCGAGGTCCCGGTCCGCTACCACCGCCGCCGCGGCGGCGAGTCCAAGATCTCTCAGACCGTGCGCGGCAGCATCGGCGCCGGCGCCAAGATCCTCTACACCATCCTCCGTCACTCCACGCACCGCTGAAGCTCCGGTGGCCGGTCCACGGTCCTGATTCGCCCCTGGCGAAGGAGATCGCGCATTTACGCGCTTGAGTGGGGGCTGGGCCTTGGACTACGTTCCGCTTACAAATCGGGTCCATTAGCGATCTGCGTGCGGAGGTCCACATGTTCGGTTCTCCTCGGTTCAGTCGGCCACAGGTGGTCTTTCACCGCGTGGCCTCTTTACTCGGGCTCACATTCATCGTTGCCTGCGGTGGCAGCGGCGGCGGCAGCGGCTGCGGCGCTGGAGGCATGGGCCAGATCAAGGGCGGCTTCCCGGTCGACAAGCGGGTGGAGAACGCCATCTCCCTGCGCGTCACCAAGCCCGCCTTCGACTTCCTGGAGCAGAACGCCAAGCCGGTGGTCGACAAGCTCTTGCCGCCGGGCGGCATCCCCGTGCCGTCGGGCTGCACCGGCGACACCCAGATCTGCTGCGGCCAGACCTGCAAGGTCCTGTTCGACTTCCAGAACCTCAAGTTCGATCCGACGCCGCCCAAGACCCTGAAGCTGACCCTGCGCGCCAAGCTCAAGACCAGCGAGGACTTCAACATCAAGGCCAAGGTGGTCATCACCGCCAACTGCAAGCTCGCCCTGGACACCACCAAGAGCGGCAAGGGCGACATCGGCATCACCATGGCGGTCAACGCCACCTCGGACGCCACGACCAAGCTGACCTCGCTGGCGTTTGATCCGAGCAGCGTCGACATCCTCGATCTGGACAGCGGCGACATCACGATCAAGGGCGACCTTATCTGCGACACCATCAACCTGCTCAAGGGGTTCTTCATCAACACCCTGAAGGACCAGCTCAAGAAGCAGCTTGCCACGCCGCTTGATACCCTGTTCTGTCAGAGCTGCAACACCGCCGATGACTGCTCGTCGCTGGCCAACCAGGGCTGCTCGGCGTCCAAGCAGTGCACGCGCAACGGCGCCTGCCTGCAGCAGCTCGGCTTCGAGGGGCAGATCGACCTCAGCGCGCTCACCGGCAAGCCCGCCGGCACCGGCGCCGGACTAGAGTTTTACGCCGTGGCCGGCGGCTACTCGGCGGTCGAAGCGGCGCCCGCCCTGGGCCTGTCGCTCGGCATGCTCGGCGGCGGCGTCACCTCGCAGAAGAGCACCTGCGCCCCGACCCGCCCGGCGCCCACCGGACCGGTGCCGACCAAGACCGCGCAGTACTCGGGCAACACCACCCCCAAGGGCGACCCCTACCACGTCGGCGCCGGCATCTCCAAGCTCGAGCTCGACACCCTGGGCCACGCCTTCTACGAGTCGGGCGCGCTGTGCCTGGCCATCGGCACCGAGCAGGTCGACGCCCTGTCGTCGGGCCTGCTCTCGGCGCTGGTGCCATCGCTCAACGACCTGACGCGCGGGCAGAACTCGGCGGTCCAGATGGTCATCCGGCCGCAGCAGCCGCCGACCTTCACCCTGGGCAAGGGCACCTTCAAGGTCGACGGCATGGGCAAGCGGGTCATCGACGATCCGCTCTTGCACCTGCGGATCAAGGACCTGGCGATCGACTTCTACGTGTTCATCGACGAGCGCTACGTGCGCTTCATGCGCCAGACGGCCGACATCGACCTGCCGCTGAGCCTGGACATCGACGGCATGAACCAGATCCTGCCGATGATCGGCGAGCTCGACTCGGCCTTTGGCAACGTGCGGGTGACCGACAGCAGCCTGCTCAAGGAGTCGCCGGCCATGCTGGCGCGGCTGTTCCCGAGCCTTTTGCCGGCGCTGTCAGGCTCGCTCGGCTCGGCCCTCAAGCCGATCCAGCTGCCGAGCTTCAGCGGCCTGAGCCTTTTGCCGGTGCAGATCACCTCGACGCCCGACGCCATGGGCGTGCTGAGCTTCCTCGGGCTGTACCTGAAGCTGGCCATCCCGCCGGCGCCGATCGTCGGTGAGGAGCCGCTGTGGAGCGGCCCGGTCGAGGCCGCGGCGCCGGTCGCCCTGGCCCCGCGCACCCGCCTGGAGCTGGTCTCGGTCGAGGTCCCGACCCAGGCCGAGATGGCGGTCACCGCCGCCGAGCCCAAGAACCCGCGCGTCACCCTGGCGCTGTCGGCCGACAACCCCGAGGGCGGCCGGGTCGAGTGGCAGTATCGCCTGGACGGCGGGCTGTGGCACCCCTTTGATGAGCAGCGCCAGCTGGTGCTGTCCGAGGCGGGGCTGCGCCTGCCGGGCACCCACGTGGTCGAGGTCCGCAGCCGCATCGCCGACACGCCGGTCACCACCGAGCGGACCCCGGCGCGGGTGGAGTTTGTGATCGTCCCGTCGGCGCTGGCCGCAGGGTCGGGGACGGCGGCCGCGGCAGCGCCGGTGGTCAAGAACAGCGACGGCTCGATCGATCATGTGGCCTCGGGCTGCTCGCAGAGCGGCGGGCGCGCCGGAGCGCCGGGCACCCTGCTGGTGCTGGGCCTTGGGCTGCTCGGACTGCTCGGGCGGCGGCGCGACACCCTGCGCAAGCTGGTGCGGCTCTCGCCGATGCTCGGCGGCCTCGTGATGCTCGGCGGCGGCTGCAAGGATGACGTGCCGGTAGTCGACAACCCCCAGCTCACCGTGGACATGGCGGAGCCGGGCGTCTCGGGCAAGCCCAAGCCGGAGTTCTCGGCCACCGATGAGATCGGCCGCTACCAGAGCGCGGTGGTAAGCGGCGGCAAGCTGTACATCGCCGCCTATGACTCGACGTTCGGTGACCTGGCGTTTACCACCATCACCGACCCGCAGCAGAAGCCGGTGTGGTACCCGGTGGACGGCCTGCCGAGCGGCGACCCGGAGAACACCGATGGCAAGGCAACGCGCGGCGGCTATGTCGAGCCCGGCGATGACGTCGGGCGCTTCACCTCCCTGGCGTTCACCAGCCAGGGCAACCCGGTGGTCGCCTACCAGGACGTGACCAACAACGCGGTCAAGCTCGCCATGCGCGATGGCGACAAGTGGACGGTCAGCGCGATCAGCGACAGCAAGGAGGGGGCGGGCCAGGGCTTCTATACCCAGCTCATCCTCACCGGCGATGTGCCCACGGTCGCCTATATGATCGCCGGCGTGGTCAACGGCATGGGCGTCGCCAACGCCCAGCTGGTCGTCGCCACTGCCAAGTCGGCCAAGCCGAGCGGGCCGGGCGACTGGACCAAGCGCGTGGTCGAGCAGATCGGCGTGCCGTGCGCGGGGCTGTGCGCCACCGGCCAGGCCTGCGTGTACGTCGACCCGGTCAAGAAGGACAAGAACGCGACGGTGTGCAAGACCCTGGACAAGACCTGCTCGCCCAGCTGCAAGTCCAACCAGGCCTGCCAGGCCGCCAAGTGCGTGGACGCGCTGGGCGCGCCGGCGGTGGGCCTGGGCCAGGGGACGGGGCTGTTCGCGCGCCTGGTCAGCGACAAGAGCGGACCGCAGCTTTTGTTCTACAACCGGGTGGCGGGAGCGCTGCGGCTGGCCAGCGGCGCCGACTGGAAGGTCGTGACGGTGGCAGGCGGCGACAGCAAGAGCGACCTCGGGCGCTACATCGGCGCCGCCCTTGGCGACGACGGGACGCTGCACGTGGCCTACAGCAGCGCCGACGGCCGGCTGTACTACCAGAGCCTCAAGGCGGGCGTGCCCAAGCCGGCCGAGGTGGTCGATGACGGCATGCGCACGGTGGCCATGACCGCGGAGATGCACTCGGTGGGAGCGGGCGCGGTGCTCTACCTGGACGGCGGCAAGCCGGTCATCGCCTATCAGGACAGCACGAGCTCGACCCTGGAGGTGGCGCGGCGGGACGCGGCGTGGACGCACAAGACGGTGGCCGGGGGCATGAACACCAGCCGCGGCTTCTACCCGCAGGCGGCGCAGCTCGGCGGGGCGTGGTGGGTGCTCGATGTAGCCTACGATCGCGCCGGCGACGCCTTTACCTCGGTCCGCTTCACCAAGCCCTAGTCGCTCCCCCAAGGGGGGCTCGGCCCCCCGGTCTGTCTAGCCTTCCCAAGTCTTCCAAGCCTTCCCCAGCTGGCCCCGACCAGCCCAAGCCGGCCGAGCCCTTCCCCAGCTGGCCTCCGCAGTCTGGCGTGGCTCCTACCGCGGCTTGCCGGGGGGGACCTCCAGCGCCTGGTAGTCGAGCTGCACGCGGGTGGGGACGCCGCGCACCAGCGCTACGGGGACCTCGAAGGGGGTCGACTCACCGCCGGGCAGCAGCCGCTGCGCGGTAAAGTGCGAGTCCATGCCGGCGAGGTGGTCCTGGGCATCGTAGAACAGGGCGATGAGCTGCACGTACTGCGCCGGGCTGTCGCCGCGGTTGTGGACGGTGCCGGTGACGCGGTAGCCGCCGTAGCGGTCGCGGGCGAACCTGATGTCGCGCAGCTCGAGCCGGGGGCGGCGGCGTGGGTAGCGCTCGCGCTGGGGATCGACGCGGACGGTCACCGTGGCGTAGGCGGGGGCGTGGGTGAACAGGACCTTCAGGGGAGTGGCTTCGCCGTGGGGCAGCTGGTGACGAGGGGTAAAGCCGGTGGCGGTGGCGAGCTTCTGGCCCTCGCGGCCCCACAAGGTGAGCTCGGCGCGCGGCAGATCGATGACAGCCTCGCCAGTGTTGCGATAAAGGGCGATGAAGTACAGGTTGCCGATCGAGTCGGGCAGGGGGGTGAGGTCGGTGACCTCGGCGGCGACCGGCAGGCTGGGCTCGGGCGGGGTCGCTGGCGTGGTCGGGGGGGCGGGCAGCCGGCGCGCTGGTGGCGGGCGGCGGCCGGGCGCGCTCGGCAGGGTGGGCTCGCGGTCAGGGTAGGTGCGGCTGGCGGCTTCGTCGGCGCGGCGCTGGGTGTCCGCCGACTCGCTGGCGCGCTGGCGCAGGGCTTCGCTGGCGCGGCCAGCCTCTAGCGCCGCGCTGATGAGGCGCTCCGCCTCAGGGTCGAGGGTCGGGGCGGCGGGCCGGGGGCGCGGCGGCGATGCCGACCAGCGCCCGGCCAGGCCGCCGAGCAGCGCGCACAAGACCCCGATCCACATCCAGCGAGCGCGCCGCAGAAGGCGCCAGGGCCTTGGGTCCACGCCGCTAGTGTAGCTAAGTTTCTGCGGATTTTTCCCTCGGAGAAGCGCCTTGCCGCGCAGGGCGCGGGCGGGTAGACTCCCCTCGGATGGTGGGCCAAACCCTCGCGCACTATCGGCTACTTGACCAGGTCGGCCAGGGGGCGATGGCTTCAGTCTACCGCGCCCTGGATCTGAGCCTGGATCGCGAGGTTGCGGTCAAGCTGCTCCACCCGCACCTGGCGCGCGAGCCCGAGTCGCGGCTGCGCTTTGCCCGCGAGGCCAAGGCGGTGGCGCGCCTGCACCACGAGAACATCCTGGAGATCTACGCCTACAGCGACGAGGGCTCCACCGAGTCCTACCTGGTCACCGAGTTCATCGCCGGGCCGACGCTGCGCAGCTTCCTGCTGGGCCACCGGCCGCGCTTCCCCGAGGTGGCGGCGATGATCGGCTGGGAGCTGTCGCGGGCGCTGTGGGCGGCGCACCAGATGGGGATCATCCACCGCGACGTCAAGCCCGAGAACATCATGGTGCGCGGCGACGGCACCGTGGTGCTGTGCGACTTCGGCATCGCCCGCATCCTCGACAAGGACACGGTGACGACCACCGGCCAGCTGCTGGGCTCGCCGGCCTACATGGCGCCCGAGCACATCCGCGGCGAGCCGCAGGACGGGCGCAGCGATCTGTTCTCGCTGGGGGTGGTCCTGTACGAGCTGCTCACCGGCGAGCTGCCCTACCGCGGGCGCAACCCGCACGAGACGCTGACCAAGATCGCCGCCGGGGAGTTCACGCCGGTCCTGGAGCAGGCGCCGCTGTGCAGCCGCGAGCTGGCGGCGATCGTCGAGGGCACCCTCAGCACCGAGCCGCTGCGCCGTCCGTGCGACGCGGCGGCGCTGGAGCGCGAGCTGTCTTCGTGCCTGACCGCGGCGGGGATCAGCGACCCGCGCGCCGAGCTGCAGCAATACTTCAAGGACCCGGCGGCGTGGGAGGCGGCGTTCGCGCCGCGCTGCCTGGCGCGGCTTATCGAGTGCGGCCTGAGCCTGCGCCGGCAGGGGCGGGTGGCGGCGGCGCTGCAGGCCTGGGGGCGGGCGCAGATCCTGGCTCCCGAGGACGCCGCCCTGCAGTCGCTGATCCTCGGCGTGGCGCGGCGGCGGCGGGTCAAGCGGATCGTCGCTGTGACCTGCGGGGTGGCGGCGCTGAGCTGCGGGCTCGGGCTCGGGGTGCGGGCGCTGCATGGGCGGTGGCATGGCCGCCCGCCCGCCGGGCCGCGCGTGCACGACCAGCCGGCCACCCGGGCGCCGCAAGCCGCCCCGCCAGCCGTCGCCGTCCTGCCGCCCGGCGCGCCGCCGGCGAGCGCTCTTACGCCGCCGGTGCTGAGCGCCAGCAGCGCGCTGCGGCCGCTCGGCCCCCTCCCCGATGAGGCGGCGACGCACATGCCCCAGGGCCGGCCCAAGCGCCTGCCGCTGCGGCCCGCCGTCCCCGAGCGCCTGCGCACCGTGCGCCTGGAGCCGTGGCCCAAGGCGGTCACCGTCAGCCACAACGGCAAGCGGCTGGGCGCCTACGACACCGACGTGCGGACCGTGCAGCTGCAGCCGGGCATAAACGAGTTCCTGTTCGAGAACCCGGCCTGCTACAGCGAGCGGGTGACCTTCCCCGCCGACAGCGCGCCCGAGGAGATCCGCGTGCGCCTGCGCTGGAAGCCGGCGCTTTTGCAGGTGCGGGTCCACAGCCCGCGGCTCGATGAGGCGCCGGCCGGCGCGCTGCCGGTGGACGTGGTGGTAGACGGCCACCTGGTCGGTCGCGCCGGGCAGGTGATGGCGCTGCCGGTGGCGACCGATGAGGGCAGCCAGAGCGTGAAGGTGCAGGTGAGCTCGCCCGGCCATCAGAGCGCGAGCCGCGAGGTCGCGGTGCACGCCAACCAGCTGACCAGCCTCGACGTCCAGCTGGTGCCGCGCTAGCCGCGGCGGGCGCGATCGGCGGCGCGGCGGGCTTTTGCTGGATTCCGCCGCGCGCGCCAACACCTGCTTTTAAGAACATGATAGTTATGACAGGCATGTCGCGGTGCCTGCCCACGAGGCTTGAGGCGCATGGTCGCCCATCTCTCGGGAGAGCACCGCTTTTGGCCGGGGCCCTGGGGGCGGCGCTCACCCTGCTCGGTGGCGTCGGCTGGGCGCAGGAGCGCGGCGGACGCGAGCCGCCGCGGACCCCGAGCCGCCCGGCGACCGCGCCGGCGGCGGTGGCGGCGGCGGCAGCGGACAGCGGCAACGGGCCCGAGGCGCAGCTCGGGCGCGCCAAGCTCGCCTACCAGCGCGGGGACTATGGGGCGGCGGTGCTGCTGCTGCACCCGCTGCTCTACCCGCAGGCGCTGCTCGCCCAGGAGGATCAGGTCCTGCTCGCCCACAAGCTGCTGGCGCTGTCCTACTTCTTCGAGCACAACGAGGCCGGGGCCGAGCAGGAGCTGAACCTGCTCTTGTCGCTGCGCCCCGACTTCGCCCTCGATCCGGTGGTCGAGCCTCTCAAGGCGGTGGCGTTCCTCGACGACATCCGCCGCCGCAACGAGCAGCGCCTGCAGGACATCCGCCGCCGCCAGGCCGAAGAGGAGCAGCGGGTCAAGGCCGAGACCGAGGCGCTGCAGCGGCAGGCCGAGCTGCTGGCGCAGAAGCAGGCGCGGCGGGTGTACATCGAGCGGGTCGTCCACAAGAAGTTCAGCGCGCTGTCGCTGTTGCCGCTCGGCGTGCCGCAGCTGGCGGGCGGGCGGCGGGCGCTCGGGGCGGTGCTCCTTGGCGGCGAGCTGCTCACCGCCGGGGCTTCGGTGGGGTCGTGGCTCACGGTGCGCCTGCGCTACCCGGACAACACGTTCCCGCCGCGCGAGTTCAACGCCGCCCAGGCCCTGACCGCGACCTATCTGACCACCGGCGTGGTATTCTGGGGGCTGGTGCTTACCGGTCTTATCGACGCCCTCTTGCACGCCCGGACGGTCACCGAGGTGCACGAGCTGCGCGAGCCGCCCAAGGACCTGGGCAAGGAGCCGGGCGCGCCGGCCGAGGTCGAGCCGGGCACTCCCGGCGAGCCCGGACCTGACAAAGACGGCAAAGACGGCAAAGACGGCAAGGCCAAGGATCGGGCCAAGGGCCTGGGCTTGCCGGCGGCGCGCCCGCACGCCTATCTGCTGCCCTTTGCCGGGGAGCCGCTGAGCGGCGAAGGGGCACTTGGCGGGTTGCGCCTGCAGGCCGTACCATCGTACGGCTTGCAGCTCGGCACTACGTTCTGAGGTCCTGATGCTTGCCCTTCGAGTCCTGCCCGGCCCGGGCGCCGCCCCCGGCTCCGCCCCCAAGACCAAGCTGTTCCGGCTGTTCAAGAAGCTCATCACCATCGGTCGCGGCGCCGACAATGACATCGTCATCGCCGATCCCCAGCTGCAGCCGAGCCACGCCTACCTGCAGGTCGAAGGCGAGCTGTGCACGGTGGTCGCGGTGGCCGGCGATGTGATCGTCGGCGGCCGCAAGAAGAGCCGGGTCAAGCTGTCGCGCGGCGACATCTTCAAGCTCGGGCAGACCGAGCTGCAGCTGGCCGAGGAGTCCGAGGTCACAAGCGAGCTGCCGGCGCTGGCCTCGCCGCCGCCGTCGTCCGCCGGCGAGCGGGTCCGCGATCCGGCGGCCCTGGCCGCCTACCGCAAGCTGTATGAGTTCTCCGAGCGGCTCATGCACAGCTACGAGCTCGATGACCTGCTCGGGGCGCTGCTCGACGCGGTGATCGAAGTGAGCGCCGCCGATCAGGGGTTCCTCGTGCTGCTTGACGACGGCGGCCGGCCGCGGGTGCGCCTGGCGCGCAACCGCCGCAAGGAGTCGGTGCCCGACCCCGACGAGCAGCTGTCCGACTCGATCGTCGCCAAGGTCGTGCGGACCCAGCAGCCGATCATCATCAGCGACGCCCTGCGCGACGCCGAGTTCCAGAACGCGCAGAGCGTCATGTCGCTGCGCCTGTCGAGCGTGATGTGCGTGCCGCTGCGCGAGCGCGGGCGGCTGCTCGGGGCCCTGTACGTCGGCTCCAGCGGCGTGAGCAACCTGTTCCGCCAGAGCGACCTCGAGGTGCTGACGGTGCTCGCCGCCCAGGCCGGCCTCATCCTGCGCAACGCGATGCTGGTCAGCCACCTCAAGAGCGACAACCAGCGCCTCGGCGCCGAGCTGGAGCAGCTGCGGGTGAGCGCCGTGGCCTCGATCGGCGCCGGCGCCGGCGCCTCGCTGGCCATGCAGGAGGTCCTGCGCACCGTCAAAAAGGTCGCGGGCACCGACGTCTCGGTGCTCATCACCGGCGAGACCGGCACCGGCAAGGAGCTCATCGCCCAGGAGATCCACCGCCTGTCGCCGCGCAAGAGCGGACCGATGATCGCCATCAACTGCGGCGCCATCCCCGAGCCGCTCTTGGAGTCGGAGCTGTTCGGTCACGTCAAGGGCGCCTTCACCGGGGCGATCGCCAGCAAGCCCGGCCGCTTCCAGAGCGCCCACGGCGGCACCGTGCTTCTCGACGAGATCGGCGAGATGCCGCTCGGCCTGCAGGTAAAGCTATTGCGCGTGCTGCAGGAGCGCGTGGTCACCCGCGTCGGCGACACCCGCGCCGAGCCGGTCGATGTGCGCATCCTCGCCGCCACCCACCGCGACCTGCCGGCCGAGATCCGCGCCGGCCGCTTCCGCGAGGATCTGTACTACCGCCTCAACGTCGTGCAGGTCCACCTGCCGCCGCTGCGCGAGCGCGGCGAGGACGTGGTGATCCTGGCCCGCTACTTCATGCGCCGCTTCGCCGACGAGCTGCAGATTCCGCCGCGCTCGCTGTCGCCGGCCGCCGAGCTGGCGCTGCGCAAGCACCCCTTCCCCGGCAACATCCGCCAGCTCGAAAATCACATCAAGAAGGCCCTGGTGCTCTCGGATCACGAGGTCCTTTTGCCCGAGGATCTCGGCCTCGCCCCCGGCACCAGCACCTCGCCGGCCAAGATCCTGCCGCTCGCCGAGGCCAAGGAGCGCTTCGCCCGCCAGTACGTGAGCGAGATCCTCACCCTCCACAGCGGCAACCGCACCCGCACCGCCTACGCCCTGGGCGTCGATCCGCGCACCATCTTCCGTTTCCTGGAGAAGGAAGCCGACAAGGAACCGAGCCTGGAGTCCGACCCCGACAGCGCCGAGCCGCTGCCCGGGTCCGGCGCGTCTAGCTTCCAGTCTTCGGAGCCGGCGGGAGAGTGAGGCGCGCGCCTCGTCCCGCTCGCTCACATCCCAAGGAGCACCGATGGACCGTCAAGCAGTCACCAAGATGATTCTCGCTGCCAAGGTAAAGTCCGGAATCCGCTGGACCCAGGTCGCCGCGCAGCTCGGCACCAGCAAGGAGTGGGCGACCGCCGCCTGCCTGGGCCAGATGCAGATGACCAAGGCCCAGGCCGAGGCCGCCGGCAAGCTGTTCGGACTCGACGACGAAGCGGTCGCCTGGCTGCAGATCGCTCCCTACAAAGGCAGCCTCCCCCAGGCAGTGCCCACCGACCCCCTCATCTACCGCTGGTACGAGATCGTCAGCGTCTACGGCACCACCCTCAAAGAGCTCATCCATGAAGAGTTCGGCGATGGCATCATGAGCGCGATCGACTTCTCGATGCAGATCACCCGCGAGCCCGACCCCAAGGGCGACCGCGTGCACGTAGTGATGTCCGGCAAGTATCTCCCGTACAAGACTTACTAGCTCCGCTGCGAGTCTCGCCGCCGGCGCGCGTGTCAGCGCGGCCCACTGTGTCACCTCCGCTCAGCACAGCAGCGCCTGCATCCCCCCGCTCCAACCGGCCGCCCGTCCCGTCGGGGTCGGTAACCACTCGGCGCCGCCGCGCGGCACGGTCCCGGCACGGCGGTTGCTGTGCTCTGCAGACCACTGCCAAGGAGACAGGATCATGAACCGATTCAAGTCGATGAAGGTAGCAGCGCTGGCCCTGGGCCTCTTTACTCTCGCCAGCCTCGGCTCCCTGGTCTATGCCGCCGATACCAAGGCGGGCAAGGCGGCCGAGAAGGCCGGTGACAAGGTCGGCGAGGCCGCGGACAAGACCGCCGACGCCGCCGACAGCGCCGGCAAGAAGACCAAGCGCACGGCCAAAAAGGCCACCAAAGCCACCGGTGACAGCGTCGAAAAAGCCGGCAAGAAGGTCAAAGAAGCCGGCGAGTAGCCCTTGCGCTGCAGCGCCCCCGCGCGGCCGACCGGAGCTGCCTTTTATCAGGCAGCTCGCCCTCCAAAAGCCCCCACAGGTGTGGGGCCGACCGGAGCTCCTTTTTTGTCAGCGCCAGCTGGCAAAAAAGGAGCGCAGGGAAGGGGGGCCCCACACCGTCGCAGCCCGCCCCGCCAGCGAGCGTGAAGATGACTAGCCCTGCAAGACCCCGCCCGGCTTTAATGTGAAGCCGGCTACGGAGGACTAAGTACAGGCCCCCCCAAGGGAGTGCCCGCGGCGCTCCCGAGCATGCGTTGGCCAGTACTAAACAGGGGGCTTCTTGCCCGCCTGCTCGGCGCGCCGGAGCGACTCGCCCTCGGGCCCATCCAGAGCCTGCTTGGCTTCGTCAGCCAGCTTGTCTACCTTGCCGCTGGCGATGGTCTTTTTGACCCCCGCCTCGTAGTGGTGCGCTGCGGTGCGGCTGCCTTCGCCTTCGTTTTTGTCCTGCGACTTGCCTTGGCTCGTGTTCATGGGAGCTCCTTTGAATGCAAGCCGGTAGAGCATTCTCTGTGCCACTTGCGCGACGGTCCGCGGAGTGGGGCTTTCTTTACGGGACGTTGAGCGTGTCGCGCAGGGCCTCAAACAGGATCCGCACTCCTTTGCCCAGCTCGGCCACCGGCAGGCGCTCGCCATCGCCGTGCATGGACGCCATGAGCTCGGCGGACAGGATCACAGGGAACAGGCCATAGCTCTTGACCCCGAGCGGCCGGAACGAGTTCGAGTCGGTCCCAAACGGCACCAGCGTCGGCACCACCAGCGCCTCGGGGCTGGCGCGGCGGATCGCGGCGGCCAGGGCGTGAAACAGCGGCGTGTCGTCCGGGGTCACTACCGGATCGTCGGACTCGTAGGTGATGTTCAGCTGCAGGCTGGGGTCGGCGAGCCGGCGGCGCAGCTCGGCCAGCCACTGCGCGGTCGTCGTGCCCGGCAGCACCCGGCAGTCGAGCGTCGCCTCGGCCACCGAGGGGATGACGTTGACCTTGGGCGGCTCGCCCACCCCGGCGCGCAGCGTGGTCAGGGCGACCGTCGACTGCTGGATCGCCCGCGCGTACTTGTTCTGGGCGAGCGTGCCGAGCCGCTTGCGCAGCGCCTCGACCACCGCCACCGTACCGGTGGTCGGCGGCTCGGCGAGCAGCCGGCCGAGCGCCCGCACCAGGCGGTCGTTGGGGTTCTGCTCGTGCGGCTGGCTGCCGTGCCCCGCCACCCCATCGGCGCGCACCTTCAGCCAGATGAGCTTCTTCTCGGCCACCGAGATGCCGTAGACCAGCTTGCCGGGCGTGTACAGGTCGCGGCTGCCGCAGCCGCCCTCGTCCAGCACGTACTCCGGATCGAGCTCGGCGTAGTGGTTGCGCAGCATCCACCGCGTGCCCAGCCCACCGCCGGCCTCCTCGTCGGGGACGGCGAGAAACAGGACGTCGCGGTGGCGCGGCCCGCTGTGCCGCAGCAAGGTGAGGAGCGCGTAGAGGTGAATCACTCCCAGGCTCTTCATATCGATCGCCCCCCGCCCCCACAGCAGGCCGTCCTGGACTACGGCGCCGTAGGGATCCACCGGCCAGCGCGTCGCATCCGCCGGCACCACGTCCATGTGGTGCAGCAGCAGGATCGGCTTGCCGCGCGGCGGACTCACCGTGGCCGGCAGGCGGGAGAGGATGATGACCTTGCCCGGGGCGGACTCGTAGCGGGTGACCTGGAGCCCGGCCCGGCGCAGCACTCCGGTCAGCAGCTCGGCGGTCTGCCGGGTGTCGCCCGGCGGGTTCTGGGTGTTGAGGCGAATGTACTGGCGCAGGGTCCCCAGCGCCTCGTCCGCGGTGCGCTGCCAGTCCAGCGGCTGCGCCGCCGCCACAGGCGCCCACAGCAGCGTGAGCGCCAGACAAGCGAGCGGCAGCGGGGCTCGCCGGCGGCGGCTTACGGGCATGGTCGTGCGGCTGAATCAGTCATAGGCAGCCCTTGGGAGTAAGGAGTGGGGGCGTCGGCGCGCCGCGGGTCAGCTGGGCGCAAAGACGCGCTGCAGATAGCCGCCGAGCGCGGCGGTGTCGATGCGCGGCGCGCGGAAGGCAATGTAGCCGTCGGGGCGCAGTAGGTAAAGGCCAGGGCCGTCGAGCCCATAGCGCTCGTGCAGGAGGCCGCGGTCGTCGTAGATGCTGCCGCGCGGTCCGACGCCGTCGCCGCGCCAGATAAGGACCACCTCGCAGAGCCGCTTGTGCGGGCCCAGCGCCTCCTGCACCTTCTGCTGCAGCGCCTCCAGCTCCAGCCCCTTGGAGCGGCCGGTGAAGACCAGGAGGTGGTGCCGCGGCCCGCGCAGCCGGGTGCGCAGCGCCTCGCCGCCGTGCAGCACCGCCGGGGCGCGCTCGCCCTTGCCGGGGGCCTGGCGGAAGCGGCGGTCGGCGCCGTCCAGGCGCTCCTCGACGATGCGGCTGGTCGGGTAGGCGATGCCGAGCTGGCCGATGAAGCGGAACAGCCGCTGCCGCAGCAGCTGACTCTGCATCGCTCGGCTGACCAGCGGCAGCAGCAGGTTGCGCGCCCCGATGAGCAGCCGGTTGCGCGTGGTGCCCATCGAGAACATCCGATCGGTGGTCCGCAGGAGCGCCTGCCCGACCGGCCAGCGCTCCTCGTGATAGCTGTCGAGCAGCGACTCGGGCGCCTCACCGCGCAGCACCAGCGCGAGCTTCCAGGCGAGGTTGGCGGCGTCCTGGATGCCGGTGTTCATCCCCTGGCCGCCCGCCGGGCTGTGGATGTGGGCGGCGTCGCCGGCGACAAAGCAGCGGCCGCAGCGGTAGCGATCGACCGCCCGGTGGTGCAGGCGGAAGCGCGCCAGCCAGCGCGGCGCCGACAGGGTGAGCGGCACCGGGCTGCGCGCCGCCGCCAGGGCCTGCAGCTCGGCCAGGGTCGGGTCGCCGGCGTCGGCCGCTGGGGAGCCAGCGCGCGCGGCGATGATGCGGTAGGCTCGCTCGCCCTTCATCGGGAAGACCACGAACACCCCATCATCGCTGAGGCTGATGGTCAGCTGCCGGTGGCTTAGCGGCCAGTCGATCTCGACATCGGCGAGCACGAAGTCCTGGGCGTACGCCTCGCCGGCGAAGCTCAGACCCAGGCCCTTGCGCACGACGCTGTGCGCGCCATCGCAGCCGATTAGGTAGGCGGCCTGCACGGTCTCGGTGCGGCCATCGCCGTGCTGCAGCTGCGCCGTCACCTTGCTGGCGTCGCTCTTGAACGACAAGAGCTCCAGCGGCCGCTCGACCTGGACGCCGTGCTCGGTGAGGTAGCGCTCCAGCAGCCGCTCGGTCTCGACCTGCGAGACAAACAGCAGGAAGGGGTAGGCGGTGTCGGTGATGCCGGTGCCGCTGATGTCCAGGTCGGCGACGCGCCGGTGGTTCAGGTAGACGGCCACCTCCGGCGTCGGCTGACCGGCGGCGAGCAGCCCCTCGGTCAGCCCCATCGGGTCGAGCAGCTCCAGGGTGCGCGGCTGCACCACCAGCGCCCGCGAGTGCGGTGAGCGCGCCGCGGCCTTGTCGATGATCCGGCAGCGGACGCCCTGCGCCACCAGCTGGCCGGCCAGCATCAGACCCGTGGGTCCGGCGCCGATGATCAGGACCTGGGGAGCCTTACCGCTCTGTGGAGTCATGGGTTGTTGCCTATCCTGGCGCCATTCTAACCCAGACCGGCGAAGCTGCCCCAGCGCGACCGTCGCCAAAAGAAAAAGCCGGTGAGGGGAGTCACCGGCTTCTCTGACTGCCTGACCTCTGTCAGGCCTGTGGTGGGCGTTGCTGGACTTGAACCAGCGACTTCAACCGTGTGAGGATTGCACTCTACCGCTGAGTTAAACGCCCGATTGGGATATCCCGCGTGCGGGATACTTGCCCGAGTATCATGGCCAGCCCGGCCGCAGCAACAAAAAAATTCGGTCAGACCCGAGCAGTGACTTGGCAGGCGGCTGGGTCCCCGAGTCTCTCGGCCAGATCTTGCCGGGAGCTGCGGCAGTCTGCCTCAGACCGACTTCTGCACGCTGCCGCTGCGCAGGCAGCGGGTGCAGACGCGGATCCGCTGGACCGTGTTGCCGACCTTGGCGCGCACTCGCTGCAGGTTCGGGTGCTGCACCGTCTTGCTCTTGATGTTCGAGTGGCTCACCTTGTTACCGACGAGCCGGCCTTTGTCACAGATTTCGCAGCGGTTTGCCATGGTCGTGTCTTCTTGCGTGTCTTGTGGGCTGAGTGTTCAGCGGTTCTATAGGTTCAGGAGCAGCTGGTTCTGCGGCGGGAGCGGCGGCCGGGGGGCGCGCGCGCTGCGGGCGGCAAATGGGCAGCCGCGTGTGCAGGTCCGCAGTTTGTAGCACGGGCCAAGTGCGGGCAGCAAAGGAAAAATCGGCGCTGGCAAAAGGCGGGGTTTGGCGGACCTTGGCGGGGTTTGAGCATTGCCACGCCCACGGCAAAACCAGATAATTCCCAGGAACGAACCCACGGGGCCTCCAGACTGGCTCACTTCAACAACATTTGCTAAACACCACTTGTCTTTTTGTCTTTGGGCGAGCAGAGGGAGCACAGCGTGACCGACGAGGAAATAGGAGCGGCGTCGCCGGACTGCCACTTTCTGAGGCGACCTCGGGCGGCGGGCCGGCGCTGGCCGCGCGCCGCCTGGGTGCAGCTCGGGGCGGCGGCGGCGCTCGCGCTCACGGTGGGGGCCAGCGTCGGCAGCGGCTGCCAGAACCGCGCCGGCATGAGCTGCCAGCAGCAGAGCGACTGCAACCCGGGCCTGCTGTGCAACAAGCCCCCCGCCGCCGGCCCGCAGAGCTACGGGATCTGCGAGCCGGGCCTGCGCGGCACCGGCGAGATCTGCGTCAGCTCGCTGGAGTGCGACCCGGGCCTGATCTGCTCGACCGAGCTCGGCCAGCCCTCCGATGACGGCTGGCACGGCGTCTGTCAGGCGGCGACGCCGGCGGACGCGTCCAGCCGCGACTTCAGCCAGCCCGCCGACCTGAGCGCGCCGGCGGATCTGGGGACCGTTGACGGCGGCGCTGACCTTTAGCGCCGTGCGCGTCGCCAGCGCCGTGCGCGGCATCAGCGCCGTGCGCGTCGCCCTCGCTCCCAGCGCCGTGCGCGTCGCCCTCGCTGCCAGCACCGTGCGCGGCGCCAGCGGCGCCAGCGTCGTGCGCGTTGCCAGCGCCGCGGGGCGTTGGTGAAGGCGCCGCCGGAGGCGGTCAATGCCGCCGCCGCCGCCGGCTGCGCGTCGCTCGCCGAGCTGGAGGCGCTCATCCCGCGCTGCACCGCCTGCCCGCGACTGCGCACCTACTGCCAGCAGGTCGCGGTCGAGAAGGTCAAGCGCTTCGCCGACTGGAGCTACTGGGGCCTTCCGGTGCCGGGCTTTGGTGATCCGGCGGCGCCCATCCTCATCATCGGGCTGGCCCCGGCGGCGCACGGGGCCAACCGCACCGGCCGCATGTTCACCGGCGATCGCAGCGGCGACTTCCTCTACGCAGCGCTGCACCGGGCGGGCCTTGCGTCGCAGCCGACCTCGACCCAGCGCGGCGACGGTCTGCGCCTGCGCGGGGTCTACATCGCCGCCTCCGGCCGCTGCGCGCCCCCCGACAACCTGCCCACCCCCGCCGAGCTAGCCGCCTGCCGCCCCTACCTGCAGCGCGAGCTCGAGCTGCTGCCGCAGGTGCGCGTGCTGCTGGCCCTGGGCGCCCTGGCGCATGACAGCGTGCTGCGCGCTGCCGCCGCGCTGTCGCCCGAGCGGCCCGCCGTCCCGCGCGCCCAGCGCCGGTTCGCGCACGGGGCGCTCCACTCGCTAGACGGGTGGTGCGGCAAGCCGCGGCTGCAGCTGCTCGACTGCTACCATGTGTCCCAACAGAATACCTTCACCGGCCGGCTGACCCCGGCGATGCTGGACGAGGTCATTAGGCAAGCTCAGGCGACTTAGACATTGTAAACTTAGTGTCTGAGCTTACATCTTGAGTGAGCGCGATCCCTTCACGCGGCGTGTATTTCTGACCCGCGCGGCGCGGCTAGTGCTGACGCTGGGGGCCACTCCACTTTTGGGGGCGGCGACCGCCCTGCGAGGCCAGACCCCTTACGCCAGCGGGCTGTGGCTGGCCGGCGATCACCACATCCACACCAAGTACAGCATCGACGGACGCTACGAGGTGGTCGAGCAGGTCGAGGGCGCCGCCCGCAGCGGGCTCGATTTCTGCGTGATCACCGACCACGGCGGGCCCGGACACGACAAGGTGGCCCTGCACAAGGCCTACCCCGAGCTGCTCGCCGCCCGCAAGCGCTACCCCAACCTGATCATCTTTCAGGGCCTGGAGTGGAACATCCCCGCCGCCGAGCACGGCAGCGTCATCTTGCCGCCCACCGAAGACGAGGCCGAGATCGTCGCCGACTTCGAGGCGCGCTTTGACGCCCGCAACCTGCCGCGGCCGACCGGCGAGCTCGATGCGATCCAGGGGGTCAAGTACCTGCAGGCGCTGCGCGAGCGGCCGCTGTTTCTGGCCAACCACCCGGCGCGGCGCGGCTTTGACAGCCCGCACGAGCTGCGCAACTGGGCCGACGCCGGCCCCGACGTCATGCGCGGCTTCGAGGGGGCGCCCGGCCACGGCGCCGCCACCTTCGTCGGCGAGCTGCGCGGCCACTACATCGAGATGCCGGGGCCGACCTCGTTCCCCGGCTACCCGCTGGAGTCGTACCGCACCTTTGGCGGCTACGATTACTACGTGGCCCAGGTCGGCGGCCTGTGGGACAGCCTGCTCGGCGAGGGGCGGGCCTTTTACATCACTGCCAACTCCGACTCCCACCGCTACTTTGGCGACCGCATGGGAGTCGATCGCTCGACCTATGCGACGCTCGGCCAGGTCACCCCGACGGGCGCCCTGGAGGAGGTCATTCCCGGCCAGCCGCGGCGCGACACCGACTATGCGCCCGGGCTGTACTGTCAGACCCGGGTCTACGCGGCGCGGCGCGAGCCGCTGGCGGTGATGGCGGCGATGCGCGCCGGCAACATGTACACCGTGCTAGGCGGACTCATCGACGGACTGCAGCTGTGGGCGCACGACGGCGAGCAGGCGGCGCCGATGGGCAGCACGCTGCTTTTGCCGCGGCGCGGCGGCACCGTCGAGGTGGTGTTCACGCTCCAGCTCGCGCAGCGCGCCAACGCCGGCGGCTGCCTGCCGGTGCTGCATCACGTGGATCTCATCGCCGGCCAGATCCGCGGCCGGGTGGCGGATCGCGACGTCCTTGGCAACCCCACCACCCGCGTCGTCGCGCGGCTGCGTCCGGGCGATGGCGAGCGCCGCGGCACCAGCCTGACCTTCCGCTACCGCTTCACCAACGTCCAGGACAGCTTCTACGTGCGCATCCGCGGCACCAACACCGAGGTCCTCGCCCCGCAGCTTGACCCGCCGGGCATCGATCCGTGGATCGATCTGTGGTTTTACTCCAATCCGATCATGGTGCGGCTGCCCTAGAAGCGGCGCTTGTCGGCGGTCAGCGCGGCGCGCTACCTTGCGCCCTACCCGCCATGAGCCAGGAGCCGCGCCCCACCCGCCGACCCGCCGCCGACCGGTTTACTGACTCGGTGACTGACCTCTTGACCGACCTGGCCACCGAGCGCACCGGCGAGCGGGCGCTGGCCAAAGAGCCGAGCGCGACCGCGGTCGAGCACGCGCCGCCACCACCGAGCGCCGTTGCGACCGGCGGTGGTAAGGGCGCGGCGCGACCCGCCGAAGATCCGAGCGCGACGACGCTGCTGTGGTCGCCCCGCGCGCCGCGGCCCGGCTATCACCTGGGACGCTGCATCGGCGCCGGCGGGTTTGCCGAGGTCTTCGCGGCAGAGCTCTTGCGGCCGCCGCTGCCGCCGCAGCGGGTGGCGCTCAAGCGCCTGCTGCCCGGCCTGCGCGGCGATCCCAGCCGCAAGCGCCAGCTGCGGCGCGAGGCCGAGATCGCGACCCGGCTGTCCCACGACAACATCATCAAGGTCTTCGAGCTCCTGGAGCTCGGGGACGAGCTGGCGATCGCCATGGAGCTTGTCGACGGTCTCCAGGTCAGCCGCCTCTTGCACCGCCTGGCCCGTCGCGAGCGCAGCCTGCGCCTGCCGGCGGTCGCCTACATCCTGCACGGGCTGTTCGCGGCGCTCGACTACCTGGAGACGCGCTCCCCGCTGCTCGACAAGGCACCGGGCGGCGGCCCGTCGCTTGGCTCGGGTCGGCCGCTCGTCCACGCCGACATCAGCCTGGAGAACCTGATGCTCACCGTCACCGGCGGGGTCAAGCTCATCGACTTCGGGCTCGCCGGGGAAGATCGCTCGCTGCCGCGCCCTGCCGGCGAGGATCACAGCCTGACCGCCCTGCACCAGGTAGCGGGCAAGCGCACCTACGCGCCGCCGGCCGCCGGGGGCCTGCCGTCGGCCGCCCCCACCGTGCACAGCGACCTGTACGCCGCCGGAGTGTGCGCCTGGGAGCTGCTCACCTGCCGGCGCTTCCCGGTCCTGCCGCCCGGCGCCGGCGCCCGCGAGCTCGGCAGCCTGATCGCCTTTGCCGCCGAGGGGCTGCCCGAGGCCGGCTGGCTGCTGCTCAAGCTGTGCCTGGCCGCCGATCCGCCGGCCCGCCGCGGCACCGCCGAGCAGGGGCTGGCCCTGCTCAAGCGGCTGCGCGCCGATGCGGTGAGCCCGCTGGCGATGGGCGCCCTGGCGCAGTCGCTGGCCACCGATGCGCCGTGGCTGCCCGGCCAGGCCGAGCAGCTCTCCGCCACGCTGGCGCGGCCGGTGGCGGTGGAAAAAGACCTGCTGCGGCGGCTGCACGGCGCCTTCTGCGCGCACCGGGTGCTGCTGCTCGACCAAGCGACGCGCCAGACGGCGACCGCGCCGCGACCCGAAGCCCCGCTACGGCCCGCCGCGAGCCGCGAGTTCATCGTCCACGCCTGCCAGGGTCCCCCCGGTGAGCCGCCCCCCCCGGCCACCCTGCGCCAGGCGCTGCAGCGCGGCCACGCGCGCGCCCCTAACGGCGGGCTGTGCTATCGACTGCCGGGGCCGCCGCCGCCGACCGACGCGCCGGCCCGCATCCTCTGCATCGAGCCCGGCCCCGGCCGCGCCTACGAGCCGCTGGCCGAAGCGCTGCTGCACAACCTCCTTTGCCGCGCCAACGCCAGCTGAGCGCCGCCGTTGGACGGCAGTGCCGCAGGCGGACGCTTCCTTTTCAAGCTGGCGAAATCTTCGCTAAAGTAGCCCACTACTTGCCCAAACACCGCGGCGGCGCGCAGCTCTGCCCGGTCCCGACAGCCCCCACTTCGAGTCGAGGAGGTTCCATGAGACGTCGCTTAGCGGCCCTGGCCCTGGCGCTTTCCCTCTGCAGCGCCGGCGCCGCACACGGCCAGGACATGGCGTCGTTTGAGAAGCGCACCACGGTCAAGACGCTGCCCAACGGCCTGACCCTGATCGTCATCGAGCGCCCGGTGGCCCCGGTCTTTTCCTACTTCACCCACGTCGACGTCGGCGGCGCCCAGGAGGCGGTCGGCCAGACCGGCCTGGCCCACATGTTCGAGCACATGGCCTTCAAGGGCACCGAGCGCATCGGCACCACCAACTACGCCCAGGAGAAGCTCGCCATCGCCAAGGTCGAGGCGGCCTACCTGCTCTACGACGCCGAGCGCCGCAAGCCCTACGGCCGCGACGAGCAGAAGGTCGCCCAGCTGGAGAAGGACTGGCGCGCCGCGATCGCCGAGGCCGACAAGTTCGTCATCCCCAACGAGTTTGGCGAGCTGGTCGACAAAAACGGCGGCGTCGGCCTCAACGCCTTCACCAACACCGACGAGACCGGCTACTTCTTCTCGTTCCCCGAGAACCGCTTCGAGCTGTGGGCCTACTTAGAGTCCGAGCGCGCCAAGCGCCCCGTCATGCGCCAGTTCTACCAGGAGCGCGACGTCGTGCACGAGGAGCGGCGCATGCGCACCGACTCCAACCCCAACGGGCGCATGATCGAGCAGCTGCTGGCCGCGGCGTTCACCGCCCACCCCTACGGCCGGCCGGTGGTCGGCTGGGACTCCGACCTCAACACCTGGTCGGCGACCGACGCCCTGAAGTTCTGGGAGACCTACTACACCCCGGCCAACAAGTGCATCGCCGTGGTCGGCGACGTCAAGGCCGCCGAGGTGATGCCCGTGCTGACCGCCTACTTCGGCCGCCTGCCCAAGGGTCCCAAGCCGCCGCCGCTGTCGACCGTCGAGCCCAAGCAGTTCGCCGAGCGGATGGTGATCCTGCGCGAGAAGACCCAGCCGTTCTACGCCGAGGCCTACCACCGCCCCGACTACCGCGACAAGGACGACGCGGTCTACGACGCGATAAGCGACCTTATGTCGAGCGGCCGCACCTCGCGGCTTTACCGGTCGCTGGTCCGCGACCAGAAGATCGCCGCCCAGGCCGCCGGGATCAGCGGTTTTCCGGGGACCAAGTACCCGCACCTGTTCGTCTTTTTCGGCGTGCCGACTCCCGAGAACACGCCGCAGCAGATCCGCGACGCCATTCACGCCGAGATCGACCGCCTCAAGACGACCCTGGTGAGCGATGACGAGCTGCAGATGGTGCGCGCCCGCGCCAAGGTCGAGCTGCTGCAGAGCCTGGGCGACAACCAAGGCCTGGCGATCGCCTTTGCCAAGGCCCAGCAGCGCTACGGCGACTGGCGCGAGGTCTTCCGCAGCGTCGAGCACATCGAGAAGGTGACCAAAGAGGACATCCGCCGCGTCGCCAACCAGGTATTCATCGAGAGTAACCGCACCGCCGCCTGGATCGAGCGCGACGGTGGCACCGCGCCCAAAGGAGCGAAGTGATGATCGCGCGACCCCGCAGCACTCTCATCGGTCCGGGTCTTTTAGCCCTGTGCGCCGTGCTCACCGCCAGCTCGCCGGCCCCCGCGGCCACCGCGCAGGCCGACTGGCGCAAGATTCCGACGCCGCCGCTGCACAAGTTCACCCCGCAGCAGCCGACCCGCCTGCAGCTGGAAAACGGCCTGGTGATCTTCCTCCAGCCCGACACCGAGCTGCCGCTTATCCACGTCAACCTGAGCGTGCACGGCGGCTCGCGCGAGGAGCCGGCGGATCAGGTGGGCCTGGTCTCGCTGTTCAGCCAGGTCTGGCGCAGCGGCGGCACCCGCGGCCGCACCGGCGATCAGCTGGACGACTTTCTTGGCATGCGGGCGGCCAAGATCGAAGCGCACGGCGACACCGACTCGGTCTCCCTCGGCGCGGTGTGCCTCAAGAGCGACTTTGACGACGTGTTCAAGGTGCTGGTCGAGATCCTGCGCGAGCCCGAGTTCCGCAACGACAAGCTCGAGCTGGCCAAGAAGCAGCTGTTTACCAGCATCGCCCGCCGCAACGACAACCCGATGGCGATCGCCGCCCGCGAGTCGAGCAAGCTCGCCCTGGGCTCCCGCCACCCCTACGCCCGCCACCCCGAGTACGCCACGGTGAGCGCCGTCCGCCGCGAGGATCTGCTGCTGTGGCACAAGCGCTACATTCAGCCAAATAACATGCTGCTCGGCCTGTCGGGCGACTTTGACGTCGCGCAGATGACCGCCAAGCTGCGCGCGCTGCTCGGCGGCTGGCCCAAGGGTCCGCCGCTGCCGGCGCCCGAGCTCGCCTTTACCCCGACCAAGCCGGGGGTTTATCTAGTCGCCAAGGACGACGTCAACCAGAGCAGCATCCACCTTGTGCAGCTCGGCTCGACGCGCAAAAACCCCGACGCCTACGCCCTGGAGGTCATGAACGAGGTCCTTGGCGGCGGCTTCGCGGCGCGGCTGTTCTCCAACGTGCGCAGCAAGAAGGGCCTGGCCTACTCGGTGCGCGGCGGCGTTGGCATGGGCTGGGACGTGCCGTCGATCTACCGCCTGTTTGTCGGCACCGAGAGCAAGAACACCCAGAAGGCGATCCAGGCGCTCTACGACGAGATAAACGGCATGACGCAGAACCCGCCCACCGCGGCGGAGGTGCAGAAGGCCAAGGACGCGATCCTCAACTCGTTCGTGTTCACCTTCGACACCAAGGCCAAGATCCTCGAAGACCGGATGAAGCTCGAGTTCTACGGCTACCCGGCCGACTATCACGAGAAGTACCCCGAGCAGATCGCCAAGGTCACGGTCGACGACGTGAACCGGGTGGCCAAAAAGTACCTCAACCCGAGCGGGTTCGCGGTGCTGGTGGTCGGCAACCCGCAGGAGTTTGGCGGCGAGCTGAGCGGCTTTGGCCCGGTGACCCCGCTCGATGTGACGATCCCGGCGCCGATCAAGGCCACGCCGCCGCCGGTCGGGGTCAAGCCCGCAGGCTCGTCGATCCACTAGCGCGCGGCGCCGGCCGCTTGGCCCCGGCGCCCGCAGCCTCCGGCGCTGTCGCCCACGCCGGGCGGTGGCGCTGGCGGTGCGCCGCAAGAGAGGTTAATTGATAAAGAGAGTGCGCGCATGACCCGGCCGCTAGTCCCGACAATCTGGAATACCGAGTACACCTGTCCCGCCTGCCGCTACCAGGCGCCGGTGCAGTTCGTCGATCCCGACTCGTTCCCCGAGGACGAGCCGATCGGCGGGCGCGACAAGTGGGCGCAGCAGGCGGCGCTGCAGGAGGCGCAGGAGCGGCTGGAGAAGCGCGGCCGGCGGGCGATGCAGCTGCTGCGCTGCCCGTCGTGTCACTGTCGCGATGCGGCGGCGGTGCGGCGATCCTATAGGTCGGCGGCGCTGCCGCTTGTGGGCTTGGCGCCGGCGGCGTTCATGATCTCGATCATCATCGGCGTGCAGCTGTGGCCGCCCGCCCACGGCTCGATGCGGGTGCCGGGGCTGGTCGCGGTGCTGATGACCCTGCTCGTGTCGACGCTGGTGCTGCTGCGCGGCCAGCGACAGCTCTTGGCCGAAGCGACCGCCGCCCTCCGTTTCGGCAAGAGCGACTGACCGCGTCGGCTGAGGCAGCGCGGCGTCTAGCGGTGGCGCTTGCCGCCGGGCTTGCGCGCCGTGGCCTTGCGCGTGCGGGCCAGGGTCGGCCGGCGCGAGGAGGCGGCGGGCTTGGCCGCCGGGCGGCTGCGCGCCGGGTGATCCGCCGGCAGCGGCGGCGCCGGCGGCGCCATCGAGGACAGCAGCGCCACCAGACCGAGGTCGATGCGGCGGCGCGGGACCGAGACGCTGTTGATGCGCACCCGCACCCGATCGCCCAGCGACAGCTGCTGGCCGCTGCGCAGGCCGTGCAGCCGCACCCCGTGCTCGTCCAGCTCGTAGCGCTCGGGCAGGCTCTCCATGCGGATCAGGCCCTCGACATACGGGTCGTCGACCTCGATAAACAGGCCCAGGGCGGTGACGCCCGAGATGGTGCCGTCGAGCTCTTCGCCGATGCGGTCGCGCATGACGAACACCCGGTACATGTCGACCACGGCGCGCTCGACCTCCATCGCCCGCCGCTCGTGCACCGACGAGTCGCGCGCCCACTCTAGCAGCTCATCGGGCAGCGGTGGCGGCGCCTCGTCGATCTGGCCGGCCGGCTGGCCTTCGCGGCGCAGCTGCTGCTTCATCAGGCGGTGGACGATGAGATCCGGGTAGCGCCGGATCGGCGAGGTGAAGTGCAGGTACTCGGGCGCCGCCAGCCCGAAGTGGCCGACGTTGTCGACCGCATAGGCCGCCTGCTTCAGCGAGCGCAGCATCAGATAGGAGAGCGCCCGCTCGATCGGCCGACCGCGCACCAGGGTCAGAAACTCCCGCAGGCCCTTGGGCGACTGCGCATCTTTGGGATCCAGCTGCACGGCCAGCGAGCGCGCTAGCTCGGCCAGCCGCTCCAGCGACTCCAGGCGCGGTGGGGCGTGGACCCGCCACAGGGTGCCCAGTCCCCGGGCCGAGAAGAAGCGCGCCGCCGCTTCGTTGGCGGCGAGCATGAAGTCCTCGACCATCATGTAGGCCTGCTTGACCGCCGGGTCGGCGCGCGAGCGGCGCACCGTGCGCACCCGCCGCGGGTCGTCCTCATCCAGGACGACCTGGGCCTCGGGCAGATCGAAGTCGAGGCTGCCGCGGCGCTGGCGCACGGCGCGCAGCCGCTCGGCCAGCTCCATCATCGCGCGCAGCGCCGGCAGGTAGGGCTCGTAGCGGGCGCGGCTGCCGCGCAGGTCGCCGCCGAGCGCCGCCGCGACGCCGCCGTAGTCGAGCCGAGCGTGCGAGCGGATGACCGCGGCCTGAAACTGCTCGGCGAAGACCTCGCCGCTGGCGCTGATGTCCAGCCGGGCCACCATCGCCAGCCGGTCGACCTCGGGGTTGAGCGAGCAGATCCCCGAGGACAGCGGGTGCGGCAGCATCGGGATCGCGCGGTCGGGCAGGTAGACCGAGACGCCGCGCCGCTCTGCCTCGCGATCCAGGGCCGAGCCCGAGCGCACGTAGTGCGAGACATCGGCGACCGCGACCCACAGCCGGGTGGTGTGCGGGCGCGGCCCGGGCGTAAGGCACACCGCGTCATCGAAGTCGCGCGCGGTCTCGGGGTCGATGGTGAGCATCGGCAGGTGGCGCAGGTCGAGGCGGTCGTGCAGCTCGGCCGGCAGGACGTGCTGGGCGGTGCGCTCGGACTCGGCGAGCACGCTCGCTGGGAAGGCGTCGGGGATCTCGTCGCACTCCAGGATCTTCTGCACCTCGGTGCGGGTGTCGTCGGGGTCGCCCAGCACGCGCAGCACCCGCGCCCGCACCGACTGCTCGGGCGTGCTCGGGTACTCGGTGATCTCGGCCACCACCGCCTGGCCGAGGTCGGCGGCGTCCACCCGGCCCTGCAGCGGCACCGGGCCGCTGATGCGCGGATCATCGGGCTCCAGCACGATGGCGCCGCCGGCGCTGCGCAGCGTCCCGGTCAGGCGAGCGCGGCCGCGCTGCAGCACCGCCACCACGCGCCCCTCGGGGCCGCGGTAGCCGAGCCAGGTCTGCACCTGCACCCGATCGCGGTCCAGGGCGCCGCCGCGGAAGCGCGCGGCGATGAAGATGTTGTCGTCGCCATCGTCGCGCTCGACAAAGCCGTAGCCGGCCGGGTGGACCAGGATGCGCCCGACGACCCCGGTCGCCGGGGTCACCCGCGAGGGGCCGGGCGGCGCGGTCGTTGTGGCCGGCGCGGCGCTGGCGGCCGGCTGCCAGCCGACGATGACGTAGCGGCCGCCGGGACCGCGCTCGATGACGCCGTCCTCGACCAGCTCGCCGATCAGGCGACGGATGCGGTGGCGAGTCTTCTGGTCACCGCGCAGCCGGACCACAATCTCGGTCGCCTTGAGTCCGCGCAGGTCGGCGGACTGGCGCAAGGTGGAGAGCAGGGCCTCGCGGTCGATGACCGGCCCGGCTGGGTTGGCTGCGGTTGGGGTCGGGTCGGCCGGGTCGGCCGGGTCGGAAGCGGGCGTTGCGTGGTCGGGCAGGGAAGGAAGCAAGGCAGGGGCGGCGCCAGCGGTCGCGGGGCCCAGATCATTTTCGAACTTTGACACGGATCACTCAGGCTCTTTCTGCGTTCTAAGAAGTAGGGACTGTAGCTGGCAGAGTCCAGCTTGGTGGCAGGAATTTAGGCGGGGTGAAGAATTTCAGGTAGCGGGAGTCGAATAAGCTTACCAGCTTCTTTCCGTCCCGCAAGGCGGCGCGAGACCGTCCACGAAATGGCAATTAATCGCGCTCCGATATTAGCGGCGGCTTGCCGGGAATAGATCCAGCATTAGATTTGTTGACAGCGTGCAAGCAGAGTGGATTACGCAGGCACGCGCCTTGCTGACGACGAAGTGTCGTAAGTCCCCGCAGTGACTCGCGGGGGGGCGGCATCTATAGAGGTGAACGGTGAGATAAGCGGTGCTGGTGTTTAAGTAGGGAGCACTCGGCTCGGGAAGGTCACTAGGAGCGTCACCGTCGAATCGTCAGGACCGAGCTCAGCAAAGGGAGCCCGAGGTGAAATCCAGGCCAGGGCGTCCCGCCGAAGGTTGTCCAGATCCAGGTGCACCGGGCGCAGGCGCACGTAGCTGGTCGGGCTCAGGTGGAGGGTTGGGGCCCAAGGGTGGGTCGGTCCTACAAAAAAAGGGCGTAGCTCGCCCGTGGATGAGCACACATGAACCGGTACAACGACTCGCTAGCTCGTAATGAATACCATGAACTCGATACTCCGCCAGAGGTTGAGGTTCACGAAGAGGAACCGCATGGCGAGGTCGATAAGCCAAATGACCCGGTCCGACTTTATCTGAAGAAGCTCGGCGTGGTGCCGCTGCTCAGCCGCGAGGGCGAGGTCGCGGTGGGCAAGCGCATGGCCGAGGGAAAGCGCCGGGTCCTATCCGCCGTCTTGTCCTGTCATCCAGCGATTGTGAGCCTGCTTGGCCTGCCGGACAAGCTGCGCCAGGGCAAGGTGCGCGCCAAGGACGTAGTCTCCGACTTCGAGATGGATGAAGACGGGGACGAGGAAGTGGATGAGGCGGTCTACGTGCAGCGCATCATCGCGGCGCTGCAGACCGCGCAGCAGCAGTACGCCGGCATCCAGCAGCTGCAGCGGCAGCTCAAGACCCGGCGGCGCCTGACCGAGGTTCAGCGCCAGGCCCTGGTCAGCGAGCTGCAGCAGCAGCGGCAGGCGCTGCTGCAGACCCTCATCGCGCTGCGCATCCACCCGCGGCAGATCGAGCACTTGGCCGACTCGGTCAAGGCGCTGGCCGGCCGCGCCGAGGAGGCCTTTACGACCCTGCACGACGTCGAGGAGCGCGCTGGCATGCCGCTGCTCGACCTGCAGCGGACGCTCGCCGAGCTGTCGCGCTCGGACGTGCAGAAGCGCAGCGTGCTGCGCAAGCTTGGGCTGCGCGAGGAAGAGCTGCGCCAGCTGGCCGAGCAGGGGCAGGCGGCGCAGCAGGCGCTCAGCAAGGTGCAGCGCGAGTCGCAGCTCGACAGCGAGGCGCTCATCCAGCTGGGCCTTGAGATCACCACCGGCGAGCGGCTGGCGGGTCAGGCCCGCCGCGAGCTCCTGGAGGCGAACCTGCGCCTGGTGGTCTCGATTGCCAAGAAGTACACAAACCACGGCATGCAGTTCCTCGACCTCATTCAGGAAGGGAACCTGGGACTGATGCGGGCGGTGGACAAGTTCGAGTACCAGCGCGGCTACAAGTTCTCGACCTACGCGACCTGGTGGATCCGGCAGGCGATCACCCGCGGCATCTTCGATCAGTCGCGCACCATCCGCATCCCGGTGCACGTGTTCGAGACCGCGCGCAAGCTGTTCCGGATCTCGCACGAGCTGTCGCGCCAGCTCGGCCGCGAGCCGACGCCCGAGGAGCTCGCCGAGCGCAGCAATGTGCCGCTGGCCAAGGTCCGCCACGTCCTCAAGGTGGCGTCCAAGGAGCCGGTCTCGCTGGAGACGCCGAGCTCGGTGCGCGAGGGGACAAACCTCGGCGACATGGTCGAGGACCACACCATCAAGTCGCCCTCCGAGTCGCTCATTGATGCCTCGCTCGTGCAAAAGACGCGCGCGGTGCTAAAGACGCTCAGCGCCCGCGAGCGCAAGATCCTCCGCCTGCGCTACGGCATCGAGCAGGAGAGCGACCGCACCCTGGAAGAGATCGGCCAGAGCTTCGGCCTGTCGCGCGAGCGCATCCGCCAGCTTGAGGTCCAGGCGCTGCGCAAGCTGCGCTACTCGGCGGCCTCCCGCCACCTCAAGTCGTTCGTCGAGCCGTAGCCGGCCTTAAGGCGACGCTGCGGCGCACGAAATCAGCTATTCTTGGTGCCCGCCGCGCCGCCTTGCCGTCCCGCCAGATAACTCCAGGCCGCCGTGGCCGCTCTCCCGCATGCAGCTTGCACCCGAAGACCAAGTCCAGCTGAAGGTCCATGACCACCAGATTGATCCGGCGCTGCTGGCGCAGGTGGCGGCCATGGAGGTGCTGGCGTTTGCCGAGCCGTGGGGCGCCGAGTCCATGCGCAGCACACTCAGCCAGCCGGGCAGCGCGCTGGCCGTGCTCACCGGAGCCCTGGCCGCAGGGGATGGGGAGCGGGGGGCGGCGCCGCTGGCGTTCTGCTTATACCAGCAGGTTATAGATGAAGTGAGCATCCTGCAGCTCGCCACTGCACCGGCGGCGCGACGGCGCGGCTACGGCCTGCGGCTGCTGCGTTTCGTGCAGCAGGCTGCCCAGGCCGCCGGCTGCGCCCAGCTCTTTCTTGAGGTGCGGCGGGGCAATGCTGCGGCCATCGCCCTGTACGAGGCTGCGGGCTTTGTCCAGGCGGGAGTGCGCCGCCGCTACTACGCCGACAACGGCGAGGATGCGCTTGTTCTGCACTGCCCGCTACCGCTTCTGCCGTAGGCCGGGGCCCACCGGCGCCTCGCTTGCCGACCGCTCTGCCAGGCATAGGCTCGCCGGCTGCCGCCCAGCAACTCTCTGCCCTTAGTGCAGGTCCACCAAATGAGGGCCCGCGCCGCGGTGCGCCCGAACTTAAGGTGCGCTCTACCTAGCGCGGACGGCGCTTGGGGGGGCGCTCGCCCTGGCCGCTCGGCGCTGGAGACTCGCTGGGTCCGCGGTAGGGGGGAGCGCTGGTGCCCCAGGTCCAGCCGCCGCGTGCCGGGGGCCGCTTGTACGCCGGCGGCCCCTCACCTTGCGGGGGACGAGACTCTGACCGCTGCGCCCACGGCCGCTGCGGGCGGTCGCGGTCCTGACCAGGCGAGTCATGGAACGGACGCGGGCGCTGCGGGCGGTCGCGGTCCTGACCAGACGAGTCGCCAAACGGACGCGGGCGCTGCGGGCGGTCGCGGTCCTGACCAGGCGAGTCATGGAACGGACGCGGGCGTGGCGGCCGGTCGAAGTTCGC
>JBGANQ010000178.1:0-4536 GCA_044222245.1 Polyangia bacterium | reverse complement strand
GCCGAGCGGCGCCCGCGACCGCCGACCCGCCGCTTCCCACCACCGCCCCGCCCGGCTGCGGCGCGCTTGGCGGGGCCCTGGGCATCGGGCATGATGAGCGCGCCATGGTCGACAAAAAGAAGCGGGTGCTGCTGCTCCACACGGGCGGCACCCTGGGAATGATCGGCGGCGGCCCGAGCCCGCTGCTCCCCGAGCGCAGCAGCGACTCCCCGCAGCGGGTGCTGCTGCAGCGGCTGCCCGAGCTGACCGACATCGCCGAGCTCGAGGTCGAGATCCTCGCCCGGCAGGACTCGTGCGATGTCCGCGGCGAGCAGTGGCTGGCGTGGGCAGAGCGCATCCGCAGCGACCGCTGGGCCGAGGGCATCGTGCTCATCCACGGCACCGACACCATGGCCTACACCGCCAGCGCGCTCAGCTTCCTCCTGCAGGAGCGGCGCCTGCCGGTGGTCCTCACCGGCAGCCAGCGACCGCTTTCGGTGGTGCGCAGCGACGCCCGGCAGAACCTGCTCGACTCGGTGATCGTCGCCTGCGGCCCGGTGCGCGAGGTGATGATCTGCTTTCACAACGTCGCCCTGCGCGGCAACCGCACGCTCAAGCGCTCTTCGACCTCCATGGGGGCCATGGGCGCCTTTGAGAGCCCGAGCTGCCCGCCGCTGTGCACCCTGGGCGTGGACATCCGCTGGGGCGACCACGCGCTGCGCACCCCAGGCGAGCCGCGGCGCCTGCAGCTCGGCAGCGCAGTGCGCCTAAGCTGGGTCCTGCCCGAGCTGCCCGCCCCGCCGCCGTGGGAGCCCGGCGAGCCGGCGGTGCACGTGCTGTGCGCGCTCGGCTCGGGCAACTTCCCGCTGCACGCCGGCTGGATGGAGCTCGTCGCCGCCGAGGCGGCCTCCGGGGTCACCCACCTGGTGGTGAGTCAGTGTCCGCACGGCGGGGTGAGCCCCGGCCGCTACGAGTCGAGCCAGAAGCTTGTCGACTCGGGAGCGATCTACGGCGCCGATCTGACCTACACCGCCGCGGTGGCCAAGGCGCGGGTGGGACTTGGCCAGGGCTTCACCCGGGCCGAGCTGCAGCGCTACCTCGGCGAGTGCGTGGCCGGGGAGCTCACCCCGCTGGAGCCACCGCGAGAAGGCGAGCCGGGCGGCTGACTTGGGGGCGGAGGCAGCGAGCTGTGATATAAGAGTCAAGATGGGAGCTCCAGCCGACCCGCCGGCGCCGCCCGCCGGGGCGGCCATCGACTTCTTGGCTGATACCTGCGCGGGTCAGGAGTCGGCGATCGCCCCTCCCACCGCCGCGGGTCCGCCGCTGCCGCGCAGCATCGGGCGCTTTGTCATCCTGCGGCACCTGGGCCAGGGCGGCATGGGCGTGGTCTATGCCGCCTATGACGTAGAGCTCGACCGCAAGCTGGCGGTCAAGCTCCTGCACCACACCGAGCACCAGAGCGCCGAGCGCCGCGCCCGCATCCTGCGCGAGGCCCAGGCCATGGCCCGCGTCTCCCACCCCAACGTGGTGCACATCTACGAGGTCGGAGAGGCCGCCGGTCAGGTGTTCATCGCCATGGAGTTCATCGAGGGCATGACCCTGGGCGACTGGCAGCGCCGCAGCGGCACCACCTGGGAGCAGGTGCTGCGCATGTACCTCGCCGCCGGCCAGGGCCTGGACGCCGCCCATGGGGTAGGCCTGGTCCACCGCGACTTCAAGCCGGACAACGTGCTGGTCGGCAGCGATCAGCGGCCGCGGGTCGCCGACTTCGGTCTGGCCCGCACCGTCGGCAGCGTCGAGGTGCCAAGGAGCCCGACAGGAGCCGGCGCCCGGCTCGACTCCCCCCTGACCATGACCGGCTCGATCCTCGGGACCCCCGCTTACATGTCGCCCGAGCAGTACCGCGGCGAGCCGGCCGATAGCCGCAGCGACCAGTTTAGCTTCTGCGCCGCGCTGTACGAAGCGCTGTACAAGAAGCTCCCGTTTGCCGGCGAGACCTTCAGCGAGCTGTCGGAAAACGTGCTGGCCGGCAGGCTGCAGCCGATCGACCCCGCAAGTCCGATTCCCGAGTCTATCGCCCAGGCCCTGCAGCGCGGCCTGTCGCTGCGCCCCGAGCAGCGCTTCTCGACGATGCGCGAGCTCCTGGAGGCGCTGTCCCGAAACCCCCAGCACGACCCCACAGCTTCGCCACGGGCGCGCCGCCAGTTCTCGATGCTGCTCCTTATCTTCACTACGTGTATCAGCATCGTTCTTAACACCGCGAAGATGCACGGGACAGTGGCCATCCGCCAGTTCCTGTGGGCTAGCGTATGCCTGCTGCTCGGCTGGGCGGGGGCGACCATTGCGATGCGCAAGACGCTGGGGCAGAACTCTTTTCACCGTCGCATGCTGAAGATCCTGGGGGTCTGCGCGGCGCAGATGGTCGGCTTCCGCACGGTGGGGCTGCTGCTGCACCTCTTGCCGGCGCAGCTGGTGGCGATGGAGATGATCGGGCTCGCGGCCACTACGCTGCTCGTCGCCACGCAGCTGCTGCGGCCGATCTGGCCGGTGCCTATCATCCTGGTCGGTGGGTCGCTGCTGCTCACCCAGCGCCCAGATCTCTTGTGGCCGGTGCTGCCGGGGTTATATCCGATCGTGGGAGTCATGCTCTTGACGGCCTGGAACGGCGCTGCCAAGGGGCTGCTCAAGGCAGAGCCTAGCGGCTGACCCCAGCGCTCGTGACGAGCCTGGGGTCGCCGCCGACCCGAGTCAGCGGGCTGCAGCGGGCGCGTCTTGCGACTTGCTGGCGGCGCCGGTCCGGACCGATTTTTTGGCCTTGGGCAGCTCTAGCTGCGCCAGCAGCTCCAGCTTGCGCTGCTGCAGCTGATCGCCCAGGCTCGGCTCCAGGCCCTTGGCGCGCCGCGCCTGCGGGAACATCGAGCCCTCCTCTTCGCCAACGTGGTGCTCGATCGACTCGGATAGCACGGTCACCTTGGCGTCGTACAGCTCCTCCCCAGGGGTCATCTCCAAGAGCTGCCTGATGAGGTCTTTGGCGCCGGCGTGCTCGACCGCCGCCTCGTCCATGAGGTCCTCATCATCAATCGCGGCGCGCACCGCGGGATAGAAGATCTCCTCCTCGACCTGCGCATGGACCAAGAGCTCCTGGCACACCTGCCGCACCAGCTCGGTCTTCTGGGTCTGGGCCGAGGCGTTATCCTTGATCTTCTTGAACTCGGCGAACAGCGCGCGGACCCGCGCATGGTCTTCCATGAGCAGGGCGATGGCGGAGTTTGATTCCTCTTTGACGGAAGTCTTCTTAGTCGATTGCATGACGTCTCTCCTGAGTCAGGGGGTCGGGGTCTTGCCGTAAGGAGCGCTTGAAAACGCAGGCAACTGGAAGCCATTGCCTAAGTCAGGCCATCAAGCAAGGAAGGTGCCATCCGGCGGAATTCCCACCACCCTGCCCCTAACCCAGAGCGTGAGCGGGGACGCGGCGGGCCGACGCTGCTGTTCTGCTTGATATGTAGACGTGCTGTGCACATTTGACATATGTGTCGGATTGGCACGGATTCCTAAATTCCTAAGCTCTCTGCAGAGTTACCTCATCCGGAGTGCCGCGAAGGGACAGCGCACGGAAATCACTCCTTTCTGTTTCGGCATGCATCCTGCACCGAGCCGCCCTCCATCTAGGGATGGCAGCAGGCCATCCCCACCTCATCGACCAAACTAGAGACTGGAGGTCTGCGATGCCGCAAGGAGACAAGTCCGCATACACCGACAAGCAGAAGCGCAAAGCCGAGCACATCGAGGAGAGCTACAAGAGCCGCGGCGTGCTCGAAGATGAGGCCGAGCGCCGCGCCTGGGCGACCGTCAACAAGATGGACCACGGCGGCAAGAAGAGCGGCTCAGGCGTCGGTAAGAAGACGGATCTGAGCCCGGCCCGAAAGGGTGGTCGTAAAGGCGGTGCCGCCGCTGCCAAGCGTCCAGCCGCCGCCCGCTCAGCCGCCGCCAAGAAGGCCGCGGCCACCCGCGCCGGCAAGCGCAAGACGGCCGCCAAGCCGACCGCCAAGACGACCACGCGCGCCAAGACGACCACGCGTGCCAAGACGACCGCCAGCAAGTCGGCCGCCAGCAAGTTGGCCTCCAGCAAGTCGGCATCCAGCAAGACCGGCGCCCGCAAGCCGGCGGCGCGCAAGACCGCTGCGCGCAAGACTGCCGCGCGCTCGCGCTAGACGCCGTCGCCGTCCCCGTACAAACCCCAGGGGTTTGTGTCCCTCGCGGGACCTCCCACCAGGACTCCCATCAACGATGAGCTGGCGGCCGTACGCGGCTGCGGTGCCCGGTGGGCGGCATCGCCAGCGGGCGCTGCCTGATTCCCACTCCCATTCGCTCCTCGCGCGGGTCCGTGGGGACGCGCGCGCCAGCCGGGTGGTCGCCGGCCGAGCGGCGCCCGCGACCGCCGACCCGCCGCTTCCCACCACCGCCCCGCCCGGCTGCGGCGCGCTTGGCGGGGCCCTGGGCATCGGGCATGATGAGCGCGCCATGGTCGACAAAAAGAAGCGGGTGCTGCTGCTCCAC
>JBGANQ010000094.1:31137-33665 GCA_044222245.1 Polyangia bacterium | reverse complement strand
CCCTGGTCGCAGCCGACCGGCGCCGCCCCCCCCCAGGCAAACGCCCCGCGATCGCGGCCGCGCGCCCCCATCTCCCACACCGCCACGGTGGGAAGGCGGCCGCCGAGGTAGGCGCAGGCGGCCGCGGCCTCGGAGAACAGCAGGCAGCTCAGCGGCAGCCCCTCGCGGCCGGCCGGCAGCGCGGTCCAGGTGGCCAGGTCATTGCTGCAGCGCAGCTCGGGCGGCGCCGGGCACTGACCGGCGGCGGCGCACTGGCGGTACTGCGCCACCGTGAGCTCGGTCCGGCTGATGCAGAAGCTGCGCGTCAGGGTGACCGCGTGCACCGGCTGGGCGCTCGGCTCGCAGTCGGTGTCGCTGGGGGCGCAGCCGCGGGTGAAGTCGCCCGCGCCGACGTAGGCGCCGCCGAGCGGGCAGCCGGGATCGACGCAGCGCTGGTTGCGGCAGGCGCGCAGCACCGGCTGGGCGTCGCAGTCGTCATCGCTCTTGCAGGTGGCGGCGCCGCCGTCCGCTGCGGACAGCGAGGGAGCTTCGGCGAAACAGCCGCCGAGCAGCAGGGCAAGCAGCGCGGCGCGCGGAAAGCAGCGCATGGCGGACTCCTTGGCTCGCGCCGGGGGAGCGGCGGCAGGGATCCGGTCGATCGTAGCATGAAGCGCGGCCGGTCAGCGGCCGACCGCGGCGGCGGGCTCAGCTAGCGCGGGTCTTGGCGCGGGCGTACAGGCGCACGGGCGTGCCGACAAAGCCGAAGGTGTCGCGCAGCTGGTTCTGCAGGTAGCGCTGGTAGGAGAAGTGCATGCCGTCGGGCTGGTTCACCGAGATGACGAACGTCGGCGGCCGCGTCTGCGCCTGGGTGATGTAGTACAGCCGGATCGGCTTGCCGTTGTGCAGCGGGGGCGGGTGCTTCTGGACGATGCCCGAGAAGAAGCGGTTGAGCTCTCCGGTGGCGACGCGCCGGGCGTACGAGGCGTAGCAGCGCTGGGCCTCGGTCAGAAGGCGCAGCACGTTCTTCTTCTCGACCGCCGAGCACGACAGCTGCAGCGCCCACGGCACGAACTGCAGCTGGCGGTCGCGGTTGTCGGTGAGGAGCTTCTCGTCTTTGCCGGTGATGAGGTCGCGCTTGTTGAAGGCGATGATCAGCGCCTTGCCGGCGTCGGCGACAAGGCCGGCGATCTTGGCGTCCTGCTCGCCGATGCCGGCCTGGGCATCGATCACCAGGATGGCGATGTCGGCGCGGTTGACCGCCTTTTCCGCCATCGCCACGGCGACCTTCTCCATCGGCTCGTAGACGCGGGCGCGGCGGCGGATGCCGGCGGTGTCGATAAGGAGGTAGCGCTGCCCCTTGTGCTCGATGAGGGTGTCCACCGGGTCGCGGGTCGTCCCCGGGGTGGCATCGACGATCATGCGCTCCTCGCCGCACAGGGCGTTGACCAGCGAGGACTTGCCGGCGTTGGGGCGGCCGACCAGGGCGATGCGGATGACCGCCGGCGCGGCGTCCGACTCGGCCTCGCTGTTCGCCTCAGGGGTAGCGTCGGCCGCATCGGCCGCATCGGTGGCGTCCACGCCGTCGCTGCCGGCTGGGCGGTCGCTCGCCGCCGCGGGTTTGCGGGCCGAGCGCTGGCTGCGCGGGAGGTGACGGGGTAGCAGCTCGTGCTCGGCCACTGCCGGCTCGCCTGAGTCTCCGCGCAGCGCGCGCAGCTTGGCGACCAGCGCGTCCAGAAGATCGGGCAGCCCGCGGCCGTGCGCGGCCGAGATCCCAAAGACCTCCTGGGTCCCAAGGCCGTACAGCTCGGCGAGCTCGCTCTCGTGGCGTGGTCCGTCGACCTTGTTGGCGACGAACAAGACCGGCTTGCCGCTGCGCCGCAGGGTGTCGACGATCTCGCGGTCGTCGGGGTGCAGGCCCTGCTGGGCGTCCAGCACCAGCACCAGCACGGCCGCCTCCTGCACCGCCCGCAGCGACTGCCGGACCACGCTCTTGCCGATCGTGCTCTGGGCGGTAAAGTCCAGGCCCCCGGTGTCGACGACGCGAAAGGGGACGCCGTCATAATCGGTGGTGCCGTAGCGGCGGTCGCGGGTGACGCCCGGCTGATCCTCGACGATGGCGTGGTGGCCGCCGACCAGCCGGTTGAACAGGGTCGACTTGCCGACGTTGGGGCGCCCGACCAGGGCGACCAGCGGGACGGTCGGATCGACGATGGGAAGCGGTCGCGAGCTCACTTGGCATGCTCCCCGGCGCTGTGGCGGGACTCCGCGGCGCTGCCGGCGCGCGGCGGCCGCGGCGGGCGCGGCGCGGCGGCGCGGCGCGGCGGCGGGCGGCGGCTGGTTCCCGCGGGCGGCTGCCCGAGCCGGGTCGTCGCCTCATAGCCCATCTTGCGCAGGCCGGCGGCGGTGGCGGTCCACTCCTCATCGACGCGCACGAACAGTGACAGGTGAACGCCGCAGCCGAGCAGCTGCGCGATTTCGCCGCGGGCGGCGGTGCCGATGTCGCGGATCATGTGGCCGGCTTCGCCGACGATGATCTTTTTCTGGTTGGC
>JBGANQ010000094.1:0-31099 GCA_044222245.1 Polyangia bacterium | reverse complement strand
GCGCGGTGGCCGGTCGGGGCGACCCGCTCCTCCCAGCTGTCGATGGTCACCGCCACCGCGTAGGGCAGCTCCTGGCGCGAGGCGACAAAGACCTGCTCGCGCACGAGCTCGGCGACCAGGAACCGCTCGGCGCGGTCGGTCAGCATGTCGGCGGGGAACAGCGGCCCGCCGGCCGGCACGGCGGCGCACAGCTCCTGCAAGAGCAGCTCGACCCCGTCGCCGCGCTCGGCGCAGATGGGGACGATGGCGCGGAAGTTCTGCAGCTTGCTCCACTCGGCGATGAGCGGCAGGAGCAGCTGCTTGTCGCGCAGCAGATCGACCTTGTTGATCGCCAGCACCAGCGGCTTGTTGCACTGCCCGAGCTGCTGGACGACGTAGCGATCCGCCGGGTGGAGCAGGGCGCGCACCGCCTGCGCCGCCTCATCGACCGGCGCGACGGTCGCCCGGGCCTTGAGCTCACGGTCGCGCGGGGCCGCCTTGTCGATGCGCTGCGGGTCGAGATCGGTCACCAGCAGCACCACATCGACGCTGGTAAGGGCGGTGAGCGCCTCGTCCACCATGTAGCGGTTGAGCAGGGTGCGGCCGTGGCCGTCCGGGCGGTGCATGCCGGGCGTATCGACGAGCGCCAGCTGCACCCCCGGCAGGTTCTTGACCCCCAGGAGCCGCGTCCGCGTCGTCTGCGGCTTGGGGCTGACGATGGCCAGCTTCTCGCCGAGGATGCGGTTCATCAGGGTGGACTTGCCGACGTTGGGGCGGCCGATGAGGGCGACAAAGCCGGCGCGCTCAGGGGCGGCCGCGGCGCCCGGCGCGACACCGGGGTCGGCCGGGGCGGCGCGGTCGCTTGTGGCGTCGGGCTGGGTACTAGCTGGTCTTGTTCCGTCGCCGGCGACGGAGGATTTCGAGTGAGCCTTTGGCATGCCGGAGGCTGCATATCACGCCGCCGCCTCGGTGGCAAACGCCATGCACTTTGCCGGTCCGGCCGGCCCGCTTTACAGTACGCTGCGCGCGAAAGGCCCCGGCGCGGACGGCGCTCGCCGGTCAGAAAGGGAGGCGATCTAGATGCGCGCTCACCATCGGGTCGCTGCAGTTCTGCGAAGCAGTTGCCGCAAGTAAGACATCTACTGATATCGTAACCAGCCGTCACAACTATCGCCGAGGAGCATTGGGATGTTTCCGACCGCGCCGGCCTCACCGGCCTCTGCCAAGCCCGATCCGCTGGAAGAGTACCTGAGTTCTCTATTGCCCAGCTCGGACCTGGCGCCCCAGGCCCTGCACCGGGCCATGCGCCATGCCGTCTTTCCCGGCGGCAAGCGCATCCGTCCGCGGCTGCTCCTCACCGTCGCGGCGGCCTGCGCGGCGGACGAGGCGGAGACCGAGCTGGCGATGCACGCCGCCTGCGCCATCGAGCTCATCCACTCGGCGTCGCTCGTCCACGATGATCTGCCGTGCTTTGACGACGCCCGGCAGCGCCGCGGCCTGCCCACCGTGCATGTGCTCTACGGCGAGCCGCTGGCGGTGCTGGCCGGGGACGCGCTGCTCACCCGCGCCTTCGAGCTGATGGCCGAGACGCCGGCGCGGCTGGCGCGGCGGGCGCTGCGCATCGTCCGCCTGCTCGGCCAGGCCACCGGCTCGCGCGAGGGGATCATCGGCGGGCAGAGCCTGGAACAGAACGACCTGGTGGCGCCCGGCCCAGCCCGGCCGGCGACGCCCGAGGGGCCGGGCGAGCGCCGCCTGCCCGGTCCGCTCGGGTTCGCGCCGGGGATCCTAGATCGCTATCACGCGATGAAGACCGCGGCGCTGTTCCGGCTGGCCGCCGAAGCCGGCGCGGTCGCCGCCGGGGCCACCGATGCCCCGGCGTGGGGCGAGGTCGGCCAGTGCCTGGGCCTGGCGTATCAGCTGGCCGATGATCTGTGCGACACCTTCGGCAGCGAAGCGGCGGCGGGCAAGCCGGTGCGGCGCGACCTCGATCTGGGTCGCCCCAACGCGGTGGTCGTCTCGGGCGAGCACTCGACGCGGGCGCGCCTGCAGTCGCTGCTCGATCAGGCGCTGGCGCGGACGATGGAGCTGGCGGCCGAGCCCAAGCCGCTGGTCGGCCTGATTGAAGAGCTGACCGGTCACTTCATGCGGACCACTGCCTAGCCAAAGGCGCGGCACCGGGAAAAATTCCGACGGCAGTTCCGGCCTGTGGTCGGGCCCGTCCGCTGCCCGCTCGCGACGACAGCTGCGCTGCGAGCTGCGCCGCGCGGCTCGGCCCTGGGCGCCTCGCTTGACGAATTTGACCTCGATCCCGGGCTTGTTCGGGCTTGCGCTCAAGCAAAAGAGGCGATAAGTAGAGCAATCTCGTTTTTCACCGGGCCTTTAGCGGCCCCTTGTATTTCTGAGGAACACTGCCCCATGGCCAAAGCTGGCATCCACCCCAACTACGAACTTGCGACCATCACCTGCGCTTGCGGTGCCGTTCACGAGACTGCGTCGACGCGTGGCTCGTTCACGGTTGAAATCTGCTCCAAGTGCCACCCCTTCTACACCGGTCGCCAGAAGCTTATGGATACCGCGGGTCGGATCGAGCGCTTCCAGCGCCGCTACCAGCTCAAGCCCGGCGCTCCGGCCGCCGAGGCGCCCCGCCCGGCCAAGCCCGAGGCGGCGAGCCGTCCCGAGGCGCCCAAGGCCGAGAAGAAGCCGCGGCCCGAGGGCGGCAAGCCCGAGGCGCCCAAGGCCGAGAAGAAGGCCGAGGGCGGCGAGCCGGCGGCCAAGGCGGACGGCAAGAAGCCCGACAAGAAGCCCGCTCCTGCCAAAGCGTAGTCCCGCGTCCCCCACCCGCGTAACCGCTGGCCCGCGCCCCCATGTCCTTCTTCGATAAGCTTGCCGAGGTCGAAGCTCGCTACCAGGAGCTCGAGGTCCAGCTCGCCGATCCCGACGTCCTCGCCAAGCAGAACGCCTTTCAGAAGCTGGCCAAGGAGCGCGCCGAGATCGAGGACCTGGTCGAGACCTACCGGCGTCTCAAGCAGGTCCTGCACGATCTGGAGCAGAACTCGCCGCTCTTGCGGGAATCGGACGCCGAGATGCGCGCCATGGCGCGGGAGGAAGAGCAGCGGCTGCTCGCCCAGCGCACCGAGATCGAGGAGCGGCTCAAGGTGCTGCTCCTGCCCAAGGACCCCAACGACGACAAGAACATCGTCCTTGAGATCCGGGCCGGCACCGGCGGCGAGGAGGCCTCGCTGTTTGCCGCCGATCTGTTCCGCATGTACAGCCGCTATGCCGAGCGTCGGCGCTGGCGGGTGGAGATCCTCAACCTGTCGGAGTCCTCGGCCGGCGGGATCAAGGAAGCGGTCGCGCTCATCACCGCGGCCAGCGGCGGCAAGGTCTTCTCCGAGCTCAAGTACGAGTCCGGGGTGCACCGCGTGCAGCGAGTGCCCGAGACCGAAGCGCAGGGCCGCATCCACACCTCGGCGGCGACGGTAGCGGTGCTGCCCGAGGCCGAAGAGGTGGACGTCCGCATCGAGGACAAGGACCTGCGCATCGAGGTCATGCGCTCGGGCGGACCGGGCGGGCAGTCGGTCAACACCACCGACTCGGCGGTGCAGATCATGCACATTCCCACCGGCATCATCGTGCGCTGCCAGCAGGAGAAGTCGCAGCACAAAAATCGCGCCACCGCGATGCGCATCCTGCGCTCCAAGCTCCTTGAGATCGAGCGCGAGAAGCAGGAGACCGCCGAGCGCGACGCCCGTCGCGCCCAGGTCAAGAGCGGCGACCGCTCCGAGAAGATCCGCACCTACAACTTCCCCCAGGATCGGATCACCGATCATCGCATCGGCCTCACCAAGCACAACCTGTCCAAGGTGATGGACGGCGACATCCAAGAGATCATCGACGCCCTGCGCACTCACTACCAGGCCGAGTCGCTGCGCGGCGAGTCCCCGAGCTGACCCCGCCGTTCCCTCAGACCAAGTCCTAATCTGCGCCTGCTTCCAGGCTGCTCCCAGGCTACTTCAGGCTACTTCAGGCTACTTAAAGACTGCTCTCAAGACTGACTGCACACTCGCTGCGGTCTGAGCTTGCCCAGTCTGCGCAGCGAAAGCGGTCCGCTGTTCTCGGCCTGCATTGCAAAGGCCCGGGGAGATAAAGTAAAGTGCCGCGCATGAACATGTTTCGACTCGGTCTGTCTCCTTCGTTGTTTGGTGCGGTGGCCTGCCTCGGCCTGCTCGGGCTCACCGGCTGTCCCTCTGAGAACGCGGAGCACAAGTCAGCTCCTGCGGCTTCCTCTGCCGGCACCTCCGGCGCCTCGGGCAGTGGGGCGCCTGCCGCCCCCGCGGCGCGGCCAGCGGTGAGTATGCCCACCGCCTCGGCGGCCGCCACGGATCCGGCGGCCCCGGCCCCGGGTGACATTCCGGCCCCGGCGGACGTCGCGGCGGCGCCCGCGGATGCCGAAAAGACCGCCTCGGGCCTGGCCTCCAAGGTGCTGAAGAAGGGCACCGGCAAGGACCATCCCACCGCCGAAGACACGGTCGAGGTCCACTACACCGGGTGGATGACCAACGGCAAGATGTTCGACAGCTCGGTCAAGCGCGGCCAGCCGGCCAAGTTCCCGCTCAACCGCGTCATCAAGGGCTGGACCGAGGGCGTGCAGCTGATGGTCGTCGGCGAGAAGCGCCGCTTCTGGATCCCCGCCGACATGGCGTACGGCGACACCCCCAAGCGCCCCGGCGGTCCGTCCGGCCTGCTGGTGTTCGACGTCGAGCTTTTGGCGATTCAGTCGGCGCCCAAGACGCCGCCGGATGTCGCCGCGGCGCCCAAGGATGCCAAAAAGACCGCCTCCGGGCTGGCCTACAAGGTCCTGCAGAAGGGCACCGGCACCAAGCACCCGGCCGCCACCAGCCAGGTGCAGGTCCACTACTCGGGCTGGACCACCGACGGCAAGCTGTTTGACAGCTCGGTGGTGCGGGGCGAGCCGATCGTGTTCCCGCTCAACGAGGTCATCCCCGGCTGGACCGAGGGCGTGCAGCTGATGGTCGAGGGCGAGAAGACCCGCTTCTGGATCCCCGGCAAGATGGCCTACGGTGACCAGCCGACGCGGCCGGGCGCCCCGGCGGGCATGCTCGTCTTTGATGTCGAGCTCTTGAAGATCCTCCCGTAAGGGCTCCCAGGTCCGGCTCGGCTTGGCAAGTTGTCAAGGCGGCGCGGCTAGCTTGTGCCAAGTTGGCACGAGCAAGCCGCGGTCGCGCTGACCTCTCCGTCGCCGCGCCGGTGGCACTTGGCTTGCATCCTCACGGAGCTCATGGGCCGTCCCCTGGGCAAAGGAACTCTCTCGATGTGGCAACGACTCGCACAACTTCCCCCTCGCGCCTGGTCTAACCGGCGGGCGGCGCTGCGCAACCTGAGCCTTTTGTGCTTTCTGTGCCTGGGCCTAGGCGGCTGCGCGACGCTGCGGCTTATCCCAGGGACCAAGATCGCCGACACGCCGCAGAACCGCGAGGTCCTGGCCCGCTGCGAGGAGTACCGCCTGGCGATGGAGCAGCGCGACGCCGCCAAGCTGCTCAGCATGGCCGACCCGAACTACTACGAGGACTCGGGCACGCCGGCGGGCTCGGACGACTACGGCTTCCCCGGGCTCAAGCATGTGCTGGAGTCGCGGCTGGCGGCGCTGCGCTGGCTGCGCTTCCTCATCCGCTACCGCGAGCTGCACATCTTGGGCGATCGCGCCTCGGTCGACATCCGCTACGACATCAGCTTCCAGCTGCTCACCGAGGTGGGCGAGAAGTGGGAGCGGCGCCAGAACGAGAAGCGGCTGGAGCTCAAGCACGAAGGCAACCGCTGGATGTTCCTGTCCGGCTACTGAACGCGAGCCGCTTGCCGGCGGCCCTGCATCGAGGTCCCATGGCCAAGACAGTCATCGCCACCCCGGACGCTCCCGGCGCGATCGGACCCTACTCGCAAGCGATCGCCATCCCGGCGGGCGCGACCCTTTTGTTCTGCTCGGGTCAGATCGCCCTGTCGCCGCAGACCGGGCAGCTCATCCAGGGGGATGTGGTCGCGCAGACCGAGCAGGTGATGCGCAACCTGGCCGCGGTGCTCAAGGCGGCGGGCTGCGACTTCAGCCACGTCGTAAAGACCACCATCTTCCTGGCCAACCTGGGCGATTTTGCCGCCGTCAACGAGGTCTACGGCCGCCACTTCAAGAGCGCGCCGCCGGCCCGCTCGACGATCCAGGCCGCCGGGCTGCCGCGCGGGGCGCTGGTCGAGATCGAAGTGATGGCCGAGCGGCCCTGAGGCCGGCTACATGCGCTGCACGGCGAACACGCCCTGGATCTTCTGCAGGGCGCGGATGAGCTTCTGCAGCTGATCGGTGTCGACGACGCTCACCTTGAAGGTGTTGACGGCGCGCTTCTCGTCGAGCGAGCGGCAGTTGGCCTGCGAGATGTTGATGCTGTGCTCGTTGAAGGTCTGCGAGATGAGGGCCAGCAGGCCCGGCTTGTCGGCGCACACCACCTGCACGGTGACCGGGCGGGCGGTCTTGTGGTCGCCGTCCCACTGGACCTCGATGCGGCGCTCCTCGTCTTGCTCCATCGCGGTGGCGCAGACGCTGGCGTGCACGGTGACGCCGCGCCCGCGGGTGATGACGCCGATGATTGGATCGCCGGCGACCGGCGAGCAGCACTTGGCAAAGCGCACCAGCACGTCGTCCTCGCCGGCGACCTTGATGCCGGGCGGGCGCATGCCGGGGGTGCGGCGGGCCAGCGAGGCGGCGCGGCTCGGCGACGGCTCGCGCAGCCCGGCGGGGCGGCGCTGGTCCTCGGGCAACAGCAGCTCGACGACATCGGCGGGTAGCAGCTTGCCGTAGCCGACGTGCATCAGCAGATCATCGACGCTCGATACCCGCAGCTCGGCCGCGGCGTGCACCAGGTCGCCGGACTTCTCGGCCTTGCTGTAGGACAGCTCGTGCTTGCGCATCTCGCGCTCGATGAGCTCCTTGCCCAGGGCCTTGCTGCGCGACCGCTGCTCGGCCCGCATGTAGTGGCGGATCTTCGCCTTGGCCGACGAGGACTTGACGAACTTGAGCCAGTCCTTGTTCGGCCGCTGGTTGGGCGAGGTCAGGATCTCGACGGTGTCGCCGTTGCGCAGCTGGTAGCGCAGCGGCACGATGAGGCCGTTGACGCGCGCCCCCGAGCAGTGGTTGCCGACCTCGGTGTGGATGAGATAGGCCAGATCCACCGGCGTGCCCGCCTGCGGCAGCGACTTGACGTCGCCCTTGGGAGTGAACACGTAGACCTCGTCGGCGAACAGGTCCACCTTTACCGTCTCGATGAACTCGGTGGGGTCCGACAGGGTCTTTTGCCACTCCATCAGCTGGCGCAGCCAGGCGAACTTCTTCTCGTCACTGCCGCCCGGACCCTCGACCTTGCCCTCCTTGTACTTCCAGTGGGCGGCGATGCCTTCCTCGGCGGTGCGGTGCATCTCGTCGGTGCGAATCTGGACCTCGATGCGCTCGGCCTTGGGACCGAGCACCGAGGTGTGCAGCGACTGATACATGTTGGGCTTGGGCAGGGCGATGAAGTCCTTGAAGCGCCCCGGGATCGGCGTCCACTTGGTGTGCACCACGCCGAGCGCCCCGTAGCAGTCGCGCACCGACTTGACGATGGCGCGGAAGGCGATGATGTCGAACAGCTGATCGACCTCGCGCCCGGTCTTGACCATCTTCTGGTAGATCGACCACAGGTGCTTGGGACGGCCCAGGACCTTGGCGTCGATCTCGTTGCTCAAAAGCTCGCTCTGCAGGACCTTGGAGACCTCGTCGATGTAGGCCTGGCGGCCGGCGAAGTAGGTGTCGAGCTTGGCCTTCAGCTCGGCGTACTCCTTGGGGTACAGGTACTGGAAGGACAGATCCTCCAGCTCGACCTTGATCCACTGGATGCCCAGGCGGTTGGCCAAAGGCGCGTAGATCTCCATCGTCTCGCGGGCGATGCGCTCCTGCTTCTCGGGCGGCATCGCCGCCATCGTCCGCATGTTGTCGACGCGGTCGCACAGCTTGATGAGGATGACGCGGATATCGCGCGCCATCGCCAGCAGCATCTTGCGGAAGTTCTCGGCCTGCGCCTCTTCGCGGGTGTGCCACGGCACCTTGCCGAGCTTGGTCACGCCTTCGACGAGGAACGCGACCTCGGTGCCGAACAGCTTGCTGATATCGTCGACCGTGGCGCTGGTGTCCTCGACGCAGTCGTGCAAGAGGCCGGCGCAGATCGAGCCCACGTCCAGCTTGAGCTCGGAGATGATCGTCGCCACGCTGAGCGGGTGCACCACATAGGGATCGCCCGAGCGCCGGAACTGCCCCTTGTGAGCGGTCTCGGCGAAGGCGTACGCACGCTTGACCGGCTCCAGGTCCGCGTTGGGCTGGTACTGGCTGAGGCGGTCTATTAACTCTTGCAGCGATGCCACAGGGTCAATCTACGACGTCACCCGGGGCGAAGCAATGTGGAAGCCGAGCGGCAGGAGCGAACTTGGCCACGGCCGGGCTCTTTCGGGCGAGGGTGGGCGGCGAGCGGGCGGGAGCCGGCGCCGTGGCCGGAAATGTCGTCGCCGCGGGCCTCGGGTCCGGCTACCATGGCCCGGTGAGCGCGCTGGGCAGGAGCTTGCGAGCCGGACGGCTGGCCTTGGTGCTGGCCTCCGCGGTCCGGCTGGCTGGCTGTCGGCCGGCAGCCAGCGGCCCGGCGGCCCGGCCCGCGGACGGGGAGAGCCGCGGCGCCGTTGGCCTCTTGGCGCGTGATGCCGCGGGCAGCGGGTCGCTTGAGGCGGGGCGCGACGGCGCGGCCAGCGGCCTGCCGAGCGCCGCCGGGGACGCGGGGCGAGTTGATGGGCGCGGCGGCGCGGTCAGCGGCCTGCCGAGCGCCGCCGGGGACGCGGGGGGAGTGGGCAGCGAGCCGCCCGGGCTGCTCCTGCGGGCGGCCGAGCTTGCGGAGGCTCAGGCCGATCGCGCCACCGCGCGCGCGCTGCTCGAGCTGGCGCTGGCAGGCATTGCGCGGCAGCAGGGCGGCGAGGTGGCGATCCAGGTCGCGCCGGCCTACGGCCTTGCCGATCCGGACTTTGCCGGCCAAGAGGGGGCCGATGCGGTGATCGCCGCGAGCGGTGAGCGGGCGGCGGTCGCGCACGGCCGGGTCCTTTCGATCATCGAGCTCACCGCCGGCTACGCGGTGCGCCGGCTGGAGCCGCACCCGGCGCGCCTGCGCCGCGTCGTAAGCGACCGCAGCGGGCAGCACCTGGCGACGCTCGCCGACGACGGGGTGGCGCGCCTACGCTCGCTGAGCGGCGAGCCCGGGCACGACTATCTCCTCTTGTCGCCGCGGGCGCCGGGATCGTCCGGGCAGCCGGGCACCCCGAGCCCGCACCGGGCGCCGTGGCTCGACTTCAGCCCGGATGCGCGGCACCTGTTTCTTTTGGACTGCGGCGTGCCGGCCAGCGGCGACTGCCCGCTGCGTCGCCTGCGCGTCGTGGCCGCCGATAGCGGCGAGCTCCTGCAGACCTTGGCCGCCGGCCCGGGCGAGCTGGTCGACTACACGGCGGACCGCGCCGGCACCCTCGCCGTGCTCTTTGCCGGCAGCCCGCCGCGCCTGTTCACGGCGAGCACCGGCCAGGAGCTGCAGCTTGCGAGCGCTGTGTCCGGCCCCGCAGCGGCGGCGTGCCTGGGCAGCTCACGCCGTCCCGAGCCCGGCGAGCGGGCCCTGCTGGTCTCGCCCGAGCGGCGGTGGCTGGTGACGCTGGCACCGCCGGCGACGCTGTGCCTGTGGGAGCTGGCGGCGCGGCGCCTGACCGCCGCGGTGCCGCTCGGCGAGCGCCCGCGCCTGGAGTCCCTGCTCAACACCGACGCCGGACCCGCGGCCGTGCTCAGCGTCGGCGAGCGCGGCGAGCGGCGCGCCTACCTGCTCTTTCCCCAGACCGGCCAGCGCTTCGCGGCGCCGCGCGGGCTGGCCGCGGTGCTGCCGCTGGACGACGGCGGCGCGCTGATGTCCGGGCGACGCCCCGGCGACCGCGGCCCGCGCGGGCCCGAGGTGTTCCGCCTGGGCGCGGACTCCCGCCTGCAGCGCCTCGCCGTCCCCCAGCTGCTCGCCCTGCCGTGCCTGTTCGTGGCTCCCGAAGCGGTGCAGGGCGATGGCGCCCTGGCCCTGTTCTCGCCGACCGAGCGTGCCGCGAGCGGCAGCTGCCCGCCGGCGCTTGTCGCCTTGTCCGGGCCGGCGCGCCTGTGGCCGCTCCCGCTGCCCGGCCGGGCGCCGCTTGTGGCCGCCGACTTCATCGCCGAGCAGCAGCTGGTGGTGATTGACGCCGCGGCGCAGCTGCAGGTGCTGGTGGGCGCCAGGGTGGAGTATGCGACCCCGCGCTTCCCCGCAGCGGTGACGCGGCTCGACTTTGCCGCTGCCGGGGAGCGGCTTGACATCGGCGGCGCCGACGGTCTGGCGCGCACGCTGGGCCTTGCGACCGGCCAGCTGGGCTACATCGTCCGGCCGCCCGCAGCACCCCCGATACTGCCTGCCGACCGCGTACCGCCGGCCTCAGCTATCGACCGCGCGCCACTGGCCCCGGCTGCCGATCGCGTATCGCCAGCACTGGCTGCTGAGCGCGCGGCGCCGGCCCCGGCTGTCGACCGCGTATCGCCAGCACTGGCTGCCGACCGCGCGCCGCCGGGCGCTGCCCCGGTGCTCACGGCGGTCGCCGGCCCGCTGCGCGCCGAGGTCAAGCCGGCGGCCGCCGAGTCTGCAGGCTTTACCTTGAGCCTGCGCGAGCCCGATCGCGCCGGCGTCCGCTGGCAAGTCGCGCTGGACCGCCCGCCTACGGCGCTGGCCTTCTCCCCGGACGGGCGCTGGCTCCTGACCGGCGGCGGCGATGGCGCGGTGATCTGGCGCGGGCTGGCCGATGGGCGGGTGCGCTTGCGGCTGCAGCTGGTCGACGGCGGCGCCGTGCTCATGACTCCCGATGGTCGCTTCGAGCTGCTCGGCCAGCTCGCGCGGCCCGCCGACTACCTCGCCTGCCGCGCCGCCAGCTACCCGCTGGCTTACTCGCTGTGCCGCGAGCGGCTGTTCACCCCGGGTCTGCTCGCCCAGGCCCTGCGCTGAGCCGACTCGCCCCCTGCAAATCCCAAGCGCCGTCCGCTCAGCGCGGTGCCGTCGGCGACGCGGTGCCGTTGATGGTGGCGGCGAGGCGGCGCATCGCGCCCGGGAAGTGGCCGCTCAGAACCAGGCTGTCGCCGTCGATGCGCGCCTTGATGACCGGCGCCGCCAGCAGCTTGCCCTCGAGCACGATGGCGAGCTTGTGACCCAGGTGGCTGCCGCTGAAGGCGGAAAAGCGCGCCGCGGCGGCAGGCCGCAGGTGGACGCTCAGCGTCGGATTTTCGCCGTCGTTGAAGGTCGCTCGATCGAGGTCGGCCTGGGTCAAGACCGGCGCCGCGGCCAGCGGCAGCGAGCCTCCGTCGTCATCGGCGACGCTGTGCGAGCCGCCCGGCTGGACGAGGAAGATCTGCAGCGCCGCATCGGTGGCGGCGGCCGGACTCGCCGCGGCGCTCGCCCAGGCCGACGAGGTCAGGTTGAGCGCGGACAGCCCGCCGCCGCCGAGCAGGGCGAAGGCGGCGAAGGCGCAGGCGGCAAGGACGGGACGGTTCTTGGCAGAGCTTGGCTTGGTCATGGCAGCAATCCTCCTTGTGATCAGGGAACGGGCGATAAACAGCTCACTGCCGCCCGGCTGCGGGCGGGGCAAAAGCTCGGTGGCGAGCGCCAGCAGCAGGCGGCCGTACTCGCGCGGGGCGATGTCGGGCTCGGCCAGCACCGCGGCGTCCACCGACAGCTCCATCTCACTCTCGAAGTGGCGGGCCAGGGCGCGCACGAACGGACTTATGGCGAGCAGGCCGCGCAGCAGCACGACCACCGAGTTGAACAGGCCGTCGCGCCGGCGCTGGTGCACCGCCTCATGGCGGAGGATGAGCTGCACCGCCCGCGCGTCGAGCTGCTCGTAGAGCCGGGCCGGCAGCAGGATGCGCGGTCGCACGATTCCCACCGTCGCCGGCGGCAGCTCCCCAGCGTGCAGGAGCACCGTGCCAAAGCCGGGCAGCTCGCGCTCCTTGGCACCCTGCACGAGCCGCCGCAGCCGCAGGGCGCCAAGGCCCAGCGTCAGCACGCAGCGCCCGGCCCACAGCAGATAAAGCAGCGCCAGCCCACTGGCCACCCCGAGCTGCGGCCCACTGCTCAGGGCTTGCAGGGCGCGCTCGGGCAGCGGCGCCGGTAGCTGCGCCGCCACCTCCCACGGGGCGGCAGCGGGCGGCGGCAGGATCGTGGGCAGCCACGGCAGCACGAGCAGCGCGACAAACGACAGCTTGAGAAACAGAAATCGATCGGCTGCGGTGCGCAGGCGCCGGGCGAGCAGGACATACGCCGCCCACAGGCCGCCGCTTAGCACAAGCTCGGCAAGGAGCCACGTCCACACCGCGCCACTGAGAGCGACCAGCGCGCTCACAGCTTCTCCAGGAGCTGCTTCAGCTCGGCCAGCTCCTCCGGCTCCAGCGGCTCGCTCTTGATCACGTTGACCGCCAGCGCAAAGGCGTCGCCGTCAAACAGACCCTTAAGGAGCCGCTTCAGCTCGCGCCGCTGATACAGCGGCTTGCGCAGCACCGGATAGTACAGATGCGCCTTGGACTCCTTTTCATGGGCGATGTGACCCTTCTGCTCCAGAGTCCGGACTACGGTGAGCAGCGAGGTATACGCCGGCTTGGGAGTGCGCGGCAGCCGCTCGAGAATCTCGGCGACCGACAGCGGCGACTGCTCCCAGAGGATCTTCATGATCGACAGCTCATGCTCGGTAAGCTGCGGGGAACTCGGGCGGACCATGGCTGAGCGCTCCTACTAGATAACTAGTAGGTTAGTCATGGCAGCGCGATTTGCAACTAGTAAACTAGGAGAAAATTGCCCGGCCAGCGGTCGCGCCTGCGGCGCCGGTCGGCGCTACGGGTTGCGGGAGGTCGGCAGCGGGAAGGACTGGACGCGCGGGCGTCCGGGGTGCGGGTTGTGACCGTCGGGACAGCGGCGCTTGGCGGCGGGCAGGACCTCGGCGCTGAGCAGCACGCAAAGGTGGGTCTGGCGATCGAGCTCGGGGACGCGCATGAAAGCGTCGTGGGGCGGCACGCGCACAAGGCCGGTGGACAGCTCGACATCGGACTCGCCGACGCCCGGATACAGGCTGCCGACCAGCAGCCCGCGGCGATGGACGACGTAGACGTGCGCCGGCGCTTCCAGCTGCAGCTCGAGCGCGAACACCTGCCCGGCGCGCAGCGGCTCGCCCTCGTTGAGCGTCACCGCCTCGCCGCGCTGGTCGGGAGAGATGACGTGCGGCCGGCTTGTGACGTACACCCCGGTCTCGCTGGCCGGGTTGTGGGCGCAGGCGCCGGCAAGCGCGACTGCCAACAGCCCCAGCCCAGACCGGACACCATAAGGAAGACTGATCTTAGATCGCATCGGTCTCAGGATACAGGATCCCGCAAGTCCAAGGGGATGCAGGCCTTCGCGCGGCGGCGCCTGCGGCCACAGGGCCCTGCATGTAGGTCGCTCGCGGCCTGCCGTCCCCGGCGGTGGAACCCGCCTGCCCAGCGGCCAGGATTCGCGTTACACTAGCAGGTCATGGATCCGGTCATCATCGGTCCCCTGGCGCTAGTCGCCACCATCGGCCTGCTCGTCCTTATCAAGATCATCGCCTCGGCGCAGAAGAAGAAACCAGGGCCGCAGAAGAAGGTGCGGCTGCTCATCCACTCGATCAACGACGATCGCTGCACCGGCTGCGACGCCTGCGTCACCGTCTGTCCGACCGACGTGCTCGAGCTCAAGAGCAATAAAAGTAGGGTGCTGCGCTTTGGCGACTGCATTCAGTGCGAGCAGTGCGCCAACGTCTGCCCGACCACCGCCCTGGTCATGCACCACGAGGGCACCGCGCCGCCGCCGGTGCAGGTGCCTGACCTGGACGACTACTACCAGTCCAAGGTGCCGGGGCTTTACCTTCTGGGCGAGGCGGCGGGCAAGCCGCTGGTCAAAAACGCCGTCAACCTCGGCCGCGCCGCCGTCGAGCACCTGTTGCGCAGCGGCATGCGGCCGGGGGCGATCGATCAGCAGAGCACCGAGCAGCTCACCTGCGTCGATGTGGTGATCGTCGGCAGCGGCCCGGCGGGGCTGTCGGCGGCGATGTCGTGCGTGCAGCGCAAGCTGTCGTACGTCGTCCTCGAAAAAGACGCCTTCGTCGCCTCGACCATCGCCCGCTACCCCAAGGGCAAGAAGGTCATGGCCGAGCCCTACGACGTCCGCTGCGTCGGCCTGCTGCCGGTCTGGGACTCGTCCAAAGAGGGTGAGATCGCCGAGTGGAACCGCGTGCTGGAGCAGGTGGGCCTGGACATCCGCATGCGCGAGGCCGTCGAGGTGGTAAAGCCCGAGGGCGGCACCTTCCTCGTCAAGACCGACAAGGCGAGCTACAAGTCGCAGAAGGTGCTGCTGTGCATCGGCACCCGCGGCAAGCCGCGGCGGCTCAACGTGCCCGGCGAAGACCAGCCGTGGGTGCAGCCGCTGCTCGACGACCCCGACCTGTACAAGGGCAAGACCCTGCTGGTGGTCGGCGGCGGCGACAGCGCCGTCGAGGCGGCGATCGCCCTGGCCGCCACCGAGCTGCGCAACAAGGTCATCCTGTCGTACCGCGGCAAGGGCTTTAACCGCGTCAAGGCCAAAAACCGCCAGGATCTCGACCAGCTGGTCAACCAGCAGCGCATCCTGCTGCTGCTCGGCTCGACGGTGACCCAGTTCGGCAGCGATAGCGTGACGCTGAAGCTGGCCGAGGGGCGCACGCGCGACATCAAGTTCCACGGTGCCTTCGTGCTCATCGGCGGCGATCCGCCGCTCAAGTGGCTGGAGTCGATGGGCATCGGCTATGTGCAGAAGGCGCACGGCTTTGTCCGGCCGCCCACCGACCTTTTGGTCGAGCGGCTGATCGGCCGCCAGCCTGACAACAACCGGCCCGGCCTGCCGGTCTCCTCCGAGCTGTCGAGCATGTTCGACCGCTCGCAGATGCCGTCCCTGGGCGATGAAGACAAGCCCAAGGATCTGTCGCACCTGCGGCGCACCGGCAGCCGCCGGCGCGACAGCGGCGTGGTGACGATCATGGTGCCCAAGGAGCAGTTCCTGCTGCACCTGCCCGACAAGCTGCAGGTCGAAGGCGAGGTCCACAAGGTCTCCGAGATCCGCCGCTGAGCCGGGCGGCCGGCCGCGGCGCCCGGCAGCGAGCTGGCGCGCCCGCCCCGCTCGCGACCGCGCCGCCCGGGCCGGCTGACCGGCGAGTCGGTGCCGCCTTTTCCCCAACTTGCCAAAGTGTTAAGGTCCGACTTAGCGATGACGAAAAAACCTGAGGATGCGACGGTGAAGCCCGGTAACGATGCCAGCGGCGGCGCGGCCTCTCCGTCGAGCCATCCGGCGGAGTCGGCCGCAGCCGCTGGCGGCCTGGCGCCGCGGACGGTTCAGGGCCCGATCACGATCGCGGTCGACGCGATGGGCGGCGACCACGCCCCGCAGGAGATCGTCAAGGCGGTGGCGGCGCTGTCGCTGGAGCAGGGCCGCAGCGGGCCGCCGGTGCACACCGTGCTGGTCGGCGACGCGGCGCAGCTGAGCGCGCTCCTTGCCAACCTGCGCTATGACGCCGAGCGGATCGCGGTGCGCCACGCCAGCCAGGCGGTGACCATGGACGAGAGCCCGCGCGAGGCGCTGCTGCAAAAGCCCGACGCCAGCATCGCGGTGGCGGCGCGGCTGTGCGCGCACGGGCAGGCGGCGGCGCTCGTCTCGGCCGGCAATACCGGGGCGGCGGTGCTCGCCTGCCAGCAGCACTGGAAGCGCCTGCAGGGGGTCCGCCGCTGCGCCCTGGCCGCGGTGTACCCGACCGAGCTGCGGCGCGGCGAGAAGGATGACCCGTTCTCGCTGATCCTCGATGTCGGGGCGACCCTGGATGTCACCGCCGACGATCTGGTCAGCTTCGCGGTGATGGGGGCGGCGTACGCGGCGCGGATCTCCGGTCACCCGCGCCCGCGGGTAGCCCTTTTGTCCAACGGCACCGAGGCCGGCAAGGGGCCCAAGGAGGTCGTGGCGGCGCACCAGCGGCTCAAGCAGCACCCCGGCCTGCACTTTATCGGCAACATCGAAGGCGTCGACATCCCGCGCGGCAGCGCCGACGTGGTGGTGTGCAACGGCTTTGTCGGCAACGTCGTGCTCAAGATGCTCGAGGGAGTGTCCGAGACCGTGGTGCGCCTGGCGAGCTACGCGTACAAAGAAAAGCTCATGTGGCGCGCTGGCCTCGCCATGCTCTCGGGCGGCATCGGCAAGCTGAAGGATCTGACTGACTGGAAGCAGTACGGCGGGGCGCCGCTGCTCGGCTTTGATCGGCTGCTCATCAAGGCCCACGGGCGCAGCCAGGCGCACGCGGTGCAGAACGCGATCAAGGTCGCGACCAAGAGCGTCGCCACCGGCCTGCAGCAGGAGATCGAGCTCGGGCTGCGCCAGGCCGCCCTTATGACCGATGCCCAGGCGGAGCCGGCCAAGGCGCCGCAGGAGCCCGCCTGATGACCCCCGCGCCGGCCGAGCCCCACGGTACGCCGGAGAGCGCGGCCGAGGGAGCCGTGGCAGGCGCCGCGGTGGACCTTGCCCCAGCGGACGGACCGCCGGGCAGCGCCCCCGCTGAGCCCGAGATAAAAAGCCCTGCCCCTGGCGAGACAGCGGCAGACCCCCTGGGCAGCCCGACTGCAGGCAGCGTCGCCGCCACCGCGGTCGTGGACACTGTGCTCAGCAGCTCGGCGGTGGAGCGCGTCGCTGTCCATTCGGCGGCGGACAGCGGGGACAGCAGTGCGGCGGTCGCGGAGCCAGCGGTCGCAGCAGAGACAGCCTCAGCGGCGCTGGCGGCCGCAGCGTCCCCGGCGACTGCGCCGGCCTCGCCGCTGTGCATCTTCCGCTGGGATCTCGACAAGACGTACCTGCAGACCGATTTCGACTCGTTTCGCGCGCTGCTGCGCACGGCGATGCAGAAGGCTGCCGACAAGCGCACCGTCCCGGGCGCGGCGACCCTGCTGCGCGAGCTGCGCCAGAACGGCAGCGAGCGCGGCGTCGGCTCGCGCATCTGCTTCATCTCGGGCTCGCCGCGGCAGATGCGCAAGGTGCTGATCGAGAAGCTGCGGCTCGACGGGGTGGAGTTTGACGAGTTCATCCTCAAGCCCAACCTGCGCAACATGCTCACCGGTCGCTTCCGCGCCATGCGCGAGCAGGTCGGCTACAAGCTGCCGGCCCTCCTGGCCGGGCGCGCCGGCGTCGCGGTCGAGACCCGCGAGGTGTGCTTCGGCGACGACGCCGAGTCCGACGGCTTCATCTACTCGCTGTACGGCGACGTGCTGGCCGGGCGGGTCGAGCGGCCGCTGCTCGAGCGGGTGCTCACCGAGGCCGGCGTGTACCCGACCGACGCTGCCCGCACCGTGGCGCTGGTCGAGTCGCTGCCGCGCGGGGAGGCGGTCGAGCGCATCTTCATTCACCTGGATCGCCGCTCGCCGCCGAGCCGCTTTGATCGCTACGGGGCGCGCCTGGTGCCCATCTATAACTACTTCCAGGCGGCGCTGGTGCTGTACCAGGACTGTCGCCTGTCGCCGGGCGCGGTGGTGCGGGTGGCGGTCGAGATGGTCGACAAGCACGGCTACTCGCTGGAGGCGCTGCGCAACTCGCTGCAGGACATGCTGCGCCGCAGCCGGCTGCAGCTCGGCGCGGTGCGCGCGCTCGGCAGCGCGATTGCCAGCGGCGCCGGCGGGACCGATCTGCTCCCCGCGCTGGGGGCGCTGCCGAGCACCCGCGGCCTGCTGCGCAGCCTGGCCCACGGCCTGCTCGACCTCGGCCCGCTCTCCGAGCGCGAGCTGCTCCCTCCTGCGCAGAGCGCCAACATCGACTACCTGCAGGCGCTCGAGCAGGATCTGCCCCGGCACCGCGCCCGCAAGTAGCTGCCGGGTTCGTACGACTTGGTCACTTTGCAGAGGCCTCTCGATGGGAACTCTGGCCAAGCGACTGACTCGCCGCGCTTGATTCTCGACGGAGATTCCTGCAAGTGACTGGGTCGTACTAACAGGCTGGGGAAAACTACTGCTACGCGACCCGAGCTGGGGTCCGGCCGGGCTTCACAGCCCAGAGGCGGCGCCGGGCGCCCAAACCCGAATGCGGCCGCTCGCTACGCCTTGCCCTAACCTTCTAAGGGAGCGGCCGAAGTCGCGGGCAGCAGCGGCCGTGTCCCGCCGCGGCGAGCCCGGTCCGCCGGTGCCGCTCGCATCGTGCACGCTGGCAGGTAGATCAGGTCTTGGCGCGCGCGCGGCGCGCTGCTTTAGGCGACGGGCTGGCCGCGGGCGACGCGGGTGCCTGGGGCGACTCGGGCGGCGCTGGGTCGACGGTGCTCGGCAGGTCGGGCGGCGCTGGGCTGAAGGTGCCGGGCGGCTCTTCGACCCGGCAGGCCAGCTCCCCCTGCGCCAGCTGCAGCCGCAGGCGGGTGCCGGGCGGCACCGCGGCGGCGTCGGTGAGGACGTGGCCGTCGCGATCGCGGGCCACCGCGTAGCCGCGGTGCAGGACCTTGAGCGGGCTCATGGCGTCCAGCTTGCCGGCCGCCGCTTCCAGGCTGCGCCGGCGCGTTTCCAGGTGGCGGCGGGCCACGACCTCCAGGCGCCGCGCCAGCTCGCTGAGGGCGGCGCGGTCGCGCAACAGCTGCGAGCGCGGGTGCTGCGACGACAGGCGCTCGGCCAGCTGGCTCAGCGTCCGCCGGCGCAGCGCCACCTGGCGCTCCAGCGCCAGCTGTCCGCGGTGCAGCTCGCCATCGAGCCTCTGGCGGGCCGAGTCGATGAGGCGCCGCCCGGCGCGCAGCAGCCGGCCGCGCAGCTCATCGCACTCCTGGGCGAGCTTGGCCAGCTCGGGTACGCACAGCTCGGCCGCCGCCGACGGGGTGGGCGCGCGGACATCGGCGACGAAATCGGCGATGGTGAAGTCGACCTCGTGACCCACTGCCGAGACCACCGGCACCGGACACTGGTAGATGGCGCGCGCCACCTGCTCGTCGTTAAAGCCCCACAGATCGGCGACCGAGCCGCCGCCGCGGCCGACGATAATGACCTCGCACAGCGGCGCCAGGCGGGCGATCGCGGCGGCGATCTGCGGCGGCGCCTGCTGGCCCTGCACGGCGCAGTTGGCGATGAGGAAGTTCACCTTGCCGCGCCGGCTCGCCACCCGCAGGATGTCGTGCAGCGCGGCGCCGCTCTGTGAGGTGGCGATGCCGATGGTGCGCGGGAATCGCGGCAGCGGCCGCTTGCGCGCCGTATCGAACAGGCCTTCCTTGGCCAGCCGCGCCTTGAGCTCCTCGAACTGGCGGAGCAGCTCGCCCTCGCCGGAGAGCTCGACCTCTTCGATGTAGAACTGGAAGCGTCCCTGCTCGCGGTACAGCGTCACCCGGCCGCGGGCGCGGATCTTCATGCCATCGCGCAGCGGCACCGCCAGCGCGCTGCCCTGCGAGCGCCGCAGCATGCACTCCAGCCGGCCGGCCCCGTCCTTGAGGGCGAAGTAGCAGTTGCCCGAGACGTGGTGCCGCTTGAACCCTTCGATCTCGCCCTCGACCCAGACGTCGCCGAAGTTTTCCTCTAGCAGGCGCGCGGCGCGGCCGACCAGCTCGCTGACCTTGTAGATCGTCGGGCCGCTGAGCTCGGGGCGGGGGGCCTCGGCCCGCTGGACCGGTATCGCCGGGACACGGCGGGCGGTGAGCGGCAGGGCCGCGGCAGTGCGACCGGGAATCGCAGCTTCCGCCGGCCCGGGCAGCGGGGGCGGTAGCAGCGGGCTCAGCGCCGGCAGCGCGGACCCGCGCGGCGCCGCTGCGACGGCCGCCGCGGCTGGAGCGGGCGCGCCGGCGATCGGCACCTCGGCCCGGGGCGCGGCGGCAGCAGAGCGCGACGGCTGCGGCGCAGGGGTCGCGGTGGCAGCTGCCGGCGGCGCGGCCGTGGGCGCGGGCGAACTAGGAGCGGCCGACGGGCTCGCCGCCGGGGTCCGCGTCGGCTCGGGGGCACGCGGCGCGCTGTCCAGGAAGCCGAAGGCACCCTGGCTGACGCTCGGGCGGCGGGGCGGGGGGCCGGACGGCGGATTGTCGCGAGAGTTGGCCATCTGCAGGACGGGGAGACTAGCGCAGCCATCCGGCGCAAGCCAGGCCGCAGTGCGCCTGGGGCGCGGCTACGGCGCGCCGCGCAGCGCGGCTTCGACGAAGTCCAGGCGATCGTTGCCAAAGAACAGCTCGCCGGCGACGACAAAGCTCGGCACGCCGAACACGCCGCGGGCGATGGCATCTTCGGTGTGGTCGCGCAGGGCGTCGCGCACCTCGGGGCGGGCGCAGCCCTCTAGCAGGGCGGTCGGCAGCTCTGCCGCCTGCAGCGCTCGCTCGAGCACACGGCGGTCGAGCAGATCCTGATCTTCGGCCCAGTAGGCGTGAAAGAGCCGCAGCGCCAGGGTCCGGTGCGCCTCCGGGGAGTGCTGCGCCGCCTGCACGCACAGCCGCAGCGCCTGCATCGTGTTCATCGGGACCCGCGACGGGAAGTGCAGCGGCACCTTGAGCCGGCGCGCCCACCGCCCAAGGTCCGCCTGCAGGTAGCGCTGCTTGGCCGGGCTCACTGCGGTGGCGGCGACGGCGGCGAGCACGCGCCCCAGGACCACGGGCACCCAGCGCACGGTGGCCCCTGTCCGCTCGGCCAGGCCGGTCAGCTGCGTCGCGGCGAGGTAGCTGTAGGGGCTGGCCAGGTCGTAAAAGAACTCCACCTCGGGGCGCGGTCCGCGGGGGACGGGAATCGTCGTCGCCTCCGGGGCGCGCCCGGCCGCCGCGCCCTCGGCGCCAAGCTCGCGCTGCAGCTGCATGAGGGCGCCCTCGACCTCGCTGCGCACCGCGGCCAGGCCGGCGGCGGTCTCGGCTTCGAAGCGCAGGACCAGCGCGGGCTGGGTGTTGGAGGCGCGCACCAGCGCCCAGGCCCCGGGGAAGTGAGCGCGGGCGCCGTCGATCTCGATCACCTGCGCCCCCGGCCGCCCGCGCAGGTAGGCCGCGGCGCGGTGCACGAGCTCGAACTTGCTCGCCTCGGCGACGGGAACGCGGATCTCGGGGGTGTTGTGCAGCTGCGGCAGCGAGTCTACATGCGCCGCCAGCGGTCGGTCCGAAGATGACAGCAGCTCTAGCAGGCGCGCCGCGGCGTAGATCGCGTCGTCAAAGCCGAGGTAGCGGTGGGCGAAGAACAAGTGCCCGGACATCTCGCCGCCGAGCGCCGCATTGACCTCGCGCATCTTTTCTTTGATCTGGGTGTGGCCGACCCGCCACATGATGGCCTTGCCGCCGGCGCGCTCGATCTCGTCGTAAAGCGCCTTGCTGCTCTTGACCTCGCAGACAAAGCTTGCCCCGGGCTCCTCGGCGAGGATGGCGCGGGCCAGGAGGATCATCAGCTGATCGCCCCAGATGATCCGGCCCTGGCTGTCGACCACCGCCAGGCGATCGGCGTCGCCGTCGAAGGCCAGCCCGAGCTCGGCCCCCTGGCGCTGCACCTCGGCGATGAGCTCGGTAAGGTGCTCGGGCACCGTCGGGTCGGGCAGGTGGTTGGGGAAGCGGCCGTCCATCTCGCAGTACAGCTCGTGGACGGTAAACCCCAGCGAGCGCAGAAGCGGCACGGCGACCACGCCGCCGGTGCCGTTGCCGGCGTCGATGACGACCTTGAAGCGGCGCGGCCCCAGGCGCAGGCGGGAGCGGGCGAAGTCGAGGTAGGCGGCGTGGATCGGCCGCTCGCGCACCGTGCCTTTGCCGTGCAGGAAGTCGCGCCGCTCGATGAGCTGGCGCAGGCTCTGCAACTCGCTGCCGTGCAGGCTGCGGGTGCCGCGCATCAGCTTGAAGCCGTTGTCGCTTTTCGGGTTGTGGCTGCCGGTGATCTCGACCCCGCCGCCCAGGCCCAGGTGGTGCACCGCGAAGTAGAGAAGGGGCGAGGGGACCACGCCGACATCGACCACATCGATGCCGGCGGCGAGAATCCCAGCGAGCAGCGCCTCGTGCAGCCGGGGCGAGTGCAGCCGGCAGTCGCGGCCGACGGCGACATCGGTCGCGCCGGCGCGGCGCAGCAGCGTCCCCAGGCCCTGACCGATGTCCCGGGTCACCTCCGCGGTCAGATCGCGGTCGGCAACGCCCCGGATGTCGTACTCGCGAAAGATGACCGGATTCATAAGTGCTGGCCTCGCCCCGAGTTCTGCAGTCGCGCCACCAGCTCGCGCACCTCTTGCGCGCGCTCGCGCGGCATCACCAGCACGACATCGCCAGTCACCGCGATGACTAGCCCCGAGACCCCCAGGGCAGCGATCAGCTGATGCCCACTATTCCACACCAGGTTGCCGCTGCTGTCGACCAGCATCGGCTCCGGAGCGCCGGGCGGTGGCGGCTGCAGCTCGGCGGTGGCGGCCGGCTCGCGGGTCAGCCGGACGATGTGGTTCTGCTGCGCATCGGCCGGATGCAAGAGCGGCACCGCGGCGAACGAGCCGACGTCGTTCCAGCCGAAATCGCCGCTCAGCACCCTTATCGCCGCCGCCGGGCCGACGAGCTCCTCGCCCAGCCGCTCCATGACCGCGTAGTCGATCGAGATCGAGGGGGCCTCGGGGTAGCGCACCGCGGTGTGGGCGGGATTTTCCGCGATGTCATCGAGGATGGCGCCGAGCACCGGCAGGTGACGGTGCAGCTCGTCGAGGATGCGCTGGGCCGGGAAGAAGAACGTCCCCGAGTTCCAGAGGTAGTTGCCGGCGTGCAGGTAGTCGCGAGCGCGGGCCGCGGTGGGCTTCTCGACAAAGGCGGCGGCCCGCCAGACCGGCTCGCCAGGGGACGCCGTCTCTCCCGCCGCCGCCTTGCCGACCGCGGCGTCCTGGCCGCCGAGCTGGATGTAGCCGTAGCCGGTCTCGGGGTGGGTGGGGCGGATGCCCAGGGTGACGATGTGGCCGGCGGCGGCGCACCGCACGGCGCCCGTCAGGGTGCGCACGAAGCTGGCCTCGTCGGCGACAAAGTGATCCGAGGGCAGCACCGCCATCACCGCCTTGGGATCGCGCCGCCGCACCGCGACCGCGGCCAGGCCGATGCACGGCGCGGTGTTGCGCCCGAGGGGCTCGATGAGGATGTTGTCGATCGGCAGCTCGGGCACGCACAGGCGCAGCTCTTCGACCTGCTCGGCGGTGGTGACGACCAGCGTGCGCTCGATCGGGGCCAGGGCGCGGGTGCGCCGGATGGTCGCCGCCAGCAGCGTCTCACCGCCGGGGAGCATGGGCAGAAACTGCTTGGGCCGCGACTTGCGGCTGTGCGGCCACAGGCGGGTCCCGCCCCCGCCGGCCAGGATCACGACAAAGGTGTGTGCGCGTGTCATCGTCCCAAAAGAAGTACCAAAAAAAGCCCGCCTCGGCTCGGCCGTGTCGCGACTTTAGCGCGGCCGGCCGCGGTCCCCAGGCAAGCGCCGCGGACGCAGGGCGACCCGCCGCCGGCCAGGGGCAGCGCAGCAGGGCTTTGGGTGGCTGAGCTGGAAGGGAGACCGGGCGGGAGCCGAGGTTTGACCCCCGCCCGGTTCGCTGAAGGCGAGTCTTAGAAGGATGCCTTGACGCTGGTGAAGCCCAGGCCCACCGACATGCCGTTGAGCATCTTGCCGCCCGGCACCGGCTTCCAGTTGCCCTGGTCGTCCAGGACCTGGACGTCCGGCGACAGCACGCCGCCGATCGACGAGTCCTTGACCTCCTGCGCGACGATCTTGCAGGTGTCGGGGTGGGCCATGCCGGTAAACCCACAGCAGTCCGCGGCGTTGGCCATACACTTGGCCTTGCTGGCGGCGCCGGTCTTCTGCTCGAACAGGCCGATGATCGCCTTGGCGGTGTCGCCCGGGACGCCCATCTTGGTGTCCTTGTGGATGAGGTCGGTCAGCAGGTTGGCGACCAGCGGCACGATCTGGCCGTCGATGTCCTTCTGCGCCAGGACGCCGTGGATGACGCCGTTCTTGATCTTGAGGATGCCGCCTTCCATGGCCAGCGTCCCCTCGACGTGCGCCCCGCGCAGGGCGAGCGGCAGGGTGTTGCCCATGCCGAGCGGCAGGGTGAGCTGGATCTTCTGCTCGTTGGCCGCCGTCTGGTCCTTGGACGGGGTGGTGCTCATCTTGCCGGCGGTGATGCCGCCAAACAGGGTCACGCTCATGATCGCGCCGACCTTGAACATGTCCGAGCCGTCGAACTTGGGCTTCCAGCCCATCGGCGCCTCGGCCAGGGCGAAGCTGAAGCTGGAGCAGCTGGAGCTCATCAGATCCGCGGTCTTCACGTCGGTAAGCAGCACCGCCTCGCCGTTCTGCACGGCGGTGTCCACCGAGGCCTGGATGTCCAGACCCGACAGCGCGACGACGTTGATGAGGTTCTTGAGCTGATTCTCCGGCTTGCCGTCGCCGTCAAAGTCGTAGGTGAAGGTGCTGCCGCCCGTCGACTTGGGCAGCTTGAGCGAGTCGGTGGCGAGCTTATTCGAGCTGCCCGTCACCTGCGCGGCGGTGCAGGCGGCCGCCGGCTGGGCCATATCCGGCGACGGCGGCGGCGGCGGCGGATCGTCGCCGCCACAGCCAGCGCCCGCGGCAGCCAGCAAGAAGCCACAGGTAGCGCTCAGGAACATGCCGTGAACTAGAGTGAATCGACGCATCTAAACCTCCCTATTACCAGCTATGGTCGTACTGGCTCGTCGCGCGTTTCTTTCGCGTTTCTGTGAAGGACTGCCTGCGGTTGGCGCAAACAGGGCCTGTCATATCCCTTCTGCGCCGCGGGGTGCAATAGGTATGTACGCGCCCCTCCCAGGCTCCCCTACCTGGCCTACCTCATTAGAAGTCTCTCCTAAAGCTTGTTGCCGCAGCGGTTTTGCGGGGTTTGGGGCCGCGATTGACTCGGGAGCCGAGGCCGGGCTAAGCTCATTTAGGATTGTTCTTACATGTCGCAACCTTCTCGCGCTCCTAGTGGGTACAGCTGGACGGGTTCCCTGAAAAACACCAACATCCGGCAGCTTTACGAGCGCTGTCAGCGCTTGCGCTTGACCGGAAAGATGCAGCTTCGCCAGGGCGACCAGGCCCTGGAGCTCGTCTGGATCGGCGGCGAGCCGATCGAGACCGAGGCCGATCAGGGCACGCGCTCGCTGCCGCTGTGGAATAGCGGCGACTTTCAGGTCGACCAGTGCATCCCCGACTGGAAGGGGGCGCTGACCAAGCATGTCGAGCTCACCGGCGCGCTGCGCGCCGGGCAGATCCAGGCGATCTATAAGCTGTGCTCGGACAACCAGCTGTCCGCTGATGTCGAGCTCAAGCGGCAGAGCGGCGAGGCGGCGCAGGTCCGCTTCACCCTGGGCAAGGCCGAAGGGGCGACGATCAGCGGCCAGGCCGAGAGCGCGCTCACCGCGCTGTCCAAGCTGTCAGCGTGGAGCGACGGCACCTTCCGCGTCGGCCTGCGGCCGCTGTTTGGCGACGTCCAGGCGGCCGAGGCGCCGGTCTTCTCGGAAAAAGATCGCAGCGACGATCAGTTCGATGTCACCGGGAGCCTCGACATCGCCCGCGGCAACATCGACTGGCCGCCCAAGCTGCGCGAGCCCTCGGGCAGCGTCGGCCAGCCGGTGCCCATGGGCGGACCCTCGGCGCGCTCGCTGCCGGGAGCGGTGGGCGGAGCCGGGGCGGCGAACCCGGCGCCTTCAGCGAGCTCAGGAGCGCCCGCGGCAGGTGCTGCGGTGCCCGCCCCCGCTTCGACCAAGAGCAACTCGTCCGGCGTCAAGATCCCGCCCCACCTCACCGCCACCCTCATAAACACCGGGCCGAACCCGGCGCCGCCGGCCAGCATCGGTCCCTCGGCGCCCACGGTGCCAATGTCGACCATGTCGCGTGAGAACGCGATGAAGCTGGCGCAGGCCGAGAGCCAGGCCCTGCAGGCCGCAGCCCCGACGGCGCAGCCGGCAGGCAAGCCGGGCCGCACGCTGGTCGTGGTGTCGATCATCGTCATCGTCCTGTGCGCCCTGGCGGTGGGCGGACTGCTGGTCTGGAAGCAGCTGCTCGGCGGTGGCATGGGCGCGACGACGAGCCCGGCTCCGGCATCGGCTCCGGCATCGGCTCCGGCCGCCCCCAAGTAGGCAGGCGCGGGCGCCGGGCGCGGCGCGACCGCTACAGCAGGTTCGAGGCCAGCTCGGCGAGCACCGAGCGCTCGCCCTTGCTCAGGGTGATCGAGCCGGCGATCGGCTGGCCCTTGAAGCGCTCGATGACGGTGGTGAGGCCGTTGTTGGTCGCATCGACGTAAGGGTTGTCGATCTGGTAGGGGTCGCCGGTCAGGATGATCTTGGTGTTGTCGCCGACGCGGGTGATGATCGTCTTGACCTCATGCGGGGTCAGGTTCTGCGCCTCGTCGACGATCATGAACTGGTTGGGGATCGACCGGCCGCGGATGTAGGTGAGCGGCTCGATGGCCATAAAGCCCATGTCGACCAGGTCCTGGTGCGACTGGCCAGTCTTCTTGTCGCGGTCCTTGCTGGTAAGCCCGAGCAGGAACTCGACGTTGTCGTAGATCGGCTGCATCCACGGGTTGAGCTTCTCCTCCACCGTGCCCGGCAGGTAGCCGATGTCGCGCCCGAGGGGAAAGATCGGCCGCGAGACCAGGAGCTTGTGAAAGACCTTCTCCTCGGCGACCTTCTGCAGGCCGGCGGCGATGGCGAGCAGCGTCTTGCCGGTGCCGGCCTTGCCGACCAGGGTGACCAGCTTGATGTCGTCGTTGAGTAGGAGGTCCAGGGTAAAGTGCTGTTCCTTATTGCGCGGCCGGATGCCCCAGCAGCCCTCGCGCAGCTTGCGGATGGGCAGCAGGCCCTGGGTCATGTCGAGCCGCCCGAGCGCCGTCTGCTGCCCGCCCTCGCGGCTGCGCAGAAGGACGTACTGGTTGCTGTAGACCTGCTTGGGCCACTCCTGCGCCGCCGCCTTGAGCGCCTCCAGGCCGAGCCGCCCCTCCTGGTAGAACGTCGCGATGGCGGAGCTACTCACCAGGAGCTCGAGGTTGCCCGAGTAGACCTCGTCGATGCTCAGGCGCTGGACGTCGTAGTCCTCGGCGGTCAGGCCCAGGGCGTCGGCGCGGATGCGCAGGTTGACATCCTTGGTGACCAGGATGACCGGCAGCTCGTTGCCCTCGCGGATCTTCAGCGCCGCGCCGAGGATCATGTTGTCGGCGCTGGTCGCGTTGCGCAGGGCGGCCGGGATCTCGTGCCCGCCGAGCACGACCTTCAGCTCGCCGCCGGTCTTGAGCGGCACCCCCTCGTTGAGGTGGTGGCCGGCGGCGCGCAGCTCGTCCAGGCGCCGGCTGACCTCTCGGGCGCTGCGCCCGCGGTCGGACAGCTCCTTTTTGAACTGGTCGATCTCCTCAAGGACGATGATGGGGATGATGACGACGTTGTCAGCGAACTGAAACATCGCCAAGGGGTCGTGAAGCAGGACGTTGGTGTCGAGGACGAAGTATTTTTTCATGCTAGAAGGGCACCACTTCCGGGACCGTCTCGGGCTTGGTAGGCGGCTTATAGCGCAGGCGTCCGCCCGACTGCACGGCAATCCACGGCGGCGGCGGGAATAGCTTCTCGGGCGGGAGGGGCGGCGGGGCCTTGTCGCCGCTGCCCGCCTCCGGCGCCGGGCCGAGCGTCGGCGGCGGCAGCTCGGCGAAGTGCTGCACGAGCGCCAGGCAGTCCTTGTCGGGCAGCGCCTCGGCGCGGTCAAAGACCAGCCGGTCCTGCACCGCCTGCTGCAGCTCTTCGTCGGTCAGCCGCCCGCGCGAGTGCACCCGGCGGACGATGCGGTCGACGTACTTCTCCCAGCCCTCGTCGGCGGCGCCCTTGCAGTACTGGATGTAGCGGCGCTTGGGGCTCGGCAGGATCGACGAGAAGAACGACGCCTCGCGCGGGGTCAGGTCCTTGGGCGGCTTGCCGAAGTAGTGGCGGGTGGCGCGGCCGATGCCGTAGATGTAGGGGCCAAACTCGATGGCGTTGAAGTAGATCTCCAGGATGCGCTTCTTGATCGGGCTGATCTCGCGCAGCGCCTGGCGGGCCTGCGCCACCGCGTAGAGGTTGCTCTGCCCGGTGGGCGCTCCCTCAAACGGCTTGGCCACGGCGAGGACGCTGGTGGCGGCGGCGGCGGCCGGGGTCGGCGGCGGTCCGGCGGTGGGGACCGCGGGCGCGACTGGCAGCGGCGGGCTCGGCGGCGGCGCCGCGGCCGGGACGCTCGCCTCGGGCACGGGCTTTTTGAGCTTGGCCTGCTGCTGGCGATACTGGCTGACCGAGAAGCCCTTGCTCAGCGCCTTGATCAGCTCGGGATCGTCGACGAGGTTGGTCTCCAGGTACCAGGTGAGGAACATCTCCTGCAGCTTGCGCGACAGCGTCTTTTCGCGCGACAGGAGGACGTTTTTGACCATCTGCATGGTGATCGACGAGGCGCCGAGGCGAAAGTAGCCGCGCTCGAGGTTGGACTGCAGGGCGCTGCGGAACTCGGGGGTGATAAAGCCCCGGTGGCGCAGGAAGCCGTTGTCCTCGGTGGTCATGATGGAGTTGATGAGGTAGGGCGACAGCTCCTCGTACGGCACGTAGTCGGGGTTCTGCGGACCGATGACGAAGCTCAGCTCGCGGCCCGGCTCGACCAGCACGGTGTGGGTGAAGCTGGTGAGGAAGCGCGAGGCCTCCATCTCCGGCGGCGCTTTGAGCACCCGGCAGCCGCCGATGCCCACCTGGCCAGAGACCTGCACCGGATCGTCCTTGGGGTCCTTGGCCGGCGCCGCTGCCGCCACTGCGCCGCCGCGGCGGCTCTTTTTGGCCGGCAGCGGGGCAAGCGGCGGCGGGGGCGGCGCGGTCTCGGGGGCGGTGGGGGCGATGGCGTCGGCGCCGCCTTCTTCGTCATCGAGGTCGCGCGGCGGCGGCAGGCGCAGCAGCTTGGCGAAGTCGACGAACACCCGCACATCGGTCGAGAACGTCCCCGCCAGCTTGAAGTCGCGGATGCGCGGCACGATCGGCTGCGGCATCGCCGCCAGCATTGCCTGACAGTCGATGGGCGGCACGACGATGTGCAGGGCCACCGTGCGCCAGCGCTCCCGCCAGCCGGGCGGGGTCCCGGCGGGGCTCGGCGGCACCTGGTGCAGCGGCTGGGCCTCGGCATCGGCGTCGATGTCGACCTCGGCGCCGTTCCACTTGATCGCCGCCCGGTCCAGGCGCAGCTTGCGCGTCTTGAGCTCCAGGCGGCCGTTGGCGGTGATGTTGAAGCCCAGGTCGCGAACCGGCTCGGCGACCAGGCGCGGCGAGAAGACGCTGAGCCCCGCCATCTGGAAGCTGCCGCCGAAGCTCAGCGCCCCCTGACCGAACTTGAGCTCCAGGCTGGCGTCCACCGCGGTCTTGTCGGCGTCGATGATCGGCGTGTTCTTGAGGATCGGCTCCAGCTGCGAGAGCTGGAACCGCTCGGCGCGCAGCGATAGCTCGGCCTCGGCGCGGCTCCACGGTCCCTCGGTCGGCGGCTGCACCCAGCCGCGCGCCTGCCACAGCTCCTTGTCCACCCCGCCGTAGCCGCCCGCCAGCTCGATGGCGGCGCGGGTGCCGGCGCTCGGGTCGGCCTTGATCGTGCCGCGGATGCCGGTCATCGCCAGGCGCTTCCACGGGGTGACGGCGCCGCCGCGCAGCTCGATCACCGGCAGCCCGACCGGCAGGAAGCGCTCGGGGCTGCGCCAGCGCACCACGACCTCTTCGGCGCTGGCGGTGGCCCCGGAGGCCGGCTCGACCGCGGCCTCGTGCAGGCTGACCTGGCAGTCGCCCTGGCGGCGCAGCGTCGCTTCCATCGCCGCGGCGCGCACGCTGCCGAGGTCATCGCGCACCTCCAGCTCGGCCGCGGTGACGACCACTGTCTGCGGGCCGTGCAGGCGGCCGCTGCCAGTCGCCGCGGCGCTGGCCGAGCCCTCGGCGGTGCGGCGGCGCAGGCGGGTGAGCAGCGCCGAGATGTTGTCCTCATCGCCGCCGCGGCTCACCTGGATGCTCGCCCCATCGAGCGACACCGTCGTCAGCTCCAGCTGCCCGCGCAGCAGCGCGAGCGGGGTGAACTCGACCTCGCAGCGCCGGGTGCGCAGCGGCGGCGTGAGCTGCGCCGCATCGGCCGCGCGCACCGACAAGCCGGCGAGCCGGACCCGGGTCGGCCGCACCGCGACCCGCTCGACCTGGATGAGCACGCCGTAGCGCTCGTTGAGCCGCGGGATCACGACCTTCTCAATCAGGTAGGCGGCGAGCAGCGGCGCCGCCAGCAGCAGCGCGCCCAGCGTGGCCAGCCCGAGCAGCAGCCAGCGGGCACGCCCGCCGAGCTGCAGCCAGCGTCCGCGCAGGGGCCGCGGCGAGCGCTGGCTCCCGAGCGGCGAAGGGTAGGCGGGTGTACCCACGTCTAGCGTCACAGGTTCCCACTCTACCATGGGCCGCCAGCTGTCCGGGGCCGTTTCTGCGTCATGTTTCGCAGAGTTTGCGCGCCCTTGGCGCCCGGCAGGGCGTTTTGCCGGCGCGGCTAAAGCGGCCGGTGGGTCGGCAGCGGCGCGACTGGCGGCCGCGCTGCGTCGCGACGGGCCTGGTCGAGCGCCGCCCGGATCTTCGGCGAGACGCGCACCGGGTCGAGCGCGAAGGCGGGCCGGCGGCTCAGCACCTCGCTGAAGCAGCGGATCGCCAGCTCGGTCTGCCCCAGGGCCACATACGCCGAGGCCAGCAGCTCGTACACCGCAGCGAGCTGCGGGGCGGTAAGCTGCGACTCGGCGAGCAGCTTGACCAGCGCGGTCGGGACCTCGGCGTAGCGGCCGGCCTGGTACAGCTCGCGGGCGGCGGCGATGCGGCTGTCGTTATTGGCGCGGGGCAGGGGACTTGGCGCCGGGGGCCGCGCGGGGCCGCTGGTCGGCGGCGCCAGGGCCGGGCGGGGGACCGGCGCGGCGAGGGCCGGACGGCGCCCCGGTGGCTGCGCCTTGGCGGCGCGCGC
>JBGANQ010000093.1:0-33746 GCA_044222245.1 Polyangia bacterium | reverse complement strand
GCACGGACCCGGCGGGCTACGTCCACCCTGTCGGCACTCAGTACTATCGGGAGCACGGCCACCTGTGGGTCTGCGACACGCCCCGCATCGAAGAGCAGCGGGACCGCTGTTTCCTGGCGCTGGCCGAGCTGCCGCAGAAGATGCAGAACCAGACGACTCGGGTTGGGCGTATCGCCCGAGCGCTGGATCACGGAATTATCAACAAGGCGCACGAAATCGCAAAGATTCCGGTTCAGGTCGCCAACACCGCCGACGGAATAGACGCAGGTCGCATCACAGCCGGCACTGTGGTCGGGGCGATAGAGGCCAAGGCCAGATACATCGCCGAGCACGCAAGCATGGATGCCGCCAAAGGCTGGATCGACCGTAAGCTCCACGACGCCCGGGAATGGACGGGCAAGCCAGCGATTGAGCAGGCAGAAGATCTCGCCGAGTCGACGGGAGATGCGATGGTTCCGCATCCGGTAACAGTCGGCGTGACAGTGATGACCGGTGGCCTCGGCGGCGAAGCGCTCGGCGCCGCCGGTGAACTCGAGCAAGTGGCTCTAATAGGAAAAAAGCTTGAGAAGACTGCCACGACCACCGAGCATGCGGGTCATGCAGTTGTCGCCTCTACCAAGGCAGAACATCGGGCCGCTCACATAGTGACACCACGAGGAACCGTTCTGCCGCCAGGCCGGGACTACAACCTAGTCTCCAGCGATCCGCGAAAGTGGTTCCAGATTCATGGTACTCATGACCACCAGCCACATGGCCGGCCGCACTCCCATGCCCCTGAAGTCCACCGGCGGCCAGACGGAGCTGCCGGTAGCACAAAACGCATTGATCGGGCGACAACTGCCGACGATATCGACTATGCTGACCAGGCTCTAAAAAATGGCGATATGCGAATCCGTGACAAAGGCAGACGCTGAGGAGCTGCATGAGTGAGTTTGTTCTTATTTCTGGTCGGCAGCCTCAATTCGAGGATATCTCGAATATCGAGGTTGTCCAACTCAGTCATGCTGAAGCCATTATTGCGCGGGCAGCACAGGAGCTTTTCGCGCCCTCTGAATGGATGGGCTGCTGGTATCTCCGCGATACGGAGGGATGCACAGACACGCTTTTTACTGAAGCACAGGCGGCCCTTCTCAACGGGAAACCCTTCGAGCACACGCGCCTCTATCGTGCATTTAGTCGCATACTTCCGACGGCAAGAAGGGTTGCACTTTGGTACGGTGATGACTGGGCAAACCTGCCCTTGGTGTCTGACGCGAAGACTTTTATGGAGCGCCTGAAGCGGGATATCGAAAGTCCTACGGCCGAAGCGTGGATGCTATTTGATAAAGAGAGCCCCGGCAGTGGCTGATGCCCAACCTACGGACTGGCGACGCTGAGAGCGCGGCGACGTCCAGGCAGACGAGCGACCGGCAGATGGGTAGTTGAGTTTCGAGTTTCCAGATACTTTCCAGCGCCTTATCAAAAAGGCAATCTATCGTCGGAGATTTTGGAAAGTATTGTTCATCCGGAACTATTGACCCCGAGGCTGAGTCCCGGGCGGTGTTCCCTTGCGGCTGCCGCCCCGGGGAGAGGCGGGGGAATGGGACCGCAGCGCCGCGCGGCGCGAGCTTGCTGCCGGCGGCTCGGCTGCGGGCCGCGCCACGCTAGGACTGGGCGCCGGCGGCGCGGTCGCAGCGGTGGCGATTGCGAGCGCGCTGCGCCGGGACCGCGGCGAACTGCGCTACCATGGGCGCACGGAGTTCACCATGGATCTGCTCCTGCAGCGCCTGCTCAGCGCGACCCCAGCCGCCGCGGCGGTAGTTCCCGATCTTGCCACCTTCTGGCAGCGCTACGACGGCGTCGCGGCTGGCCTCACCCTGCCGATTGAGCGCGCGGTGGCGGGGGGCTTCGCCGCGGACCGCCTGGGCTACGCCTTTGCCGCTGGCTATACCGAGGCGCTGCGCCAGCTGCTGCCGGCGCTCGGGGAGACCCGGGCAGCGCTGGCGGCGACCGAAGCCGGAGGCGTCCACCCGCGCGCCATCCAGGCCCACCTGACCGCCGCCCCCGCCGGCTTTACGCTGAGCGGCGACAAGACCTTCGTCACCCTGGGCCCGCAGGCGAGCGAGCTGCTGGTGGTGGCCAGCGAGGGGCTCTGCGCCAGCGGCCGCAACCGCCTGGTGCTGTGCCGCATCCCGGCGACGCGGCCGGGCGTCACCTTCCAGCCGCTGCCGCCGACTCCTTTTGCCCCGGAGATTCCGCACGCCGGGCTGCAGCTGCGGCAGGTCGCGGTCGCAGACGCCGAGCGCCTGCCCGGCGACGCCTACGAGCGCTACCTCAAGCCTTTCCGTACCGTCGAGGATCTGCATGTCCACGCGGCGCTGCTCGGCTGGCTCGTGCGGCTCGCCCGCGACGCCGCCTGGCCGCGGCCGGTGCAGCAGGAGCTGCTGCTGCTCATCACCGCCACGCGCCGCCTGGCTGCGGACGCGGCCGATGATCCGACGCTGCATGTGGCGCTGGGGGGGCTGCTGGCGGCCTGCCAGCGCTTGCTCGCCGAGCTGGAGCCGCTGTGGCCGCAGGTCGAGCCCACCACGCGCCTCCGCTGGGAGCGCGATCGACCCCTCTTGCAAGTGGCCGGCAAGGCGCGGGCGCAGCGCCTGGAGGTCGCCTGGCAGCGGGTGGCGGCGCTCGCTCCACCGGCCGGATAGGGCAGCGACCGCCGCGCCGCCACCGCGGCCCCAGGCTCCAGCAGCGCCCGCAAGTTCGGCTACACCGCGGCGCTGGGCTTAGGCCGGGGCGCTCGCTCACGGCAGCGCACCCCAAGTTCGGGTACACCGCGACGCCGGCACCAGCTTGTGGGGACCTGTACTCGGGGAAGGGGGCTTACAGCTCGCCCTGGCGCCGACGCCGGCGCAGCAGGAGGCCGAGCAGCGGCAGCAGGGTCAGTAGAGCCAGCGGGGTGCCGTCGGCGCGGCCGCGGTAGCTGCAGCCGCCGGCGCTGGCCGGGTCCACCGCGTTGGCGCTCGCGGCGGTCGGGTCGGCGAGGGTGGTGAACGAGCGGACCACGCCGAACTTGGCCCCGCTCTGGTTGCTGGCGGCGGCGCAATAGTAGTAGGTCACGCCCGGCTTGAGCCCGCTGAGCGGGGCGGAGAAGAGCCTGGGGCCCGCCGCGGCGGCAAGCGGAGTCTCGGCAGGGATGGCGGCCACGCGGCTGGCGAAGGAGTCATCGCAGGTTCCGGGGTCGACCTCGCCGTAGCGGAACCAGACCGTCGCGGCCGAGCCGTTCTCGGCCACGGTGCCGACCAGGGTCCCGCTGCTCGGCGCGACGTCGGTCGTTCCCTCGGTGGTGACGCCGGGGGCGCCGACGCCGGCGACAAAGGACTGCAGCTCGCCGTAGGTCGTCCCCTGGGCGTTGCTGGCGATGGCGCAGTAGTAGTACGTCGTGCCCGCCTTCAGGCCGGACAGCGCCACCGAGTAGGTGACGGCGGTGAGCCCGGCGCCGAGCGGCTGCTCCTCGCCCGCGGGGGCGCGGGTGCCGAAGCTGTCGCTGCAGCTCTCGGGGCGGGTCGGGCTGTAGCGGAACCAGCCGGTGGCGGCGGCGCCGCTTGGGACCACGGCGCCGCTTAGCACCGCGGCGTCGCCCACCACGTCGGTGGGCACCAGGGTCTTGACCCGCGGCGCGCCCGCCTTGGTGGTCAGCGAGAGCACCGCGCCGAAGCTCGTGCGCTGTCCGCTCTCGGCGATGGCGCAGTAGTAGTAGGTCGTCCCTGGGGCGAGGCCGGTGACTGCCTGCGAGTAGGGCACCGGGCTGGCTCCGGCCCCGAGCTCGGCGCCGCTCTTGTCCGGGGCGCGGGTGCCGAAGGTGTCGCTGCACGACCCCGGATCGGTGGTGTCGTAGCGGAACCAGCCGGTGGTGGCGAGACCGGTGGGATCGGCGGCGCCGTTGAGCACTGCCGATTCGGCGGCGATGTCTGTCGCGGCAGCGGTGGTCACCGGGCTCAGCGACGGCGTGGACTGGCCGGCCGGCCCCGAGTTGCCGAGCACCGACGACGGCGGCGTGGTGAACGAGAGGACGCTGCCGATCGAGGTCCCAAAGGCGCTGGAGGCGATGGCGCAGAAGTAGTAGGTCGTCGCCGGGGACAGCCCAGCGATCGCCTCGGCGAACGGGGTGGCCGTGGTGCCCGAGCCGAGCGCCGAGCCGCCGGCGGCGGGCGTCCGGGTGCCAAAGACGTCGTTGCAGGTGCCCGGGCTGCTGGTGCTGAAGCGGAACCACGCGGTGGTGGAGTTGCCGTTGGGGTTGGCCGAGCCGTTGAGCGTCGCCGTGGTCGCCGTCACCGGCGTCGCCGCCAGGGTGGCCACCGTGGGCGGCATCGGCGCCGTGAACGAGCGGATGACGCCGAACGAGGTGCCGAGCGCATTGGCGGCGATGGCGCAGTAGTAGTAGGTCCCGCCCGGGGTGAGGCCCGGCGCCGGGTTGGCGAAGGCGACAAAGCTGCTGCCGGCGCCAAGGGCGGTGCCCGAGGTGGTGGGGATGCGCGTGCCGAAGGTGTCGTTGCACGTCCCGGGGCTCGTGGTGGCGATGCGGAACCAGCCGGTGGTGGCGGCGCCGTTGGGATTGGCCGAGCCGTTCAGGGTGGTCGTGATGCCGGTCGGGTAGTCGGTGCTGACCGTCGGCGGACTGGCCGGCGTGGTGAACGACAGGAGCGAGCCGAGCCCGGTCCCGTAGGTGTTGCTGGCGATGGCGCAGTAGTAGTAGGTCACGCCCGGGGCCAGGCCGGTGATCGGCTGCCCGAACGCCACGCTGGCGACGCCCGCGCCGAGCGCGGTGCCGCTGCTGCTCGGGGTGCGGGTGCCGAAGGTGTCGTTGCACGAGCCGGGGCTGGTCGCGCTGTAGCGGAACCAGCCCAGGGCGCTGGCGCCGTTGGGGTTGCCCGTCCCGGTCAGGGTCGCCGTGGTCGAGGTCACGCTGGTCACCGCGCCGGTGGTCGCGACCGCGGCGCCCGAGGTGGTGAACTGGACCACGGCGCCAAAGGCAGTGCCCTCGGTGCTCGCCACGATGGCGCAGTAGTAGTAGGTGGTGCCGGCCGACAAGCCCGTGATCCCCTGCGAGTACGGGTCATCCAGGGTGTCGCTGCCCACGTATACGCTGCCCGTCACCGGCGCCCGCGAGCCGAACTTGTCGTCGCACGTCCCGGGGTTGGTCAGGCTGTAGCGGAACCAGCCGCTGGTCGCCGCGCGGTTGGGGTTGCCCGTACCGTTGAGCGTCGCCGAGCTGTTGGTGATAGCGGTCGCCGGCAGGGTCATCGCCGTCGGCGAGGCCGGGGTGATGAAGGTGAGCACCGTGCCCAGCACCGTGCCCATCGAGTTGGAAGCGAGCGCGCAGTAGTAGTACATCGTCGCCGGGGCGAGCCCGCTTATCGCCTGCGTAAAGGTGACCGAGCTGTTGCCCGAGCCGAGCGCCGAGCCGCCAGTCGCCGGGGCCCGCGTGCCGAAGGTGTCGTTGCAGGTGCCAGGGCTAGCGGTGCTGTAGCGGAACCAGCCGGTGGTCGCATCGCCCCCGGGGTTGGCGTAGGCGGTGAGCACCCCGGTGGTCCGCGTCAGGCTGGTCGCGCTGCTGGTGGTCACCGTCGGCGCCATTGCCGGCGTGGTGAACGACTGGACGGCGCCCAGGCCCGTCCCGTAGGTGTTGTTGGCGATCGCGCAGTAGTAGTAGGTCGTCGCCGGGGTCAGGCCGGCGATCGCCTGCGTGAAGGGAACGCTGGTGGTGCCAGTGCCCAGGCCCAGGCCGCTGCTGCTCGGGGCACGGGTGCCGAAGGTGTCGTTGCAGCTGCCGGGGCTGGTCGGGCTGTAGCGGAACCAGCCGAGCGTGTTGGCGCCGTTGGGAGTGCCCGCCCCGTTCAGCGTCGCCGAGGTCGCGGTCACGCTCGCCGCCGTCGCCGTGGTCGCGGTGGGCGCGCCCGAGGTGATGAAGGTCTGCACCGTGCCAAGCGCCGTGCCTTCGGTGCTGGCGACGATGGCGCAGTAGTAGTAGGTCGTCCCGCTCGACAGCCCGGTAATTCCCTGCGAGTACGGGTCGTCCGAGGTGTCGCTGCCCAGGTACAGGCTGCCCGTCACCGGCGCTCGCGAGCCGAACTTGTCGTCGCACGTCCCGGGGTTGGTCAGCGCGTAGCGGAACCAGCCGCTGGTCGCCGCCCGGTTGGGATTTCCGGTTCCGTTGAGCGTCGCCGAGCTGTTGGTGATGTTGCTCGCCGGCAGCGTCGCCGCAGTGGGCGACCCGGGGGTGATGAACGTCTGCACCCCGCCCCAGGCCGTGCCCACGGAGTTGCTGGCGATGGCGCAGTAGTAGTAGGTCACTCCCGGCGCCAGGCCAGTGATCGCCTGCCCGAACGAGACCGAGCTGCTGCCCGCGCCCAGCGTCGCGCCGCCGGTCGCCGGGGCGCGGGTGCCGAAGGTGTCGTTGCAGGTGCCGGGGCTGGCGGTGCTGTAGCGGAACCAGCCGGTGGTTGCGTCACCGCCGGGGTTGGCGTAGCCGTTGAGCACCCCGGTGGTCCGCGTCAGGCTCGAGGCGCCGCTGGTCGTCACCGAAGGCACCGTCGCCGGCGTGGTGAACGACAGCACCGCTCCCAGGCCCGTGCCGTACGAGTTGCTGGCGATGGCGCAGTAGTAGTAGGTCACTCCCGGCGACAGCCCGCCAATTGGCTGCGCGAAGGCGGTGCTGGTGGTGCCGGAGCCCAGGCCCAGGCCGCTGCTGCTCGGGGCGCGGGTGCCGAAGGTGTCGCTGCAGGCGCCGGGATCGGTCGGGCTGTAGCGGAACCAGCCGAGCGCGTTGGCGCCGTTGGGATTTCCCGCCCCGTTCAGGGTCGCGCTCGACGAGGTCACGCTGCTCGCCGCCGCCGTGGTCGCCGCCGGCACCCCGGAGGTAGTGAACGGCAGCACCGCGCCGAACGCCGTACCCTCGGTGCTGGCGACGATGGCGCAGTAGTAGTAGGTCGTCCCGCTCGACAGCCCGGTAATCCCCTGCGCGTACGGGTTGTCCGAGGTATCGCTGCCCAGGTACAGGCTGCCCGTCACCGGCGCTCGCGAGCCGAACTTGTCGTCGCAGGTCCCGGGGTTGGTCGTGCTGTAGCGGAACCAGCCGCTGGTCGCCGCGCGGTTGGGATTGCCCGAGCCATTGAGGGTCGCCGAGCTGGTGGTGACGCTGCCGGCCGGCAGGGTGATCGCCGTCGGCGACCCGGGAGTAATGAAGGTCTGCACCCCGCCGAGCGCCGTGCCCGCCGAGTTGGCGGCGAGCGCGCAGTAGTAGTAGGTCACTCCCGGCGCCAGGCCGGTGATCGCCTGCCCGAACGAGACCGAGCTGCTGCCCGACCCCAGCGCCGCGCCGCCGGTCGCCGGGGCGCGGGTGCCGAAGGTGTCGTTGCAGGTGCCGGGGCTGGCGGTGCTGTAGCGGAACCAGCCGGTGGTCGCATCGCCTCCGGGGTTGGCGTAGCCGTTGAGCACCCCGGTGGTCCGCGTCAGGCTCGAGGCGCCGCTGGTCGTCACCGAAGGCACCGTCGCCGGCGTGGTGAACGACAGCACCGCTCCCAGGCCCGTGCCGTACGAGTTGTTGGCGATGGCGCAGTAGTAGTAGGTCACCCCCGGCGACAGCCCGCCAATCGGCTGCGCGAAGGCGGTGCTGGTGGTGCCGGTGCCCAGGCCCAGACCGCTGCTGCTCGGGGCGCGGGTGCCAAAGGCGTCGCTGCAGGCGCCGGGGTTAGTCTGGCTGTAGCGGAACCAGCCGAGCGCGTTGGCGCCGTTGGGATTTCCCGCCCCGTTCAGGGTCGCGCTCGACGAGGTCACGCTGCTCGCCGCCGCCGTGGTCGCGGTCGGCGGTCCCGAGGTGGTAAACGAGCTCACGGCGCCGAACGCCGTGCCTTCGGTGCTGGCGACGATGGCGCAGTAGTAGTAGGTCGTCCCGCTCGACAGCCCAGTAATTCCCTGCGAGTACGGGTCGTCCGAGGTGTCGCTGCCCAGGTACAGGCTGCCCGTCACCGGCGCTCGCGAGCCGAACTTGTCGTCGCACGTCCCGGGGTTGGTCAGCGCGTAGCGGAACCAGCCGCTGGTCGCCGCCCGGTTGGGGTTGCCGGCGCCGTTGAGGGTCGCCGAGCTGTTGGCGATGCTGCTGGCGGGCAGGGTGATCGCCGTCGGTGCGGCCGGGGTGATGAAGCTCTGTACGGTGCCCCACGCGGTGCCCGCCGAGTTGGCGGCGATGGCGCAGTAGTAGTAGGTCACGCCCGGCGCCAGGCCGGTGATCGCCTGCCCGAACGAGACCGAGCTACTGCCCGACCCCAGCGCCGCGCCGCCGGTCGCCGGGGCGCGGGTGCCGAAGGTGTCGTTGCAGGTGCCGGGGCTGCTGAGGCTGTAGCGGAACCAGCCGGTGGTCGCGTCGCCCCCGGGGTTGGCGTAGCCGTTGAGCACCCCGGTGGTCCGCGTCAGGCTCGAGGCGCCGCTGGTGGTCACCGAAGGCGCCGTCGCCGGCGTGGTGAACGACAGGACCGCGCCCACGCCCGTGCCGTAGGCGTTGCTGGCGATCGCGCAGTAGTAGTAGGTCACCCCTGGAGACAGCCCGGCGACCGCCTGCGCAAAGGCGGTGCTGGTGGTGCCGGTGCCCAGGCCCAGGCCGCTGCTGCTCGGGGCGCGGGTGCCGAAGGTGTCGTTGCAGCTGCCGGGGCTGGTCGGGCTGTAGCGGAACCAGCCGAGCGCGTTGGCGCCGCTCGGGTTGCCCGCCCCGTTCAGGATCGCCGAGGACGCGGTCACGCTGGTCGCCGGCGCCGTGGTCGCAGTGGCCGGGCCCGAGGTGACAAAGGACATCACCGCGCCAAAGGCCGTCCCTTCGGTGCTGGTCACGATCGCGCAGTAGTAGTAGGTCGTCCCGCCCGACAGCCCGGTAATTCCCTGCGAGTACGGGTCGTCCGAGGTGTCGCTGCCCAGGTACAGGCTGCCCGTCACCGGCGCTCGCGAGCCGAACTTGTCGTCGCACGTCCCGGGGTTGGTCAGCGCGTAGCGGAACCAGCCGCTGGTCGCCGCCCGGTTGGGATTTCCGGTTCCGTTGAGCGTTGCCGAGCTGTTGGTGATGCTGGTCGCCGGCAGTGTCGCCGCGGTGGGCGACCCGGGGGTGATGAACGTCTGCACCGCGCCCCAGTTCGTGGCCACGGAGTTGCGGGCGATGGCGCAGTAGTAGTAGGTCACTCCTGGAGAGAGGCCGGTGATCGGCTGCCCGAACGAGACCGAGCTGTTGCCCGACCCCAGCGCCGCGCCGCCGGTCGCCGGGGCGCGGGTGCCGAAGGTGTCGTTGCAGGTGCCGGGGCTGGCGGTGCTGTAGCGGAACCAGCCGGTGGTCGCATCGCCCCCGGGGTTGGCGTAGCCGTTGAGCACCGGGTCCAGTATTCTATTTCGCCCGTGGGTGCGTCCTTAATGAAGGCGACGCCTTGATGCACCGGGTGCATGGCGTGAATGCAGGATTAAGTACGTTTAGTCCGCTTGCCATGCCGCGCTGTGGGTGGGAAACGATCCGCTCGGAAAGAGAGTGAAGAACTGGCGTTCCGCGCTCAATGTCAGGGACGGCAGCCTGTTCCCTTGGGACATGTTAGACCCGACTGGCGGCTATGGTCAGAAGGACCGATTTCCTTCTTTCTGGCTCGAATTTCATTCTCTGAACAGCCTCTCCGCAGCACCATTGCTAATGATTAGGTTGATGTTTAGTCGGTTGAAATTCCACGGCGCCTTCACCGCCGGTGAAGGTGGCATGTGAATGGGCTGCGGACATCCTGCGGACAGGTTCACGATGGAGCTTGGGGTGCAACCGCGATGCGGCTCGGCAGGCGAGCTGACCGGCTCGCGAGAGGCTTGTAATGATCCGCTCACTTTCCTATACTTTAGGCAGTCAGTGTCTTGGGGAAGCTGGCAAGCGCGGGGGGCGCGCGCGCCGAAGTCGGGACGCTCTGCGTACGGTCAGATAGGAGCTCTGCGTGTCGGTAAGTGGGCGCGAACATTTCGTTACGCTGATCGACCTTCTGCAGCACCGTGCGCAGCGCCAGCCCGAGGCGCTGGCCTATCGCTTCCTGCCCTCTGGTGACATCGCTGAGTCCCCGCTGACGCGCACTTATGGCGAGCTCGCCGAGCGCGCCGGGCTCATCGGGGCCCGGCTGGCGGCCGAGGCGCAGCCGGGTGACAACGTGCTCGTCTTGTACCCGCCGGGTCTTGACTACTTGGAAGGGTTCTTCGGCTGCCTGGCCGGTGGGGTCGTCGCCGTGCCCGCCTATCCGCCGGATCTGACGCGTATCGAGCGCAGCATGCCCCGGCTGACTTCCATCCTGAGCGACTGCCGATGTCGCATCATCCTGACGACCCGCGCCCTGTATGCGGTGGCGGAGAGTCTCTTTGCCCTCTACCCGCAGCTGGCCGCGCTACGCTGGCTGACGACAGACGACCTTCCCACAGGCGCTGCAGCCGGCTGGCGCGCGCCAGAGACTCACGCCGATGACCTGGCATTTTTGCAGTACACCTCGGGCTCGACCGGCGATCCCAAAGGGGTCATGCTCACCCACCGCAACCTGCTGGACAATCTGCAGCTGATGCAGCAGGTCGTCCAGCAGGGAGCAGATCTCAACATGGTGTTGTGGCTGCCGCCCTACCACGACATGGGGCTGATCGGCGGACTCCTACAGACCCTGTATACCGGCGGTCGCTGCACGTTCTTTTCTCCCCTGGACTTTCTGGCGCGTCCGGCTCGCTGGCTGCGGGCCATCTCGCACTACCGCGCCAACATCAGCCCGGCCCCCAACTTCGCCTTCGAGCTGTGCGCCCGCAAGGTCAGCGCGGAGGACAAGGTCGGGCTCGATCTGCGCTCCTGGGTCATCGCCCCAAACGGCGCCGAGCCGATCCGCGCCGAGACGCTGGAGCGCTTCAGCGACGCCTTCGGGCGCTGCGGCTTCGCCGCCTCGGCCCACAGTCCCGGCTACGGGCTGGCCGAGGCGACGCTGGTCGTCACCGCCCGACCGCTGGGCAGCGGCATGCGGGCTGTCGCATTTGACCCCGCGGCGCTCGCGCAAGGCAGGGCCCAGGTCAGCGCGGCGGGGCGCCGGCTGGTGAGCTGCGGTAGCGTGCGCGGCCAACAGCGGGTCCGCGTCGTCGATCCCGGGACGCGCCGCCCCCTGGAAGACGGCGCGGTCGGCGAGCTCTGGATTCAAGGCCCCAGCGTGGCACCGGGCTACTGGAACAAGCCCGAAGTGAACGCGGAGATCTTCGGCGCCCGCCTGGCCGATAGCGGGGAGGGACCCTTTCTGCGCAGCGGTGACCTGGGCTTCTTCCACGAGGGCGAGCTTTACATCGCGGGCCGGCGCAAGGATTTGCTCATCCTGCGCGGTCGTAATCAGTACCCGCAGGATATCGAGCTGACCGTCGAGCGCGCCCACCCCGGGATTCGCCCGGGCTGCGTGGCGGCGTTCGCCATCGAACGACGTGGGGAGGAGTCGCTGGGGCTTTTGGCCGAGCTCGACCCGCGCGCGACCCCCCCGGTGGACGCGGTCGTGGCGGCTGTCTGCGAGGCAGTGGCAGCGGCCCACGACGTCGCCGTTTCGGCGCTCTGGCTGGTGGCGCCCGGCAGCATTGCCAAGACCTCCAGCGGCAAGCTGCAGCGGGCGGCCTGCCGCGAGCTGGCCGAGCGCGGCGCGCTCGACACGCGTCATCACTGGGAGCCTTCACAGGTGCCGGCGCCGGCGCCGCCGACCACCGAAGCGGCCGACCCTGCGGCGGCCGCGCTGCAGCAGTTTCTGACTGAATGGCTCGCGCGCGAGCTCAAGGTGCCGCCGGCGGCCATCACCGCCAGCACCCAGCTTGCCCAGCTCGGAGTCGACTCGGTCGCGTCGGTCTCGCTCATGCACGCACTGGAGCAGCGGCTGGGTCGCAAGCTCAGCACGTCTCTGGCCTTTAGCCATCCGACCGTCGGCGAGCTGGCCCGGCACCTCTGCCAGCCGGCGGCGGCAGAGTCGTCGCCGCTGCAAATTGACGTCAAGCCGATCCTCGGGCGGGAGGAATATCCCCTCTCTTTTACCGAGGGATATCTGTTCGAGCTCATCGAGCGGCAGCCGCGTCAGGAGGCCTACAACCTGTTTTTGCCGCTGCGCGTCGCCGGCCCGCTGGATGCCGAGGCGCTGGCCGCGGCCTGGGCGGCGCTGCTGCAGCGGCACGACAACCTGCGCACCGCGTTTTCCCGGCGCGACGGGCGGCTGGTTCGCCGCGTCCTCGCTGCCGTGCCCTTCGCCCTGGAGCAGGTCGAGCTGTCTTCCCTGTCCGCCGAGTCCCGCGATGCCGCGGTGCGCCGCGCCTGCGCCGAGCTGCGCCACCGCCACTTCGACCTGGCCAAGCCGCCGCTTCTGGCCGTACGGCTGCTGCGGCTTGCTGCGCAGGAGTCGCTGGTTCTCATCTCGATCAGCCACCTTGTGACCGATGCCTGGGGCCTTGGGGTCATGCGGCGCGACCTCGATGCGCTCTACGAGGCCGCCTGCAGTGGCGGAGTCGCCTCGCTACCAGCGCTGACGCTGCGCGCCGCCGACTTCGCAGTGGCCACGGAGGCGGCTTTCCGCGAGCTATTGGCCGTCGGCCAAGCGGCGTTCCCCCCGTACCCGGCCGAGGACTTTCGCTTTCCCTACGACCACCCGCTGCCTCCCTCCCCATCTATCGAAGGGAAGTTCCGCATCTTCCCGGTCGATGAGGCCGCGACCGCCCGGCTGCAGCGCACAGGTCAGGCGCACGGCTTCTCGCTCTCGATGGCCTGCCTGGTGGCGTTCCAGGGGGCGCTGCACCGGCTCACCCAAAAGGAGCAGGTGATGTTCGCCGTCGTGCAGGGGAATCGGCGCCTGCAGGCCCTGCGCGAGGTAGTGGCCCACGTCGTATACTCCGAGATGTTCTGCGGCGATGTGCGCGGTGCCCCGTCGTACCTTTCGCTGCTGGGTCACGCCCGGCAGTTCACGCTGCAAGAGCGCATCCCGCAGCAGCTGCGGACCCTGCTGGCGGCCCCGCCCGCGATGCGGATCTTGTTCAACTTTCACAACTTCGCGGCGGGCGAGCGCGGGACGGCATCGCGCTTTACGCTGGCGCGCGAGCTCAACATCTTCCCCTACCTGTGGGACAGCTATGATCTGCTGCTGCAGATCTTCCCCCTGGGAACGAGCATCTTCTGCAACGCAGTGTATCGCTCGGAGGTGATTGAGGCGACGACGGTCGAAGCGGTAGTCAAGCTGTTCTGCCAGAGTCTTGAGGAGCTCGCCGGCGATCCGGCGAGCGCGTTCACAATATGACCGGACCCGCACCCGCCCGACAGCCGCCGCTTGCCCGCCGGGTGAGCCCTTGACCCTCCCGCCGGGGCCGGCGCTGCCACCCGTGGTGCAGCTGCTCGCCTGGCTGTATTGGCCGACCGAGTTCTTTGACCGGTGCCAGGCCCGCTATGGCGACATCTTCACGATGCGGCTTCCCGGCTATGCCCCCCGCGTCATGGTCGCCGATCCGGACGCCATCAAGGTCGTGCTCGCCGGCGATGCCAGCAGCCTGCACGGGGGCGCGGCCAATGCGCTTGTCGCGCCCATCGTCGGTCCGCGCTCGGTCGTCGTCCTCGATGGCGCCGAGCACCGGCGTCAGCGTCAGTTCCTGCTCTCTGCGTTCAGCGCCCGCCGGGTCGCCGAGCACTGCGAGATCATGCGCGTGCTGACCGAACAGTCCATAAGCGCCTGGCCGGTCGGGCCGGAGTTCCCTTTATACCCTGAGATGACCGCCATCACCCTGCGCGTGATGATGGCCACCGTCTTCGGTGTGAGCGACAGCGCGGTGTTCCAGCCGCTGTATGACCTGCTGCGGGAACTTCTGGGTCAGGCCCACAATCCGCTGCTGCTGGCCCCCGCCCTGCAGCGCGATCTGGGGCCACTGACTCCGTGGCGACGCTTCGTGGCCCTGAACCAAAAGCTCGATGCCGTGCTGCGACCGATCTATGCTCAGCGTCGGCACGAGCAGCAGCAGCCCGCCGCCGGTCCGGCAAAGGACATCCTGGCCAGCCTGGTGACCGCGCGCGATGAGCACGGACGCCTGCTTTCCGACCAGGAGATGCATGACGTGCTGATCACCCTCCTTGTGGCGGGTCACGAGACCACCGCCGCGGCGCTCGCCTGGGCCGGGTACCATATCCTCGCGCAGGAGGAGGTGCGGGACAAGCTCCTCTCCGAGCTGGGGGCGGTTGTCGGCGCTGCGCCAGTCGCCTACCAGCACCTGGAGCGACTCAGCTACCTGGACGCCACGGTCCACGAGGCGCTGCGCCTGACCCCGGTGATTGGCCACATCGGGCGCCTGGTCAACACGCCCCTGGCGCTAGGCCGCTATACAGTCCCCGCGGGCTGGATCGTAAGCCCGTGTGTCTACCTCGCCCACCACAACCCGCGCATTTTCCCCGCGCCGCGCCGCTTCAACCCCGAGCGCTTCCTCGGTCAGCGCTTCGAGCCCGCCGCGTTCCTGCCGTTTGGCGGCGGGGTCCGGCGCTGCATCGGCATGTCGTTTGCGCTCCATGAGATGAAGATCATCTTGGCCACCGTGCTGCAGCGAACCGAGCTCCGGCTGGCTGCCGGCCAGCGCCCGCAGGTGGGGCGCCGCGGCATCATCTGGATGCCCAAAGGTGGCGTGCCGGTGCGCCAAGAAAAACCCCCGCGGCCAGGCGCCACAGGATAAACAGCATGCGGTATCGTTCAGTATTTCGACCGGATCTACTTGCCGAGCAGACCATCCTCATCACGGGGGGCGGCAGCGGCATCGGGCGCTGCATTGCGCACGAAGCAGCCAGCCTGGGGGCCCACGTCGTCCTCATCGGGCGCAAACCCGAGAAGCTCGCCGCTGCGGCTAGCGAGATTATCAGCGATGGCGGCCGGGTGGACACTGCGCAGTGCGATGTCCGCGATGAGGCCTCCGTGACCGCGGTGGTGACCCAGCTGCTGGCGCGCCACGGCCGGATTCACGGCCTGGTCAATAACGCGGGCGGCCAGTTTCAGACCTCACTTGCCGACCTGACCCTGAAGGGCTTTGAGACCGTGCTGCGGACAAACCTCCTGGGCGGCTTCCTGTTTGCGCGGGAGGTCTTTGCGCGCTCGATGCGCGCCCACGGCGGTGCCATCGTGAACCTGGCGGCCGATACTTCGCGCGGTACGCCCTCGATGGCTCACTCGGGAGCCGCGCGCGCGGGGATGATCCACCTCACGCAGACCGCGGCGGTCGAGTGGGCTCCCTACGGGGTCCGGGTGAACGCCGTGGCGCCGGGCTTCATCGCCACCCAGGCTCTGGCCCGGTACGGCGCCACAGCGCTTGAGCAGACGCTAGCCCCGCTGATTCCCTTGGGTCGCCTGGGGGCGGAAGCGGAGGTCAGCGCGGCGGTGTGTTTTCTGCTCAGTGAAGGGGCTGCCTACATAAGCGGAACGACGCTGAGCATTGATGGCGCGGCCTCCAGCGCGCATCCCCTGTTTCCTTCGTCGCCGCACGGTCGGAGCCCGGTGTTCGATGGCTTTCACCGCTCCCATCGCCACGGCAAGGCAGAGGGCTGACCGATGGTGAACAGCGCTGCGCGCCCCCGGACCCCGATCCGGCCATGAGAGACCTCGACCAAATTCCAGGTGCGCCTGGGCTGCCGCTGCTCGGCCATACGCTGCGCTGGCTGCGGGAGCCGATTGCTACGCCGGTAAGTATGTACGAGGCCTTTGGCGATGTGTTCCGGTACCCGATCTTCTTTGACCACCCCATCGTGTTCGCGCACCCCGATGCCTTGGGCGAGATCTTCGGCGATGAGGGGAGCGATCTGTCGACGGCGGCGGGCTGGTATCCGTTCTTTGGCCCGATGCTGCCCGGGGGCCTTCTGCTCCGCGACCACCAGGATCATCACCACCACCGGGGCCTCATGCAGGCCGCCTTCACCAGCGCGGCCTTGCGCAGCTATGTCGAGGTGATGACGCCCCGCATCGCGGCCATTGTAGATGCCTGGCGGGCGCGCGAGCGACTCCTGGCCTATCCGAGCTTCAAGGCCCTGACCCTGGACCTGGCCAGCCTGGTCTTTTTGGGCGTTGACCCGGGGGACCAGCTGACGCGGCTAGCCCGGGCCTTTGAAGACGTAACCAGGGGCGTCACGGCGCTTGTGCCCGTACCGCTGCCGGGGACGGCCTTGCGACGGGCGCAGCAGGGGCGGGCGCTGCTCGGCCAGTATCTTCGCCGCCTCATTGCCGAGCGCCGGTTGACTGCGGAAACTCCGAACCTCCTGTCGCAGCTCTGCCACGCCAGCGATGAGCTGGGAAATCGCTTCACGGACGAAGAAATCATCAACCACATGATCTTCGTATGGCTGGCCGCCCATGACACCACCACCGGCAGCCTGGTCATGCTCGCCTACGAGCTGGCGCGCCACCCGGAGTGGCAAGAGCGACTGCGCAGCGAGGCGTCCGCCCTGGGCCGCGAGCTGCGCTTTGAGAAGCTAGGCGAGGCGCGCGAGTCCGAGTGCGTCATCAGCGAAGTGCTGCGGCTGTACCCGCCCGTCGCCTCCCTGCCGCGCCGGACGCTGCGCCCGTGCGTGATCGGCGGGGTCCGCCTGCCCGCCGATACGCCGCTGCGGGCGTCGGTCCTGCTGGCGCAGCGGCACCCGGCGTTTTGGACCCGGCCGCATGCCTTTGAGCCGCAGCGGTTCGCGCCCGAGCGCGCCGAGCATCGACGCCACAAGCACTCCTTTCGACCCTTTGGCGGCGGCGCTCACATGTGCCTGGGCATGCGCTTTGCGATGCTGCAGATAAAGAGCGTCTTACATCAGGTTCTGCTGCGCTATAAGCTGGTGCTGCCGCCCGGGTATCAGCAGAAGCTGCGCCCGACCCCCAGCTTCCGACCGGCTGATGACCTGCCGCTGCAAATCGTTCCCCTTGCGCCCAGCGGCGTCGCCGCCACCCGGTCTCGCGCATGAAATCGACATTCCGTCGCGCCACCTCTTTGAACGCAGCAGAGCTCAGGGCCTTATGGCGTATGCGTCTGGGCCTTATCAACCTCAAGCCGTCGGTGAGCGAAGAACAGGACTTTGCCGCGTTTGCGCAGGACTTTCAGTGGCCGGGATACGTGTGGATACTGCAAGACCAGGAGCGCATCCTGGGCTTCTTCCTGCAGCGCGGCATGCCGGTGCTGTGGCAACACCGGCGCCTGTTCTGTCTCTTGCCGGAGTATGGCTTCATCGCCCCCGAGCTGCGCGGCCATCCCAGCCTGCCCCTGGCCTCGCTTGCCATTACGCTCCTGACGCTCGCGCGCCATCCGCTACTGCCCGCGTATGTCGCCGCCAGTACGTATCCTCCTGGGTACATAGCCTTCCGGCGGACGGTCCGCCCGTTCTGGACGCTGCAAGCTCCGGACTTGCCCGCCTGGGAACGCGGCCTGCTGCTTCACCTGGGGGCGCTGGTCGCAAGAGATCGTTTTCGCCCCGAGGATGGGACGGTGACGATGCGGACCATCCCCATTGTGGCGCGCGAGGATGGCGCTGCCGGCCATGCCGACAGTCGCCGCTTCTACCAGGACTATGTCGCGGCAAACCCGGAGTGGAAGCAAGGGCGCGGGCTGTTCTTCGTGTTCCCGCTCAACGCCCGCGTACTCTCACGCGTTGCCCTTCACTCGGTGGAGCGACTGTGGCAGCGCTGGTTTGTCTCCCCACAGTCCTGAGTTTACCCGCGGTAGTCGCATGCGATAGGAGGCTATGGGCAGCGAAAGAAAAGCCAGGCTACCCGGCTCGGCGCCTTGCGTGTATGGTCGCGGCAATGGATGAAGCAAGAGTTTTTGGCGAGTTTCCTCTCCTGTCGACCGCGCGGCTGCGCCTGCGTGAGCTGCGTCCCAAGGACGCCCCGGCGGCCAATGCGCTGTTTTCAGATCCTCAGGTGATGCGCTACGTCGGCCGACCAGTGCATAAAAGCCAGGAGGACACCATCCGGAGCATCGAGGGCAACCGTGTCAAGTTCCCGAACAAGGAAGGGGTGCACTGGGCGCTCACCCTCCACCAAGACGATCGCTTCATCGGCAGCTGCTGCTACTGGCATCTCATGAAGGAGCACCACCGCGCCGAAATTGGCTACGACCTGCTGCCTCTGTATTGGGGACAGGGGCTCATGTGCGAGGCGCTGACTGCGGTCCTGCGCTACGGCTTCGAAGTCATGGAACTGCACAGCACTGAGGCGCAGATCGACCCGGACAATCTCCGCTCGCGGCGGGTCCTAGAGCGGCTGGGCTTCCGCCAGGACGGCCTTATTCGCGAGAACTATTTCTTCGAAGGGCGATACACGGATACCGCCATCTTCACCCTGCTCCGCCGCGAGTTCCTCGGCGCAGCGGCCGGCTGATTGGGGGGCCTTCCGTCCGACGAGGAAGCCGGAAAACCAGTGCCCGCCAGGTGCCGCCGGTATCGACCCAGGCGCTGGCGCAGTCAAGCAAGACACTGCTGCCGTCGAGCAAGGCACCGCCGCCGTGCTCTAAGGCGCCTCCGCTGGCTTCAGCCAAGACGCCGCCGCCCCCGTCGATTCAGACCCCGATGTTGTCATCCGGCCAGACTCCGCTGGGTCCGCGCGACGGAGCCCGGCGTTTTTCCGACGCCGCGCGGACTCAAGCTACTCTCCTGGTACCCGCTCGCCCTCGATTGGGTTACGCGTGTCGAGCGGGTAGCTTTAGCGACCGGAAAAAAGACCAGCGCCGAGGTCCTGGGCAGAAACAAGCTACGGATAGCCGAGGACGGCTCGCCGCTCATCCTACCGGCCGGTGGAACGACCGATCGCGGCGGAGCCTTCGTCGCCGCGCCGCGGCTGTTCCGCTTCACTCGTGACCCGGCCGCCAGCCAGGTGGTGCTCGGTGGGAAGCTAGTCCTGAGGACTCCCGGCGACGCCCGGGTCTTGGGCGAACGCGGGACAGCGCAACAGGTCATCCTGGTGGTCGCCGCGAGCCGCAAGGGCGAGCCGGATCAAGTCCACATCCTCCGCGCACCCCGTCCGGGGTGAGGTCCAGCGGCAGCGGCTCGCAGGGGGGGTCTGCTTGGTTCTCCTTGGGGCGCGCCGGCGCCGCCGCGACTCTTACTTTTTCTTCTTGGGGAGGGGCAGCTCCGCCGCCGTGATCTTCACCAGCTGGCTCATCCAAGCGCCGTCATCCCAGCGCTCGCCCGAGATCAAAAAGTAGGGCTTGGCGCCCGGGTACGGCGGCGCTTCGGTGGGAGTGCCGATGAACTGCCGGCCGCCGGCGCTGGGCTTGATAAACAGCTGACTGTCGCACACCAGCGCGACCAGCTTGCTATCGAAGTATAGCCCGTACTCACCAAACATCTTCTTCGCTGTGACCACCGCCGTGCCGCCGAGCTGGTCGACGATAAAGTCGACGGTGCTTTGTGCTGATGCCATCCTGTAGACTCCGCTGTGGTGGGACTCGTTCGCTCCGCCGCGCCTGCGCGTCGCCGAGCAGCCATACCGCAGCTGGGAAGGTAAGTCCAGTAGTCAGTCCGGTCGCGCCATGTTCCAGCGCTTCACAGCGTTCCTTATCCCGACATTACCAAGTACTAGTGACGTTCTTATGTTCTCTACCATTTTTTCCGAGCGACAAGTGGGCTGCTGTAAGTAGAGGTTTAATCTCCGTTTAGGACCCCCGTGGTCCGCGTCAGGCTCGAGGCGCCGCTGGTGGTCACCGAAGGCGCGGTCGCCGGGGTGGTGAATGACAGGACCGCGCCAAAGCCGGTCCCGTAGGAGTTATTGGCGATCGCGCAGTAGTAGTAGGTCGTCGCCGGAGTCAAGCCGGCAATCGGCTGCGCGAACGGGACGCTGGTGATGCCCGACCCCAGCGCCGCGCCGCCGCTGCTCGGCGTGCGTGAGCCGAAGGTGTCGTTGCAGCCGCCGGGGTCGGTCGGACTGTAGCGGAACCAGGCGGTGGTGAGGGCGGCGACCGGGTTGGCGGCGCCCTGCAAGGTCGCCGAGCTGCTCGTCACCACGGTGGCGGAGTTGGTCACGACCGCCGGGAAGGACGGGATCGTAAAGGACAGCACGGCGCCAAAGGCGGTGCCCGAGGTGTTGGACACGATGGCGCAGAAATAGTAGGTGACCCCGGGGGTCAGGCCGGTGGTGGTGATCGAGTAGGGAACCGCCGAGCTGCCAGTCCCCAGATCGGTCCCGCTGACCGCGGGGACGCGAGTTCCGAATGTATCGTTGCAAGTCCCTGGATTGGTGGGACTGTAGCGGAAGCGGCCGGTTGTCGGCTCACCATTGGGAGTACCGACCCCGTTGAGCACGGCCGACGAGGTCGTGATGCCGCTGGCGGCCGAGGTAGTCGCGTTGGGTGCCGCAGCCAGCGCTGTCGTCGGCACGGCAAACAGAAGAGCAAATAGCGCAGCGCGCAAAATAGCTACAAACACGAAATGGCCCCCGGAAAAAACTAATCACAGACACTAATCAAAAAGCGCCCGTGCCGCGAGCAGAAAAAAATTTCCGATTGTTGGCGCATGGGAAGCAAGGCCGCCTCTGCGGCCAGCCCTGCAGACCGCAGACCGGACTCCGCGCGGATGACCGGACGCCCCCGCCAGCGCGTCCGATCGCGGCGGCCGGTGCGCCTAGGAGGGTCCGTCGGCTTCGCCGAGCAGCCCTTCGCACGGCAGGGTCTCGGGTCCCTTTTCCGTACATACGGCATAGTTCGAGTCCTTGCCGCCATACAGCGCTACCCCGGCATACTCGCCCTTCTGGTTGAGGATGTAGAACTTCACGTTGAAGCTCGGATTGCCGCGGGCGTTGTGCAGGCGCGGCTCGGTCGTGGCCTTGCGCAGGCGCTGCAAGGCGAGCATTCCCGCGTCCTTGGGGTGGCGGCTGCGCCGCAGCTCTTCGACGATCAGGAAGCACGACAGGTTGTACAGGTTGGACTCGCCGCGTCCCGTCGACCCCGCCGCCCCGACCTCACCGTCTACGTACAGCCCGGCGCCGAGGATCGGTGAGTCGCCGACCCGCCCGGGGATTTTCCACGCCAGGCCGCTGGTGGTGGTGACGCCGCACAGCTCGCCGCGCGCGCTCACTCCGTTGCAGTTGATGGTCCCATAGTAGTGCTCGCGATCCAAAAGTCCCTCGGCCATCATCTCGCGGGCGGCGTGCTCGCCGCGCTCGGCCCGCTTGGCGGGGTCCAGGTAGTGCTCGGGATCGCTGCGCCGCTTCCACTCCAGCCACAGCCGGCGCGACTTTTCGGTGTTGAGATCGTCCTCAATCTTGAACCCGAGCCGCCGCGCAAAGTCCTGCGCTCCCTTGCCGACCAGCAGGTGATGGTCGGTCTGGTCGGCCACCGCCTGCGCGACCAGAGATGGGGTCCGCACTCCTTCCAGGGCCGCCACCGCGCCTGCCCGCCGCTTGGGCCCGTGCATGCAGGAGGCATCGAGCTGGACCACGCCGTCGGCGTTGGGGAGTCCGCCATAGCCGACGCTGGTCTCTTCTGGATCCAGCTCGACGATGTTGACGCCGCTGATCAGCGCCGAAAGGACATCTTCGCCCTTCATCATGCGCACAAACGCCTCGTGCACGCAGGTGCGCGGGCCGCCATTTTTGTACAGGTTCCCGTTGGCTGAGGCGATGACCACGGGTCGGCTGCCGCCGCGTCCGAGCACGGTCGGCGCCGTCGCGGCAGCGGCTGGGACGGCGCTGCCTGCTCCGGCGGCGCTGGCCAGCGCCGCTCCCGCCACTGCCCCGGTGGCGAGAAAGCGGCGGCGGTTGATCTTTTCCTTCTCCATAGGGTCTCCTTTTGGTGTTTGTTCCCCGGCCTTCCCTGCGGTGCCGCCGTCGCGCCACTTTCCGTCGGGGAGGCCGCGCCGCAAGAGTTCATCCGGAACCCTACTCCGCGCCGCGGGTGGTAATCGAAGGATATTTTTCAGTATCCCACAAAGGGGGCCTTTCTACCAAGGGGGGTAACCGGGGCAAGCCAGCCTGGCCGAGCTGCCTGGCCAGCACCCCGGCAGTGGCGGCAGGGTGTGACAGATCCGCCTAGTGTGTCCCCAGCGCACGCAACAGGCAGCAGCTGCTGAGGATTCCCCGACGGATGAGCCGTGGCACATGGGTTGCAACCATCCCCGCCCATGAACTACCCATTCGCGGTTGGCGTCGAAGACATCCCACGGCTTCGCGAGGAACATGCATTCTCCGGCCGGCAGCTGGCCGAGTTGCGCCGCCTGGCGCAGGCAGGCCGCCCGCAGCAGTGCGAGCTTATCTGGGAAGTCTTTGTGCGCGAGCTAGCGCGGCACATGCAGCATGAAGAAGAGCTCTTCCTGCCGGCGTTCGCCAAGAGCGGCTTTGCTCCCGACCAGTGGGCGAGCCGCCTGCGGGCCGAGCACAAAGAGATCCTCCGGCGCTGCCAGGCCATCGGCGACCAGCTCGTGGGTCGCGCTCAGACGGCCGCCGAGCTGGGCGCTTCGTTGGAGGATCTCGATCGCCAGCTGCTGGAGCACACCGAGCGCGAGGGCCTTGTGCTCTACCCATGGCTGGCCGAGATCGCCTCCTCGCGGCCCCCGTTCTGGCGACCGCGGCTTGCCCCCCTGACCCCAGCCCTGGTAGCACCGTGAGCAGCGCCCCAGCCAAGCCGCGCGCCGATGCCTTCGTGTTCTTCGGCGCCACCGGCGACCTCGCCTACAAGAAGATCTTTCCGGCGCTGCAGGCGATGACCCGCCGCGGCCGCCTGAACGTACCGGTGATCGGAGTCGCCAAGTCGGGCTGGACCCTGGAGCAGTTCCGCGAGCGCGCCCGCAGCAGCCTGCAGGAGCACGGCGGCCTCGATGAGGCAGTCTTCGCCCAGCTGGTTGAGCGGCTGCGCTACGTCGATGGCGACTACCGGGACCGCAAGACGTTCGCCGAGCTGGAGCAGCAGCTGGCGGGGGCCAGCCGGCCGCTCCACTACCTGGCCATCCCGCCGAGCATGTTCCCGGTCGTCATCGAGAACCTGGGGCGCTCCGGCGGCGCCCAGGCGGCGCGCGTCATCGTCGAAAAGCCGTTCGGACATGACCTGCCTTCGGCGCACGCGCTCAACCAGACCCTGCACACCGTCTTTGATGAGTCGGCGGTCTTCCGCATCGATCACTACCTGGGCAAGGAGGCAGTGCAGAACCTGCTGGTCTTCCGCTTCGCCAACACCTTTCTCGAACCGATCTGGAACCGACACTACGTCGAGAGCGTGCAGATCACGATGGCGGAAAGCTTCGGCATAGATGGCCGCGGCAGCTTCTACGAAGAGTCCGGGGCGATCCGCGACGTAGTGCAAAACCACATGCTGCAGGTGGTCGGCATCCTCGCCATGGAGCCGCCGGCGAGCCACTATCACGAGGCGGTGCGCGACGAGCTGGTCAAGGTCTTCCGCCAGATCAAGCCCCTTGATCCCAAGGGCCTTTTGCGCGGGCAGTTCCGCGGCTACCGGCAAGAACCGCAGGTGGCCGCCGACTCGCAGGTCGAGACCTATGCCGCGGTGCGCCTGGAGATCGACTCGTGGCGCTGGGAGGGCGTCCCGTTCTTTATCCGCGTGGGCAAGTGCCTGCCCGTGACGACGACCGAGGTGATCGTCGAGCTCAAGCGCCCGCCGCTGTCGAGCCTCGCTGTCGGCGGCGGCAACTATGTGCGGCTGCGCCTGGGACCGCAGATCGCCATCGCCATCGGGGCGCGGGTCAAGCAGCTCGGCGAGGCGATGGTGAGCCTGCCCACCGAGCTGTCGCTGGTCAGCTACCCCAAGGGCGACGAGCTCGGCGCCTACGAGCGCCTGCTCGGCGATGCGATGGCCGGCGATACGACCCTGTTTACGCGCCAGGACGCAGTGGAGGCAGCGTGGGCGGTTGTCGAGCCGGTGCTGGGCAACGTAACGCCAGTGCACGAGTACGAGCCGGGGACCTGGGGTCCGGCCGCCGCAGACCGGCTGACCGCGGACGTGGGCGGCTGGGCTCATCCGGCCAAGGAAGGATGATTTCTTTGCTACTCATTCCTAAATGCTCCCAAGCGTTCCTTCCTAATCACTCCCAATCACTCTGCATTCGGCTCGCATGTGCGCTTGCTCACAAGGGATTTCTCGTCGAGTACGTTGACGTTCCCATCCTTCAATTGTCAGCATGCAGCAGGCGCGTCATGAGCGCGCCGCATGGAGTACGTTATGCAAAAAACTACGATTTTGATGGTGGGCTTCTGCCTAGCCACCGCGGGGTGCGGTACTGAGCAGCAGCTTCCCTCGATCGCGCAAGCTCGCCAAGCAGACTTTGTCAACGGGGGCTTCGAGAGCTCCGACTTCACTGGATGGAAGGTCCAGACCAACCTCAACCCAGGCGCCGGCATCCCGATGTTCCCGCCCACCGCGATCAGCAGCCTCGGCCTGCTGACCGGCGGAGTGAACAAGAGCTCGGTGCAGCAGGGCGCCACACCCGAGTCCCAGATCGCCGCCGGACTGACCGCCGCCGACAGCCTCCGCTACCCGCGCTTTGGGATGTACTCGGCGCTTGTCAACCAGGCCGGCAACAACAATAACTCCAACACCATCACCCAGACGCTCACCACGACGCAGGCCGACGTCGATGCGGTGGACGGGCGGATTCACGTCCGCTTCGCCCTGGCGCCGGTCCTGGAAAACCCCAACCACTTTAACTATCAGCAGCCCTACTTCTACATCGAGATCGCCAACACCACGACCAACAAAGTCCTTTTCTCTTCGTTCAACTTCTCCAACCAGCCGGGCGTTCCGTTCAAGAACGCCGCCGCCAACGCCGGGGTCCAGTACACCGACTGGCAGCTGTTTGATCTGGCGCCCGGGCCGACCGCGATCGCCATCGGCGACAAGCTGACCGCGACGATCATCGCCACCGGCTGCTCGCTGGGCGGCCACTACGGCCAGCTGTACGTCGACGGCTTCGGAACGTTCGTGCCCGGACTTACGGTGGTCGCCAGCGGGCCGCAGTCGGCCAACGCCAACACGGACATCACCTACACCTTCACGGCGAAAAACGGCGGCAGCACGGCGGCCAGCAATGTCGTGGTCACCGAGGTCCTGCCCGCGGGGACGACGTTCGTCTCGGTGACCGGCGCCACCTGCACCACGCCCGCCCCGGGGATGGCGGGCACCGTCACCTGCAACCTCGGCTCGCTCAACGCCAGCGCCGCCAGCAACTTCATGCTCACCGTGCATATTGATCCGACGGCGACCGGGACGATTAATAATGGCAACTACACCATCCAGGGCACGGGGATAAATCCCCTCATCGGGCCGCTGGTGCAGACCGCGATCACAAGTGGCGTGGTCTATACCGACCTGGCGATCAGCGCCGCGAGCCCCAACGCCGCCGCCGACTGGGGCACCCCGGTCTCGTACACCATCGTCGCCCGCAACAACGGACCGGTGGCGGTGACCGGTGCGATCATCAGCAACATGGTGCCGCCCGAGCTGACCGGGGTCACCTGGACCTGCACCGGCCAGAATAATGGGGTGTGCGGCATGACGAGCGGCACGGGCGCGCTGACTACCGCGGCCAACCTGCCGGTGGGGGCATCGGTCACCTACGTCGTGAGCGGCACCATCATCGCCGGCAGCGGCCCCGGTCTTATCAGCTATCTGGTGAACGTGGCGACGCCGGTGCCGGTGGCGGATCCCAACCCCGGCAACAACTCGGCGGTCTTTGTGACCAACATCGGTCCGGTGGCGACGCTGACGGTGGACAAGGGCACCAGCACGGGCACCGGCACGGTGACCAGCGCGCCGACGGCCATCGCCTGCGCAGCGAGCTGCACGAGCCAGAGCGCCAAGTTCCTGGTCGGCTCGATGGTGACGCTGACCGCGGTGGCGGCGCCGGGCAGCACGTTCACGGGCTGGGGCGGGGCGTGCGCCAACGCGGGCACGGCGCCGCAGTGCACGGTGTCGATCGCGGCGGCGGCGACGGTCAGCGCGAACTTCTCGCTGCCGACCTATCCGATCACGACCGCGGTGCCGGCGGGTAACGGGACGGTCAGCTGTCCGTCTCCGGTGGTGCAGGGACGGGACGCGGCGTGCACGGCGACTCCCGAGCCGGGCTACGTCCTGGACTCGGTCACGATCAACGGCAGCAGCGGACCGCAGGTCGGTAGCAACGCCTTCACGGTCGCCAACGTGCAGGGACCCACCACGGTGCAGGCAGTGTTCAAAAAAGATCTGGGCACCGGCTGCGGCGGAACGACGGAGTGCCACTCAGGCTTTTGCTCGAGCGGCGTCTGCTGCGATACCGCGTGTGACGGGGCCTGCCAGGCGTGCGCGGTGCCGGGTCAGGTGGGGGTGTGCGGCTCGGCGTGCGGCAACTTCGCCTGCAGCCCCGAGCAGAGCGCCTGCTTTAGCAGCTGCCAGACAAACGAGCAGTGCATCGCCGGCGGCGTCTGCCAGGACGGGGCCTGCCTGCCGCCGGCGCCGGGTCAGTACGCGCTGAGCGGCGGCGGACTTGGCGGCTGCACCTACGGCGACGTCAAGGGCGCCTCGGGCAGCGCGGCGCTCGCGGGCCTGGCCATGCTGCTGTTCCTGGCGCGCCGGCGGCGCAGCTTCAATCGAGCAGCGGCGTAGCAGGCCGCGGCTCGGGCAGCGGAGGTTAACGAGCCTCCGCGGCCCGGCTTGACTCCGTCTCCTTCCCTCCTCCTTACCTCAGTCTCCCTGCCAACAGAGTCCCCCGGCGAGAGCTCCGAGGACGCGAGCACTCGCGCTTCGGTCGGGCGGCGCCGGGGTTAGATTCCCGGAGGCACGGCTTGGGGGGCAGTCTCGCTTGGGTCGGGCGGCTCCGGGTCAAAGTCCCCGGTTGAGGGGCTTGGGGAGCAGTCTCGCTTGGGTCGGGCGGCTCCGGGTTCAGAGTCCCGGAGTCGCGGCTTGGGGGGGAGGCTCGCTTGGGTCGGGCGGCTCCGGGTTAGAGTCCCGGTTGAGGGCTTGGGGGGCAGTCTTGCTTGGGTCGGGCTGCGCCGGCGTGGGGCCCCCCTTCCCTGCGCTCCTTTTTTGCCAGCTGGCGCTGACAAAAAAGGAGCTCCGGTCGGCCCCACGCCTTTGGCGGTCAGTTGGCGTCGTCTTTGGCCTTCTTGCTGTGGTGGCGACGGCCGTGCTTCTTGCCGCCATCGCTCTGGTCGCTCTGGTCGGGCGAGGCGGGGACCTGCACGCTCTGCGGGTCGGCGGTCTTGACGCCTTCGGCCTGCGGCGGATCGATGATGATGAAGTCGACGCGACGGTTCTTGGCGCGGCCATCGGCGGTCTTGTTGTCGGCGATGGGGTGCGAGGGACCGAAGCCCTGCGCCTCCAGGCGACTCTGGTCAATGCCGTGCTCGACGAGCCACTTCATGACGCTCTTGGCGCGGCGATCCGACAGGTCGACGTTGTGGGCGACCTTGCCGCGGTTGTCGGTGTGACCCTCCACGCGCACCTTCTTGATGTTCTTGGCGAACTTGAGCGCCTCGGACACCGACTCCAGGACCTCGAAGCTCTGCTGGAGGATGACGTCCTTGTTGGTGGCGAAGAACACCGGCTTGACGATGACGATCTGGCCGCTGGTCACGCTGACCAGGCCGGGGCAGCCGTTCTTCTTCGGATCGGTGCTGGGCGCGCCGGGCTTGTCGGGGCAGGCGTCGACCGGATCGGGGACGGTGTCCTTGTCGCGGTCGCCGGCGGGGCAGCCCTTCTTCTGCGGGTCGGGGTAGGCGCCCTGGGGCACGTCGGGACACAGGTCCTCGTGGTCGAGCACGCCGTCCTTGTCGCGGTCGCCGGCGGGGCAGCCCTTGCGCGTCGGATCGGGGCTTGGGCCCTGGGGCTCATCGGGACAGATGTCCTCGTTGTCGAGCACGCCGTCGCCGTCGCGATCGCCCAGCGGGCAGCCGAGCTTGGCGGGATCGGGGTGCGCGCCCTTGGGGACATCGGGGCACAGATCCTCGTTGTCATACACGCCGTCGCCATCACGATCGCCCAGCGGGCAGCCGATGCGCTGCGGATCGGGGCGCGGGCCCTTGTGGACGTCGGGGCACAGATCCTCGTCATCGGGGATGCCGTCGTGGTCGCGATCGCTGACCGCGGCCTTGTCCTTGGGCCACGGCGCGTAGGACAGGCGCAAAAGGACGCGGCCATCGGGGGTACCGGCCTGACGGAGGATGCCGACGCCGCCGCCGACGCCGAGCTGGATGAGGTGGGCGATATTATAGTGGATGCCGAGCAGCGCCTCGACGTTGGTGGTCGGGACCTTGAAGGCGTTGTCGCCGAGGATCGCGGTAGAGGCGACGACCTCGGGGCCGATCGCCAGGCGGATGTTGGTGTTGGCGTAGGCGATGGCGGCGCCGAGCTGCAGCTCGGAGTTGGCCTCGGCGCCCAGGGCGGGGTCGCCGAGGTTGGAGTGGGCGCGCAAAAGGACGCCGGCCGTCAGCGACCACATCACCTTGCTGGCCAGACCGCCCAGCGCCAGCTTGGGGATGCCGCGGACGACGCTGTCGCTGGAGGTCGAGGGGATGGAGTCGGGGAAGAACTGCCGCCAGGGCAGCCAGACCTCGCCGCCGATGCTGAGCGAGATCGGGCTGCGGTAGGGCTGGCCAAACAGGCGCACCATCAGGCCAAAGCGCAGGTCGCCGACGCTGACCTGATCGCTCGCGGCCACCCCGGCCGCCGGCGTGCCGCCCTTATCGAGCAGGACCACCGGCAGCGACAGGGTGAGCATCACCCGATCAAGGAACGAGCCGGCCAGGTCGACGTGCCCGATCAGCTGGTGGGCGATGACTGACTGCCGCTGGCTGAAAGTCCCGTCGGTGTTGATGGTGCCAAAGACGAGCGGGTTGTGGGCGTAGTTGAGGGTGACGCCGGCGGCGAAGTAGCGGGTTGACGAGTACCAGGGATGATCGACCCAGAACGACCACTCGCCCGCGGCGGTCGGCTCATAGCGGTTCAGCTGGAAGCCAGCGCCGGCATTCGTAGCGGTCTGCGCCTGGGCTGGCGCGGCGGCCGCCAGCAGTGCGCCGATCAGTACGTAAAGGAACCGAGATAGTTTCCGCATAATTGTCTCCAATTGGGTACAGGATCTTGCGACGCTGGCCTCGCCAGTGGGGCATTTTGGGGAAGGAGCTTGCGGGACCGGCTCGGCACGGAGCTACCGGCCTTGGGAACTGGGGCATTACGTGCTGCTATGTCTCGCAAACGGAGCATCTGCTAGTCGGCTCAGCCACGGGGCTGGGCTTGCCCGAGTAAAATAAAACCCGGGTGAGATATCTTATGAAGATACCTCCCTACAAAACAACAATTTTCTGCCCGGTTGGCCGGACCTTAGCCTGATATTTTGTGAGCAATGCACTTTGTGCAGTTTTCCGTGAGCCGGGTCACTATCAGCTCTTGCATCCCCCTTCCGGGCTTGCATGGCGTGTGCCGCCTTGCACGGCTCGCACGGCTCGCAAATTGCCTAGCTGCTTGCTCGGCTGTGGGCCTATGTAGGCGGGCAAGCTCGGCCGCCAAGGGCGGCGCAAGGGCGCTTGCGCGAACCAAACTGGCCTAGTGGTAATACCCTCGCTCAAGCGAGGGGCCTTTACGCCGCGCGAGCGGTTGATCTATGCTGGCAAAACCAGCGCAACTCCGCGCACACTGCCAATCACAATCGGTATAAGGGGCATCCACTATGGAACTCGCATTCATCGGCCTTGGGAAGATGGGCATGAACATGGTCACCAGACTCCGGCGGGGCGACCATCGCGTGGTCACCTTTGATCGGAGCTCGGAGCTTGTCACCAAGTCTGAGGCCGTCGGCTGCCAGGGCGCCTCGACCCTTGAGGATCTGGTGAGCAAGCTCCACGCGCCGCGCGTGGTCTGGGTCATGGTCCCCTCGGGCGGCCCCACCGAGGACTCGGTGCAGAAGCTCGCCAAGCTGCTCTCCCCGGGCGACATCCTCATCGACGGCGGCAACTCGAACTTCCATGATGACGTCCGCCGCGCCGAGGAGCTCAAGGCCAAGGGAATCCACTACGTTGATGTCGGCACCTCGGGCGGAATCTGGGGCCTGCAGAACGGCTACTGCATGATGGTCGGCGGGCCCAAGGAGGCGGCGGACAAGCTCAAGCCGATCCTCGACACCCTGGCGCCGCCCAATGGCTGGGCCTACATGGGTGCCGCGGGCGCCGGCCACTACGTCAAGATGGTCCACAACGCCATCGAGTACAGCATGATGCAGGGCTACGCCGAGGGCTTCGAGCTCATGAAGAAGTCCGGCTACAACCTCGACCTTGGCCGCATCTCCGACCTGTGGATGCAGGGCAGCGTCATCCGCTCGTGGCTGCTCGAGCTCACCGCCGGCTTCCTCAAGGTGAATCCGAACCTGGAGGGCCTGCAGGGCTTCGTGCAGGACTCGGGCGAGGGCCGCTGGACGCTGGTCGAGGCCATCGACCAGGCGGTGCCGGTCCCGACCCTGGCCGCGGCGCTGTTTACCCGCTTCCGCTCCCGCCAGGTCGAGTCGTTTGCTGAGAAGATGCTCGCCGCCATGCGCAACGCCTTCGGCGGCCACGCGGTCAACCGTCGCTAGACTGTCCGAGAGTAAAGAGGAAATACCTGATGAGTATTGACAATATCCTGAAGCACCTGGGCCCCGATGCCCACTCCCTCCTTGAGTACAAGTCGACCGGCATTCCCAAGAGCCGCCTGCACCTGCCGGGTCCCGACTTTGTCGACCGCATCTTCCGCGACACCGACCGCTCGCCGCGCGTGCTCGGCAGCCTGGAGACCATGTTCCGCGCCGGGCGCCTGGGCGGCACCGGCTACCTGTCGATCCTGCCGGTAGACCAGGGCATCGAGCACTCGGCCGGCTCGTCGTTCGCCCCCAACCCCGACTACTTCGACGGCGAGAACATCGTCAAGCTGGCCATTGAGGGCGGCTGCAACGCGGTGGCCTCGACCTTCGGCGTGCTCGCCTCGGTCTCGCGCAAGTACGCGCACAAGATTCCCTTCATGGTGAAGATCAACCACAACGAGTTCCTCACCTACCCCAACAAGTTCGACCAGATCATGTGGGGCACCGTGAAGCAGGCGTGGAACCTCGGCGCGGTGGCCATCGGCGCCACGATCTACTTCGGCTCCGCCGAGTCGAGCCGCCAGATCGTCGAGGTCGCGCAGATCTTCCAGGCCGCGCACGAGCTTGGCATGGCGACCGTCCTTTGGTGCTACCTGCGCAACGAGGCCTTCGCCACCAAGGAGAAGGACTTCCACACCGCCGCCGACCTCACCGGCCAGGCCAACCACCTGGGCGTGACCATCTGCGCCGACATCATCAAGCAGAAGCTGCCGACCAACAACGGCGGCTACAAGGCCCTGGCCACCAAAGAGAGCCCCTACGGCAAGACCCATCCCAAGGTCTACACCGAGCTGGCGAGCGAAAACCCCATTGATCTGTGCCGCTACCAGATCGCCAACTGCTACATGGGCCGCGCCGGGCTTATCAACTCGGGCGGCGCCTCGGGCGGCGAGAGCGACTGGGCCGAGGCCACCCGCACCGCGGTCATCAACAAGCGCGCCGGCGGCATGGGCCTCATCTCCGGCCGCAAGGCGTTCCAGCGCCCGCTCGCTGAGGGTATCTCGATCCTCAACGCGGTGCAGGACGTCTACCTGGCCAAAGAGATCACCGTCGCCTGATTCTGCCGGGCGGACCGACTCGGGCCCTTATTCCTTTCTCCATCCCCCGCGCCATCGGTCCGGCGCGGGGGGTGCAGAGGTCCCAATGAGCGCTGCCGATTCCCCGACTATCGATGCCACCACTTTGGTCTATCTCAAGTCTCTTTCGCACCGCTACCCGACGATCCGCGCCGCCCTGGGTGAGATTGCTCAGCTCAACAGCATACTTACCCTGCCCAAGGGCACCATTCACATCGTCAGCGATGTCCACGGCGAGTTCAAGAAGCTCAAACATATCATCAACAACGCCTCTGGGAGCCTGCGGCCGCTCGTCGAGAAGATCTTCGGCAGCGAGCTTTCTGAGGGCGAGCGCCTGCAGCTTTTAAACCTCATCTACTACCCGCGCGAGACCTTCGCCCATGTAAAAAAGGCGCTCGCCAGCGAAGCCGAGCAGCACGCCTTTGTCCGCCGCACGCTGACCCTGCAGTTCCGCATCCTGCGCGAGCTGGCGCGCCGCTACTCGGTCAAGAAGGTGGAGAAGCTGCTGCCCGAAGAGTACCGGGTACTGTTCCGCGAGCTCCTATTTAATCCGCTGCTGCAGCGCAGCGACGCCTTTATTGAATCCTTGCTGGCGCCGTTTCTCAAGCAGGGCGAGGATCTGGAGCTCCTGCGCGCCAGCGCCCACCTCATCCGCAACCTGTCGATCTCCGAGCTCATCGTCGCCGGCGATCTCGGCGACCGCGGACCGCGCATCGACAAGGTGCTGTCGCACCTCATGGTGCAGCCAAATGTCGCCATCACCTGGGGCAATCACGACGCCTCGTGGATGGGCGCGTGCCTGGGGCAGGAGGCGCTCATCGCCACCGTGCTGCGCGTCTCGCTGCGCTACCGCCGGCTGTCGCAGCTGGAGGAAGGCTACGGCATCACCATCGCCCCGCTGGAGAAGCTCGCTCGCACCGTGTACGGTGAGGACCCCGCCGAGCGCTTCGCCTGCAAGGGCGAGGGTCTGCGCGACCCGCTTTTGATGGCGCGCATGCAGAAGGCGATTGCCATCCTGCAGTTCAAGCTGGAGGGTCAGCTGGCGCGCCGCCATCCCGAGTGGCATATGGAGCACCGCGGGCTGCTCGACTGCATCGACTACCAGGCGGGGACGATCCGCATCGGCGACAAGACCCACCCCCTTCTCGACCGCAGCCTGCCGACCATCGACCCGGCCGACCCGTTCAAGCTCAGCCCGGAAGAAGAGGCGTGCATGAGCCGGCTCAAGCAGTCGTTCCTGCACAGCCCCGTGCTGTGGGAGCAGATGCGCTTTGTCGAGCAGCGCGGCGCGATGTGGCTCGTGCGCGATGACACCCTCATCTTCCACGGCTGCGTGCCGGTGGACGCCGAAGGGAACTTCCTGGCGATGCCGGTAGACGGGGAGGAGCTGCGCGGCCGCGCCCTGTTTGACAAGCTCAATCAGGTCGTGCATCGCGCCTTCTACCGCCACGCCCCGGCCGACCTCGATCTGCTGTGGTACCTGTGGGCCGGTCCGCTGTCGCCGCTGTTCGGCAAGGATCGGATGGCGACCTTCGAGACCTACTTTATCGCCGATAAAGAGACTCACAAGGAGACCAAGAATCCCTACTTCTCCCTGATTCACACCAAGGAGTTCTGCGCCCGCCTGTTCGCCGAGTTCGGCGTCGATGCGCAGCGCGGCCTTATTGTGAACGGTCACGTTCCGGTCAAGCTGGAAAAAGGGGAGAACCCGGTCAAAAAGAGCGGCCAGGCGGTGACCATCGACGGCGCCTTCTCCGAAGCCTACGGCGACAAGGGCTACACCCTGGTCCTGCAGGCCGCCGGCATCGAGCTGGCCCAGCACCACCACTTCGAGTCGATGGAAGAGGCGGTGACGCACGGCGCCGACATCATCCCCAAGATCGAGTCGATCCGCAGCTACTCCGAGCCGCGCCGGGTCGCCGACACCGAGACCGGCGCCGCGATCCGCCGCGAGATTCAGGTGCTAGAGCTGCTCATCGCCGCCTACCGCGCCAACATCCTCTCCGAGAGCCGGCACTAGACCGCGACCCCCCACCTCGCTCCCCCCGGCGCGCCGGCCAGAGTCAGCTGGCGCCGCCCCC
>JBGANQ010000013.1:0-149589 GCA_044222245.1 Polyangia bacterium | reverse complement strand
GCAGGCGGCGGCGATGGCCGGGGCGATGATGCGCGACTCCTCATCGCCGAAGTGGCCCGACTCGCCGGCGTGCGGGTTGAGGCCGGCGACCCACAGGCGCGGCGCGGCGATGGCGAAGTCGCGGTGCAGCGAGAGCGCCGTGGTGCGCAGGACCTGCGCCACGCCTTGTACGGTCAGCGCCGCCGGCACCGCGGCCAGCGGCAGGTGGGTCGTGCACAGGGCGACGCGCAGGCTGGGCCCGGCCAGCATCATCACCACCTGGCCGGCGCCGGGCAGGCGCGCCGCCAACAGCTCGGTGTGGCCGGGGAAGCCGAGCCCCGCCGCCTTGGCCGAGGCCTTGTGGATCGGCGCGGTGCACAGCCCGGCGAGCTCACCGCGGGCCGCGGCGCTGATCGCCGCCTCCAGGTACGCCAGCTGCGCCGCGCCGCTCTGGGCGCTCGGGCGACCGGGCTCGCTGTCGGCCGCCGCGAGCCGGGTCACAGGGATGAGCTGCAGCTCCCTGCAGGTGGCCTGCCACTCGGCGCTGCGACCCAGGGTGTGGGCGGTTCGCGCCAGCAGCTCGGCATCGCCAAACAGTAAAAGCGGCGGCAGCTCCGCCCAGCCGGGGCGGGTCCGCTCCTCGCACAGAATGTGGACCCACAGCTCGGGGCCGATGCCACACGGATCGCCAAGCGTGAGCCCGATCGGCCGGCTCGCGCTCACCTGGACCCTCGCTGGGCCCGCGGTCTCCACACACCGAGGCTATTTTCGCCGCGCATGGTCTCTGTATACTCGCTGAATGCGGGCCCCTGCAAGGCGTCCAACTGTGCACAGCATGACATCGCCCACCGCTTATAAGAAAGTCGTCGGTACGGCCCCGGGTGGCCGCTCTCGTCGGACGCTGGGCGTCGTGCTGGGGCTCAGCCTGCTTTTTGGCCTGCCCGGCAGCCTGACCGGTGGCCGCGGTACTCGACCGGCGGCGGCGGAGCCAGCAGCGCGAGCGCGGCAGGGGGAGGCGTTCACCTTCAGCCTCAAGTTCCTCGGCTCGGTCGATGCAGGGCGGGCCCGGATGGCGGTGTCGCCGCCGACCGCCGGCCCGAGCGGTCCGCTCATCCACGTCGTTGCCGAGGCCGAGGCCACCGGCCTGGCCAAGGCGATCACCGGCCTGCACGAGGACTATCGCCTGGTGCTCGACGCCGCGACGTGGCTGCCGCGGCGCATGCACCTGGTCGAGAGCGGCATGCGCAGCCGCACCGCGACGATCGATGTCCTGGACCGGCGCATCGACATCCACGTCAAGCAGCTCAACCTCGAGAAGCACTGGACCGGGCTTCTGCCCAGCCAGCCGCTGGAGCCGCTGGCGGTGCTCATGCTGCTGCGCGCCGCCCGCCTGCACACCGGCGACAAGCTGGAGCTGGTGGTCATGGACGGCACCGCCTTTTACCAGGGCACCATGGAGGTCCTGGGCCGCGAGGAGCTCGGCACCGCCCTGGGCCTGCGGCAGGCGGTCAAGCTGCTGTGCCGCGGCGAGCGGATCAGCGAAAACGGCGTCAAGCTGGCGCGCCCGCCGCGCACCGCGACGATGTGGATCACCGACGACCCCGCCCGGCTGCCGCTGCGCGTCGAAGGCGAGACCGAGCTGGGCAAGGCGGAGTTTGAGCTGACCGGCTACGAGCCGGGCCGGCGGCCGCTTGTGCCGCCCAAGAAGCTCGTCGGCATCGTCGAGCAGCTGGCACCGTAGCGGCTCAGCGGGGGGCGCTCGCGCTCAGCGAGTCGCCCAGCGCTCGCCGCAGATCGAACGCCGACAGCGCCAGATCGAAGCGCGCCTGCGCCAGCCCGACGTCGGCCTGGACGAGCTTGTCCTGCGCCGTCAGCAGGTCGAGCTGGGTCGCGGTCCCGGCCTCATACTGCACGCGCACCAGGTCCAGCGCCTCTTTGGCCAGCCGCACCGAGCTCTGCGCCGCCGCCAGGCCGCGGCGACGGATGACGAGGTTGCTGCGGGCGACCGTCACCTCGTCGGAGACCTGCTCGCGGAACAGCTCCAGGCGGAGCTCGGTCTCGCGGCGCTGCGACTCGAACTGGTGGCGCTGCGACTCGCGGATCAGGCCGTCGAACAGCTGCCAGTCGAGCTGCAGGCCCGCCGCGTAGTAGTCCACCCGCCCCGAGAAGCCGGTGGCGTTGGTCAGGCGGATGTTGCCAAACGCCGACAGCGTCGGCGCCCAGCGCAGCAGCGACGCCTTGGCCTGCTCGGAGGCGGCGCGGCCGACCAGCTCCAGGTTGGCCAGCTCGGGGCGCTGGCTCAGCGCCTGGTTGATAAGCTGGCTGCTGTCGCCCGCCTCTTCGGGCGGCTCGGGCGGCGGCAGGACCTTGAAGCTGCCCGCCTTCAGCTTGAGCAGCGTCGCCAGCTTGAGGTAGGAGGTGCCGCGGCTGCCCTGGGACTCTAGGAGGTCCTGCTTGGCCTTGAGCACCGCCTGCTCGGCGCGGGTGACGTCGACGCGGTTGGCGACGCCGGCCGACAGGCGGATCTTGGCGTCATCGAGGGTCTTCTGGGCGACGCCGATCGCGTTCTGGCGGGCCAGCACGACCTCTTCCAGGCCGGCGGCCTGGAAGAACATGACGGCGACGTTCTGCAGCACCTGCACGGTGGTCACCGCCAGCTGCTTCTCCTGCGCCCGGTAGGTCGTCTTGGCCCCCGACAGCGCCGGATACGCCGACGGCACCACGAGCGGGACGTTGACGTTGAGGCCGGCGTCGAGCTGGAACCGCGGCACGATCGTCGCCGAGACGTTGGCGGCGTTGATCGCTGCGTCGACATTGGTGGCGCTGGGGTTGCCGAGCATGCCGCAGACCTGCTGCACGCCGCCGGGGATCACCCGATTGGGATCGGTGCTATTACAGTAGGTGTTATACAGCACCGAGGCCGCAGGGCCGCGGGCGCCGGCGCTGCCGGTGGCCAGCTGGAGGTCGAGGATCTGCGCTCCCTGGTAGGCGCTGCCAAAGACCGAGCCGCTCTGATCCAGGGTCAGCGAGACCTCGGGCTCGTTGATGGTCAGCTTACCCTGGGCGCTCACCGTCGGCAGCAGCGCGGCGCGGGCGCGCTCGACATCGGCGTAGGCGCCGCGCAGGTGCTCGCGGGCGGCTAGCAGATCACGGCTCTGCTTGTCGGCGATGAGCAGCGCCTCCTCAAAGCTCAGCACCCGCTGGTTGAGCGGCGCCGGCTCCACCGCCAGGTTGACCGGCGAGGACAGCTCCCGGGCCGGCGGCGCGGCCACGCTGCTCGCCGGCGGCGCGGTCACGCTGCTCGCCGGCGCGGCGGTCGAGCTCTGAGCCCACGCCGCCTGCCCCAGGCTCGCCAAGAGCCCTGCGCTCAGCACGACCTGATGACTTGTAAGACCTGAAGCGGACCGCAGAGAAATGATGTTGGCGACAAAACGAGCTGCGCGCGTGCGCATTACCTGGACCTCCATAAAACCCAAGTCTCCCCTGTTCTAGGGGACAAAACCCCGCGGACGGGACACACCCGGGGCGCACCCGGGGCGCAATATGATGATCGATCTCAGATGACGGCCAGCGGTCGGTGCTGTCAGTCGACCAGCTTCAAGTGGCTCGGGCGCGGCTTCTTGCCGGCGGGGCCGGGGCGGCTGCTGCCGAAGGTGGGGCGGGCCGGCTCGCCGGGCGCCGCGGCTGCCGGGTCCAGCTTGGCGGGCGCGCTGGCAGGCTTTTCTGCCGCGGCTTGACTGCGCTCCGGGCCGAGCTCGGCCTCCAGGTTGAGATCGGCCGGCAGGTCGGCCTCCCACAGGTAGCCGCGCTGATCACCATCGGTGATCGCAAACACTGCCGACCACGGCACGACGGTGCTGTGGGAGACGCGGCGGAACGACAGGGTCGCCTTGATCCCCTGCGCATCGATGACCAGATCGTGGATGGGAACCGGCATGTTGTAGCCGTACTGCAGGACCAGGCGCGGCGCTTGGCGCAGAAACTCGGGCAGCTCAACACCCTGGCGTCGCGGGTCGAGCTGGACGTAGACCCAGGCGTCTTTGAGAAGCTCCAACATCACCTGCTCTTTATTCGGCGTCATCACGGGCTCCGTACGTTCATGTGGTAAAGTAGCACAAACCATTTAGCCCGTAGCCACGTCGGAAAGAGCAGGTCCGTGCTGTCCGTCAAGCCGCCCAGATCCGCCGCCCCAGATCCGCCAGCCGACCCTGGCGCCGAGTCCGCCGTGCCAGACGCCCCGGCCGCCGCGCCCGCCGTTTCCGCCGAGTCTGCTTCCGCGCCCGGCGACTCTCCCTGGGAGGCTGCGCTCCCGACAGATGCGGTCGCGGAGGCGCCCGCGCATCCTGCGTATCCTGACTACGTGGATCCGGCGCACTGGCTCTACCGCCTGACCGCCGAGCAGTGGCTGAGCGCCGCCGTCAACGAGCTGCAGCGCGCCTACCAGGCCCTCTTGGCCAAGCAGCAGCGCGCCGGGGTCACCTACGCGCGGCGGTCCGCCGGCATGGCGCTCAACGCCCGGCTGCGCCATACCCCTTGCGCGGCTTACGGGCGCAGCTACATGGAGCACCTGCAAGCGCTGCGCGTCGACGCCGCGGTCAGCCCGGAGCTCAGCGATGCGGCGGGCCGGCTGCTGGCGGCACCGACCACCCAGCAGCTGGTCACGCTGGGCCCCCGGGGCGACACCACTGCCGCCGAGCTCGCCGAGCGTATCATCGAGTCCGTCCGCCAGCAGCTCGCCAGCGCCAGCCACTGTCCGGCTCCCTAGCGGCTGCCCGGCGGCGCCGCGGGAGGGCGGGGCGAGGCGGATTCGCCGATCCAGGTGAACGCTTCGTAGAAATTTCCGCTGTCCGCGCTACACTGCCGCCGCGTCATGGACTCGTCTGCGCAACCCATCGGACGTTCTTACCGGCACCGCTTTGAGGGGCCGTTCTTCCGCCGGCTCATGCTCGGCGGCATTCGCTACATTCCGCCCGCGGTAAAGCGGCTGATCGTGCCGCTGTGGGGATCTCTGTTCTATTCGATCCTGCCGGCGGCGCGCGAGGCAGCGCTGCGCAACCTGGACAGCGTCCTTGGCCCGGCGCCGCCGTGGCAGCGGCACCGCCGCGGGCTGGAGCTGTTTCAGAACTATGCGCAGATGCTCACCGACAGCTACGCGCTGCACCAGGGCCTGCCGCTCGACTTTGATGTGTCCTCGTTTGGCCGCCACCACCTGCTCGACGCGGCGAGCCGCGGGCAGGGGGCGATCGCGGCGACCGGGCACCTGGGGATGTGGCAGGTGGGGCCGTTCCTCGCCGAGTGGCGCGGGCTGCCGCAGTTCTACCTGGCGATGGCGGCGGAGCCCAACCCCCTGGTGCAGCAGTTCGAGCAGCGCTTTCGCGACCGGTTCCGCATCATCTACACCACCGAGTCGCCGTTTTCGATCCTCAAGCTGGCGTCGGTGCTGCGCGAGGGGGCGATCGTCGGGATGCAGCTTGACCGCCACCTGGGAGGCCAGGCGCTGCCGGTGCAGTTCTGTGGTCGGTTGGCCTGGTTCCCCACCGGACCGGCGATGCTGGCGCGGGCCACCGGGGCGCCGCTGGTGCCCAGCTTCTTTGTCATCGAGCCGACGCCGCCGGGCCAGCGGCGACGCCGCCTGTCGCACTACCTGGACACCGCGATCGCTGTCCCCCACACCGCCGATCGTCAGTCCGACATCACCCAGGCGATGCACCAGCTGGTCGCCGCCTACGAGAAGATGGTCCAGCGCTTTCCGACGCAGTGGTACCAGTTCTACGACTTCTTCGCCCCGCCCCCGGCGCCCGCCCGGCCGCTTGCCCCCGAGCCGCCTGCCGCCCTCGCCCCGGCCGTGGCCGCCGAGGCGGGAAAGCCGCGTGTATGAGCCGCATCGCCATCACGGGTCTTGGTGCGGTGAGCGGGCTGGGGGTCGGCGTCGCCGCCCTGTGGCAGGGGCTGGGCGCCGCAGTGCAGGCGCCGCGCCGCTACCCCGCCCTGGGGGGCGTCGAGCTCGACATCGGCCCGGTGGCCAAGGTCCTGCTGCCGCAGGAGCAGGCGCTCCTTTGCGGCGCGGACGACGACGGTCGCGCCCTGCTCACCGGCTGGCCGCGGGCCGGCATGATGGCGCAGCTGGCGGCCGACGAAGCGCTGCGTGATGCCGGGCTCGATCCGGCGGCCGGTGGCGCCCTCGGGCTGGGGCTCACCGTGGGCACGACTCTGGGGGAAAAGGCGCCGTGGGTGCAGCAGCTGCGGGCGCTGTGCGGCGTCGCAGCCGCGCCCGGCGGCGACAGCTTCGGGGTCGCGGCGCCGGCGCGGGCGCTGGCGCGGCGCTACGGGGCGCGGCACCTGCAGGTGACCTCGACGGCGTGCGCCTCGGGCAACGTGGCGCTGGGGATGGCGCTCAACTGGCTGCGCGGCGGCCTGTGTGAGCTTGTCCTGTGCGGTGGCGTCGACTCCATCTCCGAGTTTGTCCTGTCGGGTTTTCACTCGCTGCGCGCCCACTCCAAGGCGCCCTGCCAGCCCTTTGATCGCGCCCGCAGCGGCCTGAACCTGGGCGAGGGCGCGGCCTTCCTGGTCCTGGAGTCCGAAGAGCACGCCCGGCGCCGCGGCCAGCGGATTCGCGCCTACCTGAGCGGCTATGGCCTGGCGTGCGACGCCAACCACATGACCGGTCCGGATCGCCAGGGTCGCGGCGCCGCGCGCGCCATGAGCGCGGCGCTGGCCGACGCCGGCCTCGATGCCGCGGCGGTGGACTTCGTGTCCGCGCATGGGACGGCGACCGCGTTCAACGACGCCATGGAGGCGCGCGCGCTGACGCTGGTCCTGGGCGAGCGCGGCCCTACGGTGCCGGTGAACTCGATCAAGGGCTCGCTCGGGCACACACTCGGCGCCGCGGGAGCGCTGGAAGCGGTGATGGCGGTGCGGGCCCTGGAAGAGCAGGTCGTTCCGCCCACCGCCGGCTGCGGCGAGCGCGATCCCGAGCTTGCCCTCAACATCGTCGCTGGAGCTGCGCAGGCGGCGCCGCTGTCGGTGGTGCTGTCGACCTCTTCGGGCTTTGGCGGGGTCAATGCAGCGCTGGTCCTTGGCCGCGCCGAAGCGACGGGCACAGCGCCGCTCGCTGCCGCCGGGGTCATCCCGCGCCGCGCCGCGGTGCCGCTCGCGGTCGTCGCCGCGGGGGCGCTGTTTCCCCGCCCTGACGAGCCGCTCGGGCCGCAGCTGCCACCGTCGGCCCCCCCGGCCCTGGCCGGCCAGCTGACGCGCATGGATCGGCTGTGCGCCCTGGCCGCCTGTGTCGCCGAGCGGGCGCTGGTCGGCCAGTGGCAGCTGCGGCAGGCCCCGCCCTGGCCGGCTGAGAAGCTCGCGGTGCTCGTCGGCAGCTTCTACGGCTGCCACAAGACCGACGAGGAGTACTACCGCACGGTGCTCGCTCGGCAGCCGAGCCCGCGCCTGTTCGCCTATACGCTACCCTCTTCTCCGGTGGGCGAGCTGTCGATCCTGCACGGGCTGCGCGGGCCCGGCCTGGCGGTGGTCGGTGCCCGCTCGGCGGGGCTGGCGGCGCTTGCCGAGGCCAGCGCGCTGCTGCACAGCGGGCAGGCGGATGCCTGCCTGGTGGTCGCGGTCGAGGTCGCGGCGCCGGCGGTGCGCGAGACCTGGGCCGAGCCGGATGAGCAGCCCGCCGATGCCGCGGTGGCGCTGCTACTGACCCGCGCCGACTCCCCGCTTCTCGCCGGGCCGGCGGCCTTGGGCTATATCGCGGGCGTGACCACGGCGTACCAGGCCGATGCGCCCACCGCGGCGCTGCAGCGGGCCGCCGCGGGAACGCTGCAGGCCGCCGCCGACCCCCGTCGCGCCGCTGCCGCGGTGCTGAGCGATGAGCTGACCCGGCGCTACCTGCCGCCCGAGCTGCAGGCCGCCGCGGTGCCGCCCGCGGTCGCGTCGGGCCAGCACGGCAGCGCAGCGGCCCTCCAGGCCGTGCTGGCCGCTGCTGCGGGTGAGCTCGGCGGCGCGCTCGTGCTTTGCTGCGATGCCGATGGCCAGGCGGCCGCCGCGCTGTGGTCGCGGTCACTCTCCTGACCGGCCGTGGCAAGCTGCCGCGCGAGCCCGTCCCGGCACATCCTGGCGCGGCTCGTTGCTGCCCTGAGCCGGAGCCTGCTCACTCCTGGCAGACGCAGGGAGCGGTGGGCAGCTGCGAGAGAAGGCGCTCGACCTGCGGCAGGTAGAAGCTGGCCTCCTGGTAGGGCTCCAGCTCACCAGCCGCGATCTCGGCCTCCAGGGCGCGCTTGAGGTCGCCGATGAGGCGCGACGGCGGCAGCCGGAACTTCTCCATGATCGCATCGCCGATGCCGCCGGGCAAAAGCGGCCGGGTCGCATCGGCGGCGCGCACACCGTCGATGCGGCCCGACAGGGCGTCCAGGTTCTCCAGCGCGGTCTGGCGCTTGCCCGGCCGGCGCGAGGTGATGTCGGCGCGCGACAGGTCGAGCAGATCCGGCAGGTAGCTGCCCATCTCGCGCTCGAAGCGGCGCACCGCCGAGTCGGTCCACGACTCGACGTACTGGTTGGGGCGCAGGTGGTGCAGGATGAGGAAGCGCAGGGTTCGGCTCTGCTCGCGCTCGAAGCGGAAGCGGCGGCTGATGTCCTCGAACATGCGCGCCCCGACCTCCGAGTGGCGGTGGAAGTGGACCTTGCCGTCGTCGGTAAAGGTGCGCGTCTTGACCTTGCCGATGTCATGCAGCAGGGCCGCCCAGCGCACCGCAGGTCGCGGCGCCGCCTGCCAGACCACCTGCTTGGTGTGCTCCCAGACGTCCTTGTGGCGGCGACCGGCCTCCTGCGAGAAGTTGACCGTCGCGTGCAGCTCGGGCAAAAGGAGCTGCAGAGCGCCGGCCTCTTCCAGCCACTGCAGGCCGGCGGGGGCGCCGCTCGCCATCAGGATCGCCTCGGTGGCCTTCTGCAGCTGCTCGGGGGGCAGCTCCGGGCAGCGCCCCGCCTGCTCGCGCGCTGCGCCGCACAGCTCGGCATAGGCCGGGGTCTTTTGCAGCGCCATCCAGGTGTCGGCCTGCTCGGAGAACAGTCGACCGGCGCGCAGGATCCAGCCCGCATCGGTCTTTGTTTGCAGGTCGTGTAGCAGTGAAGGACTCATGGTGCTCGCTCGTGGATTTCCCGTGCCCCGACCGGAGCCGTCGTCAGTCCGAGTGCAGGCAGCAGAGGGGTGGAGGCTACGGACAAGCTCGATCCCGGTCAAACAAAAAGTGGCCGCGCTCTGCTGGGGAGCGAGCCGCCGGCGCGCGAAAATAAAAAACCGCGCTACCCAGGGGGCAGCGCGGTGCATGGGAGGTGGTCGGGAGTGCTTGGGCGCCGGCGCCGCAGCGCTAGCCGGCGAGCCGGTTGCCGCGGCAGATGCCGCTGACGCAGGCCGCGCCGCCGGTGCACTGGGTGCTGGTCTTGCACGTCGGCAGGCAGTAGGCGTTCACGCAGCGGAAGCCGCCCTTGCCGGCGCCGCAGTCGAGGTCGAACTGGCACTGCGCGGCCATCGGCGCCGGATCCTCGATGCACGAGCCGTTGCTGCACACCTGGCCGAGCGCGCAGGCGCTGGCGGTGCAGTCGGTGGCGCAGGCGCGGTTTACGCACTTGCGGTTGGTGCCGCACTGCGCGTCGGCGGTGCACAGGGCGCCGGCGATCCCGCACTGCGGAGCGCCCATCGGCCGGCAGTGTCCGGAGACGCACGAGTCGCCGCTGGCGCAGCTGGCGTCCGAGGAGCAGGCCGGCTCGCAGTGGCCCAGGTTGCACAGGTTGCCGGCCGCGCACGCCGCGTCGGTGTCACAGGTAGAGACCTGGCCGGGAACAGGGTCCGGCTTGGCCGGATCGCCGGGCACCGGGTAGCACTTGTCCCCGACGCAGCCGTAGCAGCCGGTGGTGTCGCAGTAGCGACGCTCGGCTTGGTTGTTGCCGTTATCGCAGCCGGCGACCACCCCCAGCGCCGCGAACAAGAGAGGCAGCAGCAGGGGCTTGGCAAGCTGCGAGAAACGCGACCGTAAACTCGTGGCGTAAGAAGTCCGGAGCATCAGAATCCCTCCAGCGACGGAGCCGATAGACCTTTTACTCTTCCATCCTACAAGCGGCGTGCCGCAATGCCAGCACTATTTCGTGGCGCTCGGGCGCGCCGGCCGCCGGACCCGGGGCGGATCGCGGCCGGCCGCTCTCCGACGAGTCGCGGCCGGCTATCGCTGACTTACAAGGCGCGGGCGGCGCGCCGGCCAGCGCTGCCGGGTCGCCAGCGCGCCTGCGGCGGGTTTCCTGCTTGCCCAACCGTGAACGGCGGTTTACAAAGCCAGCGTTAACCAGTCTTCGCTGGGTCCCCACTGCGCATGTGCACCTACCCTGATCGCCTACGCTCCCCGCACCCAGAGCGCCCAAGTGGCCGGACCCGGCACGCCAGCGCGGCGGCGCCGCGGCGCGGTCCGCTGACCGCGGGCGCATCGCCCTGGCTGCAGCCGGGGCTGGGGGCCGGGCTCTTGCTGCTGTCCCTGGGCCTCTGGCTCGGGTGCGCGGCGCGGCCGCCGGCGGCAAGCACCCCGCTGCAGACGCTCAGCCGCTACCGCGAGGCGCTGCAGCACGACGATCCCAAGGCCGCTTACGCGCTGCTCAGTCCCGGGGTGCAGCAGGGCCTTGCTTACGAGCAGTTCGCCCAGCAGTGGCAAGACACCAAGGCTGAGCGCGGCGTCCAGGCGATGCAGCTGAGCCAGGCCCTGGCCCGCCCCGGCACGTCGGTGGCAGCGCCGCGTCCGGATGCCGCCGGGCCCGGCGCTGCGGCGAGCCCGGCAGCCGCGGTCAGCGCCCGCGCGGTGCTGACCCTGGCGCAGGGCGGGCAGCTCATCCTGGCGCCGGCGGCGGTGCGGTTCCTGGCCGGGCAGAGCAGCGCCTGGCACGTCCTAGATCCCGACTTGCGCGCCGTCCGCGCCCAGACTCCCGAGGCGGCGCTGCGGCTCCTGCTGGCCGCCGCCGAGCAGCGGAACTACCCGGCGCTGCTGCGCCTGCTCACCAAGTCCGAGCGCCAGAGCCTCGAGGCGGAGCTCGCCGAGCGGATCGAGCGCCTGCGCGCCCACCTCTCGCGCGGGCAGCCGATCGAGACCACCGCGGAGCGCGCCCGGCTGCAGTACGATCCGCGCTTCTTTATCGATCTAAGACGCGAACAAGACGGCTGGCGGATCGCCGACTTCAACTGAGCCCGCCGCCAGGCCAGGCTGCTCCCCACGCTAAGCCGCGCCTGCTCGCGCCTGAGCCGATCGCGAGCCGCGCTGCTGCCGATCCCGGCCGATCCCCTGCCGATCGCAAGCCGCACTGCTGCCGATCTCTTTCCGACCTCCTGGCGATCCTGCCGGTCTTTTTCCGACCCTCCTGGCGATCTCCTGGCGATCTCCTGGCGATCTTCTGCCGATCTCCTGTCGATCTCCTGCCGATCTCCTGGCGATCTCCTGCCGATCTTCCGCCGATCTTCCGCCGATCTCCGCCGCGAGGGCGGCCGGCAAAAAGTCGTCGCGAAAAATCTCCGACGGAAAAATTGCTCACTCTCGGTCCGCGGGGCACTATCGCGCGTTTAACGCGCTAACCCCTTGAAATGAAAAGCATACTTGTGGTTTTATTGCCGCCGATCGGGCGCTTCTGTACTCAACTGTCGCAGCCGCTTCTATATGTGGTCGCAGCTGCGCAGTCTGCTCCTTTTTCCTTTTGCAGAGGAATCGCCCGCAAGTCTGGATGAACGAGAACAGCAGGCATCGAGCTTGGTTCAGCCCAGCGCGACGAGCGGGCTCGGCCTCGATGCCCTGCATGTTCCAGCCATGTTGATGCTTAGGAGGGATGTATGCTCCAGTTCCAAGTCGGCGATAAGGCGGTCTATCCGGCTCAGGGCGTAGCGGAAATTGTCGGAATCGACCAGAAGGAAATCTCTGGCAAGATTCAGCGCTTCTACTGCCTGCGCATTCTCGATACCGACATGCGCATCCTGGTGCCGATCGACAAAGCCGAGCAGGTCGGCTTGCGCGAGGTGGTGCAGAAGGACCAGATCCAGGAGGTCTACGACATCCTGCGCGAGAAGGAAGTCCACATCGATAAGCAGACCTGGAACCGCCGCTACCGCGGTTTCATGGAGAAGATCAAGACCGGGAGCCTGTTCGAAGTGGCCGAGGTCTTCCGCGACCTGTACCGCCTGAAGAACACCAAGACCCTGTCGTTTGGCGAGCGCCGCATGCTCGACACCGCCAAGAGCCTGATCGTCAAGGAGCTCTCGGTCGCCAAGGGCACCACCGAGACCAAGGTCGAGAGCGAGCTGGAGAAGCTGTTCAGCGCTTAGACAGGCTTCGCCGGGGTCGGCGGGCAGCGGCCGACTCCTGGCTCGCGCTACTCTGAATCGGCCGGCGGCGTCGAGTCATTGCCGAGCCAGCCCTTGTGGCGGACCCACAGGTACATCCCGCCCGGGACGACCACGAACATAAGGCCCAGCGCCAGCCCGAACGCCACCCACGAGTCGTTGGGCATCATCTGGAAGTTCATCCCGAACAGCCCCGACAAGAACGTCACCGGCAGCAGCACCGCCGACAGGATCGTCAGCTGCTTCATGATCTCGTTGGTGCGCTGACCGACCGCCGACATATAGGCATCGACGCAGTTGCCTAAGAGGTCGCGGCCGGCCTCGATGCTCTCATGGATGCGCGTGAGGTGGTCGTAGATGTCGCGGAAGTAGGGCGCCGTGCGCTCGCTGACGCAGGCGCTGCCGCCGTGCCGGAACAGGGTGCCCATGACGTCGCGCTGCGGCGACAGCACCCGCCGCATCGTCACCAGGGTCTTGCGCAGCGAGTAGATGCGGTGCAGGTCCTCGCGACTCGGGTTGGCCAGGATCGTCTCCTCCATGTCGTCCAGGATGTCGCCGATCTGCTCCAGGACCGGGAAGTTGCTGTCGCACAAAAGGTCCGACATCAGGTAGTAGACAAAGTCGACGCCGCGGGCGAGCAGCGCCGGGTCGTGCTGCACCCGCTGCCACGCCGTCTCGAGCGCCGGGCTCACCTGCGCGTGCACGGTGACCAGGTAGCCCTGGCCGAGGAAGGCGTGGGTCTCCAGCACGGTGACGATGCAGCGCTGGGTGCGGCTGGAGACCCGCAGCACCCGCGGCACGTGCAGCGAGTTCTCATCCGCCACCGCGTCCTTGCCGAGCACTGGGACGACGGCGAAGTTGTGGGTGACGATGAACAGGTAGGGGCTCTGGCCGGTGTATTCCTCGAGCTTGGGGCGCTGGTCGAAGTGCAGGCAGTCTTCCAGCGCCAGCGGGTGGAACTTGTAGCCCTGGGCGAGCAGCTCGATGTCGGCCTGGCTCTGGTTGCTGACGTCGATCCAGCGCAGCACCCCCGGCTCGGTGGGCGGGCTCAGCACGGCGGCGCGCGCCTGCTCCCCGACGAGCTGCGTCACCTGGGGTTTCCCGTCGACGGACTTTAGCTGCAAGACCCGGATCATGGGCGCCTCCGTTGCCGAGCTCGACTCTACCCGATAAAAAAGCCGCTTCAGGACCCGATCTGGGCACCCGCGCGGTGCATTTGATGACGGCTGCCCCTTTTCCTGGGCCGACCCTCTGCGCTAGGGTGGGCGCGCGAGGAACCCATGGCACAGCAAGCAATTGGAAGTTTACGGGCGAGCGCTGCCTGCTCAGCATACCCTGGGCGGGCGGTGGTTTCGCGGTCGGTTTTGCCGCGGCTGCGCCAGGCGCTCGCGGGGTCGGCGGCCGGGCTGGCGCTCACCGCTGTCAGCGTCCTTGGCGGCGCCGGCTGCGGCGAGCCCTACGACGGCGAGGATTTCCAGACCACCGCGATCATGAACGGCGGCGACTGGCGCGATGAGGTCATCTACCAGCTCGTCGTCGATCGCTTCGCCGACGGTGATCTGAACAACAACCACCGAGTCATGTACAGCGCGCTCGGGCGCTACCAGGGCGGCGACTGGCAGGGCGCCATCGATCACCTGGACTACCTGCAGGCGCTGGGGGTGACGACGCTGTGGATCTCACCGATCGTCAAGAACATCGACTATGACGCCGGCTTTGACGGCTACCACGGGTACTGGACGCAGTCGTTCAACAAGATAAACCCCCACTTCGGCTCCCCGGCCAAGCTGCGCGAGCTCGTCGCCAAGGCGCACGAGCGGCAGATGAAGGTGGTGCTCGACATCGTCACCAACCACATGGGGCAGCTGTTCTATTACGACATCAACGGCAACGGCCAGCCCGACGAGATCCTCATCGGCTCGACCTCGCTCGACTCGGCCGATCCGCTCGCCCGCTTCACCCGCGCCGACGAGTACGACCCCGACTTCGACCGCCGCGGCATCCAGGGCCAGAATGGCCTTGGCCCAAGCGGCACCGCCAACATCACCTTCCTCAACCTGCCGGCGATAAACCGCGTCATCCCCGACCCGATCCGCTTTGGCGACAAGCCCGAGGAGGTGCTCGACTTCAGCTTCCCCGCCGTCTATAACCGCCGCGGCCGCGTCACCAACTACGACCGCTGGGAACAGCTCACCACCGGCGACTTCCCCGGCGGCCTCAAGGACCTCGACACCCGCCGCACCGACGTCCGCCGCGGCCTGACGCGCGCCTTCGCCGAGTTTATCCGCGAGTACGACTTCGACGGCTTCCGCATCGACACCTTGAAGCACGTCGAGCACGAGTTCTGGCAGGACTTCGCCCCCGCCATCCGCCGCTACGTCCACGGGCAGGAGACTCCTTACGGCGTCCGCCCGCTCACCACCCCCAAGAACAACTGGTTCATGTTCGGCGAGGCGTTCGACGGCGACGACGCGCTGCTCGGCGAGTTCACCTACAACAACGAGGTCGACTCGGTCTTTTACTTCTCGCAGAAGTTCCAGGTCTACGCCGACGTCGTAAAGTGCGGCGGGCCGACCAGCAAGGTCAGCGCCCTGTGGAACGATCGGCTGCGCTTTGACCCGCCGAGCGCCCGCCTGCACGGCCAGACCCGCAGCGACCGCTTCCGCACCCTGGACGGGTCGACGCTGGCCGATCCGGTGGCCGGCAAGCCCATCTACAACCAGGACCCGCTGGCCCTGGGCAGCACCGACAGCGAGGGCAAGCCGCTGCCGCCGAGCCAGCTCCTGGTGAACTTCCTCGACAACCACGATGTGGCTCGCTACCTCTCGCCGGTCGACGGCTGCTACAGCGGCCCGGACGATGCGCGGCGCAAGCTGCACAGCGCCCTGGCCCTCATGCTCACCCAGGACGGCATCCCCTGCATCTACTACGGCACCGAGCAGGAGTTCTCCGGCGGCAACGACCCCGCCAACCGCGAGCGCCTGTTCGACACCCTGCTCGACAACGTCTACCGCGGCGGCGCCAATGCCCAGCGCGAGAACCTGTCGAGCTCGGGCTTCTCGACGCAGAGCGAGACCTTCAAGTGGATCGCCCAGCTCACCACGCTGCGCAAAAAGCTCGCCCCGCTGCGCCGCGGCGATCTGCGCGTCACCTGGTCGACCAGCCGCACCGGTGCCGAGCAGGACGCGGGCGTGCTGGCCTTCACCCGCACCTACAAGGGCAAGACCGTGCTCGTGGTCACCAACGTCCACAACGACAAGCCCAGCGAGACCGCGTTCGGCACCGCGCAGATGGCCGTGCCGTTCCCGCCCGGCACGCGCCTTGTCAGTGTGCTCGCCGATCCCTACGACACGACGATGGAGAAGGCGTACGTGGTGCCGGCCCAGGGGACACTGACGGTGCGGGTCTCCTCGCGCTCGACCAAGGTCCTTATCCCCGAGGCCGATCTGCCGCCCGGCTAGGTCCCGCCCGCAGGGCGGCAGGGCCGGCTACAGCTTCGGCTACAATCGCTTTTGGAGGTGACGACGATGGGCGCAAACCCTTGGCTGTTTGTCGGCGCGGTGTCGGGGCTTACCTCCGTCGCGGCGGGGGCGTTCGGGGCGCACGGCCTGCGCGGCCGGCTGACGCCCGAGCTGCTCGCGGCTTTCGAGACCGGGGCCCGCTATCAGATGTATCACGCGCTGCTGTTGTGCGTGGTCGGCGGCCTCCTCCTGCGGGTCGGCGGCGCGGCGAGCGGGACGCTCAACCTGTGCGGCGGGCTGCTGGTGGGCGGGACGGTGTTGTTCTCGGGATCGCTGTATGTGCTGGCGCTGACCGGGCAGCGGGCGCTCGGCGCGATCACGCCGCTCGGCGGCCTGTGCTTCCTGGCCGCGTGGGCGACCCTGGCGATCGCCGCCCTGCGTGGCACCCTGACCGCGGGCTGAGCGAGACTAGCCGCGAACGAAGATCAACCGCGGGCTGATCGCGGGAAGTCCGCAGGCTGAGCGCGACTAGCCGCGGACGAAGACCAACCGCGGGCTGATCGCGCGAAGTCCGCGGGCTGATCGCGGCTGGCCGCGGACGAAGAGCAACTGCGGCCCGAGCGCGGGAGGTCTGTGAGCTGAGCGCGGCTAGCCGCGGACGAAGATCAGGGTGGCGTTGGTGCCGCCGAAGCCGAAGCTGTTGGACAGCACGGCGGTGAGCTCGGCCGGGCGGGCCTGGTTTGGCACGTAGTCGAGGTCGCACTCCGGATCGGGCTTCTCCAGGTTGATCGTCGGCGGCAGCATGCTGTCTTGCAGGGCGAGGATGGTGAACGCCGCCTCGACGCCGCCGGCGGCGCCGAGCAGGTGCCCGGTCATCGACTTGGTCGAAGAGACCGCCAGCCGCCGCGCGTGCTCGCCGAACACCGCCTTGATCGCCACCGTCTCGGCGATGTCGCCCTGCTTGGTCGAGGTGCCGTGGGCGTTGATGTAGCTGATGTCGGTCAGCGCGACCCCGGACTGCGCGGCGTCGCGCAGGGCCATGCGCATGCAGCGCTGCGCCCCTTCGCCATCGGCCGGCGGTGAGGTCATGTGGTGGGCATCGGCGCACCGCCCGTACCCGACCAGCTCGGCGAGGATCTTCGCGCCGCGGCGTAGCGCCGACTCCCGCTCTTCCAGGATCAGCACGCCGGCGCCCTCGCCCATCACGAAGCCGTCGCGGTCCAGGTCAAAAGGCCGCGAGGCGCGCTGCGGCTCGCTGTTGCGCGTCGACAGCGCCCGCATCGCGTTGAAGCCGCCGACCCCGAGCGCCGAGACTGTCGCCTCGCTGCCGCCGGCGACCATGGCATCGACGTCGCCGTAGGCGATGGCGCGCGCGGCCTCACCGATCGCGTGGGCGCTGGTGCTGCACGCCGAGACCTGGCCCATGTTGGGGCCCTTGATGCCCTCGCGGATCGAGACCAGGCCGGGAGCGATGTTGATGATGATCTGCGGCACAAAGTAGGGCGACATGCGCCCCGGGCCCTTCTGGGTCATCGTCGTGTGCTGGATCTCGATGTGCGAGACGCCGCCAAGGCCCGCGCCCATATAGACGCCGATCCGATCGCAGGGGTAGCTGCCGTCGGGCCGGACGCCGATCTCAAGCTCGCTGCGGGGGTCAAACGGGCGCGCCTGCCCGGGCGGCGGCACCTTGTCGGCGGGCTCGGGGCTGATCTTCAGGCCGGCGTGGGCCAGCGCTTCGCTCGCCGCGTACAGCGCGAAGTGGACAAACGGATCCATGTGCTTGGCCTCGCGCTTGTCGATATAGGTCGACGGGTCTAGACCCTTGACCTCGCCGGCGAACTTGGTGGCGAACTGGGTGGTATCAAAGTGGGTGATGGGGCCGATGCCGCTCTGGCCGGCCAGCACGGCCTTCCACGTCGCTTCCCGCCCAAGCCCTAGGGGGGTACAAAGGCCAATCCCCGTGACAACAACGCGTCTGCGCATGGACGGCGGTTTATCACAGACTCCCCCTTTGCGCTACGATGAGCAGCCGAGATGGTGCAGTGCAAAGGCCGAAGCGTTCAGCCAGGGCCCCGGCCGCCGCGCCGCGCCGCGCCGGCTGCTGCCGCGGGCGGGCGGGGAGCAGGTCCGCGCGCGGCCTTTTTGACCCTGGTGTGCCTTGCCGGCAGCGTCGGCGGCAGCGCGGCGGCCCCGCTGCCGCTTGATCGGGCGAGCGAGGTGGCGCTGGCGCAGTCGCTGCGGCTGCCGCTCCTTGGGCCGCGCTACGCGCTTGTAACCCTGGATCTGTTTGTCGCAGTCGGCCAGAAGGGCAGCGACATCAACCTGGCGCTCGCCCTGCGCCGGGTGGCCGAGGCGGCGGACGTGCGGCTGCTCTTTCACCCGGTGACCACCGGGGCGCTGGCCGAGCGCGGGGCCGAGGTGCTGTGGGAGGCGTTCGAGCAGCAGCCGACCGCCTGCTACCCGTTTTTTACCGGGCTGCTCACCCACCCGGAGTGGCTGGCCGTCACGACCGAAGGGCAGGAGGCGCTGCTCGCGGGCGCCGCCGCCGCCGGGCTCGAGCCGCAGCGGCTGCGGCGCTCGCTGCTGGGCCACCGCCACCGCGCCGTGGTGGGGGCGCTGTGGCAGGCGGTGCGCGAGCAGGTCCGCTACCCTCCCGAGCTGTGGGTCAACGGGCGCCACCTGCGCGGCACCCTCACCGACGCCCAGCTGCGCGAGGAGCTGGAGCGCCAGCGCGCCCGCGCCCAGCGCCTCGTGCAGAGCGGCACCCCGCTGACGCAGCTCTACGAGCGCCTGGTCGCCGAAGAGGCCAGCGAGCGCGCCGAGGACACGCCAGCGGCGGTGCGCCCGTGGGGCCGCCTCGCCTCGCCGGCGCCCCTGCTGGCCCCGCTGCCGCCGACCCGGGCGCCGAGCCGCTCCCTGGCCTCACACCTGGATCTGGCCGAGCTGCCCAGCCGCGGCCCGCGCATCGCCACCGTGACCCTGGTCCTTGTGGGGAGCCTGGACTCGTACGGCACCTATAGCGCCGCCCGCGCCGCTTACGAGGTCTGGCAGCGCCACCCGGACAGCGTGCGCCTGACGTTCGTGCAGGCGCCGCGCAGCGATACCAGCCAGCGCATTGCGCTGCTGCTCGCCCAGGTGGCCCTGCTCGATCAGGGGCGCTTCTGGCGGCTGTTCGACAGCATGCTCGAGCTTTTGCCGCGGCGCTTTTTCCTGCGCTACAGCGACGTCGAGAACCTGGTCCGTCGCGAGGGCGGCTACTCCCTCATCGAGTCCGGCCTGCGCACCCCGGCGGCGGAGGCGCGCCTCCGGCAAGACCTGGAGCAGGTGCGCCGCCTGGGCATCGAGAACAGTCCGGTGGTGCTGGTCAACGGCCTGCCGGTGCGCGGCGCCCCCCTGGCCGAGGCGCTGGAGAGCGCAATCGAGAGCGAGCGCCAGCGCGGCCTGCTGCAGCGCCTGCGCACCCCGATCCCGCGCATCGACTACGGCTGGCTCGCCCGCTGAGCGCGCCGGCCATCGCGGTCAGCCCAGGGTGCCGCGGATGCGCGCCCACAGCACGTCTTCGCTGAAGCGGCCGTCCAGCCCCAGGCCCGACAGCTCGGACAGCATGCGCCGGCCCAGGCGATAGCGCGACGGCGGACCGGGCTGCGGCGTCACCGCCACCGCGTACTTGTAGCCGGCGGCCTGCGCCGCGGCGGCGACGCGCTCATCGCTGTCTCCGTTGGGGTAGGCCAGGCCCGCACAGCCGCCGAGCAGCTGGCAGAGCGCGGTGCGGCTGCCCACCAGCTCGTCGCGCAGCGCTTCGTCGCTGAGCTGCGGCAAGAGCGGGTGGCTGCGGGTGTGCGAGGAGATCTCGGCGGCGAAGTCGCGCAGGCGGCGCACGCCGCTCGCGTCCAGGTAGCGGGGGGTGGTGGGCAGCGCCTGCACGCGCGGGCCGACCTCCTGTTCAAGGGCCGCGATCAGCGCCGCCCGCCGCGCCGCCGGGAGCGCCTTGCAGGCCGCCAGGAAGGCCTGCGCCAGGGCTGGCGGCGGCACCGTCCCCGCCGCCGAGCCCAGCGCGGTCAGCGCCGGCTCGCTGGCCAGGACGCGCAGCGCCGCCGGCCGCAGCTCTGGGGCGAGCAGCGAGTGCGCCAGGAGCTCGTACCACGGCAGCGCGCGCGCCCTGCTGACGATGTCGGTAATGACGTAGACAGTAAACGGCACCCCCAGCGACAGCAGCAGCGGCGCCGCGACCTCCAGGGTATCCAGGTAGCCGTCGTCGAAGCTGATGCTGAAGGTCGGCCCGCCCGCCCCGGCGCGGCCGCCGCTCAGCAGCAGCTCTGCCTGCTCGGCGACCGTCACCGCCTGATAGCCCCGGCGCTGCAGGGCGCGCACATGGCGCTCCAGCGTCCCCTGGGCAATGACCAGGTTCAGATCGAAGCCCCGCACCTCGCGCAGGACCTGGTGGTAGGCCAGCGCCACCGCTCGCGGTCGCGGCCCGAGCCGCACCGCCTTGGCCACCGCCCCGCGCAACAGCCCCCGACCCAGCGAGCGGTGCGGCCGCTCGCCCAGGATCTCCCACAGCAGCGCCGTGTGCTCGGCCAGAGCCGCGGCGTTGGCGGCGCTCGGCGGGGCGTCCGCCCGGCCGCGGCTGAGCGGCGGCGGCTCGGGCAGAAGCGGCAGGATGTGCACGCGCTCGGCCGACAGCGCTATCTTCTCGGCGGCGAAGTAGCGCTGGATCTCCTGCTTCTGGGCGGCGCTCGCCACCACGACGCGAGTGGGCAGCACCCGCGGCGGCAGCGACACGCTGGAGCGAGCCGGCGGCGGCACCAGGGCAAGGCCAGGGTGATGGGCGGCGGCGTCGTGCTTGTCGTGCTTGTCGTGCTTGTCGTGCCGGTCGTGCTTGTCGTGCTTGTCGTGCCGGTCGTGCTTGTCGTGGATGTTGTGCACCGGCCCGTCGGGCCAGCTGTAGCGGACCAGCGGACAGCCGAGCAGCGTCGCCACCCGCCGGGCGTCCCGGGTCGAGGCGGCGCCGGTGACGACGATGAGCTCGGGCCGCAGGCGGCGCAGCTCCTGACGCAGCCGCAGGATGGCGAGGCGGCCGAGGCCGTGGTGCAGGATCGAGATCGCCGCGCCCTCGCGGCCGAGCGCCTGGGCGACCTGCAGGAGCGCCGCGTGATCTTCGCGCGAGCGGCTCCCCTCAAGGACAAAGGCGACCCGCGGCGTGCCCGGCGCCGCTGCGCCTTCATCACCACCGCGCCCCGGCCGCCCCGGCGGGCCTTCAGTCGACATACGAGCAGCATAGCAAACCTTTCCCCGAGGGAAAAAGATGCCGGAAAAAGATGCCGCAAGCGCGCGCCGGCGGACGGCCGGGGGCGGCGCCCGGGGGTGCATTTTGCGGCGCTTCGGTGTACATGGGAATAAGTGCCCGCCGCGCGTCGAGCTCCCCCCTATCTGCTGCTCGGTCTATGCCTGTCGCTCCTTTTGCACGGGGCGGTGGCGGGGCTCAGCTACCTGCCGGCGCTGGCGCTGCGGCTGCTGCCGCGGCTGCCGATCGAGATGACGATCCTGCCGCCCAAGCCGCGGGCGCCGGCGGCGCCGATCGCCGCCGTCGAGCCGCCCCGGCCGCCGCCGGCCGCGGCACCGCCGGGCCCCGCGGGTCCCAAGGCGGGACCGGGTCCGCGCAAGCCGCCCGCCAAGAAGCCGCCGCCGGTGCTCGCGCCGAAGATCACGCCGCTGGCTGGGCTTGGCCCGAGCGCCATCGATCAAGACGTAGGCGTGCGGGTGATCCTGCGCATGGCGCAGCTGCGCAGCTCGCCGCATCGGCCGGCGCTGGTGCAGCTGCTGGCGGCGTTTCCCGATACCCACATCCTGGCCCACGGGACCCGGCTCGCCGGCGCGACGGCGCTCGCGCAGCTGCTGGTTGACGAGCTGCAGGTGCTGCTCATTGCCACCCCGGCCCCCGCCGATCTGACCGCCACTGCTTTTTACGGGGTGGTCGCCAGCGGTGCCACGGTGCAGGGAGTGCTGGCCGGCCGAAAGCGGCTGTCCTGGGACCCGCGCGAGCTGTCGGCGCCCTACCGCGGGCTGCTCGCCTTCGCTCGGGCGGATCTGCTCGGGCCGGGGACCTACGTACCGCCGCCGCCGCCCGGCGCGCCGCCCGCCGCGGAGCCGCCTGCCGCGGCCGCGGCAGCAGCCAGCCCCGGCTGGGCCGAGCGCCTGCACGCCGCCCTGCTGCTGCCCGGTCCAGCGCTGTCCGCCGAGATCCTCAACCTCCACGAGCGCATCCGGCTACAAGGGGGGCTGCCGACGCCCACCGCGCTGCGCCTGGCGATGTCGGGGGAGGCGCATCCTGCAGTGACCATCCGGGTCGAGCTGCGCACGCCGGCCGAGGCGGCGCAGCTCGCCGCGGTGCTGCCGACGCTGCAGGCGAAGCTGGCGCCCTATCTGTTCCTGTTTGGCCTCAGCGGCATCTTTGATGAGCTGAAGCTGACCACGCCGGGGGCGACCGTGGAGCTGACCGGCCACGTCCCGGCCCGCCAGCTGGATCTGCTGCTCGGGCTGCTGGCGCAGCAGCTGCCGCCGCCGACCCGATTTCTGCCGCCGCCGCCGCCCCCGCCTGGGGCCGCAGCGCCCGATGGCGGCGCGGGCGACGCCGGCGCCGCGCTCCCGCCGCCGGCGGACGGAGCGTCATGAGCATTCAGCGGAGCAGCACTGGCGACGCGGCAAGCTTGTCACGCCGCGCTCGGTGATGCGGGCGAGCACGCGGCGGAGCAGCGCTGGAGAGGCTGGGAGCCTGTCGCGCCGCGCTCAGTCGATGCGGGCGAGGATGAACTTCAGGTAGCGCCCTTCGGAAAAGGCCGGCAGCGTCGGGTGATCGGCAGGCTGGCCGTGGATCTCGAGCACCCGCAGGCGGCGGCGCGCGTGCTGCGCCGCGTCGGTCAGGGTGGCCAGGAACTCGGCCTCGGGGACGTGGCTGCTGCACGAGGCGGCGGCGAGCAGGCCGCCGGGCGCCACCGCGGCGAGCGCCAGCCGGTGCAGCTCGCGGTACGCCCCGAGCGCCGTCGGCAGCGCCTTGTGCGTCGGGGCAAAGCTCGGCGGATCGACGATCACCAGGTCGTAGCGCTGGCCGCGCTGCGCCGCCTGCTGCAGGTGGACAAAGACGTCGTCGGCGTAGAACTCGTGGGCGTCCGGGTCGAGCTGGTTGAGGGCGAAGTTGCGCCGCGCCGCCGCGATCGCCGGGGCGGCGCTGTCGACCGTGACCACCCGGCGCGCCCCGCCGAGCGCCGCCGCCAGCGAGAAGCCGCCAGTGTAGGCAAAGCCGTTCCAGACCGAGAGGCCGCGCGCGTAGCGGCGGATGAGCTGCCGGTTCTCGCGCTGATCGAGAAACAGGCCGGTCTTCTGGCCCTGCACGATGTCGACGAGGAAGCGCATGCAGTGCTCGCGCACCAGCAGCTCGGCAGCCGGCAGCTCGCCGTAGAGCAGCTGGCCGCCGCCGCCCTGCCGGCGCTGGTTGCGTTCATACAAGGCGGTGATGGCGTGCGGTCCGCCCAGCCCGCGCACCGCCGCCACCACCCCGGGCAGCAGGGCGCGAGCGGCGGTGCCGTCAAACAGCACCACCGCCACCGGGCCGTAGCGGTCGATGACGACGCCGGGCAGGAAGTCGCCCTCGCCGTGACACAGGCGGAAGGCGTCGGTGTGGTCGGGGTCGATGGCGCCGCGCCGCGCCTGCAGCGCCGCCTTGATGCGCCGCTCGACCATCGCCTCATCGACCTGCTCGCGGCTATCGAGCGTATAGAGCCGCAGGGCGATCGGCGACTCGCCGTCAAAGAGCCCGCGGCCGAGGAACCGCCCGCTGCGCTCGCAGAGGTCCACCACCTGCCCGGTGCGCAGCCCGGGCGCGACCTCCAGCGCCTCGCGGTAGAGCCAGGGGTGACCGGCCAGCACGCTGCGCTGCAGGTTCTTGGCCAGGGTGACCCGCGGCAGGCCGCCGCGCCCGGCAGGGTCGCTCGCGGTCCGGGCCTGCAGCGGCGGCACGCCTGGGGCGATTGGGGTCGCTGCGCTGCGGGCGCTGCTCAGGACTTGCTGTCGCGGGGCTTGGCTTGGGCGCGCTGGCGTTGGCATGCGGGGCACGGGCAGTCTTCGCGGAGGCGACGAAAGTGATAGATGCCGGTCTCGTGGCCGTCAGACCAGCGGATGGTGATGGCGTACTGGCCGACGAGCTCGATGTGGCGGGCGACGATGTCGGCCGGCACCTTGGCCGGGTCGAGCAGCGGGCGGCCGCTCATCTCCTCGACGCAGTGGGCGCAGCGGCAGCGCAGCCGGAGGTCGCGCGCGGCGTACGTCGTCTGGTGCTCATCTTCCCAGATGAGGGTGATGTCGGGACGACCAAGGCCAATGATCTCCAGCGGCAGCGCCATGGGGAGCACCTTTACACGCCGGCCAGGCGACGGCAAGAGCGATGCTAGCGCGGCGTGTCGTCCTTGCGCAGCGCCCACAGGACCTTGCGGTAGACTTCCTCGCTCATGACCAGCGACGAGTGGCCTAGCGGCACGGTGATCGCGTGCGCCCCCTCCAGCTGGGTCGCGGTGGGCGGGCAGACCCAGTCGCGCTCGGCGGCGATGGTGTAGAACTCGACCTCCTGCGGCAGCGCCCCGCGGTGCAGGTCCGACAGGAACGGACTGCCCGGCAAGAGCTGCCACGACGACGAGGACAAGAGCCCCAGCGTCGCCACCCCGAGCAGCGCCACCCAGGTGCCGTGGTTGGGCGTGCCGAGCTGAATGAGCCGGCGCACATGCTTCTGCCCGCCCAGGCGCTTTATGTAATAAAGCCCGATGAGGCCGCCCATCGAGTGGCCGATGATGTCGATGCGCGACTGCTTGGTCTGCTCCAGCACCGACAGCACCTTGCGGTGGATGAGCAGCGCCGAGGCGCGGATGTCGCGCACATTGAGCATCCCGAGGTTGAACGAGATGACGTTGAACCCGTCCTGGATGAGCCGCTGCTCGATCACGTACATCGAGCCGCGGGTGCCGAGGAACCCGTGGATGAGCAGCACCGGCGGGTGGTGATCGGCGAGCGGCTCGGTCCAGCGCTTGTACTTGATCTCGTTGCCGCGCACCAGGTGGCGCAGGTAGGAGACGGTGTGGCTGCCGCTGACCAGATCCTGCCGCAGCGGATCTCCGTCGAGACGGCGCACCTTGCGGTGGTCGGTGATGAGCCGGGTCATGCGCCGCAGCACCCCAGGGCGCGGCGGCGCATGGTTTAACGGTCGGTTCTTTGGATCACTGGTGCTCATGAGCTGGGGTCTACGCGACGGCGCACAGCACTGCTGCGTATGACTTATTAACACTACCTTACGCCGGCCGCGAGTACAGCCTCCGCTGCATAACGTCAGCCGGCGGGCACGAAATCAGTCACGGCTCGGCCGGCAGCGACGTGAGTCGCGCGCGGCGGCCGGCAGCGGTCAGGAGAAATTTTTTTGTGAACCGGAAGAGGCGGGGAAGGAGCTCGGCCTGGCAGCCGAGCCGGGGCCGGCGCTAGCTGCCCTGCAGGGTCTCGATGACCGAGATGCCCTTTTCGGTGAGGACCCAGATCCGACCGCGCACGTCGACGCCCATGTTGAGGACCTTGTCGTCCAGCAGGCCCGTCCGGCCGCCGATGAGGTGGGTCTTGTTGCCCTCGGTGACCTCGAGGACGCCGCGGTCGGTGCCGATCCAGATGCGGCCGTCCGGGTCGCGCACCAGCGCCGAGGCCTTGACGTTAAACGGGACCTCCTTGGGGAAGGTCCAGCGGTCGCCGTTCCACACGCCGATACCGCGGCTGGTGGCGATCCACATCTGGCCATTGAGGCCCTCGACCACGTCGTGGACGAGCTCGGACTCCAGGCCGTCGTTTTCGGTGAAGACCTTGACCGTCTTGTCCTTGAGGCGCACCGCCCCAGAGCGCGAAGCCAGCCAGGCCTCGTCGCTGCCCTTGAAGGCGATGGCGGTCACGTCGCTTGGCACGTTGATGCCCTGCGAGACGTTGCGCGTCACCCCGGCCGGCCGCTGGCGGTGGTAGATGACCTTGCCGTCGTCGATGAAGACCTCGGCCGCCCCGTAGGCGCGGGCGTCCTGATCCTTGTCGACGTAGCGCAAGCCGACCCACAGCTGTCCGCGCGGCGAGAAAGTGGCGAAGCTCAGATCCGGCACCCCGGTGGGCACCTCCAGCGAGGTCACGCCGACCGGGAACCACTTGCCGGAGTTGCCCACGCGCGAGATGCGGACCTCCTTGCTCGCGGCGCCGCGGTGCAGGGCGATGACCGCCGACTGCGGGTCGCGCACCACCGCCAGTACGTGCGAGCCCTTCTCGGGATCGACCTCGGTCACCTCGAAGGTCTGGCCGTCAAAGCGCCAGGACTGGGTGCCGCCGGTGGCGACGTAGCAGTCGTTGTTGTTGATGCACGCCACCGACAGCCGCTCGGCGCCGGCGGTGAGATCAAACAGGCGCAGCGGCGCCTGCTTGCCCTTCTGGATGCGGGTCACGCCGAGGAAGCGGGTGCCGATGTAGATCGAATCGGTGTCGGCCGAGATCGCGGTGATGCCGTCGGGGAGCCGCACGTCCACGACCTCGGTGTCGAACACCGGCGGACCGCCGCTGTGGCCGCCCGGACCGGCGACCAGCCACGGCCGCACCGGGCGCTCGGCCTGGGCGTACTGCGGCGCCGCGGGATCGGCGGGCGTCTCTAGCTGCCCGGTCTTTTTGCCCTTCTTGCCCTTGCCCTTGGGCGGCTCTGCCTTGGGGGCGTCGGTCTTGGGGGCGTCGGTCTTGGCCGGCTCGGCAGCGGGGGCAGGCGCGGCCTCCTGGGCCTTCATGCTCGCCAGCGGCTGCGCCTTGGGGGCGCCGATCGCCGGGCTGCCGCTGAAGCTGAACTTGACCGGGCCCGACAGCTTGGCGCCGGGCAGCACGCGTTTCATCGACCACACCTGCTGGCCGCTGCCAAGGTACAGGTCGCTGCTCACCCGCTGCACCCACTCCATCACCCCGGGCGCCTCGACCCGGTAGGACCAGAAGCGGGTGCCATCGAAGTATGCGACGCGCTGGCCGCCCGGGCCATCGCCCACTGCCAGCACCGTGCCGGCGGCGTCGGCGACCATGGCGCGGACGTTGTCGATGTCGTTGCCCTCGGCCATGCCGTACTGCAGAAGGTCCTCGCGCACGACCCGCAGCACGCCGCGGCCGCTGGTGCCGATCCAGACCCCGCTGCCGCCATCGCTGGCCAGCGAGGTGACCGTGGTCCCCGATGCGAAGCGCTCCCACTGGCCGTCGCGCAGGCGGGCGATGCCATCGCTGCCGCCGACCCAGGCGTGCTCACCATCGCTGCTGGCGACGATGCCGGCCACCAGATCGCCGACCGGCGGCTTGGGGTAGTTGGTCCACGAGCCCGAAAAGAAGCGCGACACGCCCTTGGGCGTCGTCACCCACACGCCGCCCTTCTGATCGAGCGAGATCGCGGTGATGCGATCCGAGGGCAGGCCGTCGATGGTGGTAAGCACTGCCGGGGTCGGCGGATCGGTGGTCGTCGTCCAGCGGATGAGCCCGCGCGGCGTGCCCACCCACACAAGCCCCGCGGCCGCCGCCAGACAGTTGACCGGGCGCGAGTCGGAGAAGCTGCGCACCCGCACCGGCGCCGTGCCCACCCCGGCGACCTCGCCCTTCACCTCGGCCTTGGACGATGGCCCGCATCCGCTCCCGAGCGTCGCCCCGAGCGTCCCGAGCGCGACCGGCAGCGCGCAGGCGCCCAGCGCGAGCTTCACCTTCGCCGAACTAAAAAACCGCTGTTTCCGAGGGAGCTGTTTATCGCTGTTTCTGAACATGGACATGGACCCTTGCCCTGGCCGCTGTCGAGACGGCCCAAACCCAAGAGAGAAATAGATCGCGGCGAGCTCTTCTGGCGGTTGCTTACAAGCCCTCTCCGGCACGCAGACCGTCGACGACGAGAGCCCACACTGCGGCGGTATTTTTGACTGAAAACTCGATAGCGCAACATGCCGGATGGCCTTAGATGCTGTCAAGGCTCTCGGCAGCGGGCAGGTCTTGCGTGGGCCGCGCCTTGTCACCATCATTGCCCTAGATCATCGCCCTAGCCGTCCCTCCTAGGCAATGACCTAGGTGCGACCGCCGGCCCGGGCTCGCCTCGCTTGCGGCTTTGGCGACGGAACTAGCAGGGAATTTGGCCAGGCTGTCCCAGGAAGGCGCTATAACCGCGGCGCATGCGGCTCGTGCATACCTCGGACTGGCACTTGGGTCAGCGGCTCCACGAAAGGCCGCGCGACTTTGAGCACCGGCGCTTCCTCGACTGGCTGCTCGAGCTCCTTTGCGCCGAGCAGGCCGACGCGCTGGTCGTGGCCGGCGATGTGTTTGACAGCGCCAACCCGCCGGCCGAGGCGCAGCGCGCCTACTACGAGTTCCTCGCCGCCTGCCGCCGCCGCCTGCCCGAGCTCGACCTCGTGGTCCTTGGCGGCAACCACGACTCGCCGCTGCGGCTCGACGCCCCGGCCGAGCTGTTGCGCGCGGTGCGGGTGCACGTGCTCGGCGGGCTGCCGCGCACCGGCGAGGGACTGGCGGTCGACGCAGAGCGCGCGGTCATCCCGCTGCACCGCCGCGGCGGCGAGATCGCGGCCTGGCTGGTCGCCGTCCCCTACCTGCGGCCGGTGGACCTGCCGAGCATCCTTGTGACGGAGCTGCTGACCCCGAGCGGTGACGCCGCCGCCGATGCCCGCGAGCGCGCCGCCCACCTGCAGCAGGCCAGCACCGAGCTGCTGGGCAGCGTGCACGCCATCTACGGCCAGCTGTTCGACTTCGCCCGCGCCCAGCGCCGGCCCGGTCAGGCGCTGCTCGCCGCCGGCCACTGCTACCTCGCGCAGACCCGGACCTCGCTCGACAGCGAGCGCAAGATCCAGCTCGGCAACCAGCTGCCGCTCCCCGTCGAGCTTTTCCCCCCCGAGGTCGCCTACGTGGCGCTGGGCCACCTGCACCTTGGGCAGTGCGTCGCCGGGCACGAGCACATTCGCTACAGCGGCTCGCCGCTGCCGATGGCGCTGTCCGAAGCCGAGTATCGCCACCAGGTCCTCATCGTCGACCTGGAAGGGGAGCGGCTGCAGCAGGTGCGCGCCGAGCCGGTGCCGCGCAGCGTCGAGATCCTGCGCGTGCCGGCGCAGCCGCAGCCGCTCGCCGAGGTGCTGCCGCTGCTGCACAGCCTGCCGGCGCGCGGCCCGGCGGAGGCGAGCGCGGACGAGCGGCCCTACCTCGAGGTGCGGGTGCTGCTCGGGGCGAGCGAGACCAACGCCGCCCTGCGCCGGACCATCGAGGAGGCCACCGCTTCGGCGTGGCCGCGCCTTACGCGCATCACGGTGACCCGAAAAGAGGCGGGCGACCGACTGGGGGCCACCGGTGAGGCGGCGGGCGGCGAGCAGCTGCGCGACCTCGACCCCGAGGAGGTGCTCAAGCGCCGCTACCAGCACGTGATGGACGATGCCACCGCCGCGGTGCCCGAGCCGCAGCTGCGGCTGTTCCGCGCCCTGCTCGACAAGGTTCACGAGCAGAGCGGAGACGGCGGCGCGGCGACCGCCGATAGCCGGCTGACCGACGCCGGAGGCCCGCCATGAGGATCCTCACCATCGCCGGCGAGAGCCTGGCCAGCCTCGATCGCTTCGAGGTCCAGCTGGCGCACGGGCCGCTCGGCGGCGCCGGGCTGCTGGTCATCTGCGGCCCGACCGGCGCCGGCAAGAGCACCCTGCTCGATGCGCTGTGCCTGGCCCTGTACGACCGCACGCCGCGCCTTGGCACCGACAGCCTGGCGGTGGTGCAGAAGAGCGCCGTCAAGGCGATGGCCCAGGTCGACTTCCGCGACAGCCACGGCCAGCGCTGGCGGGCGATCTGGCGCACCCACCGCGCCCACCGCAAGCTGGCCGGCGACTGGCAGCCGACCCAGCTCGAGCTGCACAACCTCGACACCGGCACCGATCACTCCAGCCACCGCAAGAAGGAGACGCTGCAGCGCATCGAAGAGAAGATCGGGCTCGGGTTTGAGCAGTTCTGCCGCTCGGTGCTGCTCGCCCAGGGTGACTTTGCCCGCTTTCTGCACGAGACCGGCAAGGAGCGGGCCCGCCTGCTGGAGACGATCACCGGAGGAGAGCTCTATTCCCGCCTGTCGCAGCTGACCTTCCAGCACCACAAGGCGGCGCGCGAGCGGCTGGAGCAGCTGGAGGCCGAGGTGGCGCACAGCCGGGCCCTGGCGCCCGAGGAGCGGGCGGCGCTGCAGGCGCAGCAAAAGGACGCGGTCGCCCGGCGGGCGCGGCTTGGCGAGCAGCACGACGCCTACCAGGCGCTGGTGGATCACCACCGCGAGGTCGCGGCGCGCGAGCTGGAGGTCGCGGCGGCGGACGCCGAGCGGCAGGCGGCGCAGGCGGCGCTGGCGCAGGCCGATGAGGTGCGCCTCACCCTGGACCGCTGGCGGCGGGCCGAGCAGCTGCGGCCGCTGCTGCTCGCCCAGGACGAGGCGCGGCGGGCGGCGCAGCAGGCCACCGAGACGGTGATGACGGCGATGGCGGCCCGCGGCGAGGCGCAGGCGCGCAGCGCCCTGGCTCTGCAGGCCGAGCGCCAGCGCGACAGCGAGCGGGCGCAGGCGCGGCAGCTGTGGCTGGGCGCGCAGCCGGTGCTGCAGAAGGCGCGGGTCGTCGAGCAGGAGCTGCGCGCCGCCGCTCAGGCGCAGACGGGCGCTGCGGCGGCGCTGCAGCTTGCCGACACGGCGCTGCAGGCGCAGCAGCGGACCCTGGCCGCCCATCACCAGGATGTAGTCGCCGCGGCAGCGCGGTGCCAGGCGGCCGGCGCGTACATCGCCGCTCACCCCGAGCTGCAGGCCGTCCACGCCCAGCAGCAGGGCCTGCAGCGCGAGCTGGCGGTGCTCTGCCAGCAGCAGGCAGCTCAGGCGGAGCTCGAGAGCCAGCGCCTCGCCCTGGAGCCGGAGCTGGCCCAGGGCGCCGCGGCGAGCGCGCGGGCCCGCCAGGCGGTGGCGGCGGCCGAGCTGACGCGTCAGGCTGCGCAGGAGGCGCTGGCGCGCGAGCAGGAAGCGCTGCGCCCCCTTGTCGCTGGCGATGCCGTCGCCCGCACCCAGCAGGAGCTGTCGCTGCTTGGGCGCCTGCGCGGGCGACTCGACCAGGCGGCGCGGCTGCTGGCCGCTTGCGCCGAGCACGCCCAGCAGGGGGAGCAGCTGCAGGGACAGCTGACCGAGCACGCGCACGCGGTCGCCCGCCACGAGGCGCAGGCGCAGGCTGCCGCCGCCGAGCGGGCGCAGCTGGCCGACCGCCGCCCGCGCCTGGATGCCGATCTGCGCATCGCCCAGGCGGCCTCCGAGCTGGCCGCCCGGCGAAAAGAGCTGCTGCTGCCCGGCCGGCCATGCCCCCTGTGCGGCGCCACCGAGCACCCGCTGGGGCAGAGCGCGGCGGGGGAGGGGACGCTGGTGGCGCAGCTGCGGGACGAGCTGGCCGCGCTCGATGAGGCGCTGGAGGGCAGCCGGCGCCGCCTGCAGGAGGCCACGGCCGAGGCGCGCGCGGCGCACAGCCGCCACGCCGCGGCCAGCGAGCAGGCCGTCCAGCTTGGCCGCAAGCTGGCCCACGAGCAGGCCCAGCTGCAGGCGCTCACCGACGAATTGGCGGGATTTTCGCGGGAGCTGGCGCAGGCGCAGTCGCCGCTGGCCGCCGCCCTGCCCGGTCCGGGCAGCGGCCCGCTCGACGCGGCGAGCACTGCCGCGCTGGGCCAGCAGGTCGGCGCCCGCGTCGCCGAGCGGGAGCGCTTCCTCGCTCGACACACCGCCCAGCAGGCGGCGGTGGCCACCGCGCAGGCGAGCTGCGACCAGGCGCGGCTGCAGTGGGAGGCGCTTGTCCACGGCGAGGCGCAGCTGCACAAGGCACAGGCGGCGCTGGAGCAAAAGCGGGTGCGGCTGGAGGAAAAGCGCGCCGCGACGGCCGCCCGGCTGGCGCAGGCGCGGACCGAGGCGGCGGCGCTGCTCGGCGGCCACCCGCCGTGGCAGGCGCTGCTCGACCGCGATCCGGCGGCGCTGCAGCAGGCGCTGGCCAGCGGGCTGCGCGAGTTTGCTGCCCAGCTCGCCGAGCTGCACGACGCCACGGCGGCCCAGCAGGCGGCGGCAGCCGAGGTGCGGGTGGCCACGGTCGCTGTCGAGCACGCCGCTGCCGAGCGCGCCCAGCGCGCGGCGGCCGTGGACCAGCTCGGGCAGGCGCTGGCCGAGCTGACGGCGCAGCGCCAGCAGCTGCTGGGGCAGCTCGGTGCGGTGGGGCCGGCGCCGGACGTCGAGGGTCTAGGGGCGGCGCTGCAGGAGGCGAGCGAGCGGGCCGACGCGGCGCAGCAGGTCGCCGTCGCCGCGCGCACGACGGCAGAGCGCGAGCTGGCGGTGGCGCTGGAGGCGCTGACCCAGGCCCAGCGCTGGGAGGAGTCGGCGCAGCTGGCGCAGGCGGCCCGGCAGGCGGCGCTGCTTACCGCGCTGACCGAGACCGGGCTCGCCGATCCGGACGAGGCGCGGGCCCTGCTCGCGGTCGCGGCCGAGGAGCGCGCCCACCAGCAGGCAGTGCTCGCGGCGCGCGAGCGGGCGGTCGTCGAGGCCACGAGCCGCCTGGAGGATCGCCTCCGGCGGCTGCAGCAGCACCGCGAGCGCGATCTATCGCCGTGGCTCCTGGCGCTGGCGGAGCCGGCGGCCGCTTCGCCGCACCCGGAGGCGGCGAGCCACCCGGTGCCCGACGCCGAGGCCGCAGAGCGCGGTCGCGATGCAGTCAAGGCCGAGCTGCAGAAGGTCCTCGATCGCCTCTACCTCCTCGAGGTGCAGCTCCACGAAGACGACCAGCGGCGGGAGCAGGCGGCGCAGCGCCAGCTTGAGCGGGAGGCCCAGGCGCAGCTCGTAGAGCAGTGGGCGCTGCTCAACGAGCTCATCGGCTCAGCCGACGGGGCCAAGTTTCGTCTGTTCGCCCAGAGCCTGACCCTGGACACGCTCCTTGGGTACACCAACGAGCACCTGCGCAGCCTGCGTCCGCGCTACTCGCTGCGGCGGCGCAGCGAGCAGACCGAAGGCCGGTCGGAGGCGCCCAGCCCGCCCGCCGGGCTGCTCGCTGCGGTCGCCCCCGGCCTGCGCAACGAGCGGCTGCTCGACCTGGAGATCGTCGACCACGACATGGGCGGCCAGGTGCGCGACTGCGCCACCCTGTCGGGCGGGGAGTCGTTCCTGGTATCGCTGGCGCTGGCGCTGGGCCTGTCGTCTCTGTCGGCGCGCAACGTGCGCGTCGAGTCGCTGTTTATCGACGAGGGGTTCGGCAGCCTGGATCGCGACACCCTGGACAGCGCCCTGGCCGTGCTGGAGGAGCTGCAGGCGCACGGCCAGCAGATCGGGATCATCTCGCACATCACCGAGCTGTCCGAGCGCATCGCCCACCGCGTGCTCGTCGAGCCGCAGCGGGCCGGCCGCAGCACCGTGCGCGTCCAGGTCGGCGAGCTCCTGCCAGGGCGCGTCCACCGCCACGCCCGCGTCGCCTGAGGTCAGTGCGGAGGGCGAGCCGGCCCGGCTTGATACAAGTCCCCCAAGGTGCCCGGCGCCGCGGGGTTCTCCAGCCGGCGGCGGGCGGCACTTAGTAGCAGCGACCGACCGTCTCGTAGCCGCTGATGGCGTGGCAGGTGCCCAGGTTGCCGGCGCAGAGGACCTCGCCGCTGCCGAGGTCGGGGGCCATGCCGCCGTCGGGAACCTCGGGCAGGGCGCAGTAGGGGCGGCAGAGCGCGCCGCGGCTGCTCGGCGCGACGCAGCCAAGGCCGGCCTGGCAGTGCCAGGCGCGATCGCAGGGAGCGTCGAGCTCCCCCTGACCGCTGCCGTACGGCTGCTGCGCCAGGCAGAACGTCGCGGTGCCCTTGTTATCCCCGAGCACGTAGCAGCCGAGCGGCTTGCCATCGCTGCCGAGCGGACAGTCGCTCTGCGGGGCGACCGGCCGGCACTTGTCCGGGCGGGCGCAGAAGCCGACGCCGCTCACCTGGGTGGGCTGGACGCACAGCTCGGCCTTGCTGCAGGCGCTGCGGGTGCGCAGCTGGCACAGGCGGCGGCACCGCAGGCCCTGGCTGGGCGTCGGGACGCAGCCAAAGCCGGGGCCGCAGCGGTCAAAGTGCTTGGTCGGCTCGGTCGGTGAGGTGACCTCCTGGTCGAAGCTGCACGGCATGCCCTCGGCCAGCGCCTGCTCGGGCCGCGCCTCGGGCACGCACTGCAGGAGCGCCCCTTGGGCGGGGGCGTCGCCGACAAGGACCAAGCTGCAGCGCAGGCCCGGCGCGCACAGCACATCGCCGTAGCCGATCCCGCGCGCCGCGCAGTCCTGTAAAAGACCGACGGTGACCGGTGGCATCCCCACATCCGCGCCGCCGGCCCCGGCGTCCAAAAGCGAGTCGGGCGGCTTGACCTGACAGGCCAGGAGCAGGCAGGAAGCGATCACAAGACCGCGGAAATAGCTGCGCATGCGGCGCAGCGTATGCCAGGTGGGGGCCCCGTGTAAGCTACAACAATCGCGGCAGCAGCAGGTCTTCCAGCGCGGCCAGCTCGGCGCGCACCTGCAGCGGCGGGTTGCGCGGCGCCGCCGGCCCGCCGAGCTGGCTTTGGCTTTGGCTTTGGCTCTGGTGATGGGCGCGCTTGAGGGCGCCGAACTTCAGGCCGTGGGCGGTGCTCACCACCACCACGCGCTCGCTCTCACGGATGAGCCCGGCGGCGCGCTGCTTGGCCAGCGCGGCCAGCGCCACCCCGGTGTGGGGATCGCAGTACAGCCCGTGCTGATCGCCAAGGACGAAGGCGCGCGCCAGCTCGTCTTCGCTGGCCAGCTCGACCGCGCCGTCCAGCCGCCGCAGCACCGCGATGGCCTTGTGGACGTTCACCGGGTTGCCGATGCGGATGGCGCTGGCCAGCGTCGGCTGGGCGACCAGCGGGGCGAAGTGCCACTTGCTCTTGAAGGCCTGGTACAGGGGCGCCGCGCTGGCGGCCTGGGCGACCAAGATGCGCGGCGTCTTGCGGCACAGGCCCAGGGCGCGCAGCAGCTCGAAGCCGCGGCCGAGCGCGGTGGTGTGACCGAGGTTGCCGCCGGGGACCACCACCCAGTCGGGCGGCTCCCAGTCGAGCTGCTGGGCGATCTCGCAGGACAGCGTCTTTTGGCCCTCGATGCGCAGCGGGTTCATCGAGTTGGCCAGGTACACGCCGTGGCGCTGGCAGAACTGCGCGACCAGCGCCATGCAGCCGTCAAAGTCGGTGTCCAGGGCCACCGTCAGCGCAAAATGCGCCAGCGGCTGGCTGAGCTGCTCATCGCTGAGCTGGCCGGACGGGAGGAACACCACCGAGCGCAGCCCGGCCCGCGCGCAGTACGCCGCCAGCGCCGCCGAGGTGTCGCCGGTCGAGGCGCAAGCCACCGCCGGCAGCCGCCGCCCGAGCGTGCGCAGGTGCTGCACCATCGACACCAGCACCGTCATGCCCAGGTCCTTGAACGAGCCGGTGGGGTTGTGGCCGCACTGCTTGAGCCACAGGTCCGGCACGCCGAGCTCGGCGCCCAGGCGCGGCATCGGGACCAGCGGCGTGTGCCCCTCGCCCAGAGAGACGATCGCGGGGTCGGGGAGCTCGGGCAGCACCCACTCCTTCTTGCCCCACACGCCGCTTGTGTAGGGAAACGGCGCCCGCAGCGCCCGCTGGTCGAACAGGGCGCGCCAGGCCGCCCCCGAGGTCTTCTGCAGGGTCGCCAGGTCGTGCTCGACATCCAGCAGTCCGCCGCAGCGCTCGCAGCGCGTGCGCACGTCGGTGATCGGGTAGCAGGCGCCGCAGCTTACCGCCTCCCCGTGGGGCGAGTCGGCCGGCGGCCGGCCAAAGCAGCGGAAGTAGCTCCGGGACGGCCCCGGGTCGTCAGTGGGTCGGGTCATGTTCAGCGCTCGCGATCGCAGCTGCGCAAGAGCTGCTGATAGAAGCGTACGGCCTCGGCGTAAGCCTGCACGCCGATGCGCTCGTCGGTGCCGTGGATGCGCCCGAGGTCGTCGGCGCGCAGCGTCACCGGCATGAACCTGTAGGTGTTGTCGGCGACCGCGGCGAAGTAGCGGGAGTCCGACTGCCCGAGCATCAGCGTCGGCCCGGCCAGCGCCTGCGGGAACACCGCGCGGATCGCACCCGTCAGGGCGCGAAACGAAGTCGAGTTGGCGCTGGAGACCGGCGTCGGCTCGGCCTGCGAGGCGGCGATCGGCTGCACGTCCACCTGCGGATCCGCGATGAGGCGGCGCACCCGCTGGGTGACCTGGGCGGTGGTGTCGCCGGGCAGGACGCGGAAGTTTATGACCGCGCGCGCCTGCTGCGGCAGCACGTTGTCCTTGGCCCCGCCGGTGAACATCGTCACCGCGGTGGTGGTGCGCAGCATCGCCGCCGAGGTCGGCTGCTGGCGGAGCTGCCACAGAAGGACCGGGCGCAGCAGCCACAGGTTGGTGAACACGAAGCGCAGCGGCCCCGCGAGGTCGGGTCCAATGTAGTCAAATAGCTCGCTGGCCGGCGGCCGGAGCTCGCTCGGGAAGGGGTGATCCTCGACCCGCCGCACCGCCCGGCTGAGCACGCCGATGGCGGTGTGCGGCGGCGGCAGCGAGGAGTGACCGCCGGCCGCGCTGACCGAAAGGGCGAGCGACAGGTAGCCCTTCTCGGCGAGGCCGATGAGCGCCACCGGCTGCCGGGCGCCGGGGATCATGCCGTCGGTGATCACCATGCCCTCATCCAGCACGAAGTCCAGGTGCACGCCGCGGGCGGCCAGCAGCGCGGCGATCTGGCTGGCGCCCTTCTGCCCCGACAGCTCCTCATCGTGACCAAAGGCCAGGTAGACCGTGCGCTGCGGCTTGAAGCCGGCGCGCACCAGCGCCTCGACCGCTTCCAAGATCGAAAGCACGCTGCCCTTGTCGTCCAGGGCGCCGCGGCCCCAGATGAAGCCGTCGGCGATCTCGCCGGCAAACGGGGGGTGGGTCCACTTGGCGGCGCTGGCCGGCTCGACGGGGACCACGTCCTGGTGGGCGAGCAGCAGGTAGGGCCGTGCGGTGGCGTCCTGGCCCGGCCAAGTGTACAGCAGGCTGAGCTCACCGACCGTCTCGACCTTCAGGGCCGCGTGCACGGCCGGGAAGTTGGCGCGCAGGTAGGCGTGCAGCGCCCGCAGCTCGTCCGCTGGCGCCGGCTGGCCCTCGGCCGAGACGGTCGTGATGCGCAGCGCGCCGGCCAGCCGCTGGGCGAGCTGCGCCGCCGCTTCGCGAGAATAGGCCGGCACCTCGGCCGGCCTTGCCGGCAGCTGGCGCGAGCGGGTGGTCGCGGTCTTGACCACCGCCACCCCGAGGAGCAAGACGACGAGCAGCCCCAGGCCGCCAAGGATCTTCTTACCGAGCCGCATCTGGTCAGACTAAACGAATCCTCGGCGGTCGAGCCAGCAATCGCTGCGGCGCCGGCTACAGGCGCAGGCTGGCGTCGCTCAGGCGCTCGGGGAACAGCGCCTTGTGCACCAGGTTGAGCGCGGCGAAGGCGGCGATGCGCCGGACCTGCTCGCGATCGCCAGGCCACAGGATCTGCCGGGTCAGCACGGTCTCGGCATCCGGCCCGGCCACCGCTACGTGCACCGTCCCCACCGGCTTTTCCGGCGTGCCGCCGCCAGGGCCGGCGACCCCGGAGACCGCCACCGCGTAGGTGCAGCCGAGCAGCCGGCGCGCCCCGCGGGCCATCTCCTCGACGGTCTGCTTGCTCACTGCGCCGTGCGCGGCGAGGGTGGCGGGCTGGACCCCGAGGGCGGCGATCTTGACCTCGTTGGCATAGGCAATGACGCCGCCGCGGAAGTAGTCCGACGAGCCGGGCACCGCGGTGAGCAGCTCGCCGATGAGGCCGCCGGTGCACGACTCGGCGGTGCCGAGCGTCGCCCCGCGAGCCCGCAGCGCCGCCCCCAGCACCACCGGCAGCTCGTCCGCGCCATCGCTGTATAAGGCGCGGCCGAGGCGCTGCCGCACCTCCTGATCGAGCTTTTGGATGACGCCCTGCGCGGCGGCGTCGTCATCGGCCTGGGCGATGAGGGTCACCACCACCTCGGGAAAGGCGAGGCGGTAGTGCACCGTCACCTGGCGGGCGCCGGCGGGCAGCGGCGTGATGAGGCCGGCCAGGCGGTGATCGACGTGCGACTCGCCAAGGCCAATGACCCGGTAGACGCGCCGCGCGGTGCCCAGCGGCGCCGCGGTGCCGATGCTGGCTCGCAGGGCGCGCAGGCGCGGCACGACCTCGTCCTGGAACATCGGCTTCATCTCGCGCGGCACCCCGGGCATGAAGAACAGCGTCGCGCCCTCAAGCTGCAGCGCGAAGCCGGGGGCCAGGCCGTGGCGGTTTGCCAGCACGGTGGCGCCGGCGGGGATGCGCACCTGGCGCAGGTTGTTCGGGCTCAGGGCGAAGTTGCGCTCGGCGAAGCGGGCGCGCATGCGGCGCTCGTGCTCGGGCTCGAGCACCGGCTCGACGCCGACAAGCTGCGCCGCCACCTCCACCGTGAGATCATCGGTGGTCGGCCCCAGGCCCCCGGAGACCACCACCACCTGCGAGCGCTGCGCCGCCGCCCGCAGCACCGCGGCGATGTCCGCCGGCTCGTCGTTGGCCCCCTGGCGGAAGCGGACATAAAAGCCAAGCTCGGGATCGCTCAGCCGCTCGCCGAGCCAGGCGGCGTTGCTATCAATAATCTCGCCGCGGTTAAGCTCATCGCCGATGGTGACGATCTCGGCCTGCGGCCGGGTCACCTCCGCTTGCGGCTGGGGGGGCGGGGCTGCCGCGCTCTGCGCGCTGTCACTTTGACTGTCACTTTGACTGTCACTTTGACTGTCACTTTTTTGGATCGCCATGGACCCTCATCGTAGGGGCCAGGGCCCTGCGGCGCAATCAGCCTAAGGGGGCTGCGAGCAAGCCAGATCCGGCCGGGAAAAACTCCCCGAAAAACTCCCCGAAAATCCCCCTGAAAAATCCTAGAAAAACAACAAAAACCGGCAAGAAAAAAAGTCCGAAAAAAACTGCGACCCCAAAAAAACCATAGGTTCTCGTCCCCTGTGGGGCTCCCCCGATCCTCCCCGACGGGGAAAAGGGCAGCTTGGGGACAAAAGGCCCCGTTGACTTTATCGCTGCTGTTGATAAAGTCCTACTCTGCGCGGTGATTTAGGACGCCGAGCGCCTCTACCCATGAAGATCCGCTACGCTGCTAAAACCGATCCCGGAATGAAACGGACGCAGAATGAGGACTACTTCCTCCTCATGGAGGATGAGCAGCTCTTCATCGTGGCGGACGGCATGGGTGGCCACGCTAAGGGGGAAGTTGCCTCGAAGCTGGCTGCCGAAACGCTGCAGGAATTTTTTCGGCGAACAAAGGACGAAGACGCCACCTGGCCCTATAAAATGGACCGCCAGCTGTCGTACGTCGAAAATCGCCTGGTCTGCGGCATCAAGTTGGCCAACTGGAAGGTTCACGAGTCGGCCACCAAAGACCCGATGTGCAAGGGCATGGGCACCACCATGGTGACGTGCATGCTCAGCGGCGAAAAGGCCTACTTTGGCCACGTCGGTGATTCGCGCGGATACCGCATGCGCGGTGACAAGATCCAGCAGATGACGCGCGATCACAGCCTCCTTGAGGACTACAAGGAGGCCAAGCCCGACATGACCGAGGAAGAGCAGCGAAACTTCCCGCACAAAAACGTCATCACCCGCGCCCTCGGGATGCGGGAGACGGTGCAGGTCGATATTCGCCACGACGCGATGCAGCCTGGCGATACGCTCATGCTGTGCTGCGACGGCCTGACCGGTATGCTCGACGATCAGCGGATCTTCGACATCTGCAAGGCGGCCGAAGAGGACCTGGAGAAGGCGGTCACCGACCTCGTGGACCAGGCCAACAAGAACGGCGGTGTCGACAACATCACCGTCATCCTCCTGCGCTGCTACGCCACCTGAGCCTGCCCGGCTGACCTGGCGGCCGCGGGGGCGCCCGTTGCCGCTGCGCCTCGACCTCGCCCAAGACTCTGGCCGCCTCTGCGGCGCCCATCGGCGCTACCGCTCGTCGCCAATTCCCGCATTTACAACTGCCCCGGCATTTCTTTAAATGGGCCGTGACCGCCAGCAGCGCGCGCGCGCGGCCGGCCGGCGCGAACCCGCTTCTGAGGCATACATCCATGGCGATACAACTCGGTGAGACCCCGTATGACGTGATCGTGGCCGGCGGCGGACCGGCGGGCTCGACAACGGCGAGCTACCTACGCAAGCACGGCCGGCGCGTCCTTGTGCTCGAGCGAGAGCAGTTCCCGCGCTTTCACATCGGCGAGTCCCTGCTCCCCTGCTGTGGGGAGATCTGGGATGAGCTGGAGCTGAAGGACGAGATGGCCAAGCGCTTTATCCGCAAGCCGGGGGCGCGCTTTATCCACAACGAGTCGGGCGCCGAGTACACCTACTACTTCGCCAATGCGATCCGACCCGATCACCCCTTTGCCTACGAGGTCCAGCGCGGCGAGTTCGACCAGATGCTGCTCGACAACTCGGCGCGGCTCGGGGCCGAGGTGCGCTACCTCACCGAGGTCCGGGATGTCGAGTTCCTCCCCGATCGGGTGCAGGTGACCGCGCGGCCCACAGCTGGTCCCGAGTACCAGGTGCAGGGCCAGCTGTTTGTCGATGCGACCGGGCGCGACACCTTCCTTGGCGGGCGCTGCGGGCTCAAGGTCACCGATGACCTGGTGACCACCAACGTCGCCTGCTTCACCCACTACGAGAACTGCCAGCGCCAGCCGGGCAGCGATGAGGGCAACATCACCATCGTCCTTTTCGACGGCGGCTGGTGGTGGTTCATCCCCTTCCGCGGCACCCTGACCAGCATCGGCTGCGTCTTGCAGAAGCACTTTACCCTCAGCCGCCGCGGCCTGTCGCCCGAGGAGCTGTTTACGGCAGCGCTGGCCGAGACGCCGGCGATGCAGAAGCTGCTCGATGGCGCGACCCGGGTGCGGCCGGTGGGCACGACCGGCAACTGGTCGTACCGCTGCCGGCAGTACTATGGCGATCGCTTCCTCCTTGTGGGCGATGCGGCGGCGTTCATCGATCCGCTGTTCTCGACCGGCGTGCTCATGGCGATGCAGGGCGGGCGCTTCGCCGCCGGGGCGATCCACGCCGCCCTGCAGGCCGGCGATCTGTCGGCCGACCGTTTCGCCGGCTACCAGCAGCAGGCGATCCAGGGCGCCGACCTGTTCAAGCGCCTGGTCCACGAGTTCTATGGCGAGAGCCTGCGCAAGCTGCTCGTCCACTCGGCCGCGCACGAGACCACGCGCTCGGCGATCACCAGCCTGCTCGCCGGGGATGTCTACCGCCCGGCGATGTGGCACAGCTTCCTCCGCGAGGGCTTTACCCGCAACGTCAGCGAGCAGGGGCGGGGCGGACGCGAGCCGCGGCGAACCAGCTAACCGGCTGTGGCAAAACTTCTCCGCGACCCGAGTGCGGGTCCGGCCGTGCTGGCAGCCAAGAAGCTCCGCGCGCCCGAACCCGAAGCCGGGCCGCGCGCTCCGTCTTGCTTCAGCCAGCGAACCCGAAGCCGGGCCGCCGCTCAGCGCAGCGCGTGCAGGGCCTGATCATCGGCGCCGATGTAGATCGTCCCATCGGGCCCGAGCGCCGGCGCGCCGTCGACATCGCTGTCGAGCACCACCGACCACTTGAGCTTGCCATCGGCGGCCACCGCGTACAGCCGATCGTCGCGCGAGCCGAACAGCGCGCTGCCCGCGGCGTCGATGAGCGGTGAGGAGCGCACGGTGTCGGCGGTGCGAAAGCTCCAGCCGAGAGTTCCGTCGCTGCGCACCGAGTAAAGGGCGTTGTCGTCGCAGCCAAACACCACCGAGCCGTCCCGGCCGAGCGCCACCGCGGTGCGGATCGGCGCCCCGGCCAGGTACATGAACCGCAGCTGACCCAGGGCGTCGAGCGCGTACAGCCGGCGATCATCGCTGCCAAGGTAGGCGGTCCCGTCCTCAGCGAGCGCCGGGGCCGACTCGAACTCGCCCTGGGCGGAGAACTCCCAGCGCTTGCTGCCGTCGGGTCCCAGGGCGTAGAGCACCTCCTGGCAGATCGCATACACGGTGCCGTTGCGGGCGACCGAAGGGGCCGAGCCGCAGTGGACCCGCTTGGCGGCGTTGATGCCGGGGGTCGGCCGCTGCGCCGGCTCGGGCGAGGGCGCCGACGAGGTCCCGGACGCCGGATCGAAGTGCCAGCGCACCTTGCCATCGCTGCGCACCGCGTAGATACCGTCGCCGCCGATGTAGAGCGTGCCATCGCTGCCGAGCGTCACCTGCTCGACGTCGCAGCGCGAGCCCTCGGGGCTGCGACCGCCGCTGCGCTTGCAGGTGCCGGCGGCCACCGTCCACCGCGCCGTGCCATCGCCTAGCGACAGGGCGTGCAGGCGATCGTCATCCGAGCCTACATACAGCGTCCCATCGCCGCCGAGGGCCGGGGTCGCCCACACCATGTCGGCGGTGCGGTAGCGCCAGCGCAAAAGGCCCAGGGCGGTGAGGGCGTAGACCCCCCCGTCGTGCGAGCTGATGACGACCGTCCCGTCGCTGGCCACCGCCGGCGCGGCGGTGATGCTGCCCTGGGTGGTGAAGCGCCAGCGCTCCTGCGGCGCACTTATAGGAAGGGTAAACGGGCTGCGGCCGGTGTGCTGGGCATCGCCGCGATACATCGCCGCCGGTCCGCCGAGCGCGACGGCCGCGCCAGGCGATCCCTCGCCGCTGCCGGCATCGGCGCTCACCGGCTGCGGCGCGCTGGCCGACTGGCCGGGCAGCCCGGCGCTCGGCGCGGGCAGGGCGAGCAGGCTGGCGGCGGCGCGCGGCTCGGCCGGCGGCGCGCTGCTCCGCTGCGGACCGGGCGCCGGGGCGGCGGCGCGGAAGCCGGGGCCAGGCTCGGGCGGACCGGGGCGGGTGCCGAACTGGCAGCCCCCAACTGGCAGAAGCGCCGCCAGCGCCGCCAGTCGCGCCGCCTGCAGACGCCAGCGCGCGGCGATGAATCTCTGCTGTATCCCCACTGCCACGCCCCGCATCATAGCAAGGCGCGGACGGACCGACCACCCACACGCAAGCAGCGCGGGCCGGCGCAGACCCGGTGGTCGGCGCGGTAGGGGGAGCGCGCTGCGGTGGTTGCGGTGCCGACAGTGGCAGAGTAGGCTGTGGAGATTGGTGTTATTTGTCGACAGATGATCAGGGCGTAAACGCACGGTTTTCCGGCGGCTCGGCCGTCCGTTTGGGGCTGGCAGTGCTCTGCGGGCTGCTTGGCATCTACCTGCGCCTCACGCACGCGCAGCTGCCGGCCTTGCAGGCGCTGTGGCTGTTCGGGGGCTCAGTGCTGGCGGCGGCGTTCATCCTGGCCTGGGCGGCCGAGGCGCTGCAGGTGGACATCAGCCAGGGCCTGGCGATGGCGGTGCTGGCCTTCATCGCGGTGCTCCCCGAGTACGCGGTCGACCTGTACTTTGCCAGCAGCGCGGCGCGCGATCCGACCTACGCGCAGTACGCGGCGGCGAACATGACCGGCAGCAACCGGCTGCTCATCGGCATCGGCTGGCCGCTGGTGGCGCTGTGCAGCATCTATTACACGAGCAAGGAGCGCCGCAAGAGCGGCAGCAAGGGACCCCTTGAGGTTGTATCCCTGGGGCCCGGCTTCGGCATCGACCTGACCGTGCTGGCGCTGGCCACCCTGTGGTCGCTGCTCATGCCGCTCACCCGGGGCATCGCGGTGTGGAACGGCGTGGGTCTGCTCGTGCTGTTCGCCTTCTACCTGTGGCGGATCAGCGGCAACGACGAGAGTGAGCCCGAGCTCGCCGGCGTCGCGCATGACCTGGGTTCGCTGCCCAAGCTCAAGCGGCGGGTGGCGGTGGGGCTGTTGCTGCTGCTGGCGGCCGGGACGCTGCTCTGCTGCGCCAAGCCGTTCGCCGAGTCGCTCATCGGCTCGGGCGAGCAGCTCGGCATCGACAAGTTCCTCCTGGTGCAGTGGCTGGCGCCGCTCGCCTCGGAGGCCCCCGAGCTGCTGGTGGCCACCCTGTTCGCGGTGCGCGGCCATGGCGCCGCCGGCATGTCGGCGCTGCTGTCGTCCAAGGTGAACCAGTGGACGCTGCTCGTTGGCACGCTGCCGCTTGTGTACTCGGCGTCGCTTGGTGAGCTGACGCCGCTGCCGCTGGTCCCGCGGCAGACCGAAGAGCTGGTCCTCACCGCCGCCCAGAGCCTGCTCGGCGTGGCGTTCCTGCTCGACGGTACGCTCGGGCTGTTCAAGGCGCTGTTGCTGCTCGGGCTGTTTCTGGTGCAGCTGCCGTTTCCGCAGACTAATGTGCGCTACGGCCTGTCGGCGCTCTACGTGGTCCTGGCGCTCGTGCAGCTGGTCCGGCAGCGCCGCTTCATCGCGGCGCACCTGCGCCTGACGCTGGGCCGCCGCGACAAGACCGAGGAGGCGCCCGAGGTCGCTGCGCCGTGAGCGCTGGCGTCGTGCCAGCGGCGGCTCAGGCGCTGGGCGACCTCGAGGAGCCGGCCAAGACCCTGGCCACCCGCGCTCAGGCGGCGCTGCTCGACGAGCACCTGGAGGGCGCGCTGCGCAGCTTCCTGCAGCTGCACGCGCTCCTGTGTCCGGCCGCCGACCGCTGGGTCGCCGCCCGCGCCGCTGCCGCCGGCCTCGAGCTGGGCGGCGACCCGGGCGCGCTGCCGCTGTCGAGCGCCGCCGGCCTGCTCGGGCTGTGGCGCGAGCTGCCCGACCTCGACTGCGAGCGCGAGTCGGTGAGCGCGGCCCTGCTGCGGCACGCCGCGGCCGAGCAGGACGGCGACGGACCTTACGCGCTGGCGCTGGAGGCGCCGGTGCTCGCCGAGCAGGCGGCGTGGCTGCAGGCGCGGCTGCGCGCGCCGAGCCGAGCCCCGCTCGCAGCCGGCGGCTCGCCCGGCGCGCCACGGTGGCCTGGGCGACCAGGGCGCGGATCCAGAGTGCAGCGCGGCACCTGGACCGTGCTCGAGCGCCTGCCAGCGGCGGCGGGCGCAGCAGCGGACTTTACGACCCCGCTCGGCAGCTTCCAGCACGGCGATCGGCTGACCCTGCAGTGGCAGAACCCGCTGCCCGGGCAGGTCGCCGTACTCGCCGCGGTCGGCGATGAGCACGACGCCGAGCTGACCGTGCTGCTGCCGCAGCTCGACAGCGAGTCGGGTCCCCGCCGCCATCACGAGATCATCGAGGTGGTCGGCGAGCTGTCCCACGTGGCCGGGGCCAGCCATGCGCTGCTCATCTTGTGGGTGCCCGAGCTGGTGCCGCCGCGCTGGGTGCAGGAGGTCCTGGTCCGCCGGGCGCTGCCCCCCGAGGCGCGCGTGTGGCGCTACCACTATGAAGTCACCCGAGCGGCGCCGCCGGCGAGCTGACTGGCCCACCCAGCCGGGCCGCGCCTCCTGCTTTACGAAAGGACCCAAGCCATGAACAAGCCTGCCCAGGAACTGGCGGCCGATGCGCGGCGCGGTGGGGCGCTGCGCGCGCCGCACATTCCCGTCGCCCTCACCATCGCCGGCTCGGACAGCAGCGGCGGCGCCGGGGTGCAGGCGGACCTGAAGACGTTCTCGGCGCTCGGGGTCTACGGGGCCTCGGTGCTGACGGCGCTCACCGCGCAGAACACCCGCGCTGTGGCGGCGATCCTGGAGGTCCCGGCAGACTTTGTGCGGGCGCAGCTGGAGGCGGTGCTTACCGATCTGCAGGTCGCCGTCATCAAGCTCGGCATGCTGCACGGCGCCGCGGTCATCGACACGGTGGCGGCGGTGCTCGCCGACTACCCGCAGATCCCGGTGGTGCTCGATCCGGTGATGGTGGCCAAGGGCGGGGCGCCGCTGCTGGCCGCGGACGGAGCGGCGGCGCTGCGCCGGCTGCTGCCGCGCGCCACGGTGCTCACCCCCAACCTGCCCGAAGCGGCGGTGCTGCTCGGCTGCGATGAGGCGGCGGTGCGGGCGGAGCCGCGCCGCGCCTGCGCCGAGCTGCGCCGGCTGGGGCCGGCGGCGGTGGTGCTCAAAGGGGGTCACGCCGGCGGCGCGAGCAGCGACGACCTGATCGATACCGGCAGCGAGCTTACGATCTTGCCGGGGCCGCGGCTGCCGACGCGCCACACCCACGGCACCGGCTGCACCTTCGCCGCCGCGCTGGCCGCTGGCCTGGGTCACGGGCTTGCGCTCAGCGCGGCGGCGGGCTCCGCCAAGCGCTACGTCACCGCGGCGATTGCCGCCGCCGACGGGCTCTGGCAAGAGCTCGGCAAGCCGACAGCCGGGGGGGCCGGGTCGGCGCTCGGTCACGGCCCGGTGCACCACTTTCACGCCCTATGGCCCGCCTTGCCGCGCGCGCTTCTGCCGTAGGCGAACTTCGGGCAGGCCGCGCGGCCTGGGGCCCGTCGCAGGTTAAGGATTTTTGAATATTTTTATGGATCTCAGCTGACATAATCTCCGGTAACATCATGAGAACCCAATGGGAATCTTGCTGGCAACGGCGATGAGGGCGACGCGGCTCACCCCGAGCCTGGCGGTGCGGGCCAGGGACGGTCGTGGCGGCGCTGCGCCCGCTGCGCCGCGTGCGAGCCAGCTTCGCCCCGCGGTCAGTGACAGCTCGTCCGCCGCGCCCCCGACTGCGCGCGGCGCGCGGGCGCTGCGCCTGTGTCTGGTCGGGCTTGTGCTTGTCGCCCCGGCGGCGGCCGCTGCCCAGGGGCAGGCCGGGGTGCCGGTGGGCATCCTCCCGGCGACGGTGCAGCCGCCGCGTCCATCGCCAGTCGGCGCTTCCCCGGGCGGCGGCGTCGCCAGCCCCGAGCCGGTCAAGCCGCCCACTGCCGCCGCGCCCGAGGCCGACCGCTCGGCATTCGAGCGCGACCAGGACGCGCCGCTGGCCGGCTATACCAACGGCGCGCCGTTTATCCGCTCGCGCGATAGCAACTTCGTCCTGTTCCCCAACGGCCGCCTCAACGTCGATGGGTTCTTCTTCCCAAACCGCGGCGACCCGCAGTCCGCCGGCTCCACCCCCGACGGCGTCACCGATCAGCGGCCGCGCGACACGATCTTTGTCCGCCGCGCCCGGGCCGAGCTGAACGGCACCATCCTCAAGCACATCGACTTCCTCATCTCGGGCGAGTTCGCGACCATCCCGCTCGGGGCGCAGTCGGCGAGCATCAGCGACGCCTTCCTCAACGCCAACTTCACCCCGTGGGCCAACATCATGGTCGGCCAGTTCGACGCGCCGTTCACCCTGGAGAACCGCACCGTCGACAAGTACCTGGACTTCATGGAGCGCTCGATCACCGTGCGCGCCTTCGGCATCCCCAGCAACAAAGAGCTCGGCCTGATGGTGCACGGCCTGGCCCCGTCGCGGATCTTCCACTACGAGGTCGGGGTCTTCAACGGCGACGGCATCAACGTGCGAAACTCCGACAACCACTTTGATGTGATGGGGCGCGCTTACCTGGCGCCGCTGGCGCTCATCGGGCAGTCGCACGGTATGCACTGGCCGGGGGAGATCTGGCTCGGCGGCTCGCTGTGGTGGGGGCGGCGCATCGACGTGAACTATGACGCGCAGTCGCTCACCACCCAGGCCGGGGTCGACATCCTGCCCACCCAGTTCGGCGGCGCCGCCGGCACCCTGGGCTGCACCGGCGGCTGCCGGTTTGTCCCCAACGGCGAGCTGCTCAAGTGGGCGGTCGAGCTCAACGTCCCCATCGGCCCGCTCGGCTTCCGCTTCGAGCTCGTCCACGACGACCACGAGGGCCTCGGCGTCTACCGCGCCACCGATGGCTCGGCCGCCGAGCGGCTCTTGCCGCTGGGCCGGGTGCTGGCCGGCAACATCAACCGCACCGGCACCTCGTTCTATATGCAGGCCTGGTACTGGATCGTCGGCAGCTCCGACATGCTGCCGACTCCGGGGCGGGAGACGCCGCAGCGCTGGCACGGCTACCACAAGGGCAAGGAGCAGTTTCCCCTGGGCGTCTACGTGACCGCGCGCTACGAGCGGCTGTCGCTGCGCCAGGAGGAGGCCGATGCCACCGGCGCGCTTGTGGACACCCAGCGGGTGGGCCTTGGCAACCTCACCGTCGACTCGTTCGGGGCAGCGGTGAACGTGTGGTGGAGCCGGCACTTCCGCTTCTCGGCCAACTACCTGGTCAACTACCTGGACGGCGACATGCCGCTCATCCAAGGCGACACCCGCATCCCGGTGCCGGCCAGCGCCGCGGTGCCGCAGCCCACCATCCCGTTTTATCGCACCGCCGAGCACGAGCTGCTCTTCCGCGCCGCCATCGCCCTTTAGTAGCCGGGGCCGCCGCGCACCCGCGACCATGACGAGCGGCGGCGGAAGTTGTATGCTCGCCGCGCTGTGCTGCTCGAGATAAATTCTGAACACCCGGAACCGCGCAAGATCCAGCGCGCCGTCGCCGCCCTCAATGCCGGGGAGCTTATCGCCTACCCGACGGACACGGTCTATGGGCTCGGCTGCGATCTGCTCAACAAGGACGCCCTCGATCGGCTCTATCAGGCCAAGAACATGCCGCGCAGCCAGTCGCTGGCGCTGGTCTGTCTCGACCTGTCGGACATCGCCCGCTACGTCGTCGTCGACAGCGCCGCCTACCGGCTGCTGCGCCGGCTGCTCCCCGGGCCGTATACGTTCATCCTGCCGGCGACGCGCGAGGTGCCAAAGACCATCGCCCCCAAGCGCACCCAGGTCGGCATCCGGGTGCCCGCCCACGCGGTGCCGCGCGCCATCGCCCAGGCGCTGGGGCGACCGCTGTTGTCGACGACCGCCGGTCCGCACGGCGGCGAGCCGCTGCAGTGGCCCAGCGACATCGCCGAGCAGTTCCCGCAGCTCTCGCTGGTCCTGGACGGCGGTCCGGGCGGCGTGGTGCCGACGACGGTGGTCGACCTGACCCGGGAGCCGCCGCAGCTTGTCCGAAAAGGGGCCGGGCCGGTTGACTTCCTTGACTAAGACCCCTGCCGCGCCGACGGTAATCATCGTAAATCCGCAGGCCCGCGGCGGCTGGCCGGCGCGGCGCTGGCCGCTCATCGAGCCCGAGCTGCGGTCGGCGCTCGGTCCGCTGACGCTGCAGGCGACCACGCGCGCCGGCGAGGGCACCGGGCTGGCACGGGCGGCGGCGCTCGGCGGGGCGCGGCTGGTGATTGCCCTGGGCGGCGACGGCACCGCTTCCGAGGTCGCGGCCGGCCTGCTGCAGGCGCAGGAGCAGCTGCCGAGCAGCGAGCCCACCTGCAGCTTCGGCTACCTGCCGTGCGCCACCGGCGGCGATCTGCGGCGCTCGCTCGCGCTGCCCGAGGAGCTCGGGGCGGCGGCGCGCGCCATCGCCGCCGCGCCGGGGCGCCTGCTCGACGCCGGCCAGCTCGAGTTTGCCGGTCACGACGGGCGGCCGCAGCGCCGCTACTTCCTCAACATCGCCAGCGCCGGGATGTCGGGTCTGGTCGATCTGCTGGCCAACCAGTCGAGCAAGCGCCTGGGTGGCAAGGCGACGTTCCTTTATGCCTCGGCCAAGGCGGCGCTGCGCTACAAAAACCCGCGGGTGCGGGTGCGCCTGGACGACCGCCCGTGGGAGGAGGTGCGCCTTTATACCCTGGCGGTGGCCAACGGCGGCTACTTCGGCGGCGGCATGCACATCGCCCCCGGGGCGCGCCTGGACGACGGCCTGTTTGAGGTCATCACCCTGGGCGACCTGTCGCTGCCCGAGGCGCTGCAGCTCGGCTACCACCTGTACCAGGGCTCGCACCTGCACCTGCCCAAGGTGACCGCGGCGCAGGCGCGCAGCGTCAAGGTGGAGCTGTGCGAGCCCAAGGACAAGGTCCTGCTCGACGTGGACGGCGAGACCCCGGGGCGGCTGCCGGCGCGGTGGACGGTGCTGCCTAAAGCGCTGCACTTCCGCGGCTAGTCGAGCTCACTCGTGATCGACCCGGGCCGGCGCGCCGGCCTGGACAGTCCTGCCCCGGGCGCTGCACCCGGCACCGCATTGGCCAGCAGTTTCCCGCAGTTCCGCGGTTGCGGACGCTCGACTCGCCGGGTCACTGGGCGCAAGTGCTGAGAATGATGCGCGCAGGCGGACTCGACTGGGTTATCCTGACTCCATAGCGGTTGTCCCTGCGGGACGCTTACCAAGACAGCTATACGAGGCCCGGGTTGAGCGCCGAAGATCCCAAGAGCAGACGCGAATCAGGCGGTCCAGCGCCGCCACCCTCTCGACGCGAAGGAGCGAGCGCTGGCCGGCCACCGCCGCCGACGCCGACGCCCCCCAAGCCGCCGGCGCCGCCGCCGGCCAAGGCCGCCTCGCCCTTTGACCTGCCGACCAAGCCGATGGTCCGGCCGGGCGCGCCGCCAGCTCCGCCGGCCGATCCCAGCCTGGCCGAGGTATCGGTGTCGGCAGTCGAGTCGAGCCTGTCCGAGCTGTCGGCCTCTGCGCTGGCCATGGAGTCGGGGATCACCGACGGGGATCAGTCCCGTCAGGATGCCTCGCTGCTCTTGTCCGAGGACGCCATCAAGCAGCTGAAGGAGACGGCGGCGCTGCCGCTGCCGGTGGACGACAGCGGGCTTGTGCTCTCGGACTCGGCGATCCTGCAGCTCGGGCGCGCCGCGGTCGGCCCGCCGGCGGCGGCCAAGAAGCCGGAGAAGAACCCGGATGTGCTCTCGCCCTCGGGGATCCTGCGCATGGCCGCGGGCATGCAGCTCGGCACCAGCGAAGCCGACGCCACCCGCGCCGATTCTGCGACCACCGAGGCGGTGCGCAAGCTGACCGAGAACCCCAAGCCGGCGCTGCAGCCGATGCGGCAGCCGGTCGGTCTGTCCAACCTGCCCACCGCCCTGCTGAGCCCGATCGCGCCGCCGCCCGAGGACCGCACCAGCCTCGATGTCGCGCCGGCCGGGGCCAAGGGCCGCAGTCCCGATGACATGGCCGAGACCGCGATCCGCCAGCTGCCGGGACCTATCACCGTTCACAACCCAGGGCCGCTGCCCAAGGGCGCGGCGCCGATCGTGAGCCGGCCGACCAGCACCGGCATGGTCATCGTGCCGGCCGGCACTGCCCTGGGCGGCGACATCGACCTGCCGCCCGAGCTCACCGCCGAGCCGACCGAGCTCAAGCCGAGCGATCGCCGCGGCGTGGTCACCCGCAAGGCCGAGAGCACGGTGCTCCTGGGCGAGCCGCCCGGCGGCGCGGCCCCGGCGACGATGCAGCCGATGGCGCCCCCGGTCGAGCACGACGCGACCGCGATCCGCCAGGTCTTTCAGCGCTTTGGCCCCGCCGACCCGCGCGCCAAGGGGCGCCCGGCGGCGGTGTCCGAGGAGCGGGCGACTGTGCAGCGCAGCGGCGTGCTGTCCAAGCTGCTCGTCGGCCTGCTCGCCGTCGGGGCGGTGGGGGCCGGCGGCTGGTTCGGCACCAACTGGTACCTGCGCCAGCAGCAGGTGCGGCAGCTGGCGAGCACGGCCCGGACCAGCTACGAGGCGACCTTCGAGCACGGCCGGCTCGCCGACTTTGTCCAGGCCGAGGCGCAGCTGCGCAAGCTCGGCGATGCGGTGGTGACCGACGAGACGCCGCGGCAGGCGCGGGCGCTCTTGCTCAACGCCGCCCGCTTCGAGTTCGGCGGCGGCCCGCCGATCGCCGCCGACAGCGACTGGGAGCAGGAGAGCCTGGGTGCGGTCCGCCTCATCGAGACCGAGCCCGGGGCGCTGGCGCAGGCGACGCTGGTGTTCAGCGCCCTGGCGCAGGGCGACCTGCCGACCGCCGAGAAGCACCTGGAGCTGCTCCAGGGAGCCAGCACCGGCGAGGGCCGCTACCGCCTGCCCAACGGCATGGTCGACTACCTGGCCAGCCAGGTCGCGCTGCTCGCCGGTCGCGAGGAGCAGGCGGTGCTGGCGCTGCAGCGGGCGGTGCAGAAGCAGCGGCTGGCGATGTGGCAGCGGCGGCTGGGCTATGTGCTGTTGCGCAGCGGCCGCGATGAGGAGGCCATCGTCGCTCTCACCGCGGCGCAGAGCCGGCAGGAGGACCTGGTCGGCGCCCAGATCGACCTCGCCTACGCCCGCGGGCGCAGCGGCAAGGCCGAGCAGCTCGCCGAGGCCAAGCAGGCGCTGCAGGGTCTGGTCGAGGCCCCGCAAGGCGCCCCCGATCCGGCAGGCCGCGCCGAGCATGCGCGCGCCGCGCTGTGGCTGGCCGACCTGACGCTGCGCGCCGACCCGCAGGCCCGCGCCGCGGCGCGCGAGCTGCTCACCAAGGCGCAGACCCTGGCCCCGCCGAGCGACGTCCTGTTCCAGGAAGAGCTGGCGCAGGCGCGGCTGCGCATCGGCGACGGTGAGCCCGCCGCCGCGATCGCCCGCGAGCTGGTCACCCGCCTGCCGCAGCGCCGGACCTCGCGCATCCTGCTGGCGCGGGCGCTGGTGGCCGCCAAGCAGGGAAGCGACGCCCTGACCGCGCTCGGGCCGCTCATCGAAGGCAAGGACAAGGCGGCCAAGGGCGCGCTCGATGCCGAGGCCCAGCTGCTGCGCGCCCAGGCGCTGTTTCTGACCCACGAGACCCTGGCCGCCCAGCAGGTGACGCGGCAGATCATCGCCGCCACGCCCGGTGGTAGCAGCGAGCACGTCGGCGCCCAGCTGCTCGCCGGCGAGCTGTTCCTCAAGCTCGGTGAGCCGGTGTCGGCGCGGCGCAGCCTGGAGCCGCTGGTGCGCCAGCTCGACAAGCTCAAGGAAGGGGGCGAAGGCGGCAAGCCGGCAGGCGGCAGCCGAACCAGCCACGAGCAGCGGCTGCACATACAGCTCTTGTGGGCGCGCACCCTGCTCGCCATGCGCCCGCCGCAGCAGGCCGAGGCGCGGGCCCTTTTGGAGTCGGTCGTCGCCGCGAGCCCGGACAACGCCGAGGCGCACTACCTGCTCGGCCGGCTCTTGCGCGAGCTTGGCGTGCTCGGCCCCGCCGAGCAGCAGCTCACCGCGGCGGTGCGCGACGACGATCACCTGACCTCGGCGCGGCGCGAGCTGGCCGGCCTGCTCATGCTGCGCGGCGAGTTTGGCAAGGCGCACGAGCTTTACACCGAGCTTCTCAAAGCCGAAAAAGACAACGAGCTGCTCATCGCCGCGGCGCGCGCCGAGCGCCTGGACAGCGCCCCCGAGAAGGCGCTGACGACGCTGCTCAACGTGCACCGGCAGACCGGCGAGATCGCCGGCAAGTTCGACGAGGAGCTGTTGGCCGAGCGGGCACGCGCCCTGCTCCTGGTCGAGCGCGGCGGTGAGGTGGTCAACCTGCTCGGCGGCCCGGCGGGCGATCTCGGCCAGCTCAAGAAGCCGACGCTGGTCGCGCTGCTCATCCGCGCCCACGTCTCGCTCGCCGAGGGCTCGCAGCAGAAGCCCGAGCTCGCCGCCGCCCGCGCGCTCCTTGGCAAGCTGCCCAAGCCCATGCTGCCCGACTTCGATGTCCGCCTCGCCGAGGCGGAGCTCTTGCGCGCCGAAGGCAAGCGCGCCGACTCGGCCCAGGTGCTAAACGCCCTGGTCGCCAGCCTGCAGACCCTGCCGCCGACGAGCAGCGGCGAAGAGACCGCCCTGCGCCAGCACGCCCAGCGCCTCCTCGAAGCCAAAAAGAACTGACCTCCAGCCTCCCGTAGTAGGCTGGAGCTGTACTTAGCCTGCAATAGGAGGTCCTTAATGAGCCCTTATTCACGCGCCCGATCCCTGCTGGCCCGCGCCCGGCGCTCCCTGCCGCTTGCGGTCTCGCTGGGAGCCGCCCTCACCCTCACCCCGATGCTGCTGGCCCGCCCCGCCGCCGCCTGCGGCTGCTTTGCCGCCACCCAGGTGGCCAGCCCCGTGGTGCAGGCCGGCGAGAAGATCCTGTTTGCCCAGCAGAACGGCATGATCGTGATGCAGGTGCAGGTCCAGTACAGCGGCTCGCCCTCGGACTTTGGCTGGCTGCTGCCGCTGCCCGCGGTGTCGATGACCAGCGCCGGCATGCCCGGCATCGACGTCGGCTCGCAGGAGGTCTTTGATGTTCTGTCGCAGCTCACCCAGCCGACCTACAGCCTGACCACCCTGCCGTGCGGCGCCAGCAGCAGCTCGGCGTTTGGCTGCGGCGCCAGCACCAACTTCTCCGCGGCGGGCGAAGACGCCCCCGGCGGCATCTCGCCGCAGGTGCCGTCGCCGCTGGTCAAGCAGTCTTCGGTCGGACCCTACGAGTACGCGATCCTCAAGGCCGACAGCAAGACCGAGATGTTTAGCTGGCTGATGACGCACGGCTACGTCATCCCGGCCGGCACCGATAGCGCGGTGGCGCCGTACATCCGACCCGGCGGCTACTTCCTCGCCCTGCGCCTCAAGGCCGGCCAGACCACCGGCGATCTGCAGCCGGTGGTGCTGCGCTACCAGTCGGACCTGCCGACGGTGCCGATTAACCTCACAGCAGCCTCGGCGACGCCGAACCTGGGCATCCTCATCTGGGTGCTCGGGCCGGCGCGCGCCATCCCGCGCAACTACAACAGCACCGTCATCGACGACGCCCAGCTCGACTGGCTCAACTCGGTCAAGAACTACGCCGACGTGGTCGCCAAGGCGGTGCGCGAGATCGACGGCCACCACGCCTTCGTCACCGAGTTCGCCGGCCCGAGCGCCCCCCTCAAGGGAACCCTGGGCACCAGCACCCGCTACGACTTCCTCGACCAGCAGAAGCTCGCGAGCCAGACCGACCCCGTCCTGTTCGTCCAGAGCATCCTCGCCCCGGCCCCCGGGTCCGGCGCGACCGTGCAGGGCTTCGCGCTCAACGGCCAGCTCACCGCGATCCTCGGCGCCCACATTCCGCTGCCGGCGGCGCTGGCCGCCACCCAGGTGACGCCGAGCGAGTACTACACAAACCTTGGCTTCTACCTCGACACCGACCGCAAGCAGAACCCGGCCAAGTACGCCGACATCGCCGCGGCGCTGGCCGCCTTCGACCCGGTGACGCTGGTAAAAGATCTCAAGGAGCGCATCGTCGCCCCGACCCTGGTCGCCCAGAGCCTGTTCGCCGATCCGGCGCTGCCCAAGCTCACTCGCCTCTACACCGTGCTGTCCCCTGACGACATGAACCTGGACCCGGCGTTTAGCTTCAACGCCGAGCTGCCCGATGTCCAAAAGGATCACTCGGCGACCCTGCAGTCGGTCTGCCCCAAGGACGGCTTCCCCAACGCGGTGCTGACGACCGCCAGCGGCTGGAAGGTCGAGATCCCGGCCACCAGCGGCAACACCTACCCGACCCTGGCCGTCCCCTATGCGCAGCGCGTCGAGCAGATCATGGACACCGGCCAGCCCAAGGTGACCCTGGACAACTCGGACACGATCCAGAAGTCGCTGGCCGCGGCGGGCCCGGGGGCGCACGGCTGCACCGCGCTGTCCGACGGGCGGCGCCGACCGGCGGCCGGCACCGGGCTGCTCGGGCTCATGGGCCTTGGCATCGGCCTTCTGCTTGTCCGGCGGCGGCCGCGCTCGGTCTAGCAGCCAACGCCCATGCTGCCGACCCCGTCCGCGCCGCCCCTTTGCTGGCAGGCCGTGGCAAAACGTAGCGAGGGGCCCGAGCTGGCGCCTAAGGGCCGCAGGCGCTGGCGATCGCGACGACGGTAAAGCTGGCGCGGGCGCTGTGGATCATCCCGCTTTCGCTGGGCCACAGGCGCAAGGGCGGTGATGCGCGTCGCCGGGGGCGGCTACCTACAGTAAATCACGAAGCGGCGAGCCGCGCGTGGGCGGGGCCGGCTATCCCGGAATCAGGACCGTGGCGATATCGCTGGGGGCGCCGACCTCCAGGTCCTTGATGACGCCGACGACGCGGTACTCACGGACCTCGGGAACTCCCGGCTTGGCGGGCGGCGAGGTGTCATCGTAAGGGCTGTGGTTGTCGCGGCCGAGCAAGCGCCACTCGGTCTCTCCCTGGCGGCGCATGTACACGTTGACGCCGGCCAGGCCGCCCTTTTTCCAGCGGATGCGGGCGCCGCCGCCGGTGCGCGCCTCGGCGGTGGCCACTGCTTTGTCGGTGCTCGTGACGCTCGGGCTGGGCGCCAGCTTGACGATGCCCAGGTTGCGGCCGATGGTCTCGGTGAAGCCGGGGCTGGCCTTGAGCAGCCGGATATCGCCGCGCAGGCCCTTCAGATCCACCTTCTTGATCTCGTTGGTGGCGCCTACCTGGGCCTTGTAGTCGGCGTACTTTTTCTCGTTGGCCGCGAGCGCCGCGATCACCCGATCGCACCGCGCCTGCGACGCCTTGATCGCGGCATCGTCCCATTTCAGAGTCTTGCCGTCGGTAGCCAGCTTGTCGCGATAGTTCTGCAGGTAGATCGCCAGGTCGCCATCAGTGGAGGGAAAAAAGTCACTTACGGATGCCATGCCCAATTCTCCTTTGTAGATGAAGGTTCAATTGCTGGCTCGCGGTCGACCCCTCGCCCAGTCCGGCGAGCGGTCTAAGATCGGGCCAATTAATGGAAACCACAGGCTAAGTAGCCTTTTTCAGTCCGCAAGCCGCGATGCGTTCTTTTTCACGCCCCCCAGGCCGATTTCGGCTGCAGCGACTTCAACGCCCTGCTGCGAGGTGAGATGGCGGGGGACCGGGCCGGCATGGCGGTCTACCGCGATGACGTGGCGGTCTACCGCGATGACTTGGCGGTGTGCCGGGATGAGGGGGCGGTCTACCGCGCTGAGGTGGCGGTCTACCGCGCTGAGGTGGCGGTCTACCGGGATGAGGTGGCGGTCTACCGGGATGAGGTGGCGGTCTACCGGGATGAGGTGGCGGTCTACCGGGATGACTCGGCGGCGGTCCGCGGTGACAGAACGAGAGACTGGGATGACACGGCGGTCTGTGAGGACAAGACAGGGGGCCGCGACTTTAGTGGGCGATAGTGCGTTGGCGGTGTTTCTGCTTCGTGATAAGTGGTCTCGATGTCGCTCATGGGTCGGACCAATTTGACGAGTTTGCTGCGTCGCACCCAGGCTTCACCGGGTCGTTTCCAGGGGCTCGGTCTGCTGCTAGGCGTGTTGATGCTGAGCCTGGGTCCTCCCGCACGCGCTCATGCCGATGAGGGGCTCCCCCGCGCCATGGCGCTGCTTGAGTATCTGCCCGTGGGCAGCCGCTGCCGCGGCTTTCTCCCCTGTGAAAAGAGCGGAGACTACGGCATCCACGTTCGCTTGCTGGGCGCCTTGACGCTGGATGAGCAGCGTCGGGTCCGGCAAGGGCTGCTCGCGCCGTCTGTGCAGCTGTCAGTGATGGAAGCCGGGGAGTGCGGGGTCGCCTTTCCGCTGCGCTTTTATGAGCTGGGCCAGACAGTGCCGGAGCGGATGCGGGTGTTCTGCCAGGCCTCGTTGCCCCGGGGCCTGTTGCCCAGCGGCGACGGTCATGAGGCCGCCGAGCGGTTCTGGGACCGGGCGCTGGGCCCGCTGCGCTATCGCCTGCGGCTGCGCCGACGGGGCTATTGGGACCCTTACCCAGATGAGCAAGGGCTGCTGCGGGACGAGGTGGATCACTCGGTCCTGGGGCTCTTGGGAGTCCCCGACCCGAGTCGACCAGGCTATATCCTCACGCCATTTGGGATCTCGATCCCGGTGGGCGCCAGCCTGGAGATTCGGGGCGATCGGCCTTTTGTGGCCTCGCCGGCGTTTCCCGGCAGAGTCCTGACTTACATCCCGCTGCTTGCGCTGACACCGCACGGCGGAGCGCTGCCGCGGCCGGTGCTGGACGAGATCTACTTCGCGCGGCTGGAAGACGAGCGCCGCCGCGAGGAGCTGGCGGTCCAGGATGAGCTGCGACAGATGGACTCGCCGTGGGCCAAGGCAGCGCTCAACGCGGCGGTGGACTTTTTGACCGAGCCGATGCGGCTGTTCCTGGCCGCGGCCAGCCCGGACAGTCCCGGTCTGCGAACGCTGAAGCGCCAGGCGCAGCTGCTGCACTACCGAGACGGCTACGAAGAATATAAAGGAGAGATCGCCGAGTCGCTGCTGCTCACCTACGGCAGCCTGCTGACCGGCTGGGCGCTGGCGCCGCTGCGCTTCATGGCGACCACCACGGCCCGCGAGCTGGCTGCGGGGCTCAGCGGGCTGCGTGCCGAAGCAGCGCTGGGGACTGCGAGCCGGGCGCCGCGGCTGTTGACCCGCGTGTTGCCGCGGCTCAACCCGGGCAACTATCGCCTGGAAGTCCGGGGCCTTGGGAGCAACTTCGGCAACGTCAGGCTGGGCTATGAGGGGGCCGAGGTGGGCCAGCTGGCGGAGGCGGCGGAGCACGCGCGGCCGGTCAGCGGCGCCGAAGCAGAAGCGCTCACCCTGGAGCGTACCGTCCCCTCGCGAGCGCCGGACCCAAACGCCGTGCCGCGCGGCCGGCCAGAGCTTCCCAGTGCGCGAGATAGGGAGGAGCGAATTGAAGCGCTTCGGCTACAGGACGAAACGGCTCATATCCTGGCCCAGGCGGGCTACGATGTGCTCCGCAGCCCACCTGGCAAAGAGAATGGAACGCGGCCAGACTATATCATCGAAGGTCAGTATTTTGAGTGCTACTCACCAAATAATTCAAAGCCACGGAATATCTGGAGAGAAGTGGGTAAGAAGCTCGAAAGAGAGCAGGCGGATCGAATCGTAATTAATCTCGACAACAGCCCTGTAGATATTGGGGCCTTGCTTGAACAGTTCAAGAATTGGCCCATCAAGGGCCTACGCGAAATTATCTTTCTGAAGAACGGGAACATCATTCCTTTTTAACGGTACGAGGCTTGTTTGATGTCCATACGGCTAGTGTTCTCGATCGATAATCCCATCAGCCCCGACGATCTGCTCACGCTGGTGCTGCAGGAACCGGAGATGAAGCTCCCGCTGGCTAGCCCCCGCCAACGGCGCGAGGGTTCAAATGGAGCCATTGTAGAGAGCCGTGTGGTCCTGCCCACTTTTGACTTCTGGATCGGCGTCAGCGTGGAAGATGAAATGTGGCGTGAAGGCACCTATGAAACCATGCAGATAGCGCCGCGGGTTGGTTTTACAATTAATTACGGAGTCGAGGTCTCGGATGACGAATTCTTGGGATTATTCGCGTATGTGCTAAGGAGTCTGGAAGGGGATGCTCTGCTGACCTTCGATGGCGCTTCGCCCATCTTAAGACGAAAGGATGGGGTGATCCTCATTAATGCCGGTGGGGGATACTACAACAAAGAACCTTTCCGCTCCATGCTGCCGCCGCCCGTGCAGGAAGGCAAGATTCCCTGGTAGCCGCCCTGGCGACTATCTACTTGGTCACGTCAAGGGGGACCCGCGCCGGTCACATGACGGTTGTGACCCTCCAGCAGCTCCTCACAGGCGGCGCAGCGTGACCGTCACGGTGCCTTCGGTGATGCGCTCGCCGGCGGGGTCGGCGAGCTCGACGAGGATGGCCAGGTCGACCTTGCCTTCGGCGGTGAGGCGCGCCTCCAGGTCCTGGGGGCTCTCGGGGGGGAGCTGGGCGCTGGCCCACAGCTCGGTGCGGCCTGGCTTGCGAAAGCGCAGCTCGATCGACTTGCTCTGGCAGGTGACCTCGACATGGCCGAGCACCGCGAAGCCCAGGGCGATGGCGGCGGTCTCGGCGGCGGCGGTCTGGGCGGCGGCGTGCAGGGTGCCGGTGTGGTTGAGAAGCGCCGGCTCCCGGGGCAAAAGCAGCCGGACCCGGGAGGGGCTCAGCTCATCGACCTTTAGCTGCAGGGTGTGCGCCATGGGGATGCGCGAGGCGACCAGGTCATAGATGTCCGCGGGGGTCATGCGCTTTCTCGTCTGCAGCCGTTGCCTCCGCTAGTCTAGGCTGAGAGGGCCGACGATGAAAAGGGGACATAAGGCCCCAGGGCGCAGGTCCGCGGCCAGCGGCCCTGCGCGGGGCGTCCAGCGGCCCTGGACGGGCGGATCCGCGGCCCCGGGCGGTCGGGCTAGCGGCCCTGGGCGGGCCAGAGGTCTGGGCGGGCGGGCAGCGGACCGGCTACTCGGCGGCGTGCAGAGGGCGCGGAGCCGGAGCCCCGTCTTCCAGCGGGTCTTGCGGCGCGTCTCCGGGCGCCTCTTCCGGTTCGCCCGGATCATCGTCGAGCGGCGGCGCGGTGGTGCCCGGCACGCCGGCGGCCGGGCGCGGCGCCGCCTGCTCGGCGGGAGGGTCGCTGGGGCGCTCGGCGATCGCGCTGAGGGGGGCCAGCGCTCGCGCCTCGCCCCACAGCCGCTGCACGGCCTGCTCGGGCGCCGCCACGCTGAGGCGGCCCCACTCCATGGTGATGCCGGTGATCGGCGCCCGGCGATAAAGGCGCGGGATGGTCAGGCTGCAGCGCCAGCGGGTGGTGGCGGGCAGCTCGGGGCCCGCTGCGGCCGGCGCATCTTCTTCAGGCTCTGCCGCCTCGCCGCGCTCGGTGCCGGCTGCCGGGGCGAGGTGGACCCCGGGCGGCGGGTGGCACTCGGCGAAGCTCGGGGCGTAGCGGCGGCCGGTCTGATCGGCGAACACGAACAGCTGGGTGACCGGCGGGCGGGTGGTCCCGACCACGTCCAGGTGGGCGGTGCCGCTGACCAGGTCGATCGCCGTCAGCTCAAGCTTGCTCGGCATCTGCGGCGGCACCTCGCGCCGCTTCTTGCGGCCGCGGCGCTGCGCCTTGCCGCGGCGCAGCTTGGCCCCCGCTGCCTTGCCGGGCCGGACCCCCGCCGCCTTGCCGGGCCGGGACGCGGCGACGGCACGGCCCGGCTGCGGGCGCGCCGCGTCCGCGCCGCCGGCGACGAGCAGCGGCACCAGAAGCGCCCAGCCGAGCCCGGACAGCCGCATCAGTCGTAGTACTCCGCGCCCAGGTGGGTGATGAGCTCCTCGCCGCGCATGTAGCGCAGCGTGTTCTTCAGCTTCATCAGCTGAATAAACAGGTCGTGCTCCGGGTACAGGCTGGGAGCGGTCATCGGGGTCTTAAAGTAAAACGATAGCCACTCTTGGATGCCGTGCATCCCGGCGCGCTGGGCGAGGTCGAGAAACAGCGCCAGATCCAGGACGATCGGCGCCGCCAGGATCGAGTCGCGGCACAGAAAGTCGATCTTGATCTGCATCGGGTAGCCCATCCACCCGAAGATATCGATGTTGTCCCAGCCCTCTTTGTTGTCGCCGCGCGGCGGGTAGTAGTTGATGCGCACGACGTGGTGGAACTCTTTGTACAGGTCGGGGTAAAGGTGCGGCTGCAGGATGTACTCCAGCGCCCCGAGCTTGGACATCTCCTTGGTCTTGAACGAGTCCGGGTCGTCCAGCACCTCGCCGTCGCGGTTGCCCAGGATGTTGGTCGAGTACCAGCCGGTGAGCCCCAGGCACCGCGCCTTCAGGCCCGGCGCGACGATGGTCTTCATCCAGGTCTGCCCGGTCTTGAAGTCCTTGCCGGCGATCGGCATACGGGTCTTTTTGGCCAGCTCGAACATCGCCGGAAAGTCTAGCGACAGGTTGGGGGCGCCGTTGGCGTAGGGCACCCCGGACTTCAGGCAGGCGTAGGCGTAGATCGCCGAGGGGGCAATCGTCTCATCGCTGCGCAGAAGGCCCGCCTCGAACTCGGCCAGTGAGGCGTGGCACGGACCCGGCTTCTGATAGACCTCGGTCGAGCCGCACCACACCGCGACGCAGCGCTCGACCCCGCGGTCCTTTTTGAACTGCGCGATGTCGGCGATAAGCTGCTGCGCCAGGTCCATCTTCGAGCTGCCCTGCTTGACGTGGGTGCCGTGGAGCTTTTTGACCCACTGCGGCTCGAACACGCCGGCCATCGGCTTTATCGTCGACAGAAACGGCTGCACCTGCGACAGGTGCTCGCGGCTGAGCACCCCGGCGTGCTCGGCGGCCTCGTAGGCGTCGTCGGGGAAGATGTCCCACGAGCCGAACTCGAGCTCGGACAGCGGGGCCAGCGGCACGAACTCGGTGATCTTGGGGGTGCGGTTCTCGGTGCGCTTGCCGAGGCGGATGGTCCCCATCTGGGTGAGCGAGCCGACCGGCCGAGCGAAGCCGCGGCGCACCGCCTCGACGCCCGCCATGACGGTGGTGGCGACGGCGCCGAGGCCGGGGAGCAGCACCCCGAGCTTGCCCGCAGCGGGTTTTATGTCAGTGCCTTTTTGCATGACCATGAGCGATCTACTCCTTTTGGCCCGTGATCACTTGCACTTCGCGCGCCAACTGCTTGAGCGCGATCGGATCGATGCGCACATGAAAGCGCGTGCCGGCGTCGTCATACTCCTCGCCCAGCACCTGGGCGCTGGCGAAGATCTGGCCGCGCAGCTGCGGCCGGTCGTAGGGGACGAGCAGCGTCGCCTCGGTGAGGTCCTGATCGAAGAACGAGAGGATCGCCTGGTGCAGCCGCGCCACGTCCGCCGGATCGCGCGCCGAGACGAGCAGGTGGCGGGGGAACTTTTCAAAAAGCCCCGCCGGCAGCTCGCCGCCCGGCAGCTTGTCGGCCTTGTTGAACACGATGAGCTGCGGGACCTCGCCGGCGCCGATCTCGGTAAGGACGCTGCTGGTCGTCTCGATGTGGCGCTCGCAGGCCGGATCGGCGCAGTCGACGATGTGCAGGATGAGGCTGGCCTCCAGCGCCTCGTCCAGGGTGGTCTTGAACGACGCCACCAGCTTGGTCGGCAGGTTGCGGATAAAGCCGATGGTGTCCGAGACCAGGACCTTTTGCCGCGGCTCCGGTGAAAGCGTCCGCACCGTCGTGTCGAGCGTCGCAAAGAGCTTGTCGGCGATGTACGTGTCGCTGCCGGTCAGCGAGTGGAACAGGGTCGACTTGCCGGCGTTGGTGTAGCCGCACAGGGCGACCCGGCGCAGGCCCTGGCGACGGGCCGAGCGGGTCTTGTGCTCGGTCTGCAGCGCCTCCAGCTCCTCGCGCAGCTGGGCCAGCCGATCGCGGAGCTTGCGGCGGTCGAGCTCGATGGCGCTCTCGCCGGCGCCCTTGCCGCCGATGCCGCCGCGCTGGCGGTCGCCGCCCTTCTGGTTCTCGCGCAGGCGCGGCGCCATGTACTGTAGCCGCACCAGCTCGACCTGCAGCTTGGCCTGACGGCTGCGGGCGTGGCGGTGGAAGATCTCCAGGATCAGCGCCGTGCGATCGAGCACCGTGTGCGCTCCCGTGGCGATCTGGATGTTGCGCGCCTGCGACGGCGAGACCTCGTGGTCGAGCAGCACCACGGTGGGCACCTCGCGGCTCTTGACGAGGGTGGTCAGCTCGGCCAGCTTGCCCGGACCCAGGTAGGCCCCGGAGTCGAACGACTGCCGGCGCTGGGTGATCTCGCCTTCGACGGTAAGGCCCAGCGTCTTGGCCAGGCGGCCGAGCTCGGACAGCGACTCGCGAAAGGACAGCTCGTCGCAGTCGGGCAGCTGGACGCTGGCCAGCACGGCGCGGCGCGGCAGCTCTAGCGGGTTTTCAGTATCGACGCCGGCCGCGGCCGGGGCGGCGGGCTCGGGAGCGAGCTCGCCTTCGGGAGGGGTCTTCACTTTTTGGGCCATGATCTCTCGGCAACAGCAAGGGACGCCGAGGCGCCCCGCGGGGACTTGGGAACAGAGCTTCCGCACCTTAGTTGCTCGCGTGGCGGCTGGCAAGGCCGCGCGGCGGCTCAGCGAGGAGGGCGCGGCCGCGCTCGTGGCGTCAAAAGTTCAACGTCAACCGAGCGGCAGCGCCGAGGTTTGGTGAAATTTCGACAGCGGCGGTAGAGGTAGAGTTCGCTAAGAAGGGAGCGGAGTCGGCGGTGGGGCGCGGCCAGCGGGGCCCGCCGCCGTGGCCAGCGGCGGGCGCAGTGGGTCTACATCGTGATCCGCAGCTGGACGTGCGGATCGTCGACGCTGCCGCGCAGAGGGATGACGCGGCGGGGGCCGCCCGGCCGCGCCCGCCGGACGCGGCGACGGCGGCTCAGGGTCTGCCAGGCGCCGATTGCCGGATCGCGCGACAGGGCCGGCGACACGCCCAGCAAGAGCGCCAAGGCGTAGAGCCCGCGGCCAATGCCTGACAAGGCGCGGCCCAGCAGCACGAGGAGGAATCGGAGCGCGGCCATCGGGAAGTGAGGTGCCTGCATGTCAAGACCATCCTTTCCGGTAGGGAAGGAACATTGTCGCCCCTGAGTCTGACATGCCGCGGCCGCGCTGGCCGCTCGGGCGACACCCTGGCGGACCCATCTCTTCGTCGCTACGCCGGCTTGGCTCAAGCCGAGAGCGGCCGCGCTGGGAGCTCGGCACCAGCGCGGCGAGCGCCAAACGGGAAAGGGCCTTTCGCGTCAGCAGCGGCGGCAGCGGGAGCGGCAGCGGCGGCGGTAGTGGGAGCGGCGGCAGCGGGAGCGGCGGCGGCGGTAGTGGGAGCGGCGGCAGCGGGAGCGGCGGCGGCGGTGGCGGCGGCGGCGGCGGCGGTAGCGGCCGGGTCGCGGGCCGGCGGCTACAGGTGTCCGCCCTCGGCCAGGAAGCTGCGCAGCCGCTCGCGCTCGGCCGCGGTGGCGACCTCGCCGAGCCAGTCGATGAGCGGGGCGGACTCGCGGAAGGTGCGGCGGGTAACGCTGCTCGACTGCTTGAACATGCGCTCGATCTGCAGGGCGAACACCGCGCTTGCGCCGGTGAGGAAGGCGCCGCGCTCGAGCACCGGGTTGTCGCGGTACATGAGCTTGATGAACCACTCGGCGACGTCGGGAGGGAAGATGTTGGCGGCCGAGACGTCGGTGCAGGAGATGAAGCGCTGGCTTCGGGGGCCCCCTCGCGTCACGATATCGGTGATCCGCTGCCCGAACCCCTCCAGGTCGGGCAGCTGGATCGGCGAGGCGATCCGAATCTCTATCAGGCGTCCGACGCGCTGCTCAATCGTCCACATCGCTCTCCAGCTGCCGAGCCATCCAGGATGCCCAGTGGACAAGGCGGGATGATTATCGCAGATTGGCGCCCCCTCCGACAACGCGGTCGTCCGGCCGCGGGGCAGGGGGGCGCCTGCTAGCTCAGCGCCAGGACCTTGCGCAGGTACTGCCCGGTGTAGGAGCTCGGCACGCGGGCGATGTCCTCGGGGGTGCCGCAGGCGACGACCTGGCCGCCGCCGTCGCCGCCCTCGGGGCCCATGTCGATGACGTAGTCGGCGGTCTTGATGACGTCCAGGTTGTGCTCGATGACGATGACGGTGTTGCCGCTGTCGACCAGGCGCCCGAGCACGTCGAGCAGCTGCTTGATGTCGTCAAAGTGCAGGCCGGTGGTCGGCTCGTCGAGGATGTAGATGGTGCGGCCGCTGCCCTTTTTCGCCAGCTCTTTGGAGAGCTTGATGCGCTGCGCCTCGCCGCCCGACAGGGTGGTCGCCGCCTGGCCAAGGGCGATGTAGCCAAGGCCGACGTCGCGCAGGGTCTCAAGCTTTTGGCGGATCTTGGGGATGTGGCCGAGGAACTCGCAGGCCTGCGAGACCGTCATGTCCAGCACGTCGGCGATCGAGGCGCCCTTGTACTTGACCTCCAGCGTCTCGCGGTTGTAGCGGCGGCCGCCGCACTCCTCGCAGACGACGTAGACGTCGGGCAGAAAGTGCATCTCGATGCGCAGGATGCCGTCGCCCTGGCAGGCCTCGCAGCGGCCGCCCTTGACGTTGAAGCTGTAGCGGCCGGCCTTGTAGCCGCGCGCCTTGCTGTCGGGCAGCGCGGCGAACAGGTCGCGGATGTGGGTGAACACACCGGTGTAGGTGGCGGGATTGCTGCGCGGGGTGCGGCCGATCGGCAGCTGATCGATGTCGATGACGCGGTCGACGTGGTGCAGCCCCTCGATGAGGTCGTGGGCGCCGGCCTGGCACTTGCTGTGGTTGAGCTTCTGCTTGAGCACGGCGAGCAGCGTATCGATCACCAGCGTCGACTTGCCCGAGCCCGATACGCCGGTGACGCAGGTGAACACGCCCACCGGGAAGCGCGCCGTGATGTCGCGCAGGTTGTGCTCCTTGGCCCCCTTGAGGACCAGGTACCGGTTCTGCGACTGGCGGCGGTTGCCGCGCACCTCGATCTTCTTGCGCCCCGACAGATAGGCGCCGGTGAGCGAGGCGGTCGACGACATGATGTCGGCCGGGGTGCCGGCGGCGACGATGCGGCCGCCCAGGACGCCGGCGCGCGGGCCCATGTCGACCACGTGATCGGCGGCGCGGATGGTGTCCTCGTCGTGCTCGACGACGATGACGGTGTTGCCGATGTCGCGCAGGCGGAACAGGGTCTCTAGCAGCCGCTGGTTGTCGCGCTGGTGCAGGCCAATCGACGGCTCGTCCAGGACGTAGAGCACGCCGACCAGCGAGCTGCCGATCTGGCTGGCCAGGCGGATGCGCTGCGCCTCGCCGCCCGACAGCGTCGCCGCGGTGCGATCCAGGGTCAGGTAGTCCAGGCCGACGTTGACCAGGAACCCCAGGCGATCGCGCACCTCCTTGAGGATGCGCTCGGCGATCTCGGTCTGCCGCGGCGACAGCTTGAGCTCGGTGAAGAACTTGTGGGCGTTGCGGATCGGCTTGGCGGTGAGCTCGTTGATAGCGAGGGTGCCGACCTTGACGAAGCGCGCCTCGCGGCGCAGGCGCGTGCCCTGGCATTCTTCGCAGGGCGACTTGTTCATGTAGGGCGAGAACTCCTCGTAGGCGGCCTCGAAGCTGTCCGAGCCGGCCTGGGCGGTGCCCTCCTCGCGGCGGCGGCGCTCGTACTCGGACAGGCGCCGCTCGAGGTTGGCGATGACGCCCTCGAACTCTTTTTTGTAGGTGTGGCGGCGGCCGTTCTTCTCGAACCAGAACTCGACCTCGGCGCCCTTGCTGCCGTAAAGGACCAGGTCGCGGGTCTCCTGCGGCAGCTCCGACCACGGGGTGGACATGTCGAACTTGAAGTGCAGCGACACCGCCTCCAGGATCTGCTGGAAGAACGGGCCGTTGCGCTTCTCCCACGGCTCGATCGCCCCCTCGCGCAGCGCGAGGTCGGAGTTGGCGACGATGAGCTCGGGATCGAAGAACATCTTGGCGCCGATGCCGTCGCACGCCGGGCAGGCCCCCGAGGGGTTGTTGAACGAGAACAGGCGCGGGGTGATCTCGGGGTAGCTGATGCCGCAGTTGATGCAGGCGAAGCGCTCGGAGAAGATGATGTCGCCGTTCTCATCGGTGATGCCCACGCCCTCAGGCAGCTCGTCGCTGCCGAGGATCACCGGCGAGACCTTGACGATCCCCTCGGCCAGCTGCAGCGACAGCTCGATCGCCTCGGTCAGGCGCTGCCGGACATCGGGCTTGACCGCCAGGCGGTCGACGTAGACCTCGATGGTGTGGTTCTTGTTCTTGTCGAGCTTGATCGTGTCTTCCGACAGATCGAACAGGTCGCCGTCGATGCTGACCCGCCGCAGACCCTGGCGGCGCAGGGCGTCGAGCTCTTTTTTATACTCGCCCTTGCGGTCGCGCACGATCGGCGCCAGCACCGAGAAGCGCGTCCCCTCGGGCAGCTTGAGCACCCGGTCGACCATCTGCTGCACCGTCTGCGCCGCGATCGCCAGGCCGCAGCTGTGGCAGTGCACGGTGCCGATGCGGGCGTAGAGCAGCCGCAGGTAGTCATAGATCTCGGTAACCGTGCCGACGGTCGAGCGCGGGTTCTTGCTCGTCGACTTCTGCTCGATCGAGATCGCCGGCGACAGGCCTTCGATCGAGTCGAGGTCGGGCTTGCCCATCTGCTCCAGGAACTGCCGGGCGTAGGTCGACAGCGACTCGACGTAGCGGCGCTGGCCCTCGGCATAGATCGTGTCGAAGGCAAGCGACGACTTGCCCGACCCCGACAGCCCGGTGATGACGATCAGCTTGTCCCGGGGCAGCTCGACGTCGATGTTCTTGAGGTTATGCTCGCGCGCCCCTTTGATGATGATCTTGTCCATGGTCTTGTCTGCCTTGCCGCTGATGCACCGATGCGCCCCCTCTGCGGGGCACTCCCCCTGCTAGGGAGGGGGCTTATGATCTGCGCACACAGTGGGCAGCGTCATACCACGACTCTTATAGGCGCCACAACGTATACATGTCGCCTGGCAGCAGGAATTATTTGCCAAGTGGGCGCAAGGGGGGCTTTGTCTTAGGACGCGGGGCGAGGCGGAAGGAAAGCTTAATTTTTGAGCTTGCTTAGAAGTGGATGAGCCACTTGATCAGGCCGTTTAAGGCCCCGGTCAAAAGCGAGCCGAGGAGCGCCGGCACAAAGCCGCTTATCTCGACCCCCGAGACGAGCTTGTCGGCCAGCATGAACAGCCCGGCGCGGATGACCAGCATGAACAGCCCGAGCGAGAGGATCACAAGCGGCAGGGTGACAAAGGTCAGCACGCCGAACAGCAGGCTGTCGAGGATCGCAAACACCGCCGCGAACAGCACCGCGCTGCCGTAGGAGCGGATGGTGATCCCGGGGACCACGCGGGCCACGAGCATGAACGACAGCGCATACAAGAGACAGTGGAGGAGAAACGAGACAAGGGGCGACATCGGCGAGCTCCTTAGTGCTGGTGAGTGACGGGTAGCAGCTGGCTTGCGCGGCTGCAGGCCTTGCCGGCACTGGTTTGGCACTGGCTTGGTTTTTTAAGGTTGCGTACTTGCATGGAGTATGACCCGCAGGTGCGGCCTTTGCACGGCGCTTTGGATTTAGTCCTAAGCCGGACCGGCCGCGGTCTTGGCAATAGGTCTGGATATAGGTCGGCCACGGGTTGGCCATGGGGTTGGCCCTAGGTTAGGTTGCCCTGTAGGGGCCTGTAGGGGAAAGATGGGTGATTTCATGTGATGAAATGAAGCCGCACTGGGTATAGTGTAGGAGATAGAGGCAGGTACAATGGCCCAGGCAGTTTACGTCTGAGCCGAACTGCAAGGACAACCCAAAGGAACGCGCCTTATCGCGCTTCACTAAAAGAGAGTAAGGCGGAGGGGCCCCATGGCAGAGCCGCAGAGCATTCCCTGGGAACAACAGGCGCTTCACATCGCTATCGACACCATTCAAGAGGTGCTGCCACAGAAGCCCAAGGATCAACAAGAGGCCCTGCATATGAGCCTCATGACCCTGCGCGGATTTCTCGCCGCGACCAGCTCGATCGGCGAGGACGAGGGAGGGACGCCTTCGGCGGGCGGCGGCGGCGGCGCCGAGCTGACCAGCAGCGCGCTGTCGATGGACGCCGGCCGGCTGAGCAAGTGGCAGCGGCTCCTGGCCGAGCGGCGCGAGGTCGCGGGGCTGTCGCACGCGCGCCTGGCCGAGCTCGCCGGGCTGTCCGAGAGCGTGATCGTGAACCTGGAGACCGGCCGCTACGCGCCGTCGCAGCTGGCGCTCTTGCACCTTCTGTCGGTGCCCGAGATGAAGCTGGAGGTCGCCGATCTGCCGTGGGAGGCGGCCGAGGTCGATCCCAACTTCGCCCTCAACTGCTGGCTCGCGCCGGGGTTTGACCCGGTCAAGATGATCAAAGAGCTGGCCATGCAGGTAAACGGCTTTGGCGGCCACATCGAGCAGAGCTACCTGTACATGGATCCGATGAGCGCCGCCGACTGGTGCTCGATCGCCGACGTCAAAGACTACGACGACATGCAGGCGAGCATGCAGCTTGACCGGGCGGCGGGGCTCATCCTCAAAAACACCGGCAAGATGGGCCTTGATGTGGTGGCGCTCGGGCCGGGCAGCGCCCGCAACGAGGTGCGGCTGGCCGAGCAGCTGCTGGCGCAGGCCGGGCACGGCGATGTCCGGCTCTACCTTCTGGACATCAGCCAGCCGCTGCTCTCGGTGGCCTACCGGCACGCCGCCGAGACCCTGGCCGATCGCGGCGGCGTGGTGTTCGCCATCCAGGGCAACTTCCACCACCTGCCGCGCTATGGCCAGCTGCTCTACTCGCCGCAGCGAGCCCACCGCCGGCGGCTCATCACCATGCTCGGGCACACCTTCAGCAACCTCGAAAACGAGCTGCGCTTTGTCCGAAACAGCCTGGTCGGCTTCGCCGCCGGCGACATGCTGCTGCTCGACCTGCGCATGGCCTACGCCCCCGCCGACAACCCCGACCAGATCAAGGAGCGCGATCCGGGCCTGTTGTCGGTCCGCCGCAACAGCAACTCGTCCTCTTCGCTGCACCAGAAGTGGGACGAGTTCCTCGCCGGCCCGATCCGCCGCTACGGCGTCTCCAAGGTCGATGTCGAGATCACCCGCGTGCTCGACCTCGGCTGCCCGGTGCCCGGCAGCTACGGCGTCGACGCGCGGGCCCGGGTGCGCTCGGCCACCGGCGAGGAGCGCGAGTTCTCGGTCTACTACAGCCGTCGCTACGACGCGACCCGGCTGCACCAGGCGCTGGCCCGCGAGGGCTGGGACCTGGTCGACAGCTGGAACTACGGCGGCGAGAGCAACCCCTGCAAGCTGTTCCTGCTGCGCAAGTCCGGTCCGGCCCTGCGCCTGGTCGACTGACCCCCCCGCGCCGCCCGGCTAGTCGCCGGCGGCACCATCGCCTGGCCCGGCATCGCCTGGCCCGGCATCGCCGGCGCCGCCATCCCCGGCGCCGCCATCCCCGACGCCGCCATCCCCGGCCGAGCCCTGATCGGGCCTTGCCAGATCGGCCGCCGCGGTCAGGTCGGGCGGGCTGGCGGGGCCCGCCTCGCGCGGGGCGGCGTCGAAGCTGCGCAGCGGCAAGGTGTCGCGATAGTCGTCAGCCTGGCACGAGGCCCACAAGAGCCAACAAGCAGCGGGTAGCAGCATGGCAAAAAAGAGCAGGCGGCGCATGGGTTCTCCGTCGCGACCCCCACAGGGGGATGAGGGCTAGCATCCTAGCCAGGTGGTCTTTCACCGTCTACCTTTTCCGCGCTTTGGCCGGGCGCCATTTACCGCTACCGCATGGGCGCTGCTGTGACTGAATCTGGAAATTCAGCAATTTCGCCAATAGCTGGTGCCGCGCGAAGCTCTCGCGAATCTCTTTTGATAAAAAACAAAATATTTAAATCAATCGCCTGCAGCCAGATACCCTTCGCCGGATACACCAGATACAATGGATAGCTAGGCTGGACTTCTCGGGTTTTGTCGGCTAGTGGCCCCGGGTGATTGTCCACTGCGGACAGCCGCGACGCCGCCGCCAGCCCGCCTTGCCGAGTAACCGGTTGACCTGCAGCGCGGTTCAGTAGCTTGGGTATTTTGGCAATCATCAGGAATTTCGTGATAAGCAAGCCTGAGCAGATGTCTGTCAACCTTGCGCCGCGACCGCCCATGCCCAGGCAGCCTCACTCGCTGAGGCTGTCGACGCTGACGAGCCACGGCGGCGCCCAACGCCCAGCTCGGCGGAGTCCGCTTCTGCAGAGCGGCCAGGCTAAGGCCGCGGCTGCGCTTGACAGCTTGGGGACGAGACGGGCAGGATCATAGAGGGCGATTTATCGCGTAATGACCATGACAAACGCGTTCCTAACTTCGCATGCAGTCGCCGAGCTAATCGGGGTCAGCCCATCCACGGTGCTGTCCTGGATCGACAAAGGCCTGCTCCCCGCGTTTCGCACCCCCGGCGGTCATCGCCGCGTCGAGCCGAGCGCCCTTTTAGAGTTTCTGCGCGCCCACCAGATGCCGGTGCCGCGGACGCTCCTGCCGCAGGCCAAGCGCATGCTGCTGATAGACGACGACATCGTCTTTTTGCGGTCGACCAAGCGCGCCCTCAAGCAGCAGTTCCCCGATCTGGAGGTCGAGCTGGCCGAGAGCCCCGTTGAGGGGCTGCTCAAGGTCGGCACCGACAAGCCGGACGCGGTGCTGCTCGATGCGACGATGCCGGGCATGGACGGCGTCGAGGTCTGCCGCCAGATCCGCCAGAACCCGGGGACCGCCAGTGTCGCGGTGATCGCCCTGACCGGCCGCCTCGATGAAGAGGTGGCCATTGCCTTCAAGCAGGCCGGCGCGGCCGCGTGCCTGCGCAAGCCGCTGGACATCAACGCACTTTTGCAACTGCTGGGGCTGTAACAATGTCGGCTGTGGCCGTGGCAACAGGGGAAAAGGTCACCGTCTCGGTCTCCGCCAGGAGCAGCCACAAGCTGCGCGCGCTGCGCCACCTCGCCGCCGAGTTCGGAGTCGGCCCGATCTCTGTCACCGCCTGGCACCCGCGGCTGCAGGTGGTAAACCTCACCTGCGAGAACCTGTCGATGAGCGGCCTGTGCCTGCGCCTTTCAGGCGGGGCGGCGGCCGGGCAGCGCGCCGAGGTCTCGGCCGACGACTGGGTCCTGGGGGTGCACGCCTCGCTGCAGAGCGGCGAGGTGGTCTGCCACAGCGACGCCATCGTCCGCCACTGCCGCGCCGACGGTGACGACCTGCTCATCGGCGTCCAGCTGGTCAAGGGCGTGGTCGACCTGCCGCTTTTGTTCGAGCGCCAGACCCGCTGCGGCTTCGCGGCGCGCCTGGACGAGCTGGAGCGCAGCACCGACACCCGCCGCATCCTGCCCGAGTTCAAGGAGTGGGTCTCCGACCTGCGCAACTACCTGGAGCGCATGCGGGTGTTCCTCGATCGCGAGGAAGCGGCGCTGGAGAGCGAGGACCTTTACACCCACGGCCAGATCTGCGCCCAGTACCTGGCCGAGGTCGGCCCGCGCATCGTCCAGCGGGTGCACCAGGCCTCGCACGGGATGGGGCCGCTGCTGTCGGCGCTCGGCGAAGAGGAGCACGCCGCCCACCGCGCCTACGCCCAGCACCACCTCGGGGCGCTGTTTGGCACCTCGCCGTTTATCCGCCGCGCCCAGCAGAAGCCGCTCGGCTACGCCGGCGACTACGAGATGATGAACATGCTGTACCGCCCCCACCACACCGAGGGCAGCAGCCTGTTCGCCAAGGTCATCAACCTGTGCGCCGCCACCGAGGTCGCGGCGCGCGCCAACATCAACCGGATCTCGTTTCTCACCGACAAGATTCGCGCCGCGGTGCGCCGCCACTCGCAGGGCAGCAAGGAGCGCACCCGCCTGTGCAGCATCGGCTGCGGCCCCGCCCGCGAGATCGAGACCCTGCTGGAGAGCGAGCCCGAGCTCGGCCCCTACCTCGATGTGATGCTCATCGACCAGGACGTGCGGGCGATCCACTTCTGCGAGCGCAAGCTGACGCCGCTGTGCAAGCGCACCGGCGCCCAGCTGCACTACGTGCGCGAGTCGGTGCGGCGCCTCCTGTGCGGCGGACTATTAGGCCACACCATGGGGCCGCGCCAGCTTATCTACAGCGCCGGCCTGTTTGACTACCTGTCGGATCGCAGCTTCGCCGCCCTGCTCGGCGCCCTGTACGAGGCGGCGACCCCCGGCGGCCAGCTGCTCATCGGCAACGTCGATGTCAGCAACCCCACCCGCTACTTCATGGAGTACTTCGCCGAGTGGTTCCTCATCCACCGCTCGCGCAGCCAGCTCCTGGACATGACGCGCCTTCTGCGCCCCGCCCCGGCCGCCGCCCGCGTCGAGGCCGAGCAGCTGGGGGTGAACCTGTTTCTCGCCCTGGAAAAGCCAAGTGAAGTGAAGTGACAGCCCATGCCGGGGACAGGTGACGGGGCATGACCCCCGACTTCAAGTCCTACCTTGAGGGGCAGAACGACGCCGCCGTGCGTCTGACCTGCATCCTGTGCGCCGCGCTGATGCCGGCGGGCTTCGTGCTGGACTTTATGACCAACCGCGGCTACGTCGGCGAGTTCCTGATCCTGCGGCTGCTCGCGGCGGCGGTGTCGCTGCTGGTGCTGGGGGTCTCGCGGGTCGGGGCGCTGCGCCGCCACAGCTACCCGCTGATCGTGCTGGTCATCCTCGCCTGCACCGGCGCCATCGAGATCATGATCATCCGGCTCGCCGGCGCCGCCAGCTCGCCCTACTACGCGGGCCTGAACCTGTGCATCCTCGGCGCCGGCCTTGTGTACGTGTGGACGCTGCGGCAGGCGCTGTGGGCGTGCCTGATGGTGCTGGCGATGTGGCTTCTGCCGGCGCTGTGGTCGGGGCCGATGCTGTACGGGGCGTTCTCCAACAACCTGTACTTTCTGGTCCTTACCAGCATCATCGCCGTCGCCGGCAACGCCATGCGCTATAACCTCGCCCGCCGCGAGTACGAGGCGCGCACCGCCCTGGCCCACGCCAGCACCGAGCTGCAGTCCTCGCTGGAGCGCATCCGCGAGCTCGATCGCCTAAAGAACCAGTTCTTCGCCAACATCTCGCACGAGCTGCGCACGCCGCTGGCTCTCATCACCGCCCCGATCGAGGAGCTCTTGTCGCGCAGCGGTCAGCCCGAGGCGCTGCGCAACACCCTGCAGGTGATCCTGCGCAATGCCCTGCGGCTGCACCGGCTCATCGACGGCCTGCTCGATCTGGCGCGGCTGGAGGCGGGGCAGCTGCGGCTGCGGGTGACCACGCTCGACCTGCCCGAGCTCGTCGGCGGCGTGGTGGCGGCGTTCCAGCCGGCGGCGGACAGCATGGGCCTCAAGCTCAGGCTCGAGCTGCCCGAGGTGCCGGCCCCCGGCCCGCTGATGGGCGACAGCGAGAAGCTGGAGGTCGTGCTCACCAACCTCCTTGGCAACGCCGTCAAGTTCACCGAGCGCGGCGGCGAGATCCTGGTGCGCGTGGCCTACACCCCCGAGGCGGTCGAGCTGTCGGTGCGCGACACCGGCCCCGGCATCCCCGAGAGCGAGCAGGCGTTCATCTTCGAGCGCTTCCGCCGCGTCGAGTCGCCCGGCCGCAAGCAGGGCGGGGCGGGCATCGGCCTGGCGCTGGTCAAGGAGCTGGTCGAGCTGCACGGCGGCACCGTGCGCGTGGACAGCCGACCCGGCGCCGGGGCCTGCTTCACCGTCCGCCTGCGCATCGGCACCGCCCACCTGCGCGATGACCTGCTAGAGGAGTTCCCGGCGGTGGCCGCCTCGGGCGAGCTGCGGCCGATGATCGCCGCCAACCCGGCCCTTTTGCACGTCGAAGGGGCGCTGGAGAACAAGCTCGACCCGCCGGGCAAGACCACCTCCAGCCAGTCGATCCCGACCCTTTTGCCGCTCACCGGCCACGGCCGCGCCCACATCCTGGTCGCCGAGGACAACCCCGACCTGCGGCAGTTCCTCTACGACCTTCTGTCATCTTACTACCACGTCGCCACCGTTGCCGACGGCCAGGCCGCGCTAGAGACCATCCAGAGCCGGCTGCCCGACCTCGTGCTCGCCGACGTGATGATGCCGCACCTGTCGGGCATCGAGCTGTGCCAGCAGGTAAAGGCCGACGTGCGCACCCGCACCGTGCCGGTGATTCTGCTTACCGCGCGCAGCGGCATCGACGGCACCATGGAGGGCTTCAGCCACGGCGCCGACGACTACCTGGTCAAGCCCTTCAGCCCGCGCGAGCTGCTCATGCGGGTGGCGGTCCAGCTCAAGCTGCGCCGCCTCACCGCCCAGGTCGCCAACGCGGCGCGCCTGGCCGCCGTCGGCACCCTCGCCGCCGGCGTCGCCCACGAGATCAAAAACCCCCTCAACGCGATCAACACCGGCGCCGCCGCCCTGCGCCGCCGCAGCGAGATCACGCCCACGCTGCAGGCCGAGGTGCTGGAGATGATCGAGGAGTGCGTCGGCCGCATCTCCGAGATCACCACCGCGCTCACCGAGCACGCCCGCCCCGCCGACGGCGAGGGGGTGTCGCTGTTCGACATCCAGAAGGGGGTCGAGACGACCCTGCGCCTGCTCGCCGATCGCCTGCGCAACAGCGGCATCTCGGTCGTCCGCAACTACCACTGCGATCGCCTGATCGTCGGCCGCCCGCGCCAGCTCAACCAGGTCTTTTTGAACCTGCTCGATAACGCGGTGCGCGCCGCGCCCCCCGGCAGCAGCATCTACCTCACCCTCAGCGAGACCGCCGAGGGCCTGGTCACCCTCTGCGTCCACGATCAGGGCCCCGGCATCCCGCCCGAGAACCGCGAGCGCATCTTCGACCCGTTCTTCACCACCCGGCCGCCCGGCGAGGGCACCGGCCTTGGCCTTTACCTGTCGCGCCAGATCGTCGACGCCCACGGCGGCACCCTGCGAGTCGAGAGCGTCGTCGGCCAGGGCACCGAGTTCATCGTCGAGCTGCCCGTCGGCCCGGCGACTACCAGCGCCTCGCCGGTCACGCCGACCGCGCTGTCCCGCCAAGGAGCCGTCGCGTGAGCGATCCGGTCCTGCGCAGCGGTCCGCCCTCCAGCCCGGGCGTCGGCCCCGCCGAGGGCGAGTCCAGTCGCGTCCCCAGCCGGCCGGCGCGCGGCCTGGGCGAGACCCTCAGCCCGACCGCCGAGCAGCGGGCGATCGTCCTTTACGTCGACGACGACCGCGCAAACCTTTTGGCCTTCCGCGCCATGGCCGAGCCGCAGTACGAGGTCGTGACCGCCCGCAGCGGCGAAGACGCCCTCAAGCTGCTCGGCCAGCTGCGCGAGGTGGCGGTGCTCATCGCCGACCAGCGCATGCCCGGCATGAGCGGCATCGACCTGTGCGAGCGCGTGCGCGCCGGCCACCCCGACGTGGTGCGCATGCTGGTCACCGCCTACTCGGACCTCACCGCGGCGATCGCGGCGATCAACCGCGGCCATGTCAGCCGCTACCTCCACAAGCCGTGGAACGCCGACGAGCTCATGGCCACCCTGCGCGACGCCGTCGAGCGCTACCGGCTGAGCGTCACCGTCCAGCGCATGCAGCTGCGGATCAGCGAGACCGAGCGCATGTACGCCCTGGGCGTGCTCACCGCCAGCATCGGCCACGAGCTTCGCACCCCGCTGTCGATCGTCAACTCGAACCTGCGCTTTGCCCGCCGCGCCCTCAGCGAGCTGCTCGCCCACGGCCAGCTGCCCGAGGCCGGGCGCCGCAGCCTGAGCGAGCTGGAGGCGGCGCTGGTCGACGCCGATGACGGCGCGCAGCGGCTCATGGAAGTAGTCGAGGGGATCAGCCTGTCGGCGCGCAGCGAGCCGATCACCCAGCAGCCGGTGGACCTGGCGCATGTGGTCCGCTCGGTGCTGCGCCTTATCCGCAGCGAGGCCGCCCCGCACGCCCAGCTGATCGTCGAGCAGACCGCCACCCCGCAGGTCATCGGCTCGGCGACCCGGGTGGGTCAGGTGCTCTTGAACCTGCTGCTCAACGCCCTGCAGGCCATGCCGAGCCGCCCGGTCTCCGCCAACCAGGTCAAGGTGCGCCTGTCCGAAGAAAACGGCCGCGCCCTCATCGAGGTCAGCGACAACGGCACCGGCATCGACCCGCAGAACCTGCGGCGCATCTTCGACCCCTTCTTCACCACCAAGCGCCAGGGCACCGGCCTCGGCCTTGCCATCTCGCGGCAGATCATCGAAGAGACGGGCGGCGAGCTGTCGGTAGCGAGCGAGCTCGGCGTCGGCACCCGCTTCACCGTCAGCTGGCCCGTGGTCCCGCCGCGCTAAAAACAGCGAGGCCAGGGGAGAAATCGCCTGCTGCTTTGCCCAAGCAGTGCTAAGACCGGGGCCATGAGACAACGAGCCCCTGAGAGTGCCGTGCAGCGGCGTCGCCGTCTGGTCGCCGAGGCCCAGGACCTGGTCGACGATCAAGCGCTGCGCTGTGAGCTGTGCCAGCGCCGCATGCGCTACTGGCCGGCCGGTGAGAAGACCGTTCAGCGCGCCGCCGGCCGCTACTTCAGCTGGCGCTGCGATGGCTGCTTCTTCGCCGGCGAGATCGTCGCCGCCGCCCTGGCCGGCCACACCCTCTCCCCGGTCCAGCTGCGCGAGGGCCGGCTGCAGCAGGCCGCCGCCGTCACCGAGCACCTGGCAGAGCTGCAGACCGAGCCCGCCTGCGAGCTCTTTGACGCCGCCCTGGAGCGCCTCGGCCTGCAGCTGCAGGCGCTCGGCGAACAGATCGAAGCCGCCACCGTCGCCATCGCCCGCGGCCGCGGCATCGTCCTTTACGCTGACGCCCAGCTCGGCCACACCCCGCGCCACGTCCTGTGGACGCCGCACCCTCCCGCGCCCGCCCAGGCCTGAGCTCGCCCGCGCCCGCCGAGCCGCTACGGCGCTGCCCCCACGCTCGGGTCCACCGCCGGCGTCTCAGCGGCCAGCTGGCTCAGCGCCCGCCGGCTGATCTGCGCGATCACCGCCAGCAGCGCCAGCCCGAGTAGCAGCCCGAGCCCCAGTCGCAGCAGGCTGTCGCTGCCGCTCAGCACCGCCTGGATGTCGCGGGCTCCGGTCGCCGCAAAGCGCGAGGCGATCAGCGTGCCGGTGGCGATGCGCGGCGCCGTCCCGCCCATCGCCCCCAGCAGGTTCTGCCGCAGCGTCACCCCGCAGCTGGTGAGCACCAGCGTCCCCGCCGGATAAGGGAACCCGGTCAGCCGAAACAGCGACACGATGAGCAGCGCCCGCCCCGGGCTGCTGTGTAGCAGCGCTCGCCGCACCTGCTGCGCCTGCTCGCTGCGCGCGATGAGCGGATCGACCCGGTGAAACGAGACCTTGCGGGCGATCAGGTGACTCAGGCACGCCGCCAGCAGGTAGCTGCTCATCGCCGAGACGAAGCCGAGCCCCGCCCCGTACACCCAGCCGCACAAGATGGTATTGGCGTACGCCGGCAGCAGCCCCAGCCCGATGACCAGGCCCATCACCGCCGTCCACTGCGGCACCCCGCGCAGCGGCTGCCGCAACAGCCAGTCCGCCGTCGCCCCGAGCTTTGCCACCAGGGTCGGCCCCGTCAGCAGCGGACACAACAGCCAGAACGCCAGCAGCACCCAGGCCGGCCCGAGCTGCGCCAGCAGCCCCTTGAGCTGCTGCAGCAGCTCTTTAAGCCGCGTCCGCTGCAATCCCCGCTGCCGGCCCACGTGGTCGCTCCCCGAGCCCGGCCGCAAAGCCGGCTAGTTTAGGTAGATGCGCGCCCCGGCGATGCCGCCCGGGTAGTGACAGTCGTTGCAGTTGGCGTTGACCATTGCCCCCTGCATCTCCTTGAACTTTTCGCCCTTGCTGACCCGGGCGATGATGCCGGTGAAGTTGATCGGCTCCGAGGTGAAGAAGTTGCCGCTGCGGTTGGTGTACAGGGTGATGAGCACCTTGCGCGTCGCATCCGCGATCTCGACCTTCACGTCGGCCAGCCCCTGGGTGTTGCACTTGGCGTTGGGGCTGTCGAACACCGTCCCCGAGGCGGTCCAGGTCCGCCGGCTCGCCTGCCCGCTCGGGCTGTGACAGACCGAGCAGTTGCGGCCGGGCAGCATCGGCGCTTCGGGGACCAGCTGGTCATCGGTGGGCGACTCGCACCCGTTGACCGCTTGCGGCACCGCGGCCAGGTTCACCTCCGACTCACAGCCAGCGGCCGGGCCGAGCAGGGCGAGCGCGAGGAGCGCGGCCGGGCCGCGGCGGGAAAGTTTTGCCAGATGCTTCATCCTAGATACCTATGGGGAAGGCGGGTTTGGGCGGGCAGGCGGCGCGCCTACTGCTTGAGCACGACGTCGACATCGAGCTTGAGCTCGTCGTCCACCTTGGCAAACAGCAGGCTCGGGCGCTCGATCTTGAACTCATCCAGGCTGACCGACAGGTGGGCGACGGCGCGGATGCGGCTCGGCGACTCGTAGGTCAGCTTCACCGGCACCTCGAGCGCCTTTTTGACGCCGTGGAAGGTCAGCTCGGCCTTGATGGTCTTGTCGACCGTGGTCGGGAAGCTCGTCGGCGTCGCGCAGCTGTCGCACAGGCCCTTGAACTCGACGTGCGGGTAGCGCGCCGCCTCGGTGACCTCTTTCATGTGGGCGTCGCGGTTGCTGTTGCCCGAGTCGAACGACTCGACCGGGGCGCGCATCGCGATCTGCGCCGTGCCGGTGGGCAGGATCTTCACCTTGCCCTCGACCTTCTTGGACAGCGCGTCGAACTTATGCAGCTTGTGCACCATGTGGTAGCCGATCGAGCTCGCCCCCGGATCGGTGCTGAGCACGACCGCGGCGGCCCCCGCCGGCGCCTGGGCGTGGCCGGACGTGGCCAGGGCGAGACAGAGGACGGCCGCCCCAGGCAGAGCCCGGACGAGCGTGCCGAAAAAATACCGGATGTTCATATGATCCTCCTCGGTAAGCTGGCTGCCGGAGCGGACCAGGCTACAGGCTTAAGTGTGTGTCCCACGGGCGCGGCGAGCTGCTGCCGCCCCCTCTAGAAAAAATACACGAACGTGCCGGTCGCCATAAACGCCCACGTCGCGTAGCCCGTCACCACATGGGCCAGCGCGAGGCTCCCCTGATCCAGCCGCCCGACGCGGTTTGAGGTCACCGGCCCGAGGATGACCTGCGTGACCATCCCGGCGGTGGCCAGGATCATCGAGATCTTGTGGATGAGCGCGGTATCCAGGCGAATCGGCTTGGGATAGGGGTTGGGGGCAAACACCGCCAAAAGGCCCGTTGCGCCAAACAGGATCGAGGTCCCGATGCCCAGGCCCTCGTGGGCCAGGGAGTAGCGGCCGCTGAAGTCGCCGCTCTGGTACTTGTCGTAGTAGTTCAGGTGACCGATCACCACCGTCGCGGTGAGCGCGGCCAGGGTGGCGAAGCCGAGCGCCTGGTGGGCGGTGAGCATCGGGCGGCGGATGCGCGCCCCGCGCTCGATGGCCTGGCGGCGCTTGAGCTCTTCGGGCGTGGGCCCGGCGTCAGGCTTCTTCCCCTCATCGAGGAGGTCGAAGTTGAGGTCGGCGGCACCCGCCGGCGCGGCCGGGGCGGGCGTCGCCGCCGGCTCGGTCGGCGCAGCGGGCGCTGCCGGAGCCGCTTGGCCAATGGGCGCGGCGGGCGCAGCGGGCGCGGCGGGCGCGGCGGGCGCGACGGCGGGCGCAGCAACAGCTGCCGGAGCAGCGGGCGGCTCGGCAGCGCTGGCGGCGGCCACTTCCCAGCCCTGTCCGGGCATGCGCGCCGACAGGAAAAACAAGGTAACCAGAACGGCGCGAGCCGCCAAGGACTGCCAACGTGAGTAGGTATTCATGGGGGACTGCTAGTCAAGCCCTAGCAAAGATACTGGCTTGTTGACCAGCCTTTTTGTTACCAAGGGCCAGCGCCAGCCTACGCCGGCAGCCAGCGATCAAGGTCAAAGGAGCGACACTTAATGCTTAAGGCAGCACCCCCGCGGACGAGATTATTTTTCAGTTGTTTTCGGCGGCATCCCCTGAACCGCTGGCCTGGCGTGCTGGGCGCGGTCGCGCTCGGCGGCCTGCTGGCTGCCGGCTGCGGCGAGCCGGAGCCGCACTACCTGCCCCCGCTGCCCGACCTCGCCATGCCGGGCCCGCCAGCGACGCAGGGGCTGCCGTGCGAGGTGAGCAAGCTGCTCGCCGCCCACTGCCTGGGCTGTCACGGTCAGCCGCCGGCGGCGGCGCCGATCGCGCTTGTGAGCTACGCCGACCTCACCGCCAAGTCGGCGGTGGACTCGACCAAGAAGGTCGCCGAGCGGGCCATCGTGCGCATGCTCGACAACATGGACCCGATGCCGCCCGGTCCGTCGGCGACGGTCGCCCAGAGCGAGCTTTCGCCCATGCAGACCTGGGTAAGCGGCGGCACGCCGATGGTCAGCTGCGCCGCCAAGTAGCGCTGGCGGATGGCCGCGGCTTTCCCAGCCCCAGAGCCCGGTGGCGGGGCAGGGGCGCAGCTTCAGTCGGCCTTGTAGTCGCGAACCAGCTGGCGCTGCTCGTGGCCGCGGCGCAGTGCCAGCTCGATGAGGCGGGTGAGCAGCTCCTGATAGGGCAGGCCGCTCGCCTCCCACATCTTGGGGTACATGCTGATCGAGGTGAACCCGGGGATGGTGTTGACCTCGTTGAACAGCAGCTCGCCGGTGCCGCGATCGAGGAAGAAGTCGACGCGCGCCATGCCCTCGCACTCAAGGGCGGTGAAGGCCGCGGCGGCCAGGCGCTGCGCCGCGGCAGTCTGGGCGTCCGACAGGCGGGCCGGGATGATCAGCTCAGCGCCGTTTTCGTCCAGGTACTTGGCCTCGTAGGAGTAAAACTCGTGGCGCGGGTTGATCTCGCCGGGCACGCTGCACAGCGGGGCACCGCTCGGGTCGGGGCTCTGCAGCACCGCGACCTCGATCTCGCGCGCGTCGATCGCCTTCTCGATAAGGACCTTGCGATCGTAGCGGAACGCATCGGCCAGCGCCGGGCGCAGCGCCGCCGCCGTCTTCACCTTGTGCACCCCGACGCTAGAGCCGCAGCAGGCGGGCTTGACGAAGCACGGGTAGCCAAGGTCCTGCGCCACGCGCGCGGTCAGCGCCGGCAGCTCGGCCTCCCAGGTGCCGCGGCGGGCCAGCACGTACGGCACGATGGGCAGCGCCGCCGCCCGGGCGAGCCGCTTGGCCACCTCCTTGTCCATGCCTACCGCCGAGGCGAGCACGCCGCAGCCGACATAGGGCAGATCGGCCAGCTCGAGCAGCCCCTGGATCGCGCCGTCCTCGCACAGCGTGCCGTGCATCACCGGGAACACCACATCCACGGCCGGCAGCGGCAGGCCGCGCTTGTGCAGGGCGGTCTCGCCGTAGGGCACAAGCTCGGCCCCGCCGGCGCGCGGGCTCGGCGGCAGCAGCACCGGCGGCTGATCCTTGAACACCGGCAGCGTGCGCGCTCCCTGATCGATGAGCGCGACGTCCCCGGGGTGCCAGCGCCCCTCCTTGTCGATGGCGATCGGGATGACCTCGAAGCGCTCGCGGTCCAGGTTGCGCAGCACCGAGGCCGCCGACTGCAGCGAGATCTCGTGCTCACCCGAGCGGCCGCCGTAAAGCACGGCGACGCGGATGCGAGCCGGGGAGTCGCCGGTCATCAGTGGCTCCGCGGGACGCGGTCGAGGTCGATCTGCTCCAGCGCGGCGCGGATGACCTGGGACTTGTTGGCCTTGCTGTGCCCGCGGCGCTTGAGCTCTGCCACCAGGCTGTCCAGGCGGTCGATGTCCTCGACGTAGAGCGAGATGCACACGACCTTGTAGTGGGTCGGCCGGGGCTTTTTGTCCGGCGCTTCGGCGACCGGCGCGGGGTCACCTGGGGCCGGCCGGCTGTCGCTGCGCGGGCGCGGCGACTCCAGGCTGGCGGGCGGCGGCGCCGCCGGGCCGCGGCCCTTGGTCCCAGACGGCGCCGGCGGCCGGTAGAAGCCGGTGAGGATGTCGTCGACAGACAGCGGATCGTAGGCCAGCGCCCGGCTCGGGCCGGCAACTTTGGCGAGGATGGGGGCGACGGCGGCTTTGGCGTTCATAAAAAATTACTCCCAGACAGTCATCTGGTTGGTTCTGGTTGGTTCGGCTTGGCTCTGGTCGGCGCGGCGCCCGGCGGGGCCCGCTTGGCTACTCGGGCGAGACGAACTGCTCGCTCGGCAGCCCCGGGCCGCGCCGGCCGGTGCGGGCAAACCCCGGCTGGCCGACCCCGGCGGCGGCGCTGGCCTCCGCGGCCGCATCGGGGCGCTGCAGCGGCCGGTCCAGGCCGATGATGCGCTCGACGACCCGGCGGTAGTCCTCGGCGCCCGGGGACTCGTTGTCGTACTCGAAGATGCTCTGGCGATGGCTGGGGGCCTCGGCCAGGCGCGTCGAGCGGCGCACCGGCTCGAGCAGGCGCTCTTTGAAGTGGCCGCGCAGGGTGTCCACCGCCTCTTTGGCCAGGCGGATGCGGGCGTCGAAGAAGGTCGGCAGCACGCCGGCGATGCTGACCGAGTGCCCAAGGTGCCGCTCGATGTCCTTGAGCGTCTTTAGCACCTGCTTGACCCCGACCAGCGACAGGTAGTCGCACGACACCGGGATAAGGACCTCTTCGGCGTAGGTCAGCGCATTCTGGTTGAGCAGCGACAGCGAGGGTCCGCAGTCGAGCACGATGAACTGGTAGCGGCGCTGGACCTGACCCAGCCGCTGGGCGAGCACCCGATCGCGATCGTGGTCCTTGCGGGCCAGCCAGATCTCCGCCACCGCCAGCGTGGCGTCGGCGGTGACCACGTCCAGGTGACCGCGCACCGGCACCGCGACGTCGTCCACCTGCGCCCCCTCGACCAGCACGTGGTAGAGCGAGCGCTCGCCCTTGATGCCCAGGCTGGCGCCGACGTTGCCCTGGGCGTCGGTGTCGACCAGGAGCGTCTCGAAGCCGCGCTCGGCCAGGCCGGCGGCCAGGTTGATCGCGGTGGTGGTCTTGCCGGTGCCGCCCTTCTGGTTGAGGATGGCGAGCTTACGCGCCCGCCGCACCGTGAAGCCGCCGTCGCCGAGCGCCGCGCGGCGACACTCCAGCCGACAGTAGAACTGGCGCGGCGCGACGCCGCTTGAGCTCTGCGGCAGGGTCGCGACCTGATAGGCGAACTGCGGGGCAAACTGCTGACCACATGTAGTGCAAACCTCAAGCATGCGGTCATTAGAAGGCGACGCCCGGCAGCGAGCAAATTTTTAGCCGGACGGGACCGTTTGCGCCGGCGGCCGGGCGCGGTCGACGGCGACGACGCTCGCGCTGCGGCTACTGGCGCGGCTCTTTGGGCGGTGGCGGCACGCGCAGCAGCAGCGCCTGGGCGAGGCCGCGGTAGATGCTAAACGGCGACAGGCGGCGGGCGATGCGGCGGGCCACGAGCAGCCCGTGGGCGTGGCGGGCGGCCCGCTGCTCCTCGGCCGGGGTCTGCGCGCTCGGGGCCGCGGCGGCCGGGCGGGCAGGGCGGCTGCGCCGCGGGGCAAAGCGTCGCTCCCAGGCCGCGCGGGCCGGCGGATCAAGGCGCAGGCCGTCGTAGCAGCCAAGGCGCAGCAGCATCTGCTCTACGGCGCGCGAGCCGACCGTCGGGCTGCGGTAGCCGGGCAGGCTCTCCAGCAGCGAGCGCACCCGCTCCTGCCACTCCAGCTCTTCGTGGAGGGCGTCCTGCCAGATGCTGTCGTCCGGGCTGTTGTCCGGGCCGCTGGCCAAGCCAGCGCCGTTATCGGGGCCGTTATCGGGGCCGTTATTCAGTTCATTGTCCTGGCAGTTATCCAGGTCCAGGGCCCGGGTCAGCTCGCCAGGCTGGCGGCGCAGCGACTCGGGGTGGAGCGAGCCGCTGGCGCACAGGATCGAAAGCTCGCGCAGCGCGCGGCCCAGCCCCCGCCCGGCCTTGCCGGTCACGGTGCCGCCCGGCCAGGGAGCGATGAGCTGCTGGTAGACGCGCAGCGGCGCCGCGGCGATCGCCGCCGGGCCGGGGAAGCCGCGCCGTCCGAGGGTGGTGCGCGGCCCGAGCTTGTTGCACAGCCGCTGCACCAGCCCCGCGACCTGCGCCGGCGTGCCGTGCGCGAGCGCCAGGCAGTGCACCAGATCTTCAAACGCAGTCGGCGCCCGCAGCAGGCGACCGCCGTCGCAGCCGGCGACCCAGGCGAGCTCGGGGTCCTGGTCGGTCAGGCGATAAAAGACCCCCAGATCGTCGTCCAGGCGCAGCATGAGCCGCAGCTGCTCGAGCAGGGCGTCGGCGAGCGGCGAGGGGCGCAGGCCATATACCAGGAGCGGCTGCTCGCTGAGCGGACTCGGCTGCACCACCAGCACCTCGACCGCGGCCGGCGCGGCCGGTCCGCGAAATCCCGCCGCCGCCGGGTAGAGCACGATCTGCAGGGTGGGCACCGCCTCGTCCGGGCCGCACACGAGCGGCGGCAGGCCGGCTAGCCCGCTGTAGCGCAGGGCGTGACCCAGGTGGTAGCGCGGCGGCACCGGCAGAAGCAGCGGCTCGGGCGGCCCGCTCGGAGCGATCGGAGCGCTCGGAGCGCTCGGCGACGGCGGCGGCGACCGCAGCCCCGCCTGGCTCGGGAGCATCGCGCTAGTCTGGGCCTGCTCGGGGGTGGGCATGGCCCATGCCTATATCACATTCAGCGCCCGGAGCAGGCCTTGCTCGAGCGCTGCGGCGCCGCTACTTGGCTTCTTTGCTGCCGATCACCGCCAGGTTTGCGCCGACCTGCACCGCCACCGGCTTGCCGTCGACCTGGATGGTCGCCTTGCCCGACAGGTACCAGCCAAACGAGCCGGTCGAGAACTGCTTGGGCTCGGCAAACAGCGTCACCCCGCCGATGTCGACCTTCACCGGCTGCGCTTTGGCGATGAAATCCTCGCGAGAAATAGAGCACGTCGTCTTGGCCATGGTTGCTAACACTCCTCTGCCTGCATCGGATAACGCAGATAACTGGTAGAAATCGCAGGGAAATCGTACCACAGCTCGCGCTCGCCCTTTTTCGCATTTGGCAACAACCGCTGCAAAAGGGCCAGCCGCCCCCAACCCGGCCCTAAGCCGCTCAGGCTACGCGCTGGCGATCGCAAAACTGCCAGAAGTTCGAAAAAGTTCGAAAAGCCAAAAAGGTTTACCAAAGCCAAAACCCAGCCGCCGGCGCTAGTCGAGTCGGGCCGCGCTGGCGAAATCTGCTCGATGCCCCGCCGCGCGCCTGGGTGCCCGCTGGCGGCAGTGCTGGTTTGCCCGGCAAAGGCCCGTCGCGCTTTAGGAAAAGCTTGGCCGGCAGCAAAACTACAAATCGTCGCCCAGCGAGCGTGACAGACGGCAGCGATTCGGGATAAATTGGGGGCCGCGGTAAGAATTTTTAGGGTTCGGGCCTGGTTCGGGTAGTCGCGGCCAGCGCTCCTGACCTTTTGAACATCAGACAAACTCAACAAACTCAAAGAGGAGAGAATCAATGCATCTCGCGTCGTCTACCAAGCATGCCCTGCTGGCTCTGGGGATCGGCGTCTCTTTTGCAGCCTGCGGGGATAACACCCCGGCGCCGCCCGCCACCTACACCTGGACCCAGGTAAGCACCGACATCAAGAACTCCTGCGCCACCGTCACTGCCTGTCACCTCAAGGGGACGACGCAGCCGTTCACGTACGACAAGGCGCTCGCGCCCGGTTCCGACCAGGCGAACCTGACGGCCCTCATGACGGCGAACCTCATCGACAAGACCACCCCGGCGAACTCGGTCCTGATCGTCGTCGGCAGCGGCGGTAACTACATGGGGGCCAAGCACTCCGGCTCAAACCTCAGCACGACCCAGGCGACCAACTGGACGAACTGGATCACCGCCGGCGCGACCTTCCAGTAAGCGCCGCGGTCGGCGCGCCGCCCGCGGGGCGGCGCCTGGCAAAGCTTTCGCCCAAGCTCTAGTCACAGCTCTCGCCTCCTCCGGCCCGCGGCCTCCGGCCCCGGCGCTCTGCCCGGGCCGGTCCCCTTTTTTGCCCTCCTTCAGCGCGACGGCGGCCCGGCGCCGTGCCAAAAGGCCGCGCCAAAAGGCCGCGCCCCAAAGGCCTACCCCTACCTGTGACCCGCCTGGCTACTTGCAGGCAAGTGTGCGCCCAAAAACATCGTGCATCGACCCCATAGCGCCTGGGCTTAAAGATCGGCTAACATGTCTTTTGCACCAGGATGGCCAGCCCAGCTGAACCACGTAATGCCAATGCCTCTTCGCTGATTGGAAAGACCATCGGCGGGCGGTACACCATTCGAGCGGCGATCGGCTCGGGTGGGATGGGGCATGTCTATCGCGCCACCCAGGCCCCGATGAACCGCGAGGTCGCCATCAAGGTGCTGCGCGTTGATCTGGCGGGCCAAGAAGGGGTCAAGGAGCGCTTCAAGCGCGAGGCGCGCGCGGCAAGCCTCATCCAGCACCCCAACGCGATCACGATCTTCGACTTCGATGAAGACGGCGAGCTCCTGTATCTGACGATGGAGTTCCTGTCCGGCGAGACGCTGCGCCAGCGGCTGCGCCGCGAGCCGATCTTGACCGTCGATCAGGCGCTCGACATGTTCGAGTCGATGGCCGGCGCCCTGGGCGCGGCGCACCGGGTCGGCGTCGTGCACCGCGATCTGAAGCCGGACAACATCTTCCTCGCCAAGTTCGACGCGGTGGGCGAGGTGGTCAAGGTCCTCGACTTCGGCCTCGCCAAGCTGCTCGATCGCGCCGCCACCGGCGAGGAGCAGCTGACCGATCACAACCTGCGCCTTGGCACCCCGCGCTACATGGCGCCCGAGCAGGCGCTCGGCATCCAGCCGATCGACTCGCGCTGCGACGTGTACGCCCTGGGCCTGCTCTTGTTCGAGATGCTCGCCCAGCGGGCGCCGTTTGTCGGCGACGATGGCATGGAAGTGCTGGCGCAGCGCCTGCGCCGCGAGGCGCCGCGCCTGTCGCAGGTGGCGCCGCAGAAGAACTTCGGGCCGCAGATGGACGAGCTTTTGGCCAACATGCTCAAGCGCGATCGCGAGCAGCGGCCGCAGGACGCCAACGTGATCCTCGCCCAGGTGCGCGAGATCCGGAAGAACAACCAGGTCTACCGCCCTCTCGACGAGCTCGGCGACGGCATGATCGCCCAGGAGCAGCCCGGACGCCACAGCGGCGGCAGCCCCGCAGTGGGCCGCCAGTCGATGCCCGGGGCGATCGGTCGCACCACCGGCAACGTCGGCCGCGGCGGCGCTCCGCCCTCCAACAACAGCTGGCAGAGCGGCCAGCGCGGCGGCGGTCGCCCCGAGAGCATGATCAGCCTCGATCAGGACGACGATCTGGACAAGCGCACGGTCGTCGTCGATCCGGGCATGCAGATGGCTGACGCGCCCGGCCCGCCCAAACCGACCCAGCTGCCGCAGGCGATGCTCGATATGCCGACGGCGATCGGGCAGCTCGGACACCAGGGCCTGCCGCTGCCGCCGGGCATGGGCGGTCACCCCGGGGTCTCGATCCCGCCGGTGGCGCGCCAGGCCTACCCGCGGCCGACGCCGATGCCCGGCCTGGCCGAGCCTGCCGACGCGACGGCGCAGTCGGCCTCGGCCTCGACGCAGCTGCCGCAGCAGGGCAAAAATCGCAAGCTGCAGATGTTCATCATCCTGGCGGTGCTCGCGGTGCTGGCGCCGCTGGTCGCCCTGCTCCTCAAGGGGCTGCTCATCCACGGTGATGATCACGGCGACTCGCAGGTGGTGCCCGAGATCGAGCGCCCGCACAAAGTCACCCCGCCGACCCCGGCCGCGCCCCCCACCCGCACCGCCGCGCTGCCCCAGACCACCACCGCGCCGCCAGTTACCCCGGTCGCCCCGTCCCAAGACGCGCCCGGCGAGGCGCCGGACAAAGCCGCCGCCGCCGAGCCCGACACCAAGCTCGCCGCCAACCAGACCGACGAGGCGCCGGGCCCGGACGCGGCCGAGGACGAGCCCGCCGAAAAGCCGGTCGCTGACAAGCCGACCAAGGCTTCCAAGGCTCCCAAGGCGGCGGCGCGAACCAAGAAGGCAAGCGCCACCGTGAAGATCCTGGTCGACTCGACCCCGCGCAAGGCCACCGTCGAGCGGGACGGCAAAAAAATCGGCGTCACGCCGGTGGTCGACTCACCCCCCCAAGGCAGTCGCGCCGTGCGCTACCGGATCTTTGCCAAGGGCTATAAGTCCTACGAGGAGTCGGTGTTACCCGACCGAAAACGAACCCTCACCGCCAAGCTCAAACCTGAGCCGAAGTCCTGACTGGACTTCGGCTCTCGGCTTTTTTGGGGGCCGCGGTGCGCGCAACCGTCCCTTAGCCTGACCGCCCGGTCGCGCTTATTCCGGTTAAATCCCAGGTCTTGGCCGCGCCGCGGGTGGGCGAGGCGGCACCGAGCCGGTCGCCGGTCCGGTCAGAGATTGTGATAAGTTGATAAAGACTCGCGAGAGCTCTGCCCCGCGTCCTGCTTCCTGACCGGCTTGGGCGCGCCGCGGGCAGTGACCCAGGCCAGCTATGATAATTGAGCGCATCAGCAGCTTCCGCATGGTGCGGACCGTAACCCAGGGCGAGCAGACCACCCTGCTGCACGCCGTGAGCGAGAAGAGCGGCGAGCGGGTCGCCGTGCGCCTGCTGCGCGGGGAGGCCGCCACCGATGAAGCCGAGCAGCGCTGCCAGCGGGCGGTGCGGGCCTCGCAGCTGCTGGCTCATCCGGCGGTGGTGCGGCTCATCCAGGCCGGCCGGCTCCCCGATGGCACGGTGTATCAGATCCAAGAGCAGCTGACCGGCGAGACCCTGGCCGCCCGCCTGTCCAGCCGCGCCCGCCTGCCGGCCAACGAGCTGCTTCGCCTCGGGCGCCAGATCGCGACCGTCCTCTCCATCGCCCACAGCCGCGGCATCGTGCACCGGGCGCTGCGCCCCGAGTCGCTGCAGCTGCTGCCCGACCCCGAGGCGATCGGGGGCGAGCGGGTCAAGATCACCGACTGGGGGCTGGCCCAGCTGCCAGCCGAGCCCGGGCAGCCCCCCGAGGCGCCGCCGGTGCCGCTGGACCAGCCGACCTACCTGGCGCCCGAGCTTTGCCGGGCCGGCACGGCTCAGAGTCTGAGCCCGGTGCCGCCCGAGTGGCAGGCCGCCGCGGATCGGATTGATGTGTACTCGCTGGGAGTGCTGCTCTTCCAGATGGCCACCGGGCAGCCGCCGTTTGCCGGGCGCGCGGCGAGCGAGGTGATCGCCCTGCACATCGCCGCGCTGCCGCCCAAGCTCGAGCAAAAGGGAGTGAGCTTGCCGGCCGGACTGGCGGCGCTGGTGACGGCGATGCTCATCAAGGACCCGACGGCGCGCCCGACCATGCACGAGGTCGAAGCGCGGCTGCAGCAGCTGGCGGCGCAGCAGCAGCTCGCCAAGACCATGCTGCCGCCGCCGCGCAGCGCCAGTCCACCGGCGGCGCCGCCGGCGATGGTCCCAAACGCCAACGTCACGGTGCAGCTGCGAGCGCCGGCCCCCGCGCCGGCGCGGCGCTCGTGGCGGTGGGCGGTGGCGGTCGGGCTGGCGGTGGTGGGTCTGTACGGTCTGTGGCTGCTCATCGGCGCGCTGCTCGGGCAGCCGCGCTCCACGGTCGGCGAGCCGGTGCGCGAGGCGCCGGGGCCTCTGTCCGCGCGCCCGGCCGGCAGCACGGCGACCCGGCGCGCCGCTTAGCCGCCCGCGCAGAGACTCTGCGCGGAAGTCCCAAGGACTGGTCGGCGCTGACTCTGTGCGGCTGGGCCGCCCGGCGATTTGTTCGGTCGGTCGGCGGTCCGAGGTATACTGGCTACAATGGGTGATCCCTCCGCGGCTGACCCGTATGCCACCGTGGATGAGGCGGTACCGACCGCACAGGACACCGTTCCCGAGTCTGCCTCGCCCGCCGTAGTGGTCGTGTCGGGGGAGCTGCGGGCCGACCCGGCGCCGCCGCTGCTCCACGCCGACGAGCTGCCGCGCGGCGCCGCCATCGGCAGGTACCTGGTCCTGTCGCGCCTGGGCGCCGGCGGCATGGGCGTGGTGTACGCGGCCTACGATCCCGACCTCGATCGCAAGGTAGCGATCAAGCTGCTGCGCCCGTGGCAGAAAAAGTCGCAGGTAAACACCTCCGGGCGGATGCGGCTCCTGCGAGAGGCGCAGGCGCTGGCGCGGCTGTCGCACCCCAACGTCACCGCGGTCTATGACGTCGGCACCGCCTACAGCCAGGTGTTCGTCGCGATGGAGTTCATCGACGGCTGCACCCTGCGCGAGTGGCTGCACGCAAAGCCGCGCAGCCTGTCGGAGATCCTCGGCATCTTCCGCCGCGCCGGGCGCGGGCTGCTCGCCGCCCACACCGCGGGGATGATCCACCGCGACTTCAAGCCGGACAACGTCCTGGTGAGCCGGGACGGGCAGGTCCGGGTCTCTGATTTCGGGCTGGCGCGGGCGCTGCAAGATCCCAAAGAGAGCCAGGAAAACAAGGTGACCGCTCCCAAGCCGGCGAGCGAGCCGCCGCCCAGCGAGTCGCGCGGCGCCAGCAGTGAGCCGGCGCTGCTCGTCCCGATCACCCAGGTCGGTGAGTTCATCGGCACGCCGCGCTACATGGCCCCCGAGCAGTTCCGCGGCGATCACACCGACCAGCGCACCGACGTGTTCAGCTTCTGCGTCGCGCTGTGGGAGTCGGTGTACGGCACCCACCCCTTTGGCGAGGGCGATGTGCAGGAGCTCTGCCTGGCGGTCACCCTGGGCAAGCTGGCGCGGGTGCCGGCAGAGCGCAAGGTGCCGGCGTGGCTGCACCGGCTCCTGTTGCGCGGCCTCGCGCCCGAGCCGCCAGACCGCTATCAGTCGATGCAGGAGCTGCTGCAGGAGCTGTCGCGCGACCGCTGGAAGACGCGGCTGCGGCTCGCCGCGGGGGCGCTGGCGGGGCTTGTCCTTTTGCTCGGTGGGTGGGGCGTGCGGGCGCTCCTTCTGCGCAACGAGGTGCGCTGTCAGGGGGCGGCGCAGCGCCTCGCACAGGTCTGGAATGAGGGGACCCGGAGCCTGCTGCGCGGCGCCCTTCTGGCCACCGGCCACCCGCAGGCCGAGGCGACGGCGCAGCGGGTGCTGACCGAGCTCGATCGCTACGCGGCGCAGTGGGCGGCGATGCGCATCGAGGCGTGCACCGCGACCCACGTGCGCGGGGAGCAGTCGGCGGCGCTGCTCGATCTGCGCATGCAGTGCCTGGACCGCCGGCTGCAGGAAGTCGCGGCGCTCACCCAGGAGCTGCGCGCGGTCGACCGCCTCACCATCGAGCGGGTCGTCAGCGCCCGCTATGACTTTACGCCCACCGCGGTGTGCGCCGACGTCCAGGCGCTGAGCCGGCCGGTGCCGCTGCCCGAGCGACCCGAGGTGCGCGCCCGAGTCGAGGAGCTCTACGGCGAGCTGGCGATCCTCAAGGCGCAGGACTTCAGCGGCCGCTACACCCAGATGGCGCCGCGGGCGCGCACCGCGCTGGCCACCGCGCACGCCATCGGCTATGGACCGGCCGAGGCGCAGGCCGCCTTCGTGCTGGGCAAGGTCGAGTTCCGCAACGGCGACATCGCCGGCGCCGAGCGCGACTTCGAGCGCGCCGCGGCGCTGGCCCTGCGCAGCCGCACCAGCGGGGTGCTGGCCCAGGCCCTGACTCTTATCCACTACATTGTAGGAATCATCCACCAGAAGTACGATCAGGCGGAGGTCTGGCGCGAGCTGGCGTCGGCGGCCTCCGCGGGCGGCGCCGAGGCCGAGCGGTCGCGGCCGCAGCTCCTGTCGGACTCGTGCGTGGTGGCGACCCGGCAGAAGCAGTACGCCGAGGCGGTGCCGCTGTGCCAGCAGGCGATTGCCCTGCAGCAGCAGCTTACCGGCCAAGACAGTCCCGAGGCGGCGGCGTACCGCAATAACCTGGCCAGCGCCTACCGCCACTCCGGCCAGAGCGAGGCGGCGCTGGCAGAGTACCAGCGCGCCCTCACCACCTTGGTGCAGCACAGCGGTCGCCAGCACCCGCTGGCCACCATGACCCTGCGCAACTGGGCCAGCCTGCTTTATGATAACGGGCAGTTCCGCGAGGCCGCGGTGCGCTATGGCGAGGCCCTGTCCCTGGTCGAGCAGCGCTTTGGCGCCGAGGATCCGCGGCTGCTCGACTCGCTGGCCACGGTGGTGATGGCCGAGCTGCAGCTGCGCAACCTGCCGCAGGCGCGGGCGAGCGCCGAGCGCATGCTCCTCATCGCCGCCAAGACCTTCGGCGACCAGCACGCCAAGGTGGCGGTCGCCCGCGACACCCTGGCCAAGGTGCTCTACGCGCAGGGACGCATTGAAGAGGCCCTGGCGCAGTACGAGCGCAGCCGCGCCGTCCATGAGCAGGCCAAAGACGAAGAGGCGCTGGCCGAGAACCTGGTCGGGGCGGCCGGCTGCCTGCGCGCACTCGGCCGGGCCGGCGAGTCGCTGCCGCTCTTGGAGCGGGCGATTGCGCTCATCAAGCCAGGGATGGGCGATCTGCTGAGCCCGGACGCGCAGTTTGCGCTGGCGCAGTCGCTGTGGGCGCTCAACAAGCGCAAGCTGCGGTCGCGCGCGCTAGAGGCCGCCCGGCTCGCCCAGACCGGCTACGCGCAAGCCCAGGCGCCCGGACGCGAGCTGCGGGCGGTGGTCACGCAGTGGCTGGCGCAGCACGGGACGGAAGACTGAGCAGGCCCCGCGGCGCGGCGGACCTCACTTTGCCGCGGCGGCCGGTGGCTCGCTCACCCGCTCATACAGATCGTTCAGATCGAGCTCTTGCAGCGTGGCGCGGGTCGCCGGGGGAACGATCAACAGGGGCTTGTCGCTCAGCGCCTCGGCGATGCGCACCTTGACGGCGGTGCGGCCCCCCGGACCGGACATCGCCTGGCGCAGGCGGGCGACGGCGGCGGCGGCGGCGGTGCGCTCGGCCAGGGTGGCGCGCGCCTCGCGGTCGCGCTCGTACAGCTGCCGCTCGGCGCTGATGCGCAGCTGGCTCGCCTCGCCGCGGGCCTGGGTGACGATTATCCGTGCCTCGCCGCTGGCGCGCTCCAGATCCCGCGCCTGCGCCGCTTGCGCCGCTGCGGTCTCACTGCGCAGGCGCTCCTTTTTCTGCTCGGCGAGCTTGCGCGCCAGCAGCACCGCTTCGTACTCGGCGTGGAAGCGATGTGGCCCGAGCAGGACCTGCTCGACGCGGATTCCCTCGGGCAGGAGCTCGGCGCTCAGGCGGGCGCGGGCCTTTTCGGCCTTGGCGAAGCGCAGGGTCGAGACGTAGTATTCTTCTGCCCGCAGCTCGTTTAGGACATCGCGCAGCACGCTGCGGCACACGGGCCTTACCAGCCGCTCGCGCACCTGCGCGGTCGTCGCTCCGGTGGCTGCGAGCAGCTGCTGAGCCTTGCTCGGCTCGATGCGCCAGCTGACGGTGACGCTGACCTCGATGTCATTGCCGTCCAGGGTCTTGAACGACAGCGCCTCGCTGCCAGCCAGCGCCAGGTTCTGCAGCGAGACATCGAAGGTCGTAAAGTCGGACAGCAGCGGCGAAAACAGGAACGTTCCGCCGGGCGGGTAAAGGCGCGGCTCGATGCCGTCTCCGAGCAGCCGGTGGGTGCGCACGCCGACCTCGGTCGGCCCGGTGCTGCGGGCCGAGCAGGCGAGGCTGTCCAGCTGCAGGCAGACCAGCAGCAGCCAGCCGCCGGACGGGCCGGGACCTCGCCTTTTACGGCGCCTGCTATTCGGCGCTGATGGCGAAGAACTCATAGGCCCCCTCCACGGCGGCAGGCGGAAGCTGATGCAGGAGGCGGCGGGCGGCCTTGAGCGACTCGGCGCTGCCGGTCAGAACCAGCGTATCGCCGGCCTGCAGGGTGGCCAGGGCGCCGGGGGCGGCGATGCCCTGCTCGCCGCGCCGGATCGCCAGCACGGTGGCGCCGGTCAGGCCGCGCAGGTTGAGCTGGGCCAGCGTCTGGCCGATGCACGGGTCGCTGGGCTGCAGCGTCTCGGTGTCCAAAGACCCGAGTCCGGCCAGCAGCTCCTTGACCGCCGCCACGGCCGGCTCGCCGCTCGCGGTCGCCGGGAGCTCGGGCGCGCTCTCGCCGTCGGCGGACGGCGGGAGGGCGGCGGACTGGCGGGCCAGCGCCTCCATGACCGCCAGCGCGCCGGAGTGGGTGTGATCGAGGAGGTTCTTCGTGCTGCGCCAGAAGGCGACCGCCAGGACGCTCAGCAGCGCCGCCCACACAAGGATCCCCACCGCCTCGGTGAGCGGCGGCAGGAACGGCTGGGTGACGGCCAGCAGCGGCACCCCGGCGAGCAGGACGATCAGGATCTGCAGGGTGAGGGTGAGGGCGCCGCGCGGCGCCGCTCCCAGGTCCGCCTGATCCAGTTGCGACGGCGGAATCGCGCGCGCCGCCAGCACGATTCCCAGGCGGCGGGCCGAACCGAAAAGACCAATCCACAGCGGCACCGACAGCCCCAGGGTGACCACGGTGATGGCGATGCGCGCCAGCAGCGGCGTCAGGCCGCCCGCCTGCTCCAGCAGCGGCAGCAGGCGATCGGCCGACAGCGCGGCGCCGATGGCCAGCCCCGCCAGCGCCACGTCGTCGAGCAGCACGAGCAGGAACAGCCGCCGCAGCGGGGAGCGCTGGCCGAGCGGCTGGGCGCGCAGGTGCTCGACCCACGAGCCGTACAGGGTGACGAACATCTGCAGCCGCCGCGGCAGCCGCCGGTCGACGTAGGCCGCCAGCGGCACCGAGGCGCGCATCAGCATCGGCGTAAGCAGCGCGGTCACCGCGGAGATTGCCACCGCCACCGGATACAGGAACTCGCGGGTCGCGTGCTGGGCGATGCCGACGCCGGCGATGATGAACGAGAACTCGCCGATCTGAGCCAGCGTCATCGCCGCCTGGATCGAGATCCGCAGGCTGTGTCCAGTGAGGAACGACCCCAGCGTGACGCCGAGGATCTTGCCGCCCAGCACCACCGCGGTGAGGATCATTCCCTGCAGCCAGTACTGGGCGATGAGCCGGGGATCGATCATCATCCCGACCGAGACAAAGAACACCGCCCCAAACAGATCGCGCACCGGCTGGATGAGGTGCTCGATCTTCTTGCTCTCTCCCGACTCCGCGACCAGCGAGCCGCAGATGAACGCGCCGAGCGCCACCGAGTAGCCGACATACTGCGCCAGCAGCGCGATGGCGAAGCACAGACCGACGCAGGCGACCAGCAGCGTCTCGCTGCTGCCAAGCCGTGCGATGTAGCGGACAAGGCGCGGCACGAGCAGGATTCCCAGCCCGATGAGCGCGACCAGGAACGCCCCCAGCCGTCCAACCGTGCGCAGCAGGGTCGCCGCCGACAAGCTGCCCGCCGAGAGCGCGGTGAGCGCCGCCAAGAGCAGGATCGCCATCAGGTCTTCACAGACCAGCACGCCGAACACCAGCTCGGCGTAGCCGCGCTCGGGCCGCTGCTCGCTGAAGGTCTTGACGATGATCATGGTGCTCGAGATCGACACGATGGCTCCGGTGAACACCGACTCCACCGTGCTGAAGCCGAGCAGCCGACCGGTGAGGTAGCCGAGCCACAGCATCACGCTGACCTCGATCATCATCACCAGGCCCGCCGAGCCGCCCACCCGCACCAGCTTGCGCAGGCTAAACTCCAGCCCGAGCGAGAACATGAGCAGGATGACCCCCAGCTCGGACAGGGTCTGCACCACCGGGCGATCCGCATACAGCGGAATCGACAGATGCGGACCGATGATGATGCCGGCCAGGACATAGCCCAGCACCACCGGCTGGCGGAGGCGATGAAAAAGGACCGTGGTCACCGCGGCGATGCCAAGCACCATCGCCAGCGCCTTGAGAAAGATGTGCGCATCCAGCATCGGCAGCTCTCCAGAAGCGGGCCTCTTCGGCGGACCGCTGGCGACCGGAAGGACAGGCCGGGCGCAGGCGCGAAGCGACCTCGCGCGCCAAGGCTCAGCCTCCGCTCGCCCGTGCGGGGCGCGGAGCGACTAGGAATGAACTAGACCGGAGCCCGAGCTTGAGGCGGTGCGCGCGGGCCGGGTCCAAGCCGGCAGAGCCGGGGCGCGGCGAGCTGCGCGAGCAGAAGCTGCGCCGCGCGCTGCACCGCCGGAGCGCTGGGACCGCGCCAGCTCGGCAAGGACCAGGCGAGCAAGAGCGGACCGTGACCGCGCCGCGCCTTGGTCCCGGTCGCAGCCAGCGCCAGCGTGGGCAGCGAGCCGCGCGAGACAATCGCCTGGCGCTGGCTACCGGCAAACGGGCTCAGCTCGCACCGCTGGGGCGGCGAAGCTGCGCGCTGCACTGCGGCACTCCCAAGGAGGAGTCCGAGCACCAGCGCCGCTCGAAACAGCCAGACCCGCATCATACTTTGTAGCGCGAGAAGAGGGACTTACCCAGGAAAAAGAAAGAGCCTGAGGAAAACCCGGGACTTGACGCTTGCCACCTCGGACCTAACACGGCTTGCCAGTCTGGGAGAGCAGCGCTGTCGCAGAGTCCTTGCCACGCGCGGGCAGCGAAGCTGCGCCGGGCTTAGGCTTTTCGTCTTGGCGCCTGCCCTAGGCCAGGGCCGCGCGGATGACCTGGCCGGCAGGGAAGGCTGCTTCCAGCGGCGCGGCGGCGACTCCCAGGCCGCGCCCCAGGGTCTTGCCGAGCGCCGGCAGCGTCTCGGCGGCGGGCACCGCGTCGCGGGCTCCGGGCGCCGCGGCTTCGCCGGTCGCGGCGCAGATTGCGGTCGCCGCGAAGTCGCCGTCGCGGGGCTCCAGGCCACCGATGACCCCGCCGGCGAACGGCTTGCCGATAAGGATCGCCGTGTGGTGCCCGGCCCAGTGATCCCGCCCGACGCGCCCGTGCCGCTGCAGGGTGCGGCCAAAGACGTTGAGCAGGGCGAAGGTCGTCCGATCCTGCAGCCCGTAGGCCTTGAGCTTGTCGAGCAGCCTGGCAAGGTGAGTGACGCCGGTCACCGTCTGCTCGGACTCGGCGCGGAACTCATAGTCAAAGTGGTTGTCGCCGCCAAAGGGGATGCTGATCACCACCACCGGCGCCGCGCCCAGGCGGATGAGCGCGGCGGCCGCCGCCACCTGGGCGTCCACGCCGTCATCCCGGATCGCGCTCAGATCTGTGAGCAGCCGCTCGCCCAGGTCGCGGGCCTGCGCCGGCGACTGCGCGTGCCGGTCGAGCAGCGCCCGCCGCGCGCGGGCGGCGCGGCCGCTGAGCTGGCGGTGCAGCGCGTCCAGGCTCTGCTCGCGCAGCTCGACCAGCCGGGCGAGCGGCGTCGGGCCCGTGGTCAGCGCGTCGCGCAGCGCGAGGCAGCCAAGGCGCGGCAGGGGGCGGCCGCCGGCCATCACTCGCTCAGCGGCGCCGACCAGGAGCGGCTCGCTCTGCGCGGTGCCCAGGCGCCGGGCCAGGTGGCGGCTGTACAGCGCCGGGGCGGACTCGCCGGCGGCGCCGAGCAGCTCGAGCACCTGGGGGTGGCCCGGGTGGCTCTGCAAGAGCGTGCTGTGGTGGAAGAACAAGGTCCGATCGAGCACCGGCTGCGGCAGGCTGGCCCACGGTGCCGCGGCCACGACCCGCCGGGCGCCCAGGCGCAGCGGGGTCGCCCGCATGCGCGGGTCGGCGCTGTGCTGGATCGCCGGGTGGTCATAGGTGCCCGGCGTGTTGGCGTTGACCGGATCGCCGGCCGACGAGGTGCTAAGGATGAGAAACTGCGCCGCGTCCGCCTCGCCAGACCCGGCGTCGGCGAGGACTTCCGGCGCGGCCGCGGCCGCCCACCCCGAGCGCGACAGCAGCGCCGCCGGCAGCCCGGTGGCGAGCGCGCGCAGCCCGACGGCTCCCCCGCCCAGCAGCGCGCGCAAAAGGAGTTCTCTGCGAGTCTGACTCATGACAGCACTTCCTGGTCTCTGACCGACGGGGCCCACGGGGCCCAGGGGGGCGGTCGCAGGCGCGGCCGGCTCCCCCTTTCGCCGTCCGCCTTACACCATGGTAGCAATGGTCTGCTGGTGCTGCACAAGCTCGCTGAGGCGCTGCTCCAGCTCGAGCACGCGGGCGCGGTTCTGGTCGACGATCTCGGGCTTGGCGCGGGCGACGAAGTCGGCGTTCTGCAGGCGCCCGCGCAGGGTCGCAAGCTCCTTGTCGACCTTGGCCGCCTCTTTCTGCAGCCGCAAAAGCTCGGCCGGGGCGTCGATCAGGGTGTCGGCGTGCAGCAGCAGCACCACCAGCCCCGGCGCCACCTGGGCGATCGTGCCCTTGGTCGCGCCGCCCGCCACCTCCTCGACCACGTCGACGAGCTCGGCGCGGGTGAGCATCTCGATGAGCGGGCGCTGGGCGAGCAGCACCTGCCGCACCGCCGGATCGAGCGCCTTGATGAGGAACTGCAGCCGCCCGCCGCCGGCGTCCACCGCCGCGCCTTCAGTCTGGCCTGCGGCCTGGCCGTCGCTTTGGCCTGCGGCCTGGGCTTCGGGCTTGGCCTGCGCCTTGAGGTTGTAGGTGGACTTGATGGTGCGCATCGCCCCCACCGCCTCCTGGAGCAGCGCCATCTGGCGCTCCGCCTCGGCATCGACCAGCACCGCGTCGGGCGTCGGATACAGCGTGATCATGATGCTCTGCGGCGAGCCCCACGGGCGCGGCAGCTTCAGCCACAGCTCCTCGCTGATAAACGGAATGATCGGGTGCAGCAGGCGCAGCGTGGTCTCCAGCACCACCGCCAGCGTACCCAGCGCGGCGCGGCGCTTCTGCGGGTCGGCGCTCGGCTGCAGCTGCGGCTTGCACAGCTCGATGTACCAGTCGCACAGCTCGGTCCAGAAGAAGCGGTACAGGGCCTGCGCGCCATCGCTGAAGCGCGAGGCGGTAAAGGCCGTATCGACCTCCTGGGTCACCGCTTGCAGGCGCGAGAGGATGTAGCGGTCGGGCAGCCCGAGCTCGATCGGGCTGCTGGCTGCCTGCGGCTCGCTGTCGCCGACGCCGCGGCTGTGGAGCAGCGCCTCGCGGAAGCCCTGCAGCTGCTCGAACTCGGTCTCGTCCACGTTCATGAGGAAGAAGCGGACGGCGCTCCAGATCTTGTTGAGGAAGTGGCGGTAGCCGTCGATGCGCGGCACCGACAGGCGGATGTTGCGCCCCTGCGCCCCCATGACCAGGAGGAAGAAGCGCAGCGCGTCGGCTCCCTGGCGCGGGAAGCCGGTCGGGTAGGTCGCGGCGGCGCTCGGGAAGGCCTTCTTGAACTTGTTGTGCGCCTCGTCGAGCTCTTTCTTGCTCGGGGTCTTGTCCTTGGCGAAGCCGAGGATCTCGGGCAGCGCCGCCCCGTGCACAAGGTGCAGCGGGTCGATGACGTTGCCCTTGACCTTGGACATCTTCTCGCCGTTTTCGTCGACGACCAGGGCGTGCAAAAGGACGGTGCGGAACGGCACCTTCTTCATAAAGTGCAGGCCCATCATCATCATGCGGGCGACCCAGAAGAAGATGATGTCGTGGCCGGTCTCCATGACCGAGGTCGGATAGAACGTCTTCAGGTCGCGGGTCTGCTCTGGCCAGCCGAGGGTCGAGAACGGCCACAGCGCCGAGCTGAACCAGGTATCAAGGACGTCGTCGTCCTGGACCAGATCCTGGCGGCCCGCCTTCTCGCACGCCTCCTCGAACGAGCGGGCGACGTAGACCTTGCCGTCCTCCAGCGCCGTGCCCGGGGCGTACCACGCCGGGATGCGGTGGCCCCACCACAGCTGGCGCGAGATGCACCAGTCGCGGATGTTGCGCATCCAGCGGAAGTAGTCGTCGGCCCAGTGCTCGGGCACGAACTTGGTCTTGCCCTGCTCGACGGCGGCGATGGCCGGCTGGGCGAGCGGCTCGGTCTTGACGAACCACTGCAAGGACAGCATCGGCTCGATCGCGGTGTCGCAGCGCTGGCAGCGCCCAAGCGACAGCTTGTGCGGCTTCTCCTCGACCAAGAGGCCCGCCTCCTGCAGCTCGTGCAGGACCGCGGTGCGCGCCGCGGCGATGGTCAGGCCGCGGAACCGCTCGGGCGCGTTTTCGTTGAGCAAGCCCTTGAGGTCGAACACCGAGATCTGGTCGAGGTTATGCCGCAGCCCGGTCTCGAAGTCGTTGAAGTCGTGGCCCGGGGTGACCTTGACCGCGCCGGTGCCAAACTCCATCGAGACCAGGATCGGATCGCCGATGACCGGAATCGTCCGCCCGCACAAGGGCAGCATAAGGCGCTTGCCGATGAGGTGCCGGAAGCGGTCGTCATCGGGGTGCACCGCCACCGCGGTGTCGCCGAGCAGGGTCTCGGGCCGGGTGGTGGCGACGATCAGCCGCTCGCCGCTTGCGCCCTCCAGCGGGTAGGCGATGTGCCACAGCTTGCCGTCGACCTCTTCCGGCTCGACCTCCAGGTCCGACAGCGCGGTGTAGCAGCGGGTGCACCAGTTGATAAGGCGGCGCGCCCGGTAGATGAGGCCATCTTCGTACAGCCGCACGAACGCCTCGCGCACAGCGCGCGACAGTCCCTCGTCCATGGTGAAGCGGTTGCGCTCCCAGTCCAGGGAGAAGCCGAGCACGCGCAGCTGCTCGGTGATGCGGCTGCCGTACTTCTCCTTCCACTCCCAGACCCGGCGCACAAACTCCTCGCGGCCCAGGTCGTGGCGGGTCTTGCCTTCCTCTTTGGCGAGCATGCGCTCGACGACGAGCTGGGTGGCGATGCCAGCGTGGTCGGTGCCCGGCAGCCACAGGGCGTTGTAGCCCTGCATGCGGCGCCAGCGCACCAGCGCGTCCTGGACCACGTACATCGCATGGCCCATGTGCAGCGACCCGGTGACGTTGGGCGGCGGGATGACGATGGAAAACGGGGCCTTCGCGGTAGCTGCGCTCGCGTGGAAATACCCCTGCTCTACCCAGACTTCATACCACTTGGCCTCGACCTCGGCGGGATCATAGGCCTTGGCCATCGGGATTTCTCTCATAATGCTTCCTTGTAGGTGCCGCTGCCAGGCGTTGCGAGAAACTTTTTAGACTGTCTTAACACAAAGCATGCTCGGCGGCCGGCAATGATGAAGCCAAGGTGAAGACTATTCGCGCGGCAGGTGCTGGCGGATCACCTGGTTCATGCTGTTCAGGCGCCGCAGCTCGTAGTAGGAGCCAAGGACGAACAGCACCGCCACGGCGATGATGAGCGGGAGGATGAGCCGCGGCGGGAAGCGCAGGCGGCGCGGCTTTTCGCCAAGCTGCGGCTGGGTCTTGAGGGACCAGATCCGGAAGCACGCCGGACACGCCCAGCCGCTGTCGGTCATGGTCGCCTTCTCGCTCGGCAGGCGGGTGCGGCCGCAGAAGCTGCAGGTCGCGGCGTCGGAATCTGGAGCGGCGGGGGTCGGGGAGGATGCGGCGGCGGCGTCGTCAGCGGCGGCCAGCTGCTCCAGCTCGATGCCTTGTTCGCTCAGCAAGTGGGCGACGATCGAGGGCGCGGCGGTCGGGCTCTGCACCCGCAGCACGCCGATGCGCGCGCCGTAGCGAGCGGTGAACGCCGGCGAGGCGGCGAAGGCGGTGACGGCCTGGGTCTTGCGCTCCAGCTCGGCCACCGCGGCCTGGCGGTCGGGGTCCCAGTCCTTGGTGATGCGCACGATGAGGTGCACACCGAGGTCGGTGGTGACCGTGGAGTGGATCTCCGGGCACTCGGGAATTGGGCAGGAAGTCATGGGCTGTGCTCACCATGGTAGGACGGGGGCCGGCCGATGGGTAGATATCCTCGGCGGCCAAGCGCCCAGGCGCCGGCGCTGCCGGGCGCGCCGGCTCAGGCGACTGGCGGCGGGAGGTGGCCCCAGAAGACGGTACGCGCCGGGCCGCGCATAAGGACATCCTGCTCGGCCGGCAGGACGCGGATCCCCAGCGCTCCGCCCGGGAGGTGGAGCTGCAGCCAGCGGTCGAGCGGCGCGCGGCCGAGGCGACAGGCGGCGACCGCCACCGCGCAGGCCCCGGTGCCGCAGGCCTGGGTGATGCCGCAGCCGCGCTCCCACACCACCACCTCAAGCTGCTCGGGCGTCAGCTGGTGGCACAGCTCGACGTTGGTGCGCTGCGGGAACGCCGGGTGGCTCTCCAGCTGCGGGCCGATGCGGCGGGCCAGGGCGACAAGGTCGGCCCCGCTGACCCCGGCGGGGACGAAGATCACTGCGTGCGGGTTGCCCAGCGACACCGCCGTGATGCGCAGCGTCTCCCCGCCGACCTGGATCGGCTCGTCCAGGCACGGCTCGGGCGGACCCAGCATCGGCACTGCGGCGCGGCCGAGCGCGGGCGCCCCCATCGCGATCTCGATCTCGCACCCGGCCAGCGGGTCCGCCGGCGGGGCGGGGCGCAGGTGCAGCTCGCAGCGCCGGACGCCAGCGGCGGTCTCGATCGCCAGCCAGCGGGGCGGGGCGGCGTCTTTGGGCAGCGGCTGCGCCTGCTCGAACAGATAGCGGGCGACGCAGCGCAGGCCGTTGCCGCACATCTCGGCCTCGCTCCCGTCGGCGTTGCGCACGCGCATGCGCGCCACCGCCGCCACCCCGGGCCGGGCCGGTAGGATGGCCAGCACCCCGTCGGCGCCCACCCCGCGGTGCCGATCGCACAGGCGCGCGATGGCGGCGCCGTCGTCCAGCCAGGCCGGCACCGGCCCGCGCCGCAGGTCCACCACCACAAAGTCATTGCCCAGCCCCTCCATCTTCACGAAGGCGACCGCGCAGTCCCCAGCCCGCCCGGGGTCGCCGGGCGCCAGGGTCGCTGGAGCACCGGGGGCATCGGCACCGCCGGCGTGGCCGGGGTCCTGGCCAGCGGGTGCACCAGCTCTTGGAGACGACCCGGCCGCAGCGGGGGGAGACAAGGATTGGCAGCAAGAGCTGGCGGCGGTAGCGTCACCAGCGGGCAGGCAGGCAGGCGCGAGCGGAGCGGGCGTGACGGGCAAGCTCAAGGATTGGGAGCGGGAGCGGCCGGAGCCGGCTTCGCCGGGGGGGTCGCCGGCTTGGCTGCCGGAGTCGCCGGCTTGACCGGAGCCGGCGCCGAGGTCGTGACCGGCGGCGTCGCCGCGCCAGCGGTCGGCTTGGCCGTCCCGGCGGCTGCCGGAGCCGCAGGAGCCGCGGCGGGCTTGGCGGCACCGGGAGCCGGGGCTGCCGCGGGAGTCGCGGCGGGCTTGGCGGCGCCGGGAGCCGGGGTGGCAGCGGGCTTGGCGGCACCGGGAGCCGGGGCGGTGGCGGCGCCAGGAGCGGGGGTCGCGGTCGCGGGCTGGGCTCCTGCAGCGGGCTCGGTCGGTTCCACCGGGGCGGCCTCTGCCGGGCCGGTGGAACCCTGGACATCGCCGTCTCCCGGGGCCCCGCCATCGGCGGCGGCGGCCATGGCCTTCTTGAGCAGCTCCTCAGCTGCCTTCTGCGCCGCCTGCTTCTCGACCTCGGCCTTCAGCGCCTGCTCGGCCTTCTTCTTGGCCGACTGCTCATCCTTCTTCTTGCGCGCCTGCGCAGTCTTTTGCAGCTTGACCGAGTCCGACTGGCTGTTGATGTACGACAGGGTCAGCGCGGTGAGCATGAACACCACGGCGGTGGCGGTGGTCAGCCGCTCCAGGAACGAGCTCGCCCCGCGCCCGCCGAAGACCTGCTGCGAGGTGGCCCCACCGAGCGCACCGACCCCGCCCCCTTTGCCGGCCTGCAGCAGGATCACCAGCATCAGAAACAGGCAGACCAGGATATGAATCGTGTACAGGAGATAGATCATGACGCGGGAGCCTCGTTATAGCGGACGATCTGCAGAAATTCCTCGGCCTTGAGCGATGCGCCGCCGACCAGTGCCCCATCGACGTCGGGTTGCGCCATCAGACCGGCGATATTGTTCGGTTTCACAGAGCCACCGTACAAAATTCGCAGCGCTTTGGCTACTTCGCCGAGCTGGCTGTGCAGATACTGGCGGATGAAATCGTGCACCTCCTGCGCCTGCTCGGTGGTGGCAACGCGGCCGGTGCCGATCGCCCACACCGGCTCGTAGGCGATGACGATCTTTTCGAGCATCTCGGGGGTGAAGCCGAACAGCCCCTCGGCGAGCTGGCCGAACAGGCGGCTCTTCATCTCGCCGGCGTCACGCTCTTTCTCGGTCTCACCGACGCACACGATCGGGCTCAGGCCGGCCTTGAGGATCGCCTTGGCCTTCAGGTTGACCGCGGCGTCGGTCTCGCCGAAGTGGTGGCGCCGCTCGGAGTGGCCGACCAGCACATAGCGGCAGCCGAGGTCGGCGAGCATGAGCGGCGAGATCTCCCCGGTAAACGCCCCCTGCGGCTCCCAGAAGCAGGTCTGGGCGCCGAGCCCGACCTGCGAGCCGTGCAGGCGCTGCCCCACCGCGTGCAGGGCGGTGGCCGGCGGCATCACCACGACCTCGACGCGGTGGCCGTGCACGGTTGGCGCGACCGCGTTCTTCACCGCGGTGGCGAGCTCCAGGGCCTCGGCGACCGTCTTGTACATCTTCCAGTTGCCGACAATCAGGGAAGGGCGATGGCTCATTGGGAACTCCCGCTCTCGCGCAATGAAGTAATGCCGGGGAGGGTCTGACCCTCGACGAACTCGAGAGAAGCCCCGCCGCCGGTGGACACATGCGAAATCTTGTCGGCGACGCCTGCCTGGTGCAGCGCCGCTACGGTGTCGCCGCCGCCGACCACCGTGGTGGCGCGGCTTGTCGAAAGGGCGCGGGCGATGGCCAGCGTCCCCTCGGCAAACGGCGCCTTCTCGAACATCCCGAGCGGCCCGTTCCAGAACACGGTGCGCGCGGTGGAAAGGCGCAGGCCGAAGCTGTGGATGGTCTTTGGCCCGATGTCGAGCGCCATCGACTCGGGCGGCACCTTGTCGGCCGCCACCACCTCGCCGCTCGGGCTATCGGGCCCGCGGGCGACCACGAGGTCGGTGGGCAGCAGGATCTCGACCTTGCTCGTCTCGAAGCGCTTGAGGAAGTTGCGCGCCACGGTCAGCCGGTCGCTCTCGACCAGCGAGCGGTGCAGGGCGTGCCCCTGCGCGGCGAGGAAGGTGTTGGCCATCACGCCGCCGATGAGGATGGCATCGGCGATGTTGGCCAGGTTCTCCAGCACCCCGATCTTGCCGGCGACCTTGGCGCCGCCGACGACGACCACGTAGGGGCGTTCCTTGGGCTGCACCAGCCGGCTCAAAAACTCGATCTCGCGCAGCATGAGAAAGCCCGCCGCCTTGTGCCCGGGCGGGAACAGCTTGACCATGCCCACCGTCGAGGCGTGGGCGCGATGGGCGGCCCCGAAGGCGTCGTTGACGTAGAAGTCACAAAGGCCGGCCAGCGCCTTGGCCAGCGACTCGTCGTTCTTCTCCTCGCCCGGCTCCCAGCGCAGGTTCTCCAGCACCGCGACCTCGCCATCGCGCAGATCGGCGACCACCTTGCGCGCCCCGTCGCCGACCACCTCATCGGTGAGGCGCACCTCTTTGACCTGCGGGCACAGGAGCTCGGCCAGCCGCTCGGCCACCGGCAGCATGCTCAGCGCCGGCGTCCGCCCCTGCGGCCGCCCCAGGTGCGAGGCCAGCACGACGCGCGCCCCGCGCTCGACCAGGTGCAGGATCGTCGGCAGCGCGGCGCGGATGCGCGAGTCGTCGGTGAGCTCGCCCCCCGGGCCCTGCGGACAGTTGAAATCGACCCGCACAAAGACCCGCTTGCCGGAGACCGGAAGCTCGGATACCGGCCGGATGTTCAGCATGGTCGCCATCAATCGCTCCTTCTGTCCTCAGTGTCCGTGTACGGGGGCCGCGGCGGCGACAAACTTCGCGAGCTCGTACAGCCGGGTGGCGTAGCCTACCTCATTGTCGTACCACGCCAGCACCTTGACCATGTCGCCGATCATCTGCGTCGACAGAAGATCCACGGTGGCGGAGTGGGCGTCCCCGTTATAGTCGCACGACACTGTCGGCTCGGACGCGGTGGCGAGCACGCCGCAGTAGCGCGGGTCGGCGGCGGCGGCGACGAACGCCTGGTTGACCTGCTCGACCGTGGCCGGCTTCTGCAGCCGCACCGTCAGATCGACCACCGAGACGTTGGGTGTCGGCACCCGCATCGCATAGCCGTCCAGCTTGCCGCGCAGCGCGGGCAGGACCTCGGCCAGCGCCTTGGCCGCCCCGGTGGTGGTGGGGATCATCGACAGCGCCGCGGCGCGCGCCCGCCGCAGGTCCTTGTGCGGCTGGTCGAGCGTGCCCTGGTCGTTGGTGTAGCTGTGGATGGTGGTCATCAGGCCGCTGTCGATGCCGAAGCTGTCGTGCAGGACCTTGGCCACCGGCGCCAGGCAGTTGGTGGTGCAGCTGGCGTTGGAGATGACGTGGTGCTGGTCCGGCGCGTAAGCCTGCAGGTTGATGCCGACGGCGAGGGTGACGTCCGCGCCCTTGGCCGGGGCCGAGATGAGGACCTTGCGGGCGCCGCCGCAGTCGATGTGGGCGCGCGCCCGGCTGGCGTCGGTGAACACCCCGGTGCACTCCAGGACGAGCTCCGCCCCGCTGGCCTTCCAGCTGAGCTTGCTCAGGTCCTTCTCGGCCGTGCAGAGGATCTTCTGGCCATTGACGACCAGGTGCCCGCCCTCGACCGTCACGGTGCCGGCAAAGCGTCCGTGCACCGAGTCGTACTTTAGCAGGTGGCAGAGGGTCTGCGGGTCGGTCAGGTCATTGATGGCGACGATCTGGTAGCCGTCCCGGGCGGGGTCCTGGCAGAAGGCGCGGACCACCGAGCGTCCGATGCGGCCAAAACCGTTGATGCCGATGCGCACTGCCATGAAGAGTCCTCCGCCGGGTCTCGGCGAGACCGAGTTGGCCGAAAATGATACCGTAAGGCGAAAATAGCGGCGCAGGATAGTTTCCCCGCGCGCCCAGGTCAACAGCGGAGGATCGCCGCCGGAGCACGGCGCGGCCGCGGCTGCGCGGCCTGAGTTCTGATTCGGCCGCGCGGAGCGGCCGCCGGCTAGGGCGATGGCTGGCTGGCGAGCGAAGGGTCGAGCTCCTTGGCGCGCTTGGCCAGCTCGCGGTCCATCTGGCGGGCTTTGATGCGATTTCCCTCGGGGCGGGTGACCAGGCCGGTGGCCAGCAGCTGCTCGCGCTTTTCCCGCAGCTCGCGCTCGTGCTGGCGCTGCAGGCGGGCCGCCCGGGCGCTGTCGGGCGCGGCGGCGGTCGGCAGCGCGCCGTCAGCGGGCGGGAAGCCGATGTGCGACAGACCGCGGATCGGCACCCGCTTGGCGGGCGGCGCCGTGGCGGCCGGGGGGGCGCCGCTCTCAGGGGTCGCCGGATAGCACGGCACGGCGTCGAGCATCGCCATATCCACCGCCTCATAGCGGCGATCTTGCAGGTGCAGGGCGAAGTGGTCGGCGCGCTGAACGCTGTAGTGCCAGATGTCGCCGTGGGGGTAGGCCAGGACCTCGGACTTGACGGTGCGCAGGACCACCGAGCGGTCGTCCAGGGGCAGGGCGCCCAGGTTGCGGCGGAACTCGCGACCGTAGTGGAACCACGACTCGGCGTTGGACAGATAGATGGTCCGCACCGGCACACCGGCGGCGCGCGCCGCCGCGGCGATCTCCAGCACCGTGTGCGGACCGGTGAGGTCGCCAAGGCGCGGCACGATGAGCCGCGCCACCGAAAGCTGGCGCAGGTGGTCGTACAGCGCCGGGTCGCCGAGCCAGGTCACCGCCCGCCCGCCCCAGCGATACTCGGCGGTGGCGCGCAGGTGCTGGGCGAGGTCCTGCCGGTAGATCTGGTAGATGGCGAGGATGGCGCGGCGCTCCTCGGGCGCAAGCCCCGGGTAGTAGGCGGCCACCGCATCGGACACCGCCTGCTTGCGCTCGGGACCGAGCAGGGCGACAAGCTCCGCTGGCGTGCCGGCGACGCTGAGCAGCGCCGCGTACAGCCGGTGCATGTGCACCACCGCGCCGTCCAGATCGACCAGCCACAGCACCTGCGCCCCGGCCGCCGCCGCCATCGTGTAGTTCTGATCGCCGCCGACGCCCAGGTAGCCGCCGCGCAGGTCCTTGAGGTCGGCGAAGAACAGGTCATGGCGCCGCTCGTTGGACCACATGTAGTGGCGGCGCACACTGTGCGGCCCTTCATCTACCGGCGTGCTCACCTTGTCGGCAAGCGGCGCCGCGACCGCGGGTGCGACTGCCTCTGCCGCCAGCGCGCGCCTGCCGGCGCCGCTACCCCACAAGCACAAAAGCGGAACTAGCCAGCGACCGGCCCCGCGCCACCCACAAGACCTATCCACCTTCGCATTATAACATTTTAACCCGCCCGGCCAAGCTGGACCTAGGCCGCGCCGCCCTGCGGATGGGGCTTGCATCCGAGGCGGCGGCCGCGCTAGGCTGCCCGCGTTCTCGTCGGAGTCGGTGATGGGGTCGCTGGTTGCAGCCAGTCTCTCTGAGACCCACCTTGGGCAACCTTGGGCGGAATCAGGCGGACTTGGGCAACGGGAGGAAAGTCCGGGCTTCACAGGGTAGGATGCCGGTTAACGGCCGGTCGAGGTGACTCGCAGGAAAGTGCCACAGAAAATAGACCGCCGCGGCGCGGGTCGACCTCGGAAACGGGGCCGCTCCGGGTCGCGGTAAGGGTGAAACGGTGCGGTAAGAGCGCACCGGGCCGCTGGTAACAGAGGCCGCAAGGTAAACCCCATCCGAAGCAAGACCGCGTAGGGAGCGGGCGCAGGCCCCGAGGTGACCCGTCTCGCCAGCTCACGCTGGGCTCCCAGGTAGGTTGCTTGAGCCGCCGAGCAATCGGCGGCCTAGATGAATGGCCCCGCGCCGCAAGGCATACAGAACCCGGCTTACCACCGACTCCGATGAGAACACTGCGCGCTGTGCCTGCCCTACTCTAGATCGCCTTGAACAAATAAGGAGCCCGTCCCGTGTCTGCTGAGAGCCACTACAAGAGCAACCTCCGTGACCTCCAGTTCAATGTGTTTGAGTTTCACAACCTCGGGCAGCGGGTCCTTGGGCGGGCCCCGTTCACGCTGCTCGATGAGGCGGCGGCGCGCCAGACGCTCGAGCAGATGGAGAAGCTGGCCGTCAACGAGCTGGCACCGAGCTTCGCGCACGCCGACCGCCAGCCGCCGGCACTCGACTCCGACGGCGAGGTCCGGCTGAGCGAGCCGATCAAAAAGGCGCTGCGGGCCTACCTGGAAAACGACTGGCACCTCTTGGAGATGCCCGAGTACCTGGGCGGCATGGCGGCGCCGCCGTCGCTCGGCTGGGCCAACTTCGAGCTGCTCATCGGCAGTAACCCTGCGGTGGCGTTCTATGTGACCTCGATCTTCATGGGCCGCATCCTCGACCGCTTCGCCACCGCCGAGCAGAAGCAGCGCTTCCTGCCGCAGATGGTGCAAAAGGGCTGGGGCTGCACCATGGTCCTCACCGAGCCCGACGCCGGCTCGGACGTCGGCGCCGGCCGCACCCGCGCCCGCCACATCGCCGGCGACGAGTGGCACTTGGAGGGCGTCAAGCGCTTCATCACCGCCGCCGAGTTCGACGCCAGCGACAACATCGTCCACCTGGTGCTGGCGCGTCCCGAGGGCGCCGGTCCCGGCACCAAGGGCCTGTCGCTGTTCATCGTCCCCAAGTTCTGGGTCGAGACCGACGGGAGCCTGGGCGCCCGCAACGGCGTGCGGGTCACAAGCGTCGAGCACAAGATGGGCCTGCGCGGCTCGGCGACCTGCGAGCTGACCTTTGGCGAAGACGCCCCGGCGCGCGGCCTGCTGCTCGGCAACGACCACAGCGGCATCCACCAGATGTTCCACATCATCGAGCAGGCGCGCATGGCCATCGGCATCAAGTCGATGTCCACCCTGTCCACCGCCTACCACCACGCCCTCGGCTACGCCCGCGAGCGCATCCAGGGGCCGGATCTGCTGCAGGCGATGGACAAGGCCTCGCCGCGGGTGCCGATCATCCGTCACCCGGATGTGCGGCGCATGCTGATGCTGCAGAAGGCGCACGCCGAGGGCATGCGGGCGCTGTGCTTCTTCGCCGCGGCGACCCAGGACGAGGTTGCGCTGCGCGGCGGTCACGGCGCCAAGGCGGCGGCCGAGCTCGACCGGCTAAATGATCTGCTGCTGCCGCTTATCAAAGGCTACTGCTCGGAGAAGGCCTACGAGCTGCTTGCGCTGTCGCTGCAGTGCTTCGGCGGCTCCGGCTACCTGCAGGACTATCCGATCGAGCAGTACATTCGCGACCAGAAGATCGACTCCTTGTATGAAGGGACGACCCACATTCAGGCCCTTGATCTCCTGCTGCGCAAGATCGGACGCGACGGCGGTGCGACCCTGCGCGGCCTGCTGGCGCAGGTCCACAAGACGCTCGCCGAGGCCGAGGGCGGGGAGGCGCTGGCCGCCGAGCGGGCGCTGCTGCAGGAGGCGCTGGGCCACCTCGAGGCGATGCTGCTGGCGCTGCTCGGCAAGCTGGGGGAGTCGCTGTACCACGCCGGTCTGCAGGGCAACCGCATGCTGATGGCGCTGGCCGAGGTGTGCATCGGCTGGCTGCTGGTGCGCCATGCCGCCCTGGCGGCGCGCAAGCTGGCCGAGCTGGACAAGGGCGGGGCCGGCGCGGACGCCGCCGGCGATGCCGCCTTCTACAGCGGCAAGGTAGCCAGCGCGCGCTTCTTCTGCGCCGAGGTGCTGCCGCGCCTCGCCGCCGAGCGGCGCCTGCTGGAGTCGGGCACGCTGGCCCTTATGCAGCTGCCCGACGCCGCATTTGGTCCGGGATAGACAGACCGTCAGCCGGTCCCCTGGGCGAGCAGCGACAGCCGGTTGTGGGCCGACAGGAGCTGCTGCCGCACCGAGTCGGCCTGGCGGGCGATGTCCTCGAAGTCCTCGGCGCGCGCGGCCTCGACCAGCTGCTGGGCGATCTGGGCCACCGCCGACAGCTTGTCGCGCAGCGTCTGCACCTGGGTCAGCAGCTCCCCACCCAGGGCCTGGTCGCCGAGCTCCTTCTTCTTGCGCAGGAGCTCGCCCGCCTCGCCGCTCAGCGACGCTGCCGCCACTCCCAGGGCCTTGTAGCCCTCCATCAGCTGGCCGAGCTGGGCGGTGCGCACCGAGATCGCCTGCGCCCGCTCCATCACCTTCTGCGCCTGCGCGAGCTGCTGCTGGTGCGCCTCGCCAATCGCGTCGCTCAGCGCCTTGGACGCCAGGCCCAGCCGCTGCTCACACTGCGCCACCTGATTAAGCGACTGCGTCGCCCGGTCCAGGTGCTTGGCGGTGTACAGCGGCCCGCGCAGGGTCGCCTCGACGGCGCGCTGGAAGCTCCCAAGCTCGTCGTCGAAGGCCAGCGCGGCGTTAAGGAACTCGGACTGGCCGGCTTTGGGTCGTGTGCTCATCGCGGGTATGTTAGGCGGCTTTCGCGCCACCCCCAAAAACTGCCACCCGGGCGGCCGCCGCTAGCCGGCGTCGGCGCGGCTTGGCACCGACCGCAGGATCTGCTGCAGCATCTCCAGATCGACCGGCTTGACCAGGTGGTGATCGAAGCCGGCGGCGCGGGTGCGCTGGCGGTCGCCCTGCTGGCCGTAGCCGGTCATCGCCACCAGCAGCGGCCGCAGCGTCAGCTCCATCTCTTGCACTTTCTTGGCGACCTCGTAGCCGGTCAGGCCCGGCAGCCCCAGGTCGAGCAGGACAACCTCGGGCTGAAACTCGCGCACCGCCGGCAGCGCCGATGGACCGTCGAAGGCGACGTGCACGGTGTGGCCGCCTATCTGCAAGAGCATCGCCATGGTCTCGGCCGAGTCGCGGTTGTCATCGACGACCAGGATGCGGTGGGTGGCCGCGCCGGGCACCTCGGACCTCTTTTGGCTGGCGCCGGCCGCGGGGTCGCTCTCGACAAACTGCGGCAGGCGCACCGTGAACTCGCTGCCGAGGTTGGGACCGGAACTCTTGGCGGCAATGCTACCCCCATGCATCGTGACAATCTCCTTTACTAGGGTGAGGCCCACTCCGAGTCCGCCGCTCATCCGATCCAGGGACGGATCTCCCTGCACGAACAGATCGAACACCGAAGGCAGGAGCTCCTTGGAGATCCCGACTCCGGTGTCGGCTACGGTCAGCTCGACCTGGCCATCCTGCTGCTTTGCGGTGACTTGAATGTGTCCACCGGCGGGCGTGAACTTGGAGGCGTTGCTGAGCAGGTTGAGCACCGCCTGCGAGAGTCGCAAAAGATCGCCGTCCACCCACAGCGGCTGGCGCCCCAGCTGGACCGTCAGCTCTTGCTGTCGCTCCGCAAACAGCGGCTGGCAGGACTCGACCGCCTGGTGGACCACGGCGGCGATCTCGATGCGCGCCCGGTCGAGGTAGATCTTGCCGCTTTTGATGCGGCCGACGTCCAGCAGCTCGTCGACCAGCCGGGCCAGCTGGCTGACCTGGCGATCGATGATGTCGCGCGCCCAGGCGATGTGCGGCTCTGGGGTCGGGTCCATATACATGACCCGCACCGCGTTGCGCAGCGGTGCCAGGGGATTGCGCAGCTCGTGGGCGAGCATGGCGAGGAACAGCTGCATGCGCTGGCTCGACTCGTCCGCGGCCGGCTCGCACTCTGGCGGCGGCAGGTCGCGGGGAAAGCTGGCGCTGTCGTTCACGTCCTCTACCGGACCCGATCCCCGGAAGCGTTCCTCGCTTCCACCGGCTGACTCCGGCGCGGCGTGAATGTTCGTGCCCATGACAATCCTTTGTTAGTCCACAATCGGCTGGCCTGTGTCTAATAGCGCCCATGTGTCAAATACGCACAGCACACTCGGAATTGACCGGAGGCGGTCTGGCGCGGCCGCGGCTCGACGGTCACGAGTGTTTTTTGATGCTTGGTCCGGGTGAATGCTTCAGTTTGTTTGCAGAAATCGTACCGAGCCTGGAGGGCGCGGCCCCACGGTGGGCCTGCGTAGGCCCAGCAGCGCAGCGGGGCCGCGAACCTCCAGGGTATGCTCCTTGCTAACTACTTTTTGGGAGGAACCAAGAGATGATGAGCCTTCAAAGTATGGAACAGACCCCGGCTGCTGAGTCGCCGGGCACGGCCAGTGGGCGCGGCACCCGGGCGCGCTGCTCGCCGGTGCTGCTCGGCCTGCTCGTAGCCGCGGTGCTGGGCGCCGCCAGCCCGGTGCTGGCGCAGCACTGCCGGCTGCACTACGCCGAGGCCTTCCAGCAGATCTCGGTCAACAACCTGGCCGGTCGCTCGGCGGCCGAGATCAAGCAGCAGATCGATGATCTCTTTGGTCCGCGTCAGGAGGTCTGCGGCGAGAAGAGCTACAAGTTCTTCCTCACCGAGCTTGGCAACTACACCACGGCGGCGCTGCGCAAAAAGGGCAGCGAGCAGGAGGCGCGGCTGCTGGCGGCGCGCGAGATCCTGACCCGCTTCCCGCTGCGCGTTCGCTTCAACCCTGGAACCGATCCGGCCTCGGGTCTCAAGCAGCTGCGCTCTGATCTGACGGTGCTTGGCAGCGAGGTCGGACTCAAGCCGCCGGTGCAGGCCCTGCTCGATGCGGTGGCCAAGGTGACCCCGCCCACCGCGGCGGCGCAGCCGATGGCGGCCGACGATGATGCAGTGCCGGTCGTGGTGCCGCGCGTCCCGCTGCCCGCCTGGGCGGTCATCTCGCTCTACGAGATCCGCGATCATGCAAAGCGCAAGGAAAATGGCGCCATCATCAACAAGACCGAGCTGATCTTGGAGTGGATGGCGCACATCAACGCCGGCGCGCGGCCCGGGGATCTCCGGGTCTCGCCGACGCCGCCGCCGACGCCGGCGGGTCCCGCGGTCGCCCGCTAGCAGGCTCTGGGGCGAAGTTACTGCGCGACCCGATTTCGGATCGGGTCGTGCTCGTAGTCTAGAAGCTGCTCGGCGCGCCCGAGCCGCTCGTGACGTCTTGCCCGCCTGCTAGCTCGCGGCCGAGTCGCGCTCCAGCTCGGCCAGGTCGGCGGCGATGCTGCCGCTGATCGTCCGTCCGCACATGCGCAGCAGCGCGCGCGCCGCCCACAGCGGCTGGCCGCCGTTCTCGGCCCGGTTGCCTTCGACAAGCGGGTGGGCGAAAAGGGCCAGCGCGGCGCCTGCGGTGGTGCCGAGCAGGGCGGGGCCGAGTCGGCGCTGGCGCAGCGCCGTGAGGACTCCCAGGGCGCCCACCCCCAAGGCGGCGACATGCAGCCAGCGGGTCAGCGGCTGGCGATGGGAGGACAGGAAGTGCGGCCAGAACTGCTCAAACGTCTCGGGTTGGCTCATGGGGGCCTCGCGGGTCGGCTGCGGGTCTAGGGTCGGCGACCGGCGGCTGGGCCGCGGCGCCAGTAAACTGCGGGTGGGTGCGGATCTCGCGCTCGCGCGCCGCGGTAAGCTCGGTCTCGCCCAGGGGGGCGCGGGCGCTGGAGCGCTCCCAGCGGGCCAGCCAGCGGGCGCCGAGCGGTGCGGCGAGGCTCGCCAGGTGGGTGGCGCCCACGGTGGTCTCGCGCTTGGTCCCGGTCGGCACGCCGGCGCCGACATAGAAGCCGCCGAGCAGCAGCGCCGCCCGCATCGGCGTCGCCGCGCTGTAGGTAAGCAGCAGCGCGCCATCGCCATGGCAGCGGGCGCGCACCGCGGCGAAGGCGGCCGCGGTCCACAGCGCCGGGTTGTGCTGCGGCGAGAACGGATCATAGAAGATGAGCTCCGCGCTCGGCGGGGCCGCGGCCAGACAGTCGAGCACATCGCCGCGGTGCAGGACCCAGCGCAGGCCCCCCTGCTGCCAGCGGCCGCAGCTGAGCAGCGCCTGCGCCGCCTCGCGATACTCGGCGAGAAAAGGGAACCCGCCGGGGTCGCGCAGGGCCAGCCGCAGCGGCGCCAGGTCGAGCTCGAAGCTGTGCAGCTCCAGGGCGCCGCCCGCCTGCCGGGCGCAGGCCAGCGCCGCCACCGCGTTGGTCGCCGCCCCCAGGCCAATGTCAAACACGCACACCGGCCGGCGCGCCGCGCGCAGGCGGGCAGCGAGCTGCGGCTGGTCTACATAGAGCCGGTTGGCCTCCTCCCACGGGCCGCCGGCCGGGTGCATGACCTCGCCGTGACCGACGTGGCGCACCGCGCGGGCGCCGCTGCGCAGGGTGCACAGCTCGAAGTCCCCTTCGCGCTCCGCGGGGGGAGCGGCTGCCGGCTCGCTTGGCGCGTCCATGTGGGAAGTGTCGTCCAGCGGTCGCCGCAGCGGCTAAGAAAATCGCCCGCGGGCGGCGGCGCCGGGGGTCAGCATGAAAAGACCGCCTCGTACTGCTCCTCGCGGAAGCCGACGAAGACCTGGTTGTCGGTGATAAGGACCGGGCGCTTGACCAGCTTGCCGTCGGCGGCCAGCCAGCGCAGCAGGGTCGCGTCGCTGGCCGCCTCGACCTGCTCCTTGCCCAGGGCCCGGTAGCTCTGGCCGCTGGTGTTGAGCCACTTGCGCACCGGCAGGCCGCTGCTTGCGACCCAGCGCGCGAGCTCGGCGGCGGTGGGCGGCTGGTCGACGATCGGGCGCACGGTGACGGCGACCCCGTGCTGGTTCAGCCAGCGCAGCGCCTTTTTGCAGGTGTCGCAGCCCGCGTACGAGAGAAGCAAAGGTCCATTCATGGCGCGCATCCTAGCGGGTCGGGGCGGCCCTGCAAACCTTCCACTGCGGCCCGCGGACCGCCGGGCTGCCGCCAGCGCCGCCGCCGCGTATAATGCCGGCCAACTGCCATGACTGCGCCGCCCAATTCCCAACTTCAGGTCCGCCTGGCCACCGCCGACGACCTTGCCGCGATCAACGACATCTACAACTACTACGTCGCCACCTCGACCTGCACCTACCAGCACGAGCCGAGCTCGGACGCCGAGCGCGCCGCCTGGTTTGCCGCCCACGACGCGCGCCACCCGGTGACGGTGGCCGAGCTCGCGGGGCGGATCGTCGGCTGGGGCTCGCTGTCGGATTTCCGCGGCCGCTGGGGCTACCGCTACACAGCCGAGAACTCGGTGTATGTCCGCGCCGACGCGCAGCGCTGCGGCGTCGGGCGCGCGCTGCTCGGCGATCTGATCGCGCGGGCGCGGGCGCTGGGCTATCACACCATCATCGCCGGGATTTCGGCCGAGCAGCAGGGCAGCGTGGTGCTGCATGAGCAGGCAGGCTTTACCCGCTGCGGGCAGCTGCGCGAGGTCGGTCACAAGTTCGAGCAGTGGCTCGATGTGCTGTTCATGCAGCTGCTGCTGTAGGCGGCGCTGCCCGCCGGGCCGGAGGCTCAGCGAACCGAGTCGAGGAAGGCCTTGACCGCCTTCCAGTTCTCGTCCAGGCCGCGCGGGTTTTTGTCCTTGCGCAGGGTGGAGGAGCCGTGCACGCCCCCCTGCTGGGGAATGAACTGGGTCTTCTTGGTCGCGGCGACCGCGGCGAAGATCTCTTTGGCCGCGGCGACCTCCTCCTGGCTCTTGGCCGAGGTGATGAACACCGGCACCTTGACCCGTGCCGCGGCGTCCTTGACCGTCGACTCGCCGCCCAGATATTCCCCCGGGGAGAACGACAGCACCGCGCTCACCAGCGGCTGCTCGGCGGCGAGCAGGAACACCAGGGAGGAGGAGTAGCTGCTGCCCCAGACGATGATCTTGCCGGTGTATCCGCTCGCCTTGGCCCAGGTCACCGCGGCCTGCAGATCTTTATAGGCGTCGTTGTAGGTCGCGCTGTGGCCAAGCTCCTTGGCGGTGCGGTTGGGCTGCCCCCAGCGCTCGCTGCCCGAGCGCTGATCGAGCGCCAGCGTGTTGAAGCCGGCGCGCACCAGCTCCGGGGCGATCGGATCGTACTCGGCGTGGTTTGAGCCCGCCTGATGGAAGAGCAGGATGATCGGCTTGCCCTTGTCGCCAGTCGAGGCGACCCAGCCATAGACCTTGACGCCGTCGCTGGCAACCAAGGTGACGGGATTGGCATCGGCGGCGGCGTGGGCACGCGAGCCGCCCAGCCAGAGGGCCAGCACGGCGGTGAGGAGCGAGGCGAGCGCGGATCGGGACATGGGAACCTCGAAGGGGCAAGGAGCCTGCTGCAAGCTGCGGTGGCGCCGCGCCGGTCCCTGACCTGGCCTTGGCCTTGTCAGCAAGGGGATGCGGGGACGCGGCGCCGCGGCGGCTCTAGCCTAAAGGATCCACCGGCGCGGCTCAAATTCAGCGCTTCTCCCCCGGCCGCAGGGCACGCTGCCGCGCCGGGATGCCAAACGACGGCACGCCCGAGGTGACCACCGCCGGCAGGCTGACCTTGCCGCGCGGGGTGTTGGCCAGATCCTGGGCCGGCTCGATGGGACCGCTGCCGCCCGGGTTGTAGCCGCCGCCCGGCGGTCCGCCCCAGACCCCGTAGCGCGGGCTGCGGCACGCCACCTTGCCCTCCCAATAGTGGCGGATGATGTAGCGGCCCTGGAAGTTGTTGACGCCGCTCTTCTCTACCTGGGCGCCCTGATCCCCAAGACCGCCGTCGCCGGTGGCGCGGCCGCCGAAAAGCGGTGGCGCCTCGCGAAACAGCAGGTCTTCGCTGAGCGTCTTCTGGTCGTAGCGGGTGTGCAGGCGGGTAAGGACGTAGCTCGGCGGGCTGCCGTAGTAGGGCTGTAGCGCCCCCTGACCGGCGGGGCTCGTCTCGGGCCTCGCCCCGGCGAAGCTGTCGTCGCCGAGCGTGTACAGGTCGCTCGCCTCCAGCGGCGGGGTCGGGCAGGGATCGCAGGAGGTCGTCTGCCAGGAGTACTCGGTCACCACCCCGCTGCCGTTGTTGCGACGCAGCGTCTCGTCGAAAAGCTCGGCGTAGAAGCCGGGGAAGTTCTTGCGGACCTCGTTTGTGACCTCCAGGTTGGTGGGAATAAACAGGTTGCGGTAGTTGGCGACCTCGAACCGCTTCTCCGGATGAAGGACGTAGACCAGCAGGTCCTGCTTCCCATCGGCGTTGAGCAGCCCGAGCCGCACCGGCAGGCGCAGCTCGGCGGCGTCAAATGAGAAGCGCAGCGGCGATAGCACCACCAGGCCGTGGCTGTCCTTGCGGACCTTGTGGATATCGACCTTGGCGACAAAGAACTTCATCTGGTCGCGGATGTAGGGGGCGAGCGCCGCCGCGGCGCCTTTGGGAATGTTGTACTTGCTAAGGCGCAGCCAGCTCTCAAGCCCGCCGGATTCCTGGGCCGAGAGGATGAGGATCTGGTACTCGCCGACCTCGAACTTGGCTTCGATCTTCACGCCAAAGTCGGCCGGGGCGGCGGCGCTTTCTGCCGCCACCATCGCCGGCGCCGACTTGTATAAGCGGCGTGGCGACGGAGGCGGCGGCACGTAGCATGGGTCCTGCTCCCAGTACTCGACCAGGCGCGGCGCCGACAGCTGATCGACCCGCTTGAACACATCGGCGGCGAGCGTCTTGACCTGCTCTTTCTGCAGCACCACCGGCACCGGGACGACCATGGCGAAGTCCTGCGGCGGCCCCTTGTAGTTGTTCGACATGCTCATGACGGTGCGGCTGCCCTTGCGCAGCAGCACCACCTGGGAGGCATTGTTGCTGAGCGCCGCATCGGCGCCCGAGACAAAGAAGCCGCAGAACGCCCCGGCGTCGGCGGGCAGCAGGCTCGCGGCGAGCAGCAGCGCCCCCGCGGCCGTGCCCGCCCGCCGCCCCCCGGCGAGCGGTCCCGCAGCAGATAAAGCCCCAGACAAAGCACCAAAGGACCGGCCTGGCATGGGATCTCCAGCTGTTATGATCCTTGCATCGTACCACAGGGCGCCGCCCACCCGCCGCCGGCGACGGCGACGCCGCCCTTTTGTCACCCGCTTGCCAGCTGCTTGCGGCCCACTTGCCAATTGCTTGCCAGCTGCTTGCGACCCGCCTGACAATAGTTCGCCGCCGCCCGGGCGTTAGCCTGTGGTAAGCTGGGTCGGGTTAACCATACTTTCGCGCTCCGCTCAGGACAGGAGACTAACGATGAGCCTAAAGACAAGGGCGATCGCCCTAGGCCTTGCCGCCGTCAGCTTGAGTGCCCCGCTCGCTCAGGCCGCGGACCACGCTGATGGCTCTGCCGTCACGGTGGCCCCCAGCACCGACATCGCCGACATGTATGCTTGGATGGACGGCGGGGCCACCAACCTGAACATGGTGATGACGGTCTATCCGTCTGCCGATAAGGTCAACTCGAAGTTTTCGACCACCGCCCTGTACGTGTTTCACGTCATGTCCAAGGCCTCGCCCACCGATAGCGGCAACTATGCCGAGGTCACCGTCGTGTGCAGCTTCGATGCGGCGCAGACCGTGCAGTGCTGGGCCGGCGATAGCGAGTACGTGACCGGCAACGCCAACACCCCGAGCGGTCTGGTCAGCCGCAGCGGCAAGTTCCGGGTGTTCGCCGGGCCGCGCAACGACCCGTTTTTCTACAACCTCAACGCCTTCAACAACACCGTCACCCTGGTCAAGCCGCTGCTCAACGGCGCCAAGGACGCGGCGGGCTGCCCGACCCTGACGGCGGCCAACCAGACGGCGATCCGCACCGCGCTGAGCACCCCGGTCAATGACGCCTACGTCGGCAAGAACGTGCTTGCCATCGTCGTCCAGGTCGACAAGGCCCTGGTGACCACCGCGCAGCGCCAGACCATTACGGTCTATGGCAGCACCAACATTCCGGTTCCCTAAAGAGAGGCCAACCATGACACGCATCACACTCGGTGCCTTGCTTATGGGTCTCGGCCTGCCGCTTGCCGGAGCGGGCTGCGACCAGACTCAGATTGATAACGTTCCGTATGTCCGCTATGACCTGGCGGGCAGCGCTTCCGATGCCGGCTCGACGTTTATTCCCGGCAAGCCGCTGGTCGGCATGCAGATTGATCGAGCCGGGCGACCGGGCATAAACCTCCTGCTCACCGACCCGTTTGACAACCTCGCGGCGCCGATGACCAAGGACAACGTCCAGAACTCCTACAACGCCGCCGCCACCGGCAACTGGAATACCTTCGCCGGACCCAACTACATCCTCAAGAACCTGGCCGTCTTTGACTCTTTCGACGGCGTGTGCGGCAATCAGCTGCAGGCCGGCGTGCTCGGGGCCAACCGCTACATGGCGCTGGCGACCCTGCTCGCCGATGATCGGCTGTACATAAACGCCAACCTCGGTACCTGCAACAACTATATGGCGCTCGAGCAGGGCACGGCCGGCGACTGCGGCGGCTGGCATCCGACGGTGGTCGCCATGGACGTGACCTACAACCTGCTCGTCTCGGGCAAGCCCACCGGCATGTTCAATAACGGCGTGACCGCGGATCTCGATGGCGGCATCGCCCTGAACGCGCAGTTCCCGTTCCTCATCGCTCCCAAGTAGGCGGCGGCGCCGCCCCGCAAGCTCCTTATCCCCGCTGATGTCGGTCGCTGTGCCCGCCCGGGCTCCTGGGCGCGGACCCCCCAGCTATTTGGCGCTGCGGCCGGGGGGGTGGGGTGGCGACGCCCCAGGCGGCAGAGTCTTTCCGAGGAGATAGGGCTGGCACGCCGCTGGCGATAGCTCCTTGTGCACCTGGGGCGACCCAGGCAACCAAGGAGAGGCCGATGTACATCGAGAGCTGCGCCTGCACTGCAGTCGGTCGTCGCGATAACAACGAGGACGCCCTGCTCCACCTGCCGCGGATTGCTCCGGGGCTGGGTCTGTTCGCAGTCGCCGACGGCATGGGCGGCTACGAGGGGGGCGAGATCGCCAGCCACCTGGTGGTCGACACGGTCGAGGAGGTCTACCGCCGCTACCTGACCGACCTGGAGTCGACCTGGCCGTGGCCGCTCTGCCAGCACAAGAGCCGCCAGGAGAGCCTGCTGGCGGCGGCGATTGCCCTGGCCCACGCCGCGGTGGCGGCGCGCCGCAGCGGCCGCCTGGCCAACATGGGCTCGACGGTGGCGGCGCTGGTCGTCGGCGACAACGAGGCGATCCTGGCCCACGTCGGCGACAGCCGGGTCTACAGGTGGCGCGACGGCCGGCTGTGTCAGCTCACCCGCGACCATTCGCTGTTTGAAGAGGTGCGGGCGGCCGGCGGCGCCCAGCAGATGGAGTCCAAGCGCGACTGTCCGTTCGCCAACGTCATCACCCGCGCCCTCGGCCTGTCCGAGCGCGCCGAGCCCGATGTCGAGACGGTGGCGATCCGCAGCGGCGACATCTTCCTTCTGTGCTCGGACGGCCTGTCCGATCCGCTCACCGATGGCGAGCTGGCGCGGCTCCTTGCGGCCAGCGACACCGAGGGCCTGGTCGGCGCCACCCGGCGCCTGGTCCAGGCGGCCTATGACGCCGGCGGCAAGGACAACATCACGGCGGTGACCGTCAAGGTCGGCTAAGGCGCGGCGGCGCCCTACTCGCCGTCTTCGGCGCCGCCGCTGCCGTCGGGGACCAGGCTGTACTTGCGCAGCAGGGTGCGCAGGTGCTTGCGATCCAGGCCCGACTCGCGCGCCGCCGCCGAGATGTTGCCTTCGCTGCGCTGCAGGATGTCGCGCAGGTAGCGCAGCTCGAAGGTCTGCAGCACCGCGGCCTTGGCCTCGGCGAACGGCAGGTCGGTGCGCACGGTCAGCGCCTCGTCGGCGGCCTGCGGGGTGATCTGCACCCGCAGGTCGGCGAAGCTCTGGGCGCCGGGGGACAGCGCGATGGCGCGGTCGATGACGTTGCGCAGCTCGCGCAGGTTGCCCGGCCAGGTGTGGGCGGTCAGGCGGTCGAGGTTGGGTCCGGCGACGCGCCCGGCGGCCAGGCCCCGCCGGCGCATCATCTCGGCGACCAGCACCTGCAGATCCTCGCGGCGGGCGCGCAGCGGCGGCAGCACCACCCGCACCACCGATAGCCGGTAAAACAGGTCGGGGCGGAAGCCGCCCTCGGCCACCCGCGTGGTCAGATCGATCGGCGAGGCCGCCAGCACCCGCACATCGACGCGCTTTTCCTGATCCGCGCCCACCGGGCGGACCACCCGCTCCTCCAGGACTCGCAACAGGCGCGCCTGCACCGCCTGCGGGATGCTGCCCAGCTCATCGAGGAAGATGGTGCCGCCGTGGGCGCGCTGGAACGCCCCGGCGCGGGTCTGCGCCGCTCCGGTGAAGGCGCCGCGCAGGTGGCCGAAAAGCTCGCTCTCCAGCAGCGTCTCGGGCAGGGCGCCGCAGTCGATGGCGACGAACGGGCCGCCGCGGCGGGCGCTGCGCTCGTGGACGGCGCGCGCCGCCAGCTCCTTGCCGGTGCCGGTCTCGCCCTCCAAGAGCACCGTGACGTCCGAGCCCGCCGCCAGCTCGAGCACGGCGAAGATCTCGCGCATGGCCAGGCTCTCGGCGACCAGGTCCCCGAAGCGGCGCGCCTGGCTGGGGGTGACCTCCAGCGGCTGCGGGCGCGGCTGGATGCGCAGGAAGCTGCGGCCGACCTTGAAGGTGGCCCCGGGTCCGACGCGCACCTCGGTGACCAGCGAGCCCTCGTACAGGGTGCCGTTCTTGCTGCCCAGATCGCGCACCAGAAACCGCCCGGCGCTCTCGCGCACGCCCAGGTGGTGGCGCGACACCCGGTCATCGCTTAGCACCAGGTCGCAGTCCTCGCCCGAGCCGATGCGCATCTCGCGGTCGCCGCCGCTTGCGCCATCGCTGCTGCCCGCTCCCAGCGACACCGCGCGTCCGGCGTCGGGCCCATCGACGACCAGGAGCTGGCACGAGCGCGGCTTGGCCGCCCCGAGAAGGGCCTCGCTGTGCACGGTTGCGACGGTGATCTTGTCGCGCATTTTGCCCCATCAAAGTATCATTAATTCGCGCGATGGTCCCCTACTCCCCGGGTACCCCTACCCAGCTAGGTCCCTATCGTCTGCTGCGACGCCTTGGGCAGGGCGGCATGGCCGAGGTGCACCTGGGCCTTGTCTACGGGGCCAGCGGCTTTGAGAAGCAGGTCGTGCTCAAGCTCCTTCTGCCCGAACTGCGCGGCCGCGGCGAGTTCGAGCACCTGCTTATCGAAGAGGCCAAGCTCGGGGCGCGCCTTGGTCACCGCAACCTCGTCCAGGTGCACGACCTCGGGCTCGACTGTGGGACGTACTACGTGCGCATGGACTATGTGGACGGGGCCGATCTCGGGTCGCTGCTGCGGCGCGAGCGGCCGCCGGTCGAGCTGGCGCTGCTCATCGTCGAGGAGGTGGCGCTGGCGCTCGACTACGTACACCGCTTCGCCGACGACAGCGGGCGGCCGCTGGGCCTGGTCCACCGCGACATCAGTCCGTCCAACCTCCTTCTGTCGCGGGCCGGCGAGGTGAAGCTGGCCGACTTCGGCATCGCCAAGGCCACCGGGCTAGCCGAGATCACCCGCGGCAACATCCGCAAGGGCAAGTACGCGTACATGTCCCCCGAGCAGGTCGAGAGCGATCGGGTCACGCCCAAGAGCGATCAGTTCTCGGTCGGGGTGACCCTGATGGAGATGTGCTGCGGGCGGCGTCCCTACGACGGCGCCTCGGTGATGGAGACGATGGACCTTATCCGCCTGGCGGCGCCGCCCGAGCTGCCCGGGCTGTCGCCGGGCCTGCAGGGGCTCATCCTGCGCTGCCTCGCCCGCGACCCGGCGGCGCGCTTCGCCAGCGCCGAGGAGCTGCGCCACCACGTCGCCCAGCTGCGGCGCTTCCTGCCGCCGGTGACCTTCCGCGATCTGGGCGACTGGGTGATCCGGCTGCTCACCGCCAAGGCCGACGAGCCGCCGGCCCCGACCCGCCCGCTGTCCGAGGAGATTACCAAGGTCGAGCCGCGCGAGCCGGAGAAGGTCATCGTCACCCTGTAGCGGCACAGGGTCCTGCTAGCGCCGCAAGAGCACGTAGACCGCCCCGGCGCCGCCATCGGTGGGGCGGGCGGTGGCGAAGGCCAGCACGTGGCGGGCGATGCGGCCGCGGGTCAGCCACACCCGCAGCGCTTCCTTGAGCACCGGGATCTGATCTTTGGAGTTTAGCCCGCGGCCGTGGATGATGAGGATGCAGCGGCAGCCGTGCAGGCGGGAGTCGTGCATGAACTCGTCGACCCGCAGCCGCGCCTCTTCGCGGGTAAGGCCGTGCAGGTCGACGTGCCCCTGCACCGCATAGTCGCCGCGCCGCAGCCGCGCCAGCAGCCGGCGGTCCAGGCCAGTGGCCAGCCCCTCGATATATTCGTCCGAGTCGCTGATATCAAAGGTGCCGCCGCCGGCGACCAGATCCGAGAGCTGGGCGTAGGCCTCGGCCTCGTCGGACTGGCGGACGAGCACCTCGCGCTCCTGCTCGATCGGGCGCTCGCGGCCGGCAGCGGGCAGGCGGGCAATCCCGAGCATCTCCTGGCGGAACAGCTCCTCGTCGGACAGCTCGGGCTCTTTGGGCGGCGGCGGCGGCGGCTTGGGGACGGCGCGCGGGGCGGGCTTTTCCGGCAGCTTGGGCGCGACCAGCTCTTGCAGCTGCTTGCGGGCCGCCGCGAAGGGATTGTTGAGCGGCGGCGGAGTCGCCGGCTCTTCGCCGCCGCCTCCCTTACGACCACGCTTTTTGAGCTGCGCCATGGGCCATACCTACTCGAGCTGATGCCGCGGCGCCAGTAAAGTGCGCGCCCGCTGCGAACAAAAACCTCACTGCCGTGTTGATAGTGTAGGTCCTGCGTGCGGGTGGCAGCCGATCCAATTGACGCTTTCACAGCCGAGTCTTCGGACGAGGCGCTGTACCACCGTGTGCGCCGCGGTGACCTGCTGGCCTTTGACACCCTGTACGGCCGCTACGAGCGGCGCCTGTTCGGCTTTATCTGCAAGCTCGTCCACAACCACCATGACGCCGAGGATCTGTTCCATGAGGCCTTTGTCAGCGTCCTGCGCAGCCGGGAGGTGAGCTTCGAGCGCGGCAGCTTCTGCGGCTGGCTGTACCGCATCGCCCGCAACCAGTGCTTAAACCACCTGCGCTCGGGTCGGCGCCAGAGCCAGCTGCAGTACCGCGCCGAGGCCCCCTGCGAGCCGCCGAGCGCCGAGACGAGCTTTGCCGATAGCGAGCGCGCCGTGCTGCTGCAGCAGGCGGTGACGGGCCTGCCGCCGCTCCTGGCCGAGATCTACCACCTGCGCAGCGCCGGACTTGCCTATGAAGAGATGGCCGAGGTGCTGCACATCCCGCTCGGCACCGTGAAGTCGCGCATGAACCAGATGACGCAGCGCCTGCGCGACGACCTGGCGAGCCGCCTGCACGGGCTGCCGGCGAAAAAGCCCGAGCGGCGCCCCGAGCCGCCGCCGCGAATCGACCCTGGCGACCCGCGCTGCGAGTCGCCCCACCTTGGCCCGACGCTCCCCGATGCGGGCGCGGCCGAGCCAGAGAAAGAGTATCCAGCGCATGGACTGCGCCGAAACTGAGACCTTGCTCATCGACTACCACTTCGCCCTGGGGCCCGGCGCGCAGCTGGAGGCAGTGCACGCGCACCTGCGGCGCTGTATTCGCTGCGCGCAGAGCTACCTGGACCTCAAGCACGCGGTGGACAGCGGCGCCGCTCTGGAGGCTGCCCCCAGCCCCGCCCGCCGGGCGCGGCTGCGCGCCGAGGTGGGCGCGATGTTCCAGCCGAGCCGGCTCGCGCGCGCCCGCCAGTGGCTGACCCGCCCGGTGCCGCGCTATCAGGCCGCCGCCGCCGCCGCCATGGTCGGGGTGCTCCTGCTGACCGCCGCCGGCGCCGTGCTCGGCCTGCGCGACCGCAGTGAGCCCGTGCTCGCCCGCGAGGCGGGCAGCCGCGGCCGCGGCGATCCGGTGCTGCGCCACACCTTTGAGTCGGTCGACAGCGCGCGGCCGATGGCGGTGAGCCTGACCTACTACTAAACGGTGTCACGACCTCTGGTCTGTTGAAGCTTATTGCAGCGGCGAGGTCCCCAGACCGCGCCCGAGGAGCCTCCGCGATGGGGAAAAAAAGAGTTGGGACCGCCTGGCAGCGGACCTGGATGATAGGCAGCCTGTGGGTGCTCGTGCTAGGCAGCTGCGAGCGCACCGCGCCGACGGGCGGAGCGGTCCCGGCGGTCGAGCCGACGGCGGTCTCGAGCAGCGCTCTTGTCAGCGCGCCGGCGCCCGAGGGGAGTCGCCAGGTCGAGCCCTTCACCGGCGGGGCGCAGATCTTCCGCTCGGTGATGGAGACCCTGCGCAATAAGTACTACCGCGAGGGACTGACGGAAGACGAGCTGTATCGCGCCGCGGTCGCCGGCATGCTGCAGCACCTGGAGCCGCAGATGGCGGCGTGGAACAAGCTTCTGCCCCCCGAGGAGATGCGCGAGCTGACCGCCGATCTGGACGGCGAGATCGTCGGCATCGGCGTCGAGATCAAGTTCGACCCGGACAGCGGCATCTCCGATGTCCTGAGCCTGGTCCCCGGCTCGCCGGCCGAGCGCGCCGGCCTGCGCGAGGGCGACAAGCTGCTGACGGTGGCCGGCAAGTTCTACCGCGGCAAGACCCTGCGTGACGTCGTCGCCGACATCCGCGGTCAGGCCGGCGAGACGGTGCGGCTGACCGTGCTGCGCAGCGCCGACGTACTGTCGTTTGCGGTGCGCCGCGAGCGGGTGGTCTACGACGTGGTGACGACGCTGCAGTTCCCCGGCGAGGTCGGCTACCTGCGGCTGGCGCAGTTCACCGGCGGCACCCCCGCCGCGGTGCAGGCTGCCCTGCAGGAGCTTCTGAGCAAGCATATCCAGGCCCTGGTCGTCGATCTGCGCGGCAACCAGGGGGGACTGTTCGACAAGGCGGTGGCGACCGCCGAGCTGTTCCTGAAAAAAGGGACCCCGATCGTCAAGCTGCGCCGCCGCAACGAGCCGGTGCAGACGCTGTCGGCAAACCCCAAGGCGCCGCCGCCGACCCTGCCCATCGCGCTCTTAGTCGATGGCGGGACCGCCTCGGGCGGCGAGCTGCTCGCGGCGGCGCTACACGAGGGCGCCGGTGCCCAGCTGTTCGGGCAGAAGACCTTCGGCAAGGGCAGCGTGCAGGAGGTCGAGGACCTGCCCAACCGCTACGGCATAAAGTACACCGCCAGCCTGTTCCTCTTGCCGAGCGGCGGACCGCTGGAAGGGGTGGGCCTTACCCCCGATGTCGAGGTCGGCCTGCCGGTCCCCGAGGGCTCAAGCTACGAGCGCCAGCTGGCCCGTGTGCAGCGCCAGCAGAACCCCGAGCAGCGGCTAGTCGCTGACGTCCCGCTGCGCGCAGCGGTCAACGTCGTCCGGCTGCGCATCAAGTGAAGTGGGCAGTAAACCGAGAAAGGAACATCGCATGTCGCAGACCCGCAGATTGTTCATCAGCGCGATAGGCGTCCTGGCCGCGACCACTGGTCTTAGCTCCACGCACGCCCACGCGGCGGCGGTGGCCGCTAACTTCATCACCGAGATGATGGAGTACCGGAGCGACCCGCCCGCTGCCCCGGAGGCGTCGGGCTGCCCGTCGCCCTGTTCCGTTGGCACCAAGCCGGGCCAGCCAGCCCCCTGGGCCAAGCCGGAAGTGACCTGAGCGGGAGCGGCCTACTCGATTCCCAGCCAGTCGTCACTGAGCGGTCGCGGAGAGTCCGGGTCGGGCTGACGCTGCAAAAGATCGTAGCGGACATACTCGGCGCCGCGGAAAAAGTACGCCTTGCCATCGCGCCAGAGCACCGCGCTGTCCACTCCCTCGGCCCAGGGGAGGCCGGGGAACTCCGCGGCGAGCGGCCGGGGATAGCCGGGGTCAGCGCGATCGGCGGCGAGGTCGTAGCGCAGGCACTGCCCGCCCTTGAAGAAGTACGCCTTGCCCTCGCTCCACGCCGCCGCCGCATCGAGCCCATCGGGCCAGACGCCGGGGAAGTGGCGGGCGGTGTACTTGGGATAGCCGGGATCGGCGTGATCGCCGGCGATGTCGTAGCGGATATACCCGTTGCCGTGGAAGAAGTAGGCCTTGCCGTGCCCGCCGACGAGCACCGCGTCTACCTGCGGCGCCTCGGAAAAGACGCCCTTCCAGCCCGCCGCGATCGGACGCGGGCTGCGCGCCTGCGGCGGACCTCCCTCTGGAAGATCGTAGCGGACATACTCCCCGCCTTTAAAGACGTAGGCGCGCTGCGGGCTCCACAGCACCACCGTCCGCTTGACGACCGTGGGCCGCACCTGCAGCGTGTCGAGCGCGATCGGCTGGCTGCACAACAGCGCCCCCTGGCCATCCTTGAGCTGCAGCCGCAGCTCCTCACCCGCGCGGTCCAGATCGATGTCGATGATGCCGTAGTTGGCGGCAGCCAGCTCGCACAGAAGGTAGCGGTCAAAAAAGCGCGGGTCGCGGCTGTCGGCGGGCCACACCGGCTCGGGCCAGGGGACGTGGGCCAGGGGACTGGTGGTCAGCTCCCAGGCCTCGGGTCCGGTCTGGTCGCCGCCTAAGGGGCGGCCGCGGGCGTGCAGGAGCTGACCCAGGTGCGGATCGCCGCTGGCAAACACCACGCCGCCGATGTCCTCGGCGGCCAGGAAGGCGAGCAGCTCTTCCAGCTCGCCGCTCGCGTCGCGCCGCCAGCACTCCCAGTCGAAGTGGGGGAGGGCGGCGACCTCGGGCAGAAGCTGCGAGCCGGACAGCACCAGCTTGACCGCCGCGGTGCTCGCCCGCAGCCGCTGCTTGAGCCAGTCGAGCTGCGCCGCGCCGAGGATCTGCCGTCGCTCGCGCCGCTCATAACGCACGTCGGTCAGAAAGAGCTCGACCGGGCCGCAGCGGACGGTCGAGTAGATCCCCGGGCTCTGACTTTGCCCATAGCTGCGCTGCGCCCACATGCGCTGGAAGCAGCGCAGCGAGGACTCTTTGTGGGCGAAGGTCCCGTCGCTGTCGTTGGGTCCGAAGTCGTGATCGTCCCAGATGCCGAGCGTCGGCACTGAAGCAAGCAGCGGGCGCAGCGAGTCGTGGTTGCGGTTGCGCAGGTGGGCCTGCATCATTCCCGGCTCGCTGCTCCACTCGCTGTCCTGGACAAAGTAGCAGTTGTCGCCGAGCATCAGAAACAGCGCCGGCTCCTCGGCGGCGATGCGGGCAAAGATCGGCAGCTCCGGGGTCTGGTAGTCCTTGTAGCAGGAGCCGAGCGCCAGCTTGACCCGGCGCGAGTCCGGCGGCGGAGCGAGCCGCAGCGGATAGCGCCGGGTCTGCCCGTTGGCGCTGGCGAGCGAGTATTCATAGGCGCCGGCCGCGGTGAGCCCTTCCAGGTGGAACACCGTACACAGCCACTGTTCAGCGCTCGGCTGCGCGGTGACCGTGAGCTCGGCCCCATCGGGCGCGTGCAGCCGCAGCGTCAGCTCGGAGGCATCGCGCGCCTGCACCCAGACAAAGGCGTCGGTGGGACCGACCTCACCGAGCATCGGCCCGGCGAGCAGTGGTCCCTGGGCATAGCTATTGCGTCCGCCGAGGCTGGCCCCCGCGCTCGTGGCGCGCGGGGCGCTGGCTAGCTCCTCCAGGTCGGTGTCTCTCATGCGCAAGCCTCCCCCCAGGCTGTCGCAGCTGTAGCTCGCGGGTTACTTGGATGCGCCGGCCAGCACGACCTCGTGGCGAATCTGGTAGCCGCCGAGCAGCGCCCGGCAGCGCTCCTCCAGCGCCTTCTGATCCAGGGTGCCGCGATTCTTGATCAGGATCCGCGCCAGGGTGCCGTACTTGGGGTGGTCCACCACCTCCACCTGCGCCTTGACCCCCACCTCGGAGAGCTTGGTCAGCTGGCGGGTAAAGACAAACCGCGCCGCTTCCCGCCGCAGCGCCGCCTTGTGGATCTTGCCCACCGCGGTCAGCGGAATGCGCGGGACCAGGAAGATCTCGACCGGGACCGCGGCGCGCTCGGGAATATGCTGGCGACAGAACGCCAGCAGCTCGGGAACGGCGAAGGTCTGGCCGGGCCGCGGCTGGACAAAGGCCACCGGCAGCTCGCCGGCGTGCGCGTCGGGACAGCCCACGGCGGCGGTCAGCGCCACCGCGGGGTGGCGGTTTAGCACCTGCTCGATCATCTCTGGATCAATATTGTGGCCGCCACGGATGATCAGATCTTTGACCCGTCCGGTCAGCCACAGATACCCATCGCTGTCCAGGCGACCGAGGTCGTTGGAGTCGAGCCAGCCGTCGGCGATCATCATCCTGTGGTTGTTGGTCGCATCCAGGTAGCCGGCAAAGACCTGCGGCCCGCGCATAAGTACGTGGCCGATCTCTTCGGGCTCGCAGAAGCGGCGAATCTCGCCGTCCGAGCTCACCTCGGCCACCTTCACCTCGAGGTACGGCATGCGCAGGCCGACCGAGCCGGAGCGGCACTCTCCGGCGCTCGGGTTGACGGTGGCAAAGCCGTGCACTTCGGTCATTCCGTAGCCCTGACAGACTGGCATCCCGAAGCGCTCCTGGAACCGATTCCCAACCTCTACCGGCAGCGCTGCCGCGCCTGAGAAGCACAGCTTGATGTGCGAGCGGTCATGGTGGTCCTCCGGCATCTCGAGCAGGGCGGCCAGCGATGTTGGAACGCCGCCGACGATGGTGGCGCGGAAGCGCTCTGCCAGCGCCCAGTGATTGCGCAGCACGGCCGGGTTGCGCAGGCCGTTGGGGGTAAGCAGGATGCTCGTCTGGCCGCAGGTGAGCCGGGTCAGCCCGAGGATGATCGCCCCCGCAATGTGAAACAGCGGCAGCCCGGCGAAGACGATCTCGCTCTGGTCCTCCGAGGTGGTGACAGCGTTGGACCAGGCGGTGAGCAGCAGTCCGCCGTGGGTATGCCGGGCGAGCTTGGGGCGGCCGGTGGTACCCCCGGTGTGGAATAGCGCCGCCACCGTGTCATGGGTCGCGGGCCGGCTGACAATCAGATACTCGGCCGGCTGCGCCGAAAGCGCGCTCTCAAAGTCGATGGCTCCGGGCGGCGGCGGACCGCTGCCGCCGATGCGCAGCACCGCCTTGAGACTCGGACAGCCGCTGCGCAGCGCCTCGACGCGCGACCAGGTCTCGGGAGACAGCGGGTCGCCCGCCGCGATTAGCACCGAAGTGGACGCCTCCCGCAAGATGCTGCGCAGGTGGGTCGGCTCGAGCATCGGATTCAGCGGGTTAGCGATTCCCGCCACCATCGCCCCGAATAATGCGAAGTACGACTCTGGGACAAGCGGGATGAGCAGACTCACCACATCCTGGGGACCTATGCCCAGCGAGATGAACAGGTTGGCGGCCTGGGTCGTCTTGCGAATAAACTCCCGATACGTCACATCGCGCGGCACTTCTGCAGGGTCGCCGGTCATCAAGGATCTGAACGCCAGGCGATCGGGAATGCGATTTGCTACCTTCTGCAGGCGCTCATAGACGTTCTGCTCGGTGAGCCGCTCCCGGAGGGGAGTCTTTTCGAGCTCGAGAACGTCGGCGAGGGTGCGAATCGGCATCTCCAGGAACCTCCTTTTGGCACTCTACTATGCTGCGAAACCGCTTCTCGTCGCAATGACCTTGCTGCGCAAAGGCGTCGAATCGGGCACCCGCCTCAGTGAGCCGCGCCGCCAAGGCCCCTCGGCCCCCCCCGGGCAGCGCCCCGGCGTAGGGCACTTGCCCACCCGCGCCTACCAGTCAGGCGTGGTCTGCTTTTTGCAGCATCTGCCTTGTTGTTCAGTTATCAGGCCCCTAGGTGCACAACATTGGTTCCCAGCGGAGAAAGCATGGGATAAAGTATCCTGAGATTACCATGCCCAGAACCAGCGACCCAGCCGCTGCGCGGAGCTTGCTGCCAAGGGGTCATGCAGCAGACAGGAGCAGTCGTCGTGCCAGCTCTTTTTGGATATCGTAAATGACCCATATACCGCAGCCGGGGACCATCGTCGACCGCGGGTACCGTCTTCAGGAGCAGCTCGGTGAAGGTGGCATGGGAGCGGTCTACCGCGCCGTGCACCTTGTGACCGGCGAGCCGGTGGCGCTCAAGCTCATCTCCAAGCGGCTCTTGCTGGACACCCAGGAGTTCCTGGAAGACAGCGCCGACCTGCACGAGCGCCTGACCCTGGCGCGCGAATTTCAGACACTGGCCTCGCTGCACCATCCCAACGTCATTCGCGTGCTCAGCTACGGGTTCGACGAGCGGCTCGACTCCTATTTTACGATGGAGATCCTCGCCTCCGCCCAGACGATCCTGGAGGCCGGGCGCACCGAGTCCGAAGACGGCAAGGTGCGGCTCATCGCGCAGCTGTTGCGGGCGCTGACCTACATCCACCGGCGTGGGGTCATCCATCGCGATATCAAGCCGGGCAACGTGCTGGTGGTCGGCGGTGAGGTCAAGCTGCTCGACTTTGGCATCGCCACCAACTCGACCGGGACCTCCGAGCTCGCCGGCACGCTCGACTACATGGCCCCCGAGCTGCTCCTGGGGGCGCCGCCGAGCGCGCAGTCTGATCTGTACGCGGTCGGGGTCATCTTCCATCAGCTGCTCACCGGGCGCTTCCCGCACAAGCGGGAGAGCATGACCTCGATGCTGAACGGCATGCTGGGCGAGGACGCCGACAGCACCCTGGGCCCCGACGCCGCGGCGCTGCTCGGGCCGCTGGCGGCAAGTGACGCTACGACCAGCGAGAGCCTGCCGCTGCTTGCCAGTCCGGTGCTGGTTCCCGGCGTCGCCTTCGACCGCACCGACAGCGAGCACACCCAGCGCGTAGTATCGCACAAGATTGAAGAAGCTCTGGCCCAGCAGAGCGCGGTGAACCAGGCGGCCGAAGAGCTGCCTGGGCCGCTCGGCGACATCGTCCGCAAGCTCCTCAGCCGCAGCCCGGAGGATCGCTACGAGAGCGCCAGCGCGGTGCTGCGCGAGCTCGCCGCCAGCGTCTCCGGTGAGCTGCCGGTAGAGACCGCGGCGACGCGGGAGAGCTTCCTGCAGGCCAGTGTCCTTATCGGCCGCGAGGTCGAGCTGGCCGAGCTGGCGCAGGCCTTAAAGCAGCTCGGCCACCGGACGGGCGCCGCCTACCTTTTGGGCGGCGAGAGCGGGGTGGGCAAGTCGCGCCTCATCTCCGAGCTGCGCACCCTGTCGCTGGTCCACGGCTGCTGGGTCGCCGACGGACAGAGCGTCTCCGATGGCGGCTTCCTGTATCAGGAGTGGCTGCCGCTGCTGCGCTCCCTCTGCTTCCAGGTCGACGTCACCGATGCCGAGGCCTCGCTGTTCAAGGACCTGGTTCCCAACATCGAGACCCTGCTCGGTAGACCGATTCCCAACCCGCCCCCGATCAAGCCCGAAGCGTCGCTGGCTCGGCTGGCGAACACGATGATTGGTCTACTCAAGCGGCTGACCAAGCCCCTTTTGCTGATCCTGGAGGACCTGCACTGGGGTCGCAGCGAGAGTCTGGCCCTGCTCGCCCAGGTGGCCGCCGCCGCCACCGCGCTGCCGCTGCTTATCGTCGGCACCTATCGCTCCGACGAGAGCCCGGGTCTGCCCAAGACCCTGCCGAGCTTCCGGCCGATGCAGCTGCAGCGGCTGCAGCGGCGCGACATCGAGCAGCTCAGCGAGTCGATGCTCGGCCCCATCGGCCAGCGGCCGCAGCTTGTCGACTACCTGGTCCGGCAGACCGAGGGCAATGTCTTTTTCGCAGTCGAGATCGTCCGCGCCCTGGCCGAAAACGCCGGTGAGCTGGAGGGAATCGGCCGCGGCGAGCTGCCCGAGAATGTCCTTACCGTGGGAATCGGCCAGATAATCGAGCGGCGCGTCGATCACGTCTCAACCCAATACCGGCCGCTGCTGGAGTTCTCGGCGACGCTCGGCCGGGTGATCGATCTGGCGGCGCTGCAGCACGTCTTTCCCAAGATGCCGCTGCGCGATTTCCTGCTTGAGTGCAGCAACGTGGCGGTGCTGGAGAGCCAGGGCAGCGACTGGCGCTTTGCCCACGACAAGCTGCGTGAGAGCATCCTCCAGCGCCTGGAGCCCAGCCGCCGCGCCCAGCTCCACCTGCTGGCCGCCGAGACCCTGGAGAGCCTGTACTCGGGCAAGGCGCGCGAGTCGTTCGCCGCTGCCCTGGGCTATCACTATCGTCAGGCGCGCGTCCTGGATAAGGCCCTTCGTTACTATCTTCAGGCCGGTGACAGCGCGACCAAGATCTACGCCTATGAGCAAGCGCGCATCTCCTACGCCGCCTGCGTCGAGCTCTTGGGCCAGCTCCCCGAGACCACCGAGTTTCGCCGGCTGCGCGCTGATGTGCTGACCAAGCAGGTCCAGAGCTCGCTGACCGCGACTGCGCCCGAGGTCAACCAGCAGCGCATCGCCCAGGCGCGCGAGATCCTCGAGTCGCTCCAGAGCAGCGGTGCCGCGGTCGAAGAGGACCGCCGGCGCCTGGCGCGTCTCGACTACTACGGCGCCCGGCTGCACAACTATGCCGGCCAGACCGGCCAGGCCATTCCGCTGTTCCGCCGCGTCCTGCCGGTTGCGCACGAGTTCAAGGATCAGGAGCTGATCCTCGTTCCTTCGGTGTTCCTGGGAATGATCCTCTCGGTCCAGGGGCAGGTGGCCAAGGCGACGGCGCTCCTGGAACCGGCGCTGGCTCCCATGGAGCAGCTGTTCGGCAAGGACATGGATACGCTGCGCGCGCACCTGTACCTGTCGATCGTGATGGGAATGGCGGGGCGGCAGCGGACCGCCAGTGACCTCATCGAGCACGTCAGGCCCTGGGTGGCCGAGATTCAGCAGGCGGTCTATACTGGAATGTTCCACATGCTCTCGGGCTTCGCCATGCTCATGGCGGGGGACTGGCCGGCGGCGATCGCGTTTACCGAGCGCTCCATTGCCCTGGGCAGCGAAACCAACGAGCCGCTCATGCAGTATCTGTCTTGGGATACCAACGCGGCAGCGCACAACCAGCTCGGCGAAGCCGAGGCCGCCCTGGCCGGTCGGGCGCGGGCGCTGGACATTCGCCGCTCGCATGGCGGGGGTCTGCTCAAGGACTGGTTCGACGTGGTCGAAGCAGAGAGCTACCTCAAGGCCGGCCGCGTAGCCGAAGCCATCGAGCAGGCCAACAAGGTGGCGCTGGCCTCGCGGCCGACCGGCAACATGGTCTCGCTGGCCGTGGCCGCGCGGGTCATCGGCGCCGGCCTGGCCAAGCTCGGCGGTGCTCCCGCCGAGGTCGATCGCCACCTGCAGGAGAGCCTGGCCCTGGCCAGCGGCAACGGCCTGGTCATCGAGAACCTGCGCACCGAGCTGGTCTGCGCCCAGATCGCGGCGGCGCGAGGTGAGCACCCCGCCGCAGCGACCCACTTCCAGCGCGCCCAGGCGCTGCTGACCCCAGAGATGGGGGAGCATCCGCGCGCCGAGTTCCTCCAGCAAATCAAGCTCGGTCTGCCCCCCGAGACGACCCAAGAAGGCTCAGCCGCTCCCAGGTCCGGAGCGCCTGAGGAGCACTAGCAGGCTATGATGAAAATCCAGCACCGTCCCGCAGCTTGTCACCTCGTCCCCAGCGGCCGCACGGCCGCCCACCCGGATACCGGCCGCTCGCAGAAGTTCACGGCGGGGGACCTGCCGGCGGCAGCCTCGCGCAGAGCGGTCGGCGTCCGGCGGGAACCTGTGGTCGATTGCGCTCGCATCGGGGTGCCTAGCCTGCTCACCTGAGCCTTGCGCCCCATCGCTCCCAGCGCCACTCCGCTGTCCTGCCTACTGTCTCCTGCCCGCTTGTAGATGCCTGCAGGAGAGGGCGTGCCCGCCATGTCCGACCTGCACCCTATCCGGGCCGGCAAGGACCCGTTGTCTGCCATCGGTCCGCGATCGCCGGCCCGGCTTCCCGCGCGAGCCTTGCGTCGGCAATTCCCGTATCGGCGAGTCAAAAAAAGGAAACCAATAGATGTCTCTCCGCAGCCCCTCTCTGTCCGCCGCTCCCAGCGCTGAAGCGATTCTGTCTTGGCTCAAGAGCTACCTCGGACGGGCTCTGGGAATCCTGCCGGCGCAGGTGGGTCATGGCGAGCGGTTCCGCAACCTGGGTCTTGATTCCTGGGGCGCCGGCGCCATGCTGGCCGAGCTCAGCGTGCAGCTCGGTCGGCCGCTACCGCCGACGCTGGCCTGGGAGTTTCCGACCGTCAGCAGCCTCGCCCTGCACCTGGCCGGCGAGGCCGCCGACAAGCGAGCGCCGCCGCCGGTGATCAGCAGCGCGAGCAGCGAGCCGGTCGCCGTGGTCGGTCTGGCCTGTCGCTTCCCCGGGGCTGCCAACCCGTCGGCGTTCTGGCAGCTTTTATGCGGCGGGGTCGATGCCATCCGCGAGGTGCCTAAAGATCGCTGGGACCTGGAGGCGCTGTTTGATCCCCAGGTGGAAGCTCCGGGCAAGATGTCGACCCGCTGGGGCGGCTTCCTGGAGGATGTGGCAGGCTTTGATGCCGCCTTCTTCGGCGTCTCGCCCCGCGAGGCGGTCCAGGTCGACCCGCAGCAGCGCCTGATGCTCGAGCTGTCGTGGGAGGCGCTGGAGGACGCCGGACTTGTCCCGGGGCAGCTCCAGGGCACCCGCACCGGGGTGTTCTTTGGCGCGATGTGGATGGACTATAGTCGCCTGCCCGGCGCGGCGCCCGAGCTCACGGTGCAGCACACGGCGACCGGACAGGACCTCAGCATCATTGCCGCGCGGGTGTCCTACTGCCTGGGGCTGCGCGGACCCAGCATGGCGATCAACACCGCCTGCTCGTCCTCCCTGGTCGCGCTGCACCTGGCGCGACAGAGCCTGCTGCGCGGCGAGACCCGGCTGGCGCTGGCGGGCGGGGTGAACCTGATCCTGAGCCCGTCCAGCACCATCGCGATGTCCAAGTTCGGCGCCATGGCCCCCGATGGGCGGTGCAAGGCGTTCGACGCGCGCGCCAACGGCTATGTCCGCGGCGAGGGCGGCGGGGTGGTCGCCCTCAAGCGGTTATCGGCGGCGCTGGCCGACGGCGATCGCATCTACTGCCTCCTCGCCGGCACGGCGGTGAACAACGACGGGTTCAGCAACGGACTGACTGCGCCCAGCCCGCAGGCCCAGGAGGCGGTGCTGGCCGAGGCGTGCGCCGACGCCCGCATCGCCCCAGCACTGGTCCAGTACGTCGAGGCCCATGGGACGGGCACGGCGCTCGGCGATCCGATTGAGGTTGGCGCCCTGGGCAAGGTGTTTGCGCCGGGTCGCGAGCAGCCGCTGCGCATCGGCTCGGTCAAGACCAACATCGGCCACCTGGAAGCGGCGTCCGGCATCGCCGGGTTCATCAAGGTCGCGCTGGCCATGCACCATCGCCGCCTGCCGCCGAGCATCCACTTCCACAAGCCCAGCCCCTACATTCCCTTTGAGGCTCTGCGCATCCGCGTGCAGACGACCCTGGAGCCGTGGGAAGCAGCGGACGGGCGGCGCCTGGCCGGGGTGAGCTCGTTCGGCTTCGGCGGCACCAACAGCCATGTGATTGTCGAGTCGGGGGAGCCGCCCCAGGGCCAGCTTCTGTGCCTGAGCGCCGCGACTCCCCAGGCGCTGCGCGAGCGAGCGGCGGCGCTGCTGGCGGCGCTGCCGCAGGTCACCCTGCCCGACGATGTCGCCGGTGCCCAGCGGCTGGCGCTGGCGTTCCAGTCCGCGGCCGAGCTTGCGGAGGAGCTGACTTGCTTTGTCGACGGCCAGCCCACGCCGCGGCTGGCGGTTGGGGAGGCCCCGCCGGCCCGGCCCCGGGTCGCCCTGGTCTTTGGCGGTCAGGGCTCGCAGTGGCTGGGCATGGGACGGGCGCTGCTGTTGCATGAGCCGAGCGCGCGGGCCCTGCTCGGGCGCTGCGACCAGGCGATGCAGGAGTATGTCGGCTGGTCGCTGATCGAGCGCCTGCAGCAAGGGGAGGCGGCCCTGCTCGAGCAGGCGGACTATGTCCAGCCCGCGATCTTCGCGCTGCAGATCGCGCTCGCCGCCGTCCTTTGCCACCGCGGCATCGAGTTCGAGGCGGTGGCCGGGGAGAGCCTGGGCGAGATCGCCGCCGCCTACGTCGCCGGCGTGCTCAGCCTGGCCGATGCGGTGCGGATCGTCTGCGTGCGCAGCCAGCTGGTCAGCCAGAGCCCGCGCGGCCGTATGATGGTGGTCGGGCTGCCGCTGGCCGCCGCCCAGGCCGCCCTGGCCGGCTACGCGGATCGCCTGGCGGTGGCGGTGGTGAGCAGCCCCGAGACCACCGTCATATCGGGCCAGGCCGAGGCGATGGCCGAGCTGCAGGCGACGCTGCTGGAGCGTGGCGTCTCGATGCGCATGGTGCAGGTCAACTACGCCTCGCACTCCCCGCAGATGGACCCCATCCTGCCCGAGCTGCGGCGCCGGCTGGCCGCGACGTCACCGCGGCCGGGCCGGGTGCAGTTATTTTCCACCGTCACCGGCCAGGCCATCAAGGGCGAGTGTCTGGACGCCGAGTACTGGACCCAGAACCTGCGCCAGCCGGTGCTGCTGCTGCCAGCTCTGCAGCGGCTGGTGGCGGCGGACTTCCGGGTGTTCGTGGAGGCCGATCCCCACCCGGTGCTGGCGCACTCGCTCAAGCGGAGCCTGGCGGCCGCCGGTGTGGCGGCCACCGTCATCGCCTGCGCGGCGCGCAACGAGCCCGAGCTGCAGACGCTGCGCGATGCCCTGGGTCGCCTGTTTGTGTGCGGGGTCATGCCGCAGTCGCCGCCGCCGGAGCTCGCGCAGCTGGTGGTGCTGTCGGCCAAGACTGCCGAGGCGCTGGCTGCCCAGGCCGGGCAGCTGGCGGCGCACCTGGCGGCGTCGGAAGCACCGCCGCTCGCCGAGGTCGCCTATACCCTGGCCACCGGCCGCGAGCCGCTGCGCGCCCGGCTGGCCATCGTCGCCTCCTCGACGGCCCACCTGCGGCAGGAGCTGGAGTCGGTGGCTGTCGCCGCCGGGGTGCCCGCCGCGGAGGACGAGGGAAAGCTCGGCTGGATCTTCACCGGGCAGGGAGCGCAGCGGGTGGGAATGGGGCAGGAGCTATACCGCGAGTGGGAGGTGTTCCGGCGCGAGCTGGACCGGGTGTGCGAGGTGATGGACAAGGAGCTCGGCCGGCCGCTCAAGGAGGTGATGTGGGGCGGACAGGGGGGGGAGCAGCTGCTCGATCAGACGATGTACACCCAGGCGGCGACGTTCGCGGTGCAGTGGGCGCTGGCCGAGCAGTGGCGAGCCTTTGGCGTGGAGCCCGAGGTGGTGATGGGACACTCGGTAGGAGAGATCACGGCGGCGTGCGTAGCGGGAGTGATGGAGGTAAAGGAGGGAGCGCGGATGGTGGCAGCCCGCGGGAGGCTGATGCAGGCGCTGCCCGCAGGTGGTGCCATGGTGGCCGTCGAGGCGGCAGAGTCGGTGGTCGCGGCTGCGCTTCCGGCCGCGGGGGTCGAGCTCGCCGCCGTCAACGGTGCGCGGGCGGTGGTGATTGCCGGGGATGAGCCGGCGGTGATGGCGGTCGCGGCGCAGCTTGCGGCCAGCGGCATCCGCAGCCAGCGGCTGCGCGTCTCGCACGCCTTCCACACTGCTCGCATGGAGCCGATGCTGGAGCCATTTCGCCAGGCGGCGGCCACCGTGCGCTACCAGGCGCCGCGCCTTGCCCTGGTGTCCAGCGTCAGCGGCGCGCTCGCCGGCAGCGAGCTCGCGACGGCGCAGTACTGGGCCCAGCAGGTGCGCGCGCCCGTCCGTTTCGCCGACGGGGTCAGGGCCATGCAGCAGCTCGGCGTCACCCGCTTTCTCGAGCTCGGACCCCAGGCGGCGCTGCTCGGCCTGGTGGGCGCCGATGAGTCCGGGCACGAGCCGCTGCGCTGGGCGGCGCTGCGCCGGGGGCGGCCGGAGACGACGGCGATGCTGGAGGCGCTGGCCGGATTTTACACCGCCGGCGGCGAGGTGAACTGGCAAGGGGTGTTTCCCCGCGGCGGCCGGCGCGTCGAGCTGCCCACCTACCCGTGGCAGCGGCGGCGCTTCTGGCTCCCCAGTGGTCCCGTGGCGCCGCGGCCGGCAGCCGCCGACCTTCTGCACCCGCTGCTCGGCGGGCTGACCCAGCTGGCAGAGGCAGCGCTGTTTACCGCCCAGCTGTCGCTCCACAGCCACCCCTGGCTCGCCGAGCACCGGGTCTTTGACGAGGTGGTCTTTCCCGCCACCGGCTTCCTCGAGCTGGCGCTGGCCGCCGGCGCGCAGGTCGGCCTGCCGCTGGTGGAGGAGCTGACGCTGGTGGCGCCGCTGGTCCTGCCGGCGACCCAGGGGGCGGCGGTGGAGGTGCAGCTGCTACTAAACGGCGAAGCTGGAGCGGGGCGGCGGACGCTGGCGATCCACAGCCGGCCGGCTGCCGCCGCGGCCGGCGAGCCCTGGCGGCTCCATGCCCAGGGAGCGCTGGGCCGGGCGGTCAGCGCTGCGCCGCCCCAGGACCTCGACCCGCCCGCGGCGCGTCCGGCCACCGCGGCCCCGGTAGACCTGTCCGCAGCGTACTCCATCCTGTCCACCGCCGGCCTGGGCTATGGCCCGGCGTTCCGCTGCATGCAGGAGGTCTGGCGGCAGGGAGCCAGGACCTGGGCGCGGGTGCGGCTGGCCAGCACCGCCGATGCCGAGCGCTACGAGCTACACCCGGCGCTGCTGGATGCGGCCCTGCAGGCGCTGTGCTTTACGCAGGCGCCGCGGTCGGATCGCAAGGTGTGGCTGCCCATGCAGTGGCAGGGGGTGGAGCTCCTGGCCCGCGGAGCGACCGAGCTGCAGGTGCGGCTTATAGACTCCCCGGCCGCGGATCCGGCGGAGCTGCGGGTGCAGCTGGAGGCCGCAGACGCGGCGGGACGGCCAGTGCTCAAGGTTCAGCAGCTGCAGCTGCGCGCGGCCAGCTCCGAGCAGCTGCGCCCTGGTCCCAAGCTGCCCGCGGGGAACCTGTACCGGGTGCAGTGGCAGGCGGTGCCGACCCGCGGCGATGCGGCGGCCCCGGGCGCGCGGGCGGTGCTCAGCCTGTGGGCGGGCGGCACGCTGCATGAGCGGCTGGGAATCCCCCGCTACGCCGACCTCGCTGAGCTCTGCCAGAGCCTGGCGAGCGAGACCGCGGGGCCGCTGCAGGTGCTGGTGGACGCGACGGAAAGACCGGCTCTGGAGGTGAACCACGAGATGGGCCTGGTCGAGGCGTCGCACTTCATGACGCGAGCCGGGCTGGAGCTAATCCAGCGCTGGCTGAAACAGGAGCCCCTGAGCCGCTGCGAGCTTGTGCTGGTGACGCAGGGCGGGGTGGCGGCAGCGGCGGCGGATGCGGTGCCCGGGCTGTGGCAGGCCGGGCTCTGGGGCCTGCTGCGCAGCGCCCGCAGCGAGCATCCGGACTGCCCGCTGCGCACGCTCGACCTGGAAGCCGAGAGCGCCCGCGAGCGGGTGCAAGCGGCGCTCGGCGTCCGCGATGAGCCGGAGCTGGCGGTGCGCGGTGCTGAGGTGCTGGCACCGCGGCTCGGGGTGGCCCAGCCCGGCGGCGAGGCGCTCACCCTGGCGTCGGGGACCGTGCTGCTCAGCGGCGGCACGGGTGAGCTCGGGCGACAGGTGGCGGTCCACCTGGTCCGGGCGCACGCAGTGCGGAAGCTGCTCCTGCTGTCGCGCCGCGGCGAGCAGGCGGCGGGCGCCGAAAAGCTGCGCGCCGAGCTGCAGCAGCTTGGCGCACAGGTGACCATCGCCGCCTGCGATGTCAGCTGCCGGCAGCAGCTGGCGGCGCAGCTGCAAGCGCTGCCGGCGGCGGCGCCGCTGTGCGCCGTGTTTCACTGCGCCGGGGTACTCGACGACGGGCCGGTGGAGTCGCTGAGCAGCCAGCAGCTGGAGCGCGTCCTTTACGCCAAGGTGGACGGGGCGGCCCATCTGGACGAGCTCACTGCGGCGCTGCCGCTGCAGGCGTTTGTGCTGTTCTCCTCGGTAGCCGGGCTGCTCGGGACGGCCGGTCAGGCCAACTACGCCGCGGCCAACGCCTGGCTCGACGCGCTGGCGGCGCGCCGGCGGGCGCACGGCCGGGCCGGACAGAGCCTGGCCTGGGGTCTATGGGAGCCGGCCGGCGAGGGGATGGCGAGCCGCCTGCGAGGGCCGGATCTGGAGCGGCTACAGCGGCAGGGCGTCGTCCCCCTGAGCGCTGCCGCGGCGCTGCGGCTGCTGACCGCGGCGCTCGGCACGGCGGACGCGACTTTAGTGCCGCTGCAGCTGGAGGCGACGACCGCCCCGGCCGCGGCGCTGCTGCGCGAGCTGCTCCGCGGTCGCTCGGCCCGTCCGGCGATAGCGGCGGAAGGTGCGGCGGTGAGCGGCCACCTCGCCGGCCTGGCCGAGCCGGCGCGGGAGGCCTGGCTCGTCGAGCTGGTGAAGGCCGAGGCCGCGGCGGTGCTGGGCCTTGCCGGGAGCGCGGCGATCGGCGCTGACAAGGCGCTCAAGGAGCTCGGCCTTGACTCGCTGATGGCGGTCGAGCTGCGCAACCGTCTGGCGGCGCGGACCGGGACCGCTCTGCCCTCGACGATTGTCTTCGATCATCCGTCCCCGCAGAAGCTGGCGGCGCTCTTGCTCACGCGGCTCGCCGCTGCGCCGCGGCCGACGGCGCAGCGCCCGACGCAGCAGGCGAGGCAGCAGGCGACGCCGGCCGCCGCCAGCCCGGAAGAGCCCATCGCCATCGTCGCCATGGCCTGTCGGCTGCCCGGCGGGATCCGCGATCCCGAAGGCTACTGGCAGGTCCTGCGCGAGGGCCGCGACGTAGTCGCCCCGTTCCCCCGCGAGCGCTGGGACCGCGAGGCGATATACGACCCCGACCCCGACGCCCCCGGCAAGAGCTACTGCCAGCACGGCGGCTTCGTCGCGGACATCGACCAGTTCGAGCCGGAGTTTTTCGGCATCTCGCTGCGCGAGGCGCAGTGGATGGACCCGCAGCAGCGGCTGCTCCTGGAGACCGCCTGGGAGGCGCTGGAGCGCGCCGGGCTGGCCCCCGGGTCCCTGGAGGGGAGCAGCACCGGCGTGTTCATCGGTCAGATGGGCTCGGACTACGGCAACCTGACGCTCGCCCAGCCGGCGGCGCTCGGCGGCTATGCCAGCACCGGGGTGGCGGCGTCGGTCACCTCGGGGCGGCTGGCCTATCTGCTGGGGCTGCAGGGGCCGGCGCTGACCGTGGATACCGCGTGCTCATCGTCTCTGGTGGCGGTGCACCTGGCCTGTCAGGCGCTGCGCCGCGGCGAGTGTACGCTGGCTATCGCCGGCGGGGTGACGGTGATGACGACGCCGACGACGTTCATCGAGTTCTGTCGCCTGCGGGCGGTGGCCCCCGACGGGCGGTGCAAGAGCTTCGCGGCGCAGGCCGATGGCGTGGGCTGGTCGGAAGGGTGCGGGGTGCTGCTGCTCAAGCGGCTGACCGACGCCCAGCGGGACGGCGACCAGGTCCTGGCGCTGATCCGCAGCAGCGCCGTCAACCAGGACGGCAAGAGCCAGGGCCTGACCGCTCCGAGCGGTCCCTCGCAGGAGCGGGTCATCCGGCGGGCGCTGCAGGACGCCGGGCTGCAGCCGGCGGACCTGGATGCAGTGGAGGCGCACGGGACCGGCACCCGGCTCGGCGATCCGATCGAGGCGGGTGCGCTGGCGGCGGTGTTCGCGCCGGGTCGGCAGCGGCCGCTGTATCTGGGGTCGGCCAAGGCCAACCTCGGGCACACCCAGGCCGCCGCCGGCGTGGCCGGAGTCATGAAGCTGGTGCTCTCGCTGCAGCAGGAACAGCTGCCGCGGACCCTGCACGCCGAAGAGCCGAGCCCGCACATCGCCTGGCAGGGCAGCGGGCTGGCGCTCCTGCAGCAGGCGCAGCCCTGGCCGCGCAGCGAGCGCGTCCGCCGGGCCGGGGTGAGCTCCTTCGGCATCAGCGGCACCAACGCGCATGTGATCCTGGAAGAAGCGCCGCCGGCGCCGCTGGCCAAGGTCGCCCCAGAAGAGGGCTGGCTGCCGCTGGCGCTGTCGGGAAAGAGTGCGGCGGCGCTGCGCGCCCAGGCGGCGCAGCTGGCCGCCCACCTGGCCCAGCATGAGGAGCAGCCGCTCGGCGACATCGCCTACACCCTGGCCGTCGGCCGCGAGCCTCTGCCCCATCGGCTCGTCGTGGTGACCCGGAGCCGCGCCCGGCTGCGGGAAGAGCTGGAGGCGGTGGCGCGCGGCGAGGAGCGGGGGGCGGTGGTGGCGGCAACCGCCGACCACAGTGGCATGCTCGGCTGGATCTTCACCGGGCAGGGAGCGCAGCGGGTGGGAATGGGGCAGGAGCTGTACCGCGAGTGGGAGGTGTTCCGGCGCGAGCTGGACCGGGTGTGCGAGGTGATGGACAAGGAGCTCGGCCGACCGCTCAAGGGGGTGATGTGGGCGGGGGCAGGGAGCGAGAAGCTGCTCGATCAGACGATGTACACCCAGGCGGCGATGTTCGCGGTGCAGTGGGCGCTGGCTGCGCAGTGGCGAGCCTTTGGCGTGGAGCCCGAGGTGGTGATGGGACACTCGGTAGGAGAGATCACGGCGGCGTGCGTAGCGGGAGTGATGGAGGTAAAGGAGGGAGCGCGGATGGTGGCGGCTCGCGGGAGGCTGATGCAGGCGCTGCCCGCCGGCGGCGCCATGGTGTCGCTCGAAGCCGCGGAGCAAGAGGTCGCGGCCGCCGTGCTGCCCTGCCAGCACAGCGTGTCGGTCGCGGCGGTCAATGGCCCCCGCGCGGTGGTCATCTCGGGCGCTGCGGCAGAGGTCACTGCCATCGCCGGCCACTTTGTCGCGCGCGGCGTCCGCGCCACCCGGCTGACGGTGTCGCACGCCTTCCACTCACCGCACATGGAGCCGATGCTGGAGGAGTTTCGCCGACTGGCGGAGACTCTCTCCTATCGGGCGCCGCGGATACCGCTTGTGTCCACGGTGACCGGGGCGGCGGCCGGGGCGGCGGTGGCGAGCGCCTCCTACTGGGTGCGGCAGGTGCGCGCCACCGTGCGCTTCTGCGATGGCGTGCGGACGCTGGAGGCGCTGGGCGTGAACACCTTCCTGGAGCTCGGCCCGCGCGGGACGCTGCTGGCGCTGGTGCCGGCGTGTGTGGTGGGGCCGCAGCCCGTCCTGCTGGCGTCTCTGGGCGGCGGCCGCTCGGAGTCGCAGGCGATGCTGGAGGCGCTGAGCGGCTACCAGGTGCGCGGGGGCGCGGTGGACTGGCAGCAAGTGTTCCCGGGGCACCGCCGCAAGCTGGTGCTGCCGACCTATCCCTGGCAGCGGCAGCGCTGCTGGATCGACCACCGGCCGGCGCCGCCCGTCGCGACCGCCACCGGTGAGCCCGCCACCGACGAGCTGCTGCGCCGCCTGGAGCAGCAGCCGGCGCTGTCCGCCGCCGCCCGCGCCGCCCTGCCCGAGCTGCGCGCCGCCCTGGCACAGCAGCGTGCCGCCGCCGCCGCAAAGGAGCGCGCGGCCGGACTGTTTTATGCCCTGCGCTGGCGACCGCTGCCCCTGGCTGCGAGCAGCCCGGTACCGGCGGAGCCGTGGGCGGTCCTGGCCGCGCCGCCGCTGGCCGAGCTGCTGGCTGCGGGGCTGCGGCGGGCCGGGGTGCAGGCGGTGGTGCTGGCCGACCTGGCGGCGCTGCGCGCGGCGCTGGCGGAAGGGTCGCGGCTCACTGGCCTGGTCTGCGCGACCGGCCTGCAGCCCGAGGGTGAACAGGCGGTGCTCGCCGTCCTGCGGCTGCTCGCCGCGACCCGCCAGGGGGCGCCGCGCTGCTGGCTGCTCACCCGCGGCGCGGTGGGCAAAAGCCCCGAGGAGCCGCCCGCTGCCGTCGAGCAGGCCGTGCTGTGGGGCCTGGGGCGGACCTTCGCCCTGGAGCACCCTCGTGCCTGGGGCGGTCTGCTGGACCTGCCCCCAGAGCCCCTTCTGCCCGCGCAGGCCGAGCAGGTGGGCACCCTGGTCACCAGCCTCCACGGCGAGGATCAGCTGGCGCTGCGCGACGGCCAGGTGCTCGCCGCCCGTCTCACCGGTCCGCTGCCGCCGCCGCCACCGCGCGACTTTACGCCGCAGGGGACGGTGCTGGTGACCGGCGGCCTCGGCGGCCTCGGGCTGCACGTAGCTCGCTGGCTGGTCGACAAGGGCGCGCGGCACCTTGTGCTGGTCGGCCGCCGCGGCCTCAGCGCTCCCGGCGCCGCGGCGGCGGTCGCTGAGCTTCGCGAGCGCGGCGCTGCGGTGCAGGTGGCCGCGGTCGATGTCACCGCCGCCGACCCCCTGCGCGAGGTGCTGGCGACGCTGCCGGCGACCGCGCCGCTGCGCGCGGTCTTCCACGTCGCTGGCGTAGTCGACTCCACCCCGCTGGCGGCGCTGACCCCCGAGCGGCTGGCCGAGGTGCTGGCGGCCAAGCGCGAGGGGACGCGCGTGCTCGATGAGCTGACCCGCCACTGCGCCCTGCAGGCCTTTGTCTGCTTCTCCTCGATCGCGGGAGTCTGGGGCGCCGGCGGACAGGCGGCGTACGCGGCGAGCAACGCCTTCCTGGACGCCTGGGCGCAAAAGGCGCGCGCCGCCGGCCGCCCCGCCCTTGCCATCGCCTGGGGACCCTGGCTCGGGGACGGCATGGTGAGCGAGGCGGTGGGCGAGCAGCTGAGCCGCCGCGGTCTGCGGGGGATGCCGCCCGCCCTGGCGCTGGCGGCGCTGGAGCAGGCCCTGACCGGGCAGACCGCCCACGCCGTGGTCGCCGATGTCGACTGGCCGACCTTCCGCCGCGGCTTCGAGGCCTGGGGACCGCGCTCCCTGCTGCGCGAGCTCGGCGAGGCCCCCGTCGACGCCGCGCCCGTGGCCGACGCCGTGCTGCCGCTGCGCGATACGCTGGCGGCGCTGGCGCCGAGCGCCCGCGAGGCGCACCTGCGCAGCTGGCTGCAGGCGCAGTGCAGCGCCGTGCTCGGTCACCCCGCGAGCAGGTCGCTGGACCTGCAGCGAGGCTTTTTCGACCTCGGACTCGACTCACTGATGGCGGTCGAGCTGCGGCGGCGCATCCAGCGCGCCCTGGGCATCGAGGTCTCGACGGTAGCTACGTTCGATCATCCGAGCATCACGGCGCTCGGCGCGCACCTTTTGACCCGGCTCGGCCTGGACGCGGAGCCGCCGCCGGACGCCGCGGCCAGCCCACCGCCGCCGCCGGCCCCCATCTCCCAGCAGGATCTGCTGGCCCTTATCGAGACCGAGTTTGAGGCACTGAAATGAGTGATTCGAAGCGCATGGAAGAGGCTCTTGCCAAGGCTGGACAGGTCATCCTCCGCCTCAAGCAGAACCTGGAGAGCGAGCGTGAGGCGCAGCGCGAGCCGCTGGCGATCGTTGGCGTCGGCTGCCGGCTGCCCGGCGGCATCAATGATCTGGCGGCGCTGTGGGCGCTGCTGGCGGCGGGCGGCGAGACCACCGGCGAGCTGCCGCCGTCCCGCTTCGACCTGGCCGCGCTCTACGATCCGGACCCCGCCGCGCCGGGCAAGATCTACACTCGCCGCGGCTCCTTTCTGGAGCAAGTGGACGGCTTCGATCCGGGGTTCTTCGGCATCTCGCCGCGCGAGGCCCAATGGCTCGATCCGCAGCATCGCCTGCTGCTGGAGTGCAGCTGGGAGGCGCTGGAGAACGCCGGCCTGCCTCCCGACCGCCTGCGCACCACCCGCGTCGGCGTGTACACCGGCATCGGTCCCAGCGACTATGGGCAGCGCGCCCTCGGGCAGCCGGCGGCGCAGCTGGCGGCCTATGCCGCGACCGGAACCGGTGCCAGCTTCTCGGCCGGGCGGATCTCGTTCCTGCTGGGTCTGCAGGGCCCCGCGGTGGCGGTGGACACCGCCTGCTCCTCATCGCTGGTCGCCCTGCACCTGGCCTGCCAGGCGCTGCGCCTGGGCGAGTGCGAGCTGGCCCTGGCCGGCGGCGTGCAGGTGATGCTGACCCCGGCGCTGTTCATCGTCCTGTCGCGCCTGCGGGCGCTGTCTGCCGACGGCCGCTGCAAGAGCTTCGCCGCCGCTGCGGACGGCTACGGCCGCGGCGAGGGCTGCGGCGTGCTCGCCCTCAAGCGTCTCACCGACGCTCGCCGCGCTGGCGACCGCATCCTCGCCCTGATCCGCGGCACCGCGGTAAACCACGACGGACCGAGCAGCGGCCTGACCACCCCGAACGGCAGCGCGCAGCGCCAGGTCCTGGCGCAGGCCCTGGCCAGCGCCGGCCTCGCCGCCGCCGACGTCGACTACGTCGAGGCGCACGGCACCGGAACCGCCCTGGGCGACCCGATCGAGGTCGAGGCCCTGGCCGCGGTCTACGGCTCCGGGCGCGCCCGGCCGCTGCAGATAGGCTCGGTCAAGAGCAACCTCGGTCACCTGGAGTCAGCGTCGGGAATCGCCGGCGTGCTCAAGGTGGTGGCGGCGCTGCAGCGGGAGGAGCTGCCGCCCAGCTTGCACGCCGCAGAGCTCAACCCCAACCTCGACTGGCAGAGCCTGCCGGTGCAGGTCGTGCGCGAGCGCCGTGCCTGGCCGCGCGGCGACAAGCCGCGGCGGGCCGGGGTCAGCTCGTTCGGGATGAGCGGCACCAACGCCCACGCGGTGCTCGAAGAGGCCCCGCCGACCCCGGAAGTTCCGTCGCTGCCCGAGCGGCCGCTAGAGCTCGTGGTGCTGTCGGCCCGCACCTCGCAGGCGCTCGCCGAGGCGGCGGGGCGACTCGCCGCAGCGCTTGCCTCTCAGCCCGACCTCACGCTGGGGGAGCTGGCCTTCAGCCTGGCGACCACGCGCTCGCCGATGGAGTCGCGACTCGCCGTGCTCGCCGCATCGCGCGCCTCGCTGCAGGGCGTGCTCGCCGCGGTCGCGCGCGGCGAGCAGGTGAGTGGAGCGCAGAGAGGAGAGGCCCAGGGAGAAAGAAACAGAGCGTGGCTGTTCACTGGGCAGGGAGCGCAGAGGGCGGGGATGGGAAAGGAGCTCTACCAGAGGTGGGAGGTGTTCCGGAGGGAGATGGATGAGGTATGCGGGGAGCTGGAGCGGAACCTGGAAGG
>JBGANQ010000012.1:0-151630 GCA_044222245.1 Polyangia bacterium | reverse complement strand
CCGGCGGCGGTCGGCTATCACATCAGCACGCAGGAGGACTCCTTGGCTCGGGTAACTGTAGAAGACTGTCTGGAGCAGGTAGGCAACCGCTTCGCGCTGGTGATCCTGGCGGCCGAGCGCGCCCGCAGCTTGTCCAAGCGGGCCCGCCCCTTGGTCAAGTGCGACAACAAGTGGGCCGTCACCGCGCTGCGCGAGATCGCCGGTGGCCGCGTCCGTTTTCAGGAGAGCATCCGCGAGCAGGTCCAGTTCCACCTCGACGATCTGCGCCTGCGCGGCGTCAAGCCGCCACCGAGTCCGCCGGTCGCCTCTGCCCCGCCTGCTGCGCCGCCCGCCGCCCTGCCCGAGTAGTCCCCCTGCGGCACGCCCGCATTCCCGGTCCATAGTTCCAGCAAGGTCCCGCGGCGGTTGCGGGCTGATATCATCGGCCCATGCAGATGAACCTGAGGAACTTGATTTCCATCTGGCTCGCGCTTGCCCTTATCGGAGCCGCGCCGCGCGCTCAGGCCCACGGCGGACTGCCGATTTCCCAGAGCATCATGTGGCGCGGCGACACGCTGCTGGTGCCCACGCCATACTGGGGGATCTTCGTCGGCACCGACGGCGGGCCGTGGCACTGGATCTGCGATGAGGCGATAAACACAAACCAGCTGCGGCTCATCTCGATGGCCAGCGATGGCATGACGCTGTACGCCACCGACAAGACCGGGCTCACCCTGTCGCCCGACGGCGGCTGCAGCTGGGGGGCGGCCAGCGGTGCCGTGGCGGGGCTCGACGTGGTCGCGGTGGTCGCCGATCCGGTCCTGCCGCGGCGGGCCTATGTGCTGGCCAACGACAGCGTCAACAGCGCCAACACCGGCCTGTGGCGCACCGACACCGCCGGCGCCAGCTGGACCCTCATCCGTGGCCTGGGCACCGACCTGCCGGGCGGTCTGGCCTTGAGCTCTGACGGGACCCAGCTCGCCATCACCTCGCTCAGCCAGGCGCTGCCGCGCTCGGGCACCCTGCATCTGTCTACCGACTCGGGGGCCGGCTTCACCAGCCGCGTCCTCAAGCTGCCGTTGATGGGGGCGCCGCTCACCAACCTGACGCCGGTCTTTTTTGACACGGAGGCGCCGGGCACCCGCTCGCTGTACCTGCGCACCATCGTCGATCCCGACCAGCTGCTGCTGCGGCTTGATGGGCTGGCCGACCCGGTGGTGGCGCTGTCGACCAAGCTGCAGCTGCGGACGATGGCTCGCGATCCCGAGACCGGGGTGCTGATGGTCGGCTCGGCCGGCGGGCTGTTTTTCCAGCAGCCCGACAGCTCGTTCAAGCTGAACGATATCTTCTCGTCGGTGCAGTGCCTGGCGCCGCACAACGGCAAGCTGTACCTGTGCGCCTGGAACTATGCTCCGGACAACGCCGCGGTGGCGCGCCTGCTGGTCAGCAGCAACCAGCCGACTCGCGTGTTTCAGTACAACCAAGTAAAGGGCCCGGTGGACTGCCCGGCGAGCACCCAGGTCGGCAGCCTGTGTCCCAAGCTTTGGCTGAGCTACGCCGACCAGCTGGGTGTCGATCTTTCGGCCACTCCAGACCTGGGCGGTACGCCGCCGCCGCCCCCGGGCGGCTCGTGTCAGCTCGCGGGCGCCGGCTCGGGCGCGGCCTCTGGGGCGGGTCTTTTCGCGATGGCCGCAGCGCTGCTGCTGTGGCGCCGCCGCCGGTCGTTGGCAGCGCCGTAGCGGCCGGGGCTCAGGCCTGGCTGCCGGCGGCGCGGGAGCGCATCGCCTGCATGGTCTGGCGGTAGTCCTTCGACTCGAAGATGGCGCTGCCGGCGACCAGGACGCTGGCCCCGGCGTGCACCGCGGTGGCGAAGTTGTCGGTCTTGATGCCGCCGTCGACCTCGATGGCGACGCACGAGCCGAGGTTCTTCTTCTCCAGCAGCTCGCGCAGGGCGGCGATCTTGTCCAGCGCCAGGGGAATGAACGCCTGACCGCCAAAGCCCGGGTTGACGCTCATGATGAGCACCGCCGACAGGTCCTCCAGGATGTAGTCCAGCACCGACAGCGAGGTCGCCGGGTTTATCGCCACCGCCGCCTGCTTGCCGCGCGCCTTGATCTGCTGCACGACCCGGTGCAGGTGGCGGCAGGCCTCGGCGTGGACGTGCATGATGTCGGCGCCGGCCGCCGCGTACTCGTCCACCCACTGCTCCGGGTGTTCGATCATGAGGTGGACGTCCAGCGGCAGGGCGGTCGCCCGGCGCACCGCCTTGACCACCAGAGGTCCGAGGGTGAGGTTGGGAACGAAGTGACCATCCATCACATCTACATGAATCAAATCCGCGCCGGCTTGGGTGACCGCCTTGACCTCATCGGCGAGGTGGCCAAAGTCAGCGGAGAGGATGGATGGCGCGATGCGGATCTGGGACGGTTTCATCACGGTTTCCTATCTCAGTTCTCAGTCGGTCTGTGGAGCCGCAGCGAGCCGGCTCCGGCTCTTCGATTGTACAGCATCCCCGGACCCGCTAGGACCGCTTGCGGCGCCGGGAGCTCTCTTGTTCCTCGACCCCGGAGATGCTCAGGCGGCCGGGCCGCGCCGCGCCGTCCAGCGACAGGGTCGAGTGGGGCGCCGGCGGCGGCCGCCAGACTCCGTGCTCGGGGGTCTTTTCCAGGGCCGCCTGGCACTCGCTGGCGGTGGCGAAGCGGCGCTCCTTGTCCTTCTCCAGGCAGCGCAGGAGCACCGCGACCAGCTCGGGTGAGGGCTTGGGCAGACTCGCGTCGCGCCGGGTCTCCAGCGGCGGCGGCGGATCGTTGATCTGGCGGTAGATGTCGAGGTAGGCGTCTCCGGAAGCAAACGGCGGCTCGCCGCACAGCATGAAGTAGCCGACGGCGCCCAGGGCATACACGTCCACCCGGCAGTCGACCTTCTGACCCGACAGCGCCTCGGGGGCCATGTAGCGCGGGGTGCCCATGAAGGCGTCCTGCCGGGTGAGCTCGGGCCCCAGATCGATGCCCTTGACCAGGCCGAAGTCCAGGACCTTGACGAAGTCGCCGTGCCCGCCCATGGCGGTGATAAACAGGTTGCCGGGCTTGACGTCGCGGTGGACCAGCGACAGGGCGTGCGCCTCGCCGAGCGACCCGGCGACCTGCGACAGGATGTAGGCGACCCGCGCCGGATCGAGCGGGCCGTCGCGGCGCACCAGCTGCCCGAGGTCGCAGCCCTCCAGATACTCCATGACGTAGTAGGGGCGGCCGTTGTCGGTGCGGCCGAAGTCGAACACGGCGATGGTGTTGGGGTGGCGCAGGCGGCTGGCGGCTTCGGCCTCGCGCTCAAAGCGCGCGGTGGCTACCGGATCACACAGCTCCTCTTTAAGAATCTTCACCGCGCACGGCCGCCGCAGCGACGCGTGGTAGGCCAGGTGCACCTCGCCCATGCCGCCGGCGCCGAGGCGTCGCACCAGCCGGTAGCGGCCCATCAGCTTGGCGGTCTCCAGCCCCAGCGCCAGGCGGTCGGTGGCGATCGTGCCGACCACTCCTGGGACCATCGCTCCGAGCAGGAAGCACATCGTCGTGATGCCGCGCCAGCTCTCAAAGCCCGGCCGCGGGTACGGCGACGGCCACAGGCAGGTGCACAACAGCCAGATCGCCACCATCGCCACCGACACCGGCGCCGTGCGCCACAGCCCGCCGGGCAAAAGGACAAACCGCGCCAGCGCCAGGATCGTCAGCCCCGCGTAGTACGGGCTGCTCATGCGCCCGGTGTGCGCGCACAGAACGCCCACGCACGCCGAGGTCAGACCGACGAGCGCGTAGTCGCGCGCCACCTGCAGGTTCTCGTTGAGCTCCTTGTAGTAGGAGGTCGCCATGAGCAGCAGGTAGCCGGCGACCCACAGCGCGCGCACGCCGAAGAACTGCCGCGGGGTCAGCACCACCGTCGGCGGCCACGGGTAGCCGACGTCGATGGCGTAGAAGACCGAGACCAGCACCACCCCGAGCACGCACATCTGGCGGAAGCGCTGCGGAAACAGCTGCGTCAGCGCCTTGCGCTGCGCCGCCCACGCCGAGCTCACCGACTCCAGCTGCCCCGGGGCCGGCTCGACGACGCGCTGCGAGCGCGGGCTGCGCTGCGAGCGCGAGGCGACGCTCTCCCGCTCCTTGGCCGGCTGGCTCCGCGGGGGGGTGTCAGCGGGCGGCGAGGTCACGACCTGGGCGCTGGCCGAGCTTGGATTTTTTGGGGGGACGATCGACACCGCAGCCTCTATGGCGCGCCCGGCACTGCAGCGCATCCGGCCGGGCCAGCGCCCCCATTATGCGGCGATTCCCTCTGGCGCGGCGGAAAAACGGCAGCCCTGCGCGGTGGCGCCCGGTCGGTGGAGCGGGTGCCAGAGCGGGCGCCAGAGCGGGCGCCAGACCGCGGCGGAGCGGGCGGTGGCGGAGGCCGGCCGAGTGAGCGGATCTGCGAGCGGGGGCAGGGGATTTTGCCGCTTTCTGCCGCGCCGTTTGGCTGCGTTTTTTGCTGCCGCTTTTTGTCCTGGCGGGCGCGAGTTTCTCTATGATGCGGCCGATGAGCGAAACCCCTTCCGTCCCCAGTCCCGCGACGCCCCTCAAGTGTGCCGACTACATGCCGCGCGGCCCCGCCGGTGAGCAGGCAGCACGGGCGGGGCTCTCCCAGGTGGCCCTGGGCCTTGTCGGCTCGGAGATTCTCAAGATTGCCGCTGCGGTGCGCGCGCTGCAGGCCAGGGGCACAAGGTCTGCAACCTCACCGTTGGCGACTTTCTGCCCAGCCAGTTTCCCATCCCGCAGCTGCTGCAGGCCGCGATCACCCGCGCCTACGAGCGGCGCGAGACCAACTACCCACCCTCGGACAGCATGCCCGCCCTGCGCGAGGCGGTGTGCGAGTACTACCGGCAGACCCTGGGGCTCGACTATCCGCTGGAGAGCGTCGTCATCTGCGGCGGCGCGCGACCGGCGATCTACGGGACCTACAGGGCGATCATCGAGCGCGGCGACCGCGTCATCTACCCGACGCCGTCGTGGAACAACAACCACTACATCCACCTGTGCGAGGGCGTGCCGGTCGAGTGCCCGACCCGGCCCGAAGAAGGCTTTATGCCCACCGCGCAACCGCTGGTGCCGCTGTTCCCGGGGGCGCGCCTGCTGTGCCTGAACAGTCCCCTCAACCCGACCGGCACCGTGCTGGCGGCGGACGAGCTTCTGCGTATCTGCGACGCCATCCTGACCGAGAACCGCCGCCGCGCCGCCGCCGGTGAGCGGCCGCTGTACCTCATGTACGATCAGGTCTACTACGCCCTCACCTTTGGCGCGGTCCGGCACCACACCCCGCCCGAGCTGCGGCCGGAGATGGCGGCCTACACCATCTTCGTCGACGCGATCAGCAAGTCGCTGTGCTCGACCGGGCTGCGCGTCGGCTGGGCGATGGCGCCGCCGTACATCACCGCCCGCATGCGCGATGTGCTGGGGCATGTCGGGGCGTGGGCCCCGCGCGCCGAGCAGCTGGCGGCGGCCGAGATGCTGCGCGACAGCGCTGCCATGGCGGCGTTTCACAAGGTCATGAAGGCCGAGGTGAAGCTGCGCCTGGACCTTCTGTACGAAGGCTTCGCCAAGCTGCAGAAGCTCGGCCTGCCGGTGCGCGCGGTGCCGCCGCAGGGGGCCATCTATCTGTCGGTCCAGTGCGCCCTGCACGGCCGCCGACTGCCCTCGGGCGAGCTCATCACCACCAACGAGCAGATCCGCAGCTACCTGCTGGACGCCGCGGGCATGGCGGTGGTGCCGTTCCAGGCCTTTGGCATGAAAGAGGAGTCGGGCTGGTTCCGCCTCTCGGTCGGCGCCGTCAGCCCGGACGAGATCACCGAGCTATTGCCGCGCCTGGAGCACGCGCTCAAGGCTCTCGCGCCTGCCGCCCTCTAGCACGCGCTGGCCGTCGCCGCAGGCGGCCGAGCATGTTAAGGTGCTCCCCATGAGCACTTCCGCCCCTCGCCACCCGATGACCCTCACCCAGAAGATCCTCGCCGCGCACGCGGTCGGGCTGACCCGTCCTTACGTGCAGGCCGGGGACGTGCTGCGCCTGCGCGTCGACTGGACCATTGCCAGCGAGCTGGCGTGGAACGGCATGGACAAGACCTACCAGGCGCTGGGCCGGCCCAAGCTGCCGAGCCGCGACCGCTTCTTCCTGGCAGTCGACCACACGGTGGACCCGACGACGCTGCTGCGCGACAGCCGGACGCAGAAGCTGGTGCAGCTGTCGCGGGACTTCGCCCGGGAAGGCGGGTTGCGGCACTTCTACGACTCCAACCAGACCATCCTCCACACCAAGTTCTATCGCGATCTGGTGCTGCCGGGGCAGGTCGTGCTCGGGGCTGACTCGCATACCTCCTCGCACGGCGGGCTCGGCGCGTTCGCGGTGGGCCTGGGCGGCGCCGATGTGACCGCGGCGATGGTGCTGGGCGAGTCGTGGATCGAGGTGCCCGAGGCCATCGCCGTCGACTACACCGGCACCCCCGAGTTCGGGCTGACCGGCAAGGACATCATCCTCACCACCCTCGGTCAGCTCGGCCGCAACACCGTCGCCATGGAGCGCACCGTCGAGTACCGCGGCGCCGCGACCCGCCACTTCTCGACCGACATGCGCTTCACCATCGCCAACATGACCGCCGAGTTCGGCGGCCTCAACGGCATCTTCGAGCCCGACGAGGTCACCGCCGCCTGGCTGCACAACCGCGCCGAGCAGGCCCCGCCCGGCGCCGCTCACTTTTATCGCGCCGATGACGACGCGGCCTACCTGGCGCGCTATCCCATCGATCTCGGCAAGCTGGTGCCGCTCTTGGCCAAGCCGTTCTCGCCCGACAACATCACCCCGGTCAGCGACCACCTGGGCATGGCGGTGGACGGCGTGTTCATCGGCGCCTGCACGACCACCGAAGAGGAGCTGGTGCTGGGCGCGCTGGTGCTGGAGCAGGCGCTGCGCCAAGGTGAGCCGATCGCCCCCGCCGAGCCCGGCCGGCGCCTGGTCGTCCCCGGCGATCTGTCGATCCAGGGCCGGCTCTATGAGTCCGGTCTGTGGCGCTTCTACGAGCAGGCGGGGTTCACGATTGACCCGCCCGGCTGCTCGATGTGCCTGGGCGTCGCCAGCCGCCAGGCGGGCAAGGGGCAGACCTGGATCACCTCGCAGAACCGCAACTACAAAAACCGCATGGGCGAGGGCTCGCTGGCCTGGCTCGCCTCGGGTCCCTCGGCCGCCGCTGCCGCCATCGGCATGAAGGTGCGCGATCCGCGACCGCTGCTCGGCCAGGTCGACCCCGAGCGCTACCTGCGGCTGTTGCACCGCCGCAGCGCCGCTCGCATCCCCGAGATTCGCTCCGAGACGCCGCAGATCGCTCTCGCCAGTCCGCCGGCCGCCGCGGCCGCCGCGACCGCTGCGACGTCGGCGACGCTGGTCCGCGGGCGCGTGCAGCGCTTCGGCGATCACGTGGACACCGACGCCATCATCCCCGGGCAGTTCTGCCACCTCACCGACCTGCGCGAGCTCGGCGACCACTGCTTCGAGTTTGTCCGCCCCGGCTTCCCGCACAAGGCCCGCGCCGGCGGCAACATCGTCGTCGCCGGCGAGGCCTGGGGCTCGGGCAGCTCGCGCGAGCAGGCGGTGTGGGCGCTGCTCGGCGCCGGCATCGAGGTCGTGATCGCCCGGAGCTACGCCTTCATCCACAAGCGCAACCTGGTCAACGAGGCGCTGCCCTACCTGGTCATCACCGACCCCGCCTTCTACGAGCTGTGCGGCGATGACGATGAGCTCGAAGTGGACCTCGGCGGCGCCGTCCACCACGTCCGCTCCGGCCGGCGCTTCGCGGCGCAGCCGGTGACGCCGCTGCTGCGCGCCCTGCAGCGCGAGGGCGGCCTGGTGAGCGCCATCAAGCGCCACGGCGCCGACGTGTTCACCGCCCTGACCGCCAGCTGACCGCCCAGCCAGCGCCCAGCCAGCGTCCGGCCGCCGCGGTGCCGGCGGTCCCATCCGGTTGATTGACAGCCGGCTTTGTGACGATACGATGGGCGCGCTTTGACCCAATGTTCGTCAGTGCGCCGGCGCAGCGGCCCGCCTCTGGGGCGGCGACGCGGCGCGCGCGGTGGGGCGGTCGCGGTCTGTGGCCTGGTCGCCCTGGCCGCTGGGACTGCGCGGGCGGCCTCGGTCGAGACCGACGTCTCGGTGACCGCGCAGGCCTACGAGCTGCGCACCGCCGATCCCGGCACGGCGCAGGCGAGCTTGGTCGATCGCCGGCGCGTCACCACCTACCTCGGGCTCTTCATAAGCGGGCTCGGTCAGAAGGACAGCGACGGCCTGCCCGCGCTGCGCAACCAGGTGTCAGTGAACCTGCAGCTGCGCTTCGAGGCCGACCTCGGCGACTTCCTGTGCAGCATCGGTCGCACCAGCATCGGCGCAGCCCTGGGCTGTCTCGGGCAGGGCAAGGGCGGCGTCAGCACCAGCCCCGAGCTGGCCAACTACCGGCCCGAGCTGCTTATGGCCTACGTCGAGGGCCACAGCCTCGGCGGCTGGGTCGATGTGCGCCTGGGCCGCCAGCTGCAGTGGGAGCTGTTCGACCTGCGCGCGCTCGATGGCCTGTGGCTGCAGGCGCGCACGCCGCTGTATCTGGCGGCCGAGGCGTTCGGCGGTCTCTCGGTGAGCGGCGCGCTGCCGATCGACTCACCGGTCTACGTGCTGGACGGGACGAGCCGCAGCGTGGCGCCGGGCACCGCCGACACCAGCAAGCAGAGCCCGGCGCTGCAGCCGACGGTCGGGTTTGCGGTGCGCAGCGATGGCCTGCGCGATCTGCAGATGCGGCTGTCCTACCGGCGGACCTTTTCGATCGGCGGTGATGGCAGCGCTGCCGGCTGTGACGCCGCCGCATCCGCCGGGGCGCGCCAGCCGTGCGCCCCCGCGGTGGGGACGATCGAGGAGCGCCTGGCCTACACGATCGCCGGTCGCCTGCCCGGCGGCCGGCTGCACGCCTGGGGCGGGCTGCGCTACGACTTCGAGAACGGCCGCTTCGACGACGGTCACGTCGGCCTGCGCGGCGTGCTGGCCCCTCGCCACTCGCTAGTCGCCGAGTATCGCTACAGCGTGCCGACCTGGGATGGCGACTCCATCTTCAACGTCTTCTCCGCCGAGCCCTACCACGAGGTGCACCTCTCCTACGACGGTCAGCCGCGCGGCGCCCGCGGCGCCCTGCTGCGCCTCGGCGACCTTGGCCTGCACGCCCGCGCCTTCGCCCGCCTGTTTCGCACCGGCACCCCCGGCGGCACCCAGGGCAGCGAAAACAGCGAGGCGCTGGCCCCGGCCTATGGCGGCAGCCTGGGGGCCCGCCTGACCCGCCGCCTGGGCACGGTGCGGCTGGAGGCCTACGCGGACGGCGGCTATGGCGGCCTGCGCGCCGGGGCTGACCTGTCCGGGCGGCTGCTGCTTCTGCGCAACACCATCGGCCTGGAGGGTCGCGCGATGTACCTGTACTGGGCGGACGACCAGCGCGAGAGCAACCGCACCCACTCGGTCGCCCTGCAGGCCGGGGTGCGCTACGCGATCGTGCGCGGGGTGCTCATCCACCTGTTTGCAGAGGACAACATCGACCGCTTCTACACCACGCAGCTGCGGGTGATGGCGACGCTCGATCTGTCCTATTACCTGGGTCCTTCGGGGGGGCCCAACCCGCCGCCGGGTCTTCTGGCGATGGGTCTGGGCGGCTTCCCGGCGCCGGGCGCGCTGCCGGGGCTGCTGCAATGACCCGCCTTTCGCTGCGCACCTGTGGGCTGGGGCGGCGCCTTGGCTGTCTTGTCACCCTGGCCCTCGCGCTCATCGCCGCCACCGGGGTTGACCGGACCCTGCGGGTCGGCCGCGCCGCCGCTGACAACGCCGCGCCCGCGGTCGATCTGTTCGCGCCCGCGCGACCGCCGCGCCCCAAGAGCCCTGCCGGCGGTGGTGAGCCGTCGCCCATCCTGTTTCCCGAGCAGCACATTCCGCTGCGCTTCTCACACGCCGCCCACCTGCGGCGCGGCGCGCAGTGTCAGGGCTGCCACACCCAGGCCCTCACCTCGACCAGCGCCCGCGACAACCTGCTGCCGCGCGAGGCGGCCTGCCAGAGCTGCCACCCCATCGATCACAAGGACCCCTTCAAGCAGACCGCCGGCGCCCCCGCCGCCTGCGCCGCCTGCCACCCCGGTGCCCCGCGGACCCCGACGGCGGCGGTGCCCGGACCGGGCCCGCAGCTGGAGGACTCGATCGCTCGCGTCGAGCTGCCCGAGCCGCTGCTCAAGTTCAACCACCAGCTGCACGCGCAGCGGCAGATCGGCTGCCCGCGCTGTCACGGCGATCTCACCCAGGTCGAGCTGGCCGGCCGGGCGCAGCTGCCGCGCATGGAGCTGTGCCTCGGCTGCCACAACGACGGCCTGAGCTCGGCCCGGCAGGGCGGCGGGGGCCGCGGCGCCTCGGCGCGCTGCCTCGCCTGCCACCTGTCGGCACCGGACGGGACGATGCAGGTGCAGTACCCCGGCGGCCTGCTCGTCCCCTCGGGCACGCTGCGCGGCGACGACCACGGCGGCGAGTTCCGGCAGCAGCACCGCTCGGTGGCGCTCAGCGACGAGGCCTACTGCGCCTCGTGTCACCGCCGCGACTGGTGTCAGCGCTGCCACAACGGCATCGTCAAGCCGCTCGACTATCACGGCGGCGATTTCATCTCCCGCCATGGCCTGCTGGCCCGCCGCAACCAGCTCGACTGCGGCAGCTGCCACCGCCAGCAGACCTTCTGCCTGGGCTGCCACGAGCGCCTGGGCGTCGTTGACCACGCGAGCCTCCCGGGTCGGCCGCCGGTGAGCGGCTTCGCCCCCGTCACCTCGCGTCGCTTCCACCCCGACGGCTGGTCGAGCCCCTCGATGGGCCCCGGCCACCACGCCTACGAGGCGCAGCGCAACCTCCGCACCTGCACCTCGTGCCACCGCGAGGAGTCCTGCATCCAGTGCCACAGCGCCCTGTCCGGCGGCCCCTTCGGCCTGAACGTGAACCCGCACCCCGCCAGCTGGACCACCAGCGGCCGCTGCCAGGCCCTGCGCGGCCACAACCCGCGCGTCTGCCTCAAGTGCCACCGCGACGGCAGCCCCGAGCTGCGCTGCGGCGGCTGAGCCTGCGGGCCTTTCGACTGTGCTATATGAAGAAGATGGTTTCTGCGCGGCTGGGCCTTGTCCTTGGGGCGGCGGTCTTGTTCTTTGCGGTCAGCGCCTGGGCGGCGCCGCCGTGGCTCGGCGTCGAGATTGACCGCGACCCGGCCGGCGGCGCCCGCATCACCGACATCCTGCCCGAGTCGCCGCTGACGCTCGGCAAGGTGGCGGTGGGGCGCGGCGACGTGGTGGTGGCGCTGGAGGGGCAGCCGGTGCAGTCGCCCGCCGATCTGATCGCGGCGATGCGCCGGCTGCAGGTCGGCCAGCGGGTGCGCCTCGGGCTGCGCGGGGCGCAGGGCGCGCCGCGCGAGGTCCTGGTGACGCTGGCCGAGCGGGTGGCGCCCGAGATCCTGCAGATGAAGACGCTCTTGCACAAGCCGGCCCCGGACTTCGCCGCCCACGGGGTGAGCGGGCCCGAGCTGCCCACCGCCGCCCGACCGGCGCAGGGCGTGCTGGCGGCGCTGCGCGGCACGCCGGTGCTGCTCGACTTCTTCGCCACCTGGTGCGGACCGTGCATGAGCTCGATCCCGCGGCTGTCGGCGCTGCAGCAGCGCTACCCGGGGCTGCGGGTCATCGGCCTGTCCGACGAGCGGACCGAGCTCCTGCTGCCCATGGTGAGCCGCCTGCAGCCGACCTACACCGTGGCCCAGGACCCCGAGCACAAGGCCAGCCGCGCCTATCGCGTCTTTGCCTATCCGACGCTGGTGCTGGTGGACGCCGCGGGCGTGGTGCGCAGCATCACCCACGGCGATCTGAACACCACCGAGGACGCAGTGGCCGCGCTGTTCGCGTCGCCGCCGCCGCAGGGCCTGTAAGTGCTGGACCGGCTGCAGGAGTTTGTCGGCCTGCTGCGCAAAAACGGCGTGCGCACCTCAACCGCCGAGCTGCTCGACGGCGTGCGCGCCCTGGAGGCGGTCGGCCTTGACGAGCCGCTGCAGGTGCGGGCCGCGCTGTCGGCGAGCTTGATCAAGCGTCAGGAGGACCAGGACGCCTTCGACGATCTGTTCGACCTGTTTTTCTTCCGGCCGGGGCAGTTCCTCAAGGACGCCGAGGAGGCGCCGCTCCTGGCCGCCCTGCGCGCCGAGGGGCTGTCGGCCGACGAGGTCGAGCGGGTGCTGGCCCTCATCGCCGATGAGGCGGCGCGCATGGACCCCACCGCGCGCACCGCCATGGGCCTGCGCCGCGGCGGCATGGAGTCGCTATTGCGCCTGGCAGGGCTGCGCATCGACTTCGGGCGCCTGGTCAACCCGCTGCAGATCGGCTTTTTCACCCAGCAGGTGCTAGAGCAGCTGAAGTTCCGGGCGGCGGAGCTGGAGCTGCGGGCGCTCGGCCAGCGCCTTTTGCCCGAGCTCGGAGCCGAGCGCGCCGAGCAGGTGATGCGGCTCGTCGAGAATAACCTCGGCAAGCTGCGCTCGGCGGTGCGCGGCTTCGTCAAGACCGAGTTCGAGAAGCGCAACCTCAACTACACCGAGGAGATGCGGCGCGAGCTGCTGTTGCACAAGCCGTTTGGCCAGATGTCGCAGGAGGAGCTGCACAAGCTGCGCCGCGAGGTCGAGCGGCTCGCCCAGAAGCTGCGTACCATGGCGTCGCTGCGGCCCAAGCGGCAGCGGCGCGGGCGGCTGGACATGCGGCGGACGATGCGGGCGGCGCTCGGCACCGGCGGGGTGCCGCTGCAGCTGCGGCTGCGCCGGCGGCGGGTCGAGAAGCCGCGGCTGTGCGTGCTGTGCGACATCTCGGACTCGGTGCGCCACGTCTCGCGGTTCATGCTGCAGTTTGCCTATACGCTGCAGGAGATGTTCTCGCGCGTGCGCTCGTTCGTGTTCGTCTCCGACCTGGGCGAGGCGACGGAGCTGTTCCAGCGCCACGAGCTGCAGGACGCGGTGGACCGCGCCTACGGCGGGGCGGTGGTCAACGTGCACAGCAACAGCAACTACGGGCGGGCACTCAGCCAGTTCGTCGAGCGCTACCTGGACGCGGTGACCACGCGCACCACGGTGATCATCATCGGCGACGGGCGCTCGAACTACTTTCCTTCCGAGGCGTGGACGCTCGGGCGGGTGCGGGCGCGGGCCAAGCATGTGCTGTGGCTAAATCCCGAGCAGCCCTCCTCGTGGATGTTCGGCGACAGCGCGATGCGCGACTACGAGCCGCACCTCAGCCGAGTCGAGGTGGTCAACAACCTCGCCTCGCTGTCGCGGATCATCGACGGTCTAGTGCTGTAGGGGCAGCGCGCCCGGCGGCCGGAGCGCGCCCCATCTTGCCTCCTCGTCGCGGCGCATCGGCGCTCGGGTGCTGCCGGCGCGCCCGCGCCCTGGCCGGCGGCGGGACCAGCAACCCGCCGCACCGCGGCAGCGGATGGTACGATGGGTCAAGGGGGACTGTATGGGCATGAGCAAGCACCGGGCGCTCGGGATCGCCTTCGCCGTGGCCGCCAGCGCGGGTCCGGCGAGCGCGGGAGTGCCGCTGACCGCGGTGACCTCCAACGACGGCCTGGTCACCATCGCCGCGCCGCAGACGCCGGGCTGGGAGTGTGTCGAGCATACCAGCGCGACGCCGTATCCGAGCTCGCTTATGCGCTGCCGCCGCAAGGTCGCGGGGGAGTTCTTCCTGCTGACCGCCCGGCAGTACCAGGTGCCGCCGCAGGAGCAGAAGACGGCAGAGCAGCTGGCGAGCCAGGTCTTTCCGCAGGACTATAAGACCTTCTACGCGTCCTACAAGATTACCGGCACGGCACCAGTGACCCACCAGGGCCTCTCAGGGGTCGAGCTGCAGGTGGACGCGATCCATGCGGTCAAGGGCGAGCTGCGCAAGGTCGAGCAGGTGTTCGCCCAGGGCCGCAGCGTGTTCGTGCTGAGCGCCGAGGGAGCCCGGGTGCAGTTTGGCAGCTGGAAGGTCGTCATCGACGGCTGGATGGCGGGCGCCCGCTTCAAAGCCCTGGCCGGCAAGACCGATGAGCCGCAGGCCCCGCGAGCCCCAGCGGCGCCTGCGCCCGCCTCGCCGTCGCCGTCCCCGCCCGCTCCGCCGTCGCCCGGTTCGTCGTCGTCCCCTTCGCCCGGTTCGCCGTCGTCGTCCTCTTCGCCAGCTTCGTCCTCTTCGCCGGCTTCGGCCTCGGCCTCGGCCTCGTCTTCTTCCTCGGCCTCGTCTTCTGCCGGGCCAGCCGGGGCGTCACCGGGGCCGAGGGGTTAGGCGGCTACCTGGAGCTCAGCTTTTCTAGCTGAGCCAGGTCGTCTTGCGGGGAGGGCGGGGCGGTCGCGGACCAGCCTAGCGGGCCGCGGCCGTGGACTAGGAGCATCGCCGCGGCGGGCTCGCAGATTATCGACGAGCGGACGGCGCCGTGGACAAGACCCGCAGCATGGAGGCGGCGCAGCGTGCGGCGCAGCAGGCTCAGGTCGGCGTCGGACAGGGAGGCGGGGTCGGCGTGGGGGCCGATCGGTACCTCGTAGTGCACGGCGAACACCGTGGGGTGGGCGGGGTCGGTCGCCGCGCACGGCGCGGGGCTGTCCTCGATCCGCAGGACGCGCTGTAGGCCGGGGCCGGCCAGCCGGGCCAGCAGGCGCAGCCAGCGGAGCTGGGCGGCCACCGCCTCGGCGTGGCGCGGGTCGGGGTGGAACCGCTCGACCAGCACCGGGCGGCCGAGCCGCAGGTCCTGGGCGAGCAAGACAGTGCTGTAGGAGGTCTGCAGGATGGGGCTCGCCCCTTCCAGCGCGCTCTGCGGCGGGCGCTCGCGGGAAGGGGCGGCGACCGGCGGGCGCGGGGACGCGATGGCGGCGGCGGGCGCGGGCGCGGGCTCGACTTGCAGGGCGAGCACCTCGTCGCGCAGCTGCTCCAGGCTGGCGTGGCGCTCGCCGGGGGCCTTGCGGAGCGCGCGGTGAAGCAGCGCGGTCCAGGCGGGCTCCAGGCCTGGCACGTAGTCGCGAGGATCGGGCGGCAGGGCGTGCAGGTGCTGGGCGATGAGGTCGGGACCGGCGAAGGGCAGGCGGCCGGTGAGCAGCTGGAACGCGGTGACGGCGAGCCCATAGAGGTCGGTGGCGAACGATAGCGGCCCACCGCTGAGCTGCTCCGGTGCCATGTAGGCCAGCGTCCCGATGTAGCTCTCGGTCCGCGTCGTGCCCAGGCCCTGCAGGTAGGCGGCGCCGAAGTCGCCAAGGCGCGTCTCCCCGGTGGCGCTGACCAGCAGGTTGTGCGGCTTGAGATCGCGATGCAGCACCCCGGCGGCGTGGGCGGCGGCCAGGGCGGCCAGCACGTCCAGCAGCACCTGTCGCACCGTCACCGCCGGCAGCGGCAGCGAGCGCTGCGCCAGCGAGCCGCCGGGCAGATACTCCAGGACGAGCACCGCCGCTTCGGGGTGGAAGGCGACGAGCTGGACGATGTTGGGGTGGCTCAGTCCGCCGAGCAGCTGCGCCTCCTGGACAAAGCGGTGCAGCAGCGCGGCCGGCGAGCCCGGCGGCGCGCTGCTGGCGTCAGGGTCCACCCCGTGCGTGGGCAGGAGCTTGAGGGCTACCGGCCCGCCGGTCAGCCGATCGGTGGCGAGGTAGACCCGACCCATGCCGCCCGAGCCGAGCAGGCGCACGAGCTCGTAGCGGCCCAGCAGGACCGGGGCGGCGGCGGGGCTCGGCGCGGACGGCGGAGACGGCGGAGACGGCGGGGCGTGGCGGGCGATGAACTCGGCGACGGTCTGGGCGGCGGGCTCCGCAGGGTGACGGGCGGTGTAGTCGAGCAGGATGGGCTGGGCGATGCGCGCCTGACCCAGGGCTCCCAGGCTGCGGACCAGCGCCACCGCGAGCTCATCTTGCGCCTCCGGCTCGTCGCTCGCCGCCGTGCTTAGCAGGGCCCGCGCCTGCTGCAGGTGGCGCACCGCTTCTTCATGGCGGCCGAGCTGCTGGAGGATGCGCCCGAGGCCTCGCAGCGCCAGCACCTGCTGCCCGGGGTCGTGCGGGGTGCTGGCGGCCAGCAGGCGCTCGTAGGCGCGGACGGCGGCGAACGGCTCGCCCTGACGCTCGTACAGCCGGGCGCTGCCCTGGTGGTGGTCGGCCTGCTCGTAGCAGCGCAGTGCCTCGCTGAGGTCACCCGCTGCCTCATACAGCGCGGCGGCGGCGGCGGGCTGCTGGTGCTGCTCCAGGAGCGCGGCGGCGCGGCGGCGCAGCTCGACGCTGGCCCCGGCCAGGGCAGGCTGCAAGCGGGCCATCGCCGTAAGCTCGCCACCGAGCAAGCACAGGCGGAGCTGGGCGAGCAGATCGCCGCGCTCGGTCGCCACCGCCAGCGCGCCAGGGTAGTCCCAGATGCGCTCGAGCAGCTCCTGCGCCGCCGCCAGCTCGCCCTGCGCGCGCAGCGCGGCGGCGGCGTCGGTGTAGCGCCCCTCTGCCACCCACTGCTCGAGCTCGGCTCGCGACGGTCGCTGCGGTTCGGGCGCGCGGTCCGGGGCGGCTCCCGGTGCGGCTACCAGATCGGCTGCGGGCTCGTCCATGGGCACCAGAAAAACTTATCAGACGCCGCTTGGTGTAAGGAGCGCGCCGATCGCGCGTTAGAGGGGTGAACGCCGGCAAGACGGCTCCGGACTCCCGACCGCGAGCGCCGCTGCCGCCGTGCAGTTGCCGATTCATTGACGATTCACCGAAAGGATCGCCCATGCGCAGCCCCAGTCGCTCTGTTTGTCGCCTTGGGACGTTCTCGCTGTTGTGTGCCCTCGCCGGCTCCCCGGTCGGCTGCGCCTCGTACTCGGCGTCCGGCCGCGTCTCCCCTGGCTACAGCCCGGCGGCGACCCCGGCGGAGGCGAGCGGGTCTTGGGGCGGGGGGGATGCGCCGTCGGCGGCCGCGCCGACCTCCAGCTCGGTCGCCGGGACGGCGGTGCGCGCCGAGTCGCCGGTGTACGACGTCACTCCCGCCGAGCGCCCGGGCCTGGGAACGGTGTTCGGCGAGACTCGCACCTCCACGGTGCAGGAGGTCGATTTCGAGCGGCAGTCCGACGCGCCGACGTTCCTTGCCAGCCTGCACTACAATGACGCTCAGGGAGTGGCGGCGCTGCGCGCGCGCCTGGGGAGCCGCTACAGCGGCGGCGAGCCGGTCTTCCACTACTTCCGCCGCGATCTCTCGTACCGGCCCTGGGGCGGGGTGACCATCTCGGTGGTCGATGAGGCCGGCCGCCCGCTGGCCGCCTACCATGAGGGCAACCATGTGCTGCTGGTCGGTGAGGCCGGTCAGCGCTACGCCCTGCACATCGAGAATCGCACCGGCCAGCGCTTCGAGCTGGTGGCCTCGGTGGACGGGCTGGACGTGGTCGACGGCAAGCTGGCGAGCCCCGGCAAGCGCGGCTACATCGTCGGCCCGCACGGCCGGCTGGTGATCGAGGGCTACCGGCGCAACCTCAGCCAGGTCGCCGCCTTCCGCTTCGGCTCGGTGCGCGACTCGTACGCCGCCCAGACCGGCGAGCAGGGCGACCGCAACGTCGGGGTCATCGGCGTCGCCCTGTTCGCCGAGCGCGGCGCCGCCCTTGCCGACCCCGTCAGCCAGCCCGAGCTCGACGAGGAAGCCGGTCGCCGCGAGGCCGCCGACCCGTTCCCCGGGCGCTTCGCCGCCCCGCCGCCGCGCCCCTACTACTAACCGCCATTGCCAAAGCGTAGCAATCGGCCCGCCGCGCAGGACCTCTTGCGCGGAGCCGCCTTGGAACGGTGAGCACGGCAGCTCGAGTGAGCGGCGCATAGTAGCCTGTGCCACAGCCAACCGCGCGGGTAGCCGGCCTGCCGCCGACGCCAGGTTTGCCGGGGTTGACAAGGTGGCACTCCCTGCAGGGCCGCGGGCAGCTGATACAATGGGACGAACTACGAGTTTTCTCCCGAGGTTGCTTGGTAATGCCCCTGCTGTTGCGTTTCGTGCTGCTCATCTCCATCGCCACCCTGGTCCTGGCGGGTCTGCACTATTACGTGTACACGCGGGTGGGTCGCCACCTGATGCTCGGCCCCGAGGAACTGCGGGTGGTCAAGTACGTGCTGATCGCGCTGTTCGTGTTGCTGTGGGGGGCGATTCCGCTGTCGCGGCTGCTGCGGTTTCCGACGATCCGCGGGGTGATGTGGGCGGCCTACATCTGGCTCGGCTCGCTGGTCGTGGCGTCGGTGGCTTTCGCCGGCGGTGACCTCTTGCGCCTGGCGCTCTCGCTGCTGTCGCGGCTGGCCCCGCAGACGGTGGACGCCGAGCGGCGGACGCTGCTCACCCGGGCGCTGGGGGTGGCGACGCTCGGCGCGGCGGGCTCGCTTATCGGCTACGCGCTTTATCAGGGGCTGCGCAAGGTCGCGGTGCAGCGGCTCGCGGTGACGCTGCCCAAGCTGGCCACCGAGCTGTCGGGGTTCCGCATCGTCCAGCTCACCGACATCCACGTCGGGCCGCAGGCCCAGGTCGCCCCCATCGGCGAGCTGCGCGCCCGCCACGGCGTCTACTTCGTGACCGGCAACCATGAGTACTATAGCGGCGTCGATGAGTGGCTGGCCGAGCTGCGGCGCCTCGGGGTGCGGGTGCTGCGCAACGAGCGGGTGACCGTGCGCCCGCAGCCCGGCGGCGGCGCCGCCATCGATTTTGTGGGCGTCGACGACTATCACAGCGCCACGTTCCCCGGACACGGCCCCGACCTCAAAAAGGCAGTGGCGGGCCGCGACGAGCAGGTGCCGGCGGTGCTGCTGGCCCACCAGCCGGCGGCGATCAGCGAGGCGGCGCAGCTCGGCGTGGATCTGCAGCTGTCCGGGCATACGCACGGCGGTCAGATCTGGCCGTGGGGTTTCTTCGTGCGCCTGCAGCAGCCCTACGTCGCCGGCCTGCACCGTCACGGCGCGACGCAGCTTTATGTGAGCTGCGGCACCGGCTACTGGGGCCCGCCGATGCGCCTGCTGGCGCCGGCCGAGATCACCGAGATCACGCTGCGCTGCCCGGCCTGATTCCAGGTCGCCACCAATGGGTGTGGGCGCTGCCGCCGGCTGCGACAAGGGGCGCCCGCGTTCCCAAAACTGGCGCAGCGCCCGTTACTTGCCGACGGCCAGCGCCGCGTCTACCATGAGCCGGTGAATCTGCGTCGGCTGTTTCGCCATCGGCCCTCCGCGCTCGCCACGGGTCCGGCCCTGTTGGGTCTGCTCGTCGCTGCGCTGTGGCCGGCGCGCGCGGCCGGCTACCCTTACATGGAGCTGCGGCCGGGCGGGCTGTCGCTCAGCGGGCCGACTGATGGCCAGCTGGGCGCGCTGCACTTCAACCCGGCGGCGATCCGGCTCTACCCGGGCAGCCAGGTGATGGCGGTGGCCGGGGTCAACAGCTACCTGGGCACCTACCAGCGCAGCACCCCGCTGCCGGCCGGCTTCGCGCCCGGTAGCCTGACGCCGACCAGCGCCGAGCCGACGCAGATCGCCTGGGTCAACCCCGACGCCATGGCCGCGGCCAGCTGGGACCTGCGCACCGATGCGGTGACCCTGGGCTTTGGCTTCTACACGCCGCACATGGACTTTACCGACTTCACCGGCGGGCAGGGCCGGAGCAGCCCGAACCTGGCGACGCTGCCCACCCGCTATCACCTGGTGGCGGCGCAGACCTACAGCCTGTGGGGGACGGTGGCGGTCGCCCTGCGCCTGCGACCGTGGCTTTACTTCGGCGGCGCCTTCAACTTCGCCTACGTCCGCAGCCGGCAGCTCTTCTTCCGCGATCTCGACCCGAGCGTGCACGACGACTTCGGCTGCGGCGCCCCGGCGTCAGGCTGCGAGCAGTGGGCAAACCGCATCGCCATCGAGACCGACGTGGCAAACTTCGGCTACGGCTTCTCGGCGGGGGTGCTGTTCGTGCCGCTGGAAGACCGGCTGTTTATCGGCATCTCGTACATAAGCCCGCTTCTGACCACGCGCGGCGACGAGGTGGGCCTGGGCGGGCTCCCCGACCGCACCACCTTCCAGGGCGGCGACGGCTGCACCGGCTCGCCGCTTGGGGCGCGCATCACCCGCGGCGACCTTATGCCAAGCTGCGGCGGGGCGCTCTTGTCGCTCGCCTTCCCGCACCTTGTCTACCTCGGGCTGCGCGGGCGGCTGCCGGTCTACTCGTGGTCGCGGTATGCGCCTTCCTCTGTCGAGCTCACCGGCTGGGCGCGGGTGACGGTTCCCCCGCGCATCGGCATGGAGCTGAATCTGGAGAGACGAATTTTTCCTCAGGGTCTCCTAGCCTTACCTCTTTCGCTAAAGCCCGCAGTGGCGGTAACATTTGGCGTAAGAGAACATTGGCGTAGGCTTACCCTGGGGGAGGAGCTGCTGTATGAGAGCCCGCGTACCGACCCGACTGCGGTGTCGCCGGCAAATCTGGAAGGGCACAAGCTGGATTTCAGCTTCGCCATGCGCCTGCGCGTGCGCCGCCAGCTGTCGCTGGTCATGACCGTGGGCGCCACGTATGTGCTGTTTGCTCCAGATCCCGGAACGCGGTACTCGCCAGGCGACGCGCAGACCTGCCGCGCCGCCGACTATGACATTGCCCTTGTCGCCTGCCAGCAGACCCAGAACGGGTGGGCAGTGCCGCAAGCCCCAGGGAGCTACCAGCTGGTGATCGCTCACGGAGTCGCCGGCTTCGAGCTTAACCTATGAGAGGGGGCCCATGCACACCCGCTTCGCTTCCGAGGTCGATGTCAGAGACACTGCGCCACCGCTAGCTCACAAGGCGCGGGCGGCGCGGGCGGCGCCACCGAGCCGATGGCGTGCAGTCACGGCGCTGCTGGCGGCGCTCTTGGCGAGCGGCGCGGCCACTTTTTTTGGCTGCACGACGCCGGGGACGAGCAGCGCCGCCTGCCACACGGTGGCCGACTGCAGCAACGGCAGCGCGCCGATCTGCGACGCCCAGAGCCTGACCTGCCGCGCCTGCAACCCCATGCAGAGCAGCGACGACGTCGCCTGCCGCAACGGCCACGCCGGCACCCCGCGCTGCGGCCCCACCGGCAGCTGCGTCGCCTGCGTCGCCAACGCCGACTGCACCGACAAGATCTTCAAGCCCTCGTGTAAGAACTACACCTGCGTCCCGTGCCAGCAGGCCTCCGACTGCCAGAGCTTTATCTGCAACGCTGACAGCACCTGCGCCCAGGTCGCCGATGTGGCGTTCGTCAACAACAAGAACGGCAGCTGCCTGGGCAGCACCCACCTTGGCACGGCCGAGGATCCGTACTGCTCGATTCAGGACGCGGTGGACGCCACCACCGCGGGCGGCAAGGCGCTCATCAGCGTCGCCGCGTCGTCGCGCGCCTACGATCCGGTGAAGATCAACCAGCCCGGCATCGCCAGCGCGATCTACATAAGCGGCGCCAGCAGTGACGCCGGAGCGGTGGTGATCCAGGGCACCAACCTCGAGCCCGCCCTGTTCGTCGCGGCGCCGCCGGGCAAGGCAGTGGCGGTGACCGTGCGCAACGTCGATCTTGTCGGCAGTAACCTCAGCGGGCGGAGCATCGTCGAGTGCGAGCAGAAGGCCGAGCTGACGATCCTCGGCAGCCGCGTGCACGACGGCGGCTTCAACGGCATCACCGCCAACGACTGCAAGCTGACCCTGGATGCGGTGCGCATCTACGCCACCAGCACCGGGCTGCTGGTCACAGGGGCGACCTACCCCTATACGATCAGCAACCTCATGAGCTGGCGCAACAGCGTCAGCGGCATCGCCTTCAGCGGCAGCTCGGGCACGCTGCGCTTCGCCACCGTCTACGGCAACGGCAGCCCGACCAACGACAAGCCGGCCGGCATCGACTGCGGCGCCGGGCAGAACCCGGTCGACTACGCGATCGTCTTTAACAACATCACAAACCGCATGAACGGCACCTCGCTCACCGACCTGCAGCTGAGCGGCTGCAAGCTGAACCAGGTGGTCACCGACGACACCAAGGCGATCGAGGCGATCTATAAGCAGCAGATCGAGTTCGTGAACGCCGCCGGCAGCCCCGGCATGATCGACCTGCGCCTCAAGGCCGACAGCACCTTCAACCGCGACTGCTGCATCGACAAGGTCACCGCGGTAAGCGGCGTCAGCCACGACGTCGACTTCCAGAAGCGGCCCGCGCCGACCGGCGGCGCCGCCGACATCGGCGCCTTCGAAGTTCAGCAGTAGGGCCGCGCGGCAGGCATATTTGTTGGCGAGCCGGGCTTTTGCTGTGCTAACAACCGGCGGTGCCTGAACCTCAACTAGCACGCAGACTCAGTGGGCTCGATGCGGCGGCGCTGCTCGTCGGCAGCATGATCGGCTCGGGCATCTTCATCGCCCCCTCGTTGATGGCCAAGAACATCGCCGCCCCGGGGATCTACCTCGGGCTGTGGGTGCTGGCCGGGATCTTCACCCTGCTCGGCGCGTTCAGCTACGGCGAGCTGGCGGCGATGATGCCCGAGGCGGGCGGCCAGTACGTGTACCTGCGGCGAGCGCTCGGGCCGCTGCCCGGCTTCCTGTACGGCTGGACTCTGTTTCTGGTCATCCAGTCGGGCTTCATCGCCGCGGTGGCGATCGCGTTTGCCAAGTACCTGGGCGTGTTCCTGCCGGCGATCGGCGAGCAGCGGGTGCTGCTGACGGTGCCGCTCGGCGCCCTGGGCAGCATCAACGTCAACAGCGCCCAGGCGGTGGCGATCGTCGTCATCGCCGTGCTGACGTACATAAACACCCGCGGCGTGGTCACCGGCGCGCGCGTGCAGAACCTGTTTACCGGCCTCAAGCTGCTGGCGCTGTGGGCGCTGGTGGCGGCGGCGCTGCTGCTCGGTCGCGGCAGCTTCAGCCACTTCCTGCCGCTAGTTAGCACCGAGCTGCCGCGCGCTCATCTGGTCGGCGCGGTGCAGACGGGCTTTCTCGCCGCGCTGGGTGTGGCGGCGAGCAAGGCGCTGTTCTGCTACGACGCCTGGAACACCGTGACCTTCGCCGCCGCCGAGGTCCGCGACCCGGCGCGCAACCTGCCGCGGGCGCTCATCGCCGGCACCCTGGTCACTACCGTGACCTATACGCTGGCCGCTGCCGGCTACCTGTACCTGTTTCCCCTCACCGAGATGGCGACGGTGCCCGAGAACCGGATCGCCGCCGAGGCGGCGCGGCTGCTATTGGGCGAGGTTGGCGGGCTGCTGATTGCGGCGGCGATCCTGGTGTCGACCTTCGGCTGCATCAACGGCATGATCCTCGGCGGGGCGCGGGTGCTGTTCGCGATGGCGGCGGACAAGCTGTTCCTGCGCTCGGCGGCGGTGCTAAACCGGCGGCAGGCGCCGGCCAACGCGCTCATGCTGCTTGGGGCGTGGTCGGCGGTGCTGACGCTGTCGGGGCGCTATGACGATCTGCTCACGTATACGACCTTCGCCTCGCTGCTATTCAATGCGGCGACCGCGGCGTCGGTGTTCGTGCTGCGGCGGCGGCTGCCGGAGGCGGCGCGGCCCTACAAGGCTCTTGGTTATCCGGTGAGCTCGGCGCTGTTTATCGCGGTGGCGATGTTCTTTGTCGTGTACATCGTCAAGGGCGACCCTAAGAGCTCGCTGTATGGGCTCGGCCTGGTGCTGCTCGGGGTGCCGGTGTACTTCGCGATGCAGCGACGGCAGGAAATCGGCCGCTAGGTGGGATGAGGCGCCGCAGGCGGGCGCACTTCGATAAGTAGTTCTTTAAGCGGGCAGCGGATCGGATGGCTGGCGGCCGCACTCCTTGCAGCGCCCGCTGGCATCGAGGATGCCGATGCAGCTCGGGTCGACGCACAGCTGGCGGTCGGCGAAGTCATCCTGGGCTTGGTCAGGGTCTGAGTCAGGGCTCGCCGCGAGTGGGACGGCCGGACTCGCGACGTCTGCAGTCAGCTCCGGCGCTGCCGCGGCGGCCTCGCCGGCCGCTTCAGCTCGGTCAGCAGCGGGGCTGGCGACCGCCGGCGGCGGGGTCCCTTGGCGGCCGCAGAGCTTGCAGCGGCCGGTCTCATCCAGGACCCCGATGCAGGCGTCATCCGGGCACAGCGCACGCTGCTCGGGCTCGAAATCACCGTCGGTGGTGAGAGGGTCACTCATTTCAGGTTCTTGAACAGCGCGGCCAGCTTCTGCTTGGCCTCGTCCGCCGACTTATCCGGCTTCCAGCCTTCAGAGTCGCGGAAGTGGAAGTGGGTGCAGAAGTTCGCCTCCGCGCGGTCGCGGATGAACGCTGCCTCGGGCTCGCGGCACTGGTTGTGAAGGTTGGGCTCGAAGTGGTGGCAGTTCTTGCAGCAGTGCAGATCCGCGCCGCAGTGCGGGCAGGTGTCGCGCCGGCCGACCTTGACTCCGACCTTTACTTCGAAAATTTGCTCGTTTCCACAGGAGTGGCAGAAGTACGCCATGGCCGTTGATTGTATGCCCCGCAGACAATGGCAGCAACCACTGCGTACATGGGATTGTGCGGCCCAGGCCCCAATGGCCCCCTGCATCCCGCCGCCGCCGATTCAAGGAGAACCGCATGTCCGATTCGCCCTCGTCCCTTCCGCCCGTCCCGCCAGCAGCCCCACCGGCAGCCCCACTGGCAGTCCCACCGGCAGTCCCACCGGCAGTCCGGGTCCTGGTCAATGGTGAGCCGCGCGAGCTCACGGCCGGCGCGACGGTGAGCACGCTCCTTTCGCAGCTCGGCTACGCATCCGGCTCGGTCGCCGTCGAGCGCAACCGCGAAGTCGTGCCGCGCCGCGCCCATGGCACGACCGAGCTGCTTTCAGGCGATGAGCTGGAGGTGGTGACTTTCGTAGGCGGCGGGTAGGGGGCGGGTAGGAGGCGGGTAGCTAAGGCTGGGCCTGCGTGACCGATTCCATCCAGATGATGATGTCCTGCAGCTTGCTCTTGGCGACGTCCGAGTCCTTCAGGCCCGCGGCATCGCGCGCCTCGTAGAGCTTGATCACCGCCCAGGTGGGCAGCGGGATGGTCGGGACGCGAATCGCCGTCACCGGCGCGGTGGTCGATGGCGAGGTGGTCGCCGGCGTGCCCGTCGAGGTCGTGGTGGTGGTGACCACCTCGCCCGGCGGCTGGTCATCGGCGCCCTCGGGGGCGCGGGTCTGCGCCATGGCCGCCAGCAGCTCGTTCATGGCCATGGTGCCGCCGGCGTCTTCGACGACCGCGCTCAGGTTGCTGCGGGTCTGGCGGTAGGCGTTGATGGCGACCTTGGTCTCCTTGGCCGGCACCTTGAGCGGGCTCTTTTTGAAGGCGGCGATGGCGAGGCGCAGCGGATACTCGGCGATGGCCGAAGCCGGGATGACCTTCTTGCCCACCTTCTGCGGCTGGCCGGCGCGGATGGCCTCGCGCGCGAAGGCCTCGAAGCCGTCGAGGAAGCGCTGGTAGGCGCCCTCTTCGCACTTGGTCGCGCGCGGTCCGAAGAGGCTCTCGACCTCCTGGTCGGCGACCGTCTGGCTGCCGTTGCGGTTCGCCGAGCGGAGACGCGAGAAGGCCGACTCATAGACCGCCGCGCAGTTCTCGGCCCGCGCCATCTCGGGGGTGAGAATGGCCAGGGAAACAAGGGACAAGAGTCCGAATAAGGTCGCTCGCATAGCCCATTATATTAACTGAAACCGAACCTGACGCTACGCGGCTTGCTCAAAGGGGCGTGATTTTGTAGCGCGAATCCTGCGCCGGGTCGCAGTCGGTGGGCTGGCGCTCCCCGCGCAGACGGGGCCCCTGTGTTGACCTTTGACCTGGCGGCAAGGACATGCTCGACTTCGCCCATGAGCGCCCCCTTACCGTCGGAAGTCCCGCCGGAGCGCGCGAGCTCCAGCGAGCCGGCCGGGTCGGCCGGGTCGGCCGGGTCGGCCGGGTCGGCGGCGGTCCACTTCACCGTCGGCGCGCCGCTCCTTGGCGCCGGCTCGGTGGTGCGCTTGCCGCCCGGCGCGCGCGCTGGCGGCTGGCTCGGCGGTCCGGGCTGGCGGGTGCGAGTCGCAGTGGCTGGCGAGCTCGCGCGGACGCTGGGGCTTGGGGCCGGCGGCAGCGCCGCGCTGTTTGCGCTGCTCGGCGGCGCGCGGCTCCTTGGGCGGGCGCAGCCAGTCCGCGGCGTGCTGACGGCGGGCGGCGCAGTGAGCGGCGCGGGGCTGCTGCTGCTCGGGCTGTGGGCGCTGTGGCGGACGGCGGGTGCGGCAGAGCTTGTGCGCGCCGCCGAGCCGGCCGCGGCGGGACCGCCAGCCAGACCGGGGTCGCGGTCGCCGGTGGCCGCCGCGCCCGGCGAGCCCATCGCAGGTGCGGGAGCGGCGGCGAGCGGGCTCCGGGCGCAGCGCTTGATTCAGCGGCTGCCTTACAGCTTCGCCGGCGGCTTCCTCGGGTCCGGGGTCCTTGGCGGGGCGGTCGCGGCCGCCTGGCTCGGCGGGCTGCGCGGCGAGGACCGGGTGCTCGCCGCGCTCTTGTGGGGGTTCTGTTTCGGGGTCGCGGCGCTGGCGGTGGTGCTGCGGCTGCGCAGCTTCCTGGCACCGCTCGCGCAGGCGCTGCAGGCGCGCACTAGGCGCGCGGTAAAGCCGCTGCTCTCGGTGCGCGGCAAGCTTCTGTGTGGGGTCGGCTGGCTGCTGCTGTGCGTCACCGCGCTGTCGCTGCTCAAGCAGATCCTGCTCAGCCAGAGCGATGGTCGCGCCGATGGTCACATTGATGGTCACATTGATGGTCACATTGATGGTCACATAGATGGCCACATCGACGCCTTGGCCCTGCGCGGCCTGCTGAGCGTCCTGCCGGTGCAGGTCGCCGCCGCCGGCGGTGTGGTGGCGCTGGCGGTGGTCGCGCTGGCCTGGCCGGTGCGCGATCTGCTGCGCCGCGCGGCGGCAGTGGTCGGCCAGGCGCGCGGCGGGCGCGGCGAGCTGCAGCGGCCGATTGTCCTTGGGGTGGCGGCGACGGCCGAGGTGCTCGAGCTGCAGCGGCTGTTCGAGCAGCTGCGGCGGCTCCTGCTGGCGCGGCTGCGCTCGAGCACCGAGCAGAACCTGCAGCTGGAGGCCGAGGTGGCGCGGCGCAGCGCCGAGCTGTCGCGGCGCAACGACGAGCTGGCTGACACGCTGGCCCGCCTGCAGTGTGCGCGCGAGGAGCTGTTGCGGGCCGAGAAGCTCGCCACCGTGGGCCGCATCGCTGCCGGCATCACCAGCGAGATCGACGCCCCGGTGGCCCGGATGACCGAGTACTGCAGCCAGCTGACGACCGTGGTGCAAGAGCTGCTGGTGAGTCTGCCGGTCGCCGACACCCCGGCGCCACCGCGGCTGCAGCAGGCCCTTTCCCAGCTGGCGGCGCTGACCGATGGCGCCGAGCGGGTCCGCGACATCGTGCGGGCGATGCGCGTCTACGTCCGCCCCGGCGAGACCCAGGCCGGCCGCTGCGACGTGCAGGATGTGCTCGAAGATGTCCGCCAGCTCTTCGGCGAGCCGTTCCGCCACGCCATCGAGGTCCGCCGTGACGCCGCGACCGCCGCGGCGGCGAGCCAGGTGTTGACGGTCCGCAGCGACCTCGCCCTGCTCCTCGCCAGCTGGCTCGGCCGAGTCGAGCCGCGGCTGCGCGATCGTCCAAGCCCGCGGGTGGTGGTGCGCACGCGTCAGCTGACTGCATTGGTGCCGGTGCCCAAGAGCGAGACCGCCGGCCAGATCGCCAACCAGACCGCGAGCGAGAATGAGAGTGAGACCGCCAGCGAGAGCGCCAGCGAGACCAGCAGCGAGAGCGCCAGCGAGACCAGCAGCGAGAGCGCCAGCGAGACCAGCCGCGAGACCGCTCGCCAGCCAGCCAACCCGACGGACCGACAGACTGGGAGCGAGACCGCCAGGCAGACCGAGCGCGGTGGCCTGAGCGGTAGCGTGGTCTGCGAGATCACGCTGTGCGATAACGGCCGACCCCTCACCGCGAGCGAGCAGGCTGAATCCATCGGACCCGAGCTGCTCCGCCGCCTGAGCGCGCAGGCCTGGGTGCGCAGCGGCCCGACCACTGGGGCAGGGGGAACCGACGCAAGCGCTCTGGAAACGCCGAGCGGGCTCTCGCAGGCCCCTGAACCCGCCTGGGCGACGGTCCTTACCGTGCGCCTGCCGGCCGCGCCACCGCCGACCGACTCGGGCCGCTAGGCAGCGCCCCGACTAAGGTGGACCGGCCGCGGAAGGCCCGGGTCGCGGCCCATGTGCTCTGCGCTCGCTCTGGTCGCGCCGGCATCGTATTGTAGACGCTTAACTTTGACCGTGAGGAGCCAACCAGTGGCCGTAGTGCCCAGTGCGGACCCCGAGCAAGCGCCGCCCCTTTCCCCATCGCGCGCCTCGCTGCTGGTCGTCTACCTGACCGTGTTCCTGGACCTTATGGGCTTTGGCATCCTGCTGCCGCTCATGCCCTATTACGCGATCCACTTTGGCGCCACCGGGCTCGGGCTGGGGGCGCTGTTTGCGTCGTTTTCGGTGGCGCAGCTTTTGGGGGCGCCGCTGCTCGGGCGGCTCTCGGATCGGCTGGGGCGCAAGCCGGTGCTGCTTTTGAGCCTGCTCGGCTCGGCGCTGGCGTACGTGGCGACCGGGCTCGCCGATAGCTTGCTGACGCTGATGGCGGCGCGGGCGCTGGCCGGGCTGTTCGCCGGCAGCATCTCCACCGCCCAGGCCTACGTCGCCGACGTGACCACCCCGCAGGAGCGGGCCAAGTACATGGGCCTTATCGGCGCCTCAATCGGGATGGGGTTTGTGCTGGGGCCGTGGATCGGCTCGGAGCTGTCGCGCTTCGGGTTTGGCACCGCGGCGTTTGTGTCGGCCGGGCTGGCGCTGTTTAACTGCCTGTTTGGGCTGCTGGCGCTGCGCGAGTCTCGCCGCCCGGTCGGTGCGTCCCGGCGCGTCGCGCTGACCGCCTCGCGGCTGCGCGCGGCGCTGGCTACGCCGGTGATCGGCCGCCTGCTGGTCGCCGGCTTTATCTCGACCTTCGCCTTTGTCGCGATGGAGGCGACGTTCGCCCTGCTCGGGCAGCGCAAGTTCGACCTGCGGTCGGCGCAGCTCGGCCGCATCTTCGGTGGGCTCGGCATCGTCATCGTGGTGGTGCAAGGGGGGCTCGTCGGGCGGCTGGCGCGGCGTTTCGGCGAGCGGCAGCTGGCCTTGTCGGGCAGCCTGGTGCTGGCCGCCGGGCTGGCGGTGCTGCCGTGGATGCCGACGCTGCCGCTCACCGTGGCGACGCTGCTCGCGGTGGCGGCGGGGCAGGGGCTGCTGTTGCCCTCGCTGTCATCGCTGCTGTCGCGGGCCAGCGGGGCCGATGAGCAGGGCGGCGTGCTGGGCCTCGGGCAGTCGTTCAGCGCGCTGGCGCGGGCGACGGGCCCGGTCATCGCCGGCTGGCTCTTTGATCGCGACACCCATCTGCCCTACGCCGCCAGCGCCGCGCTGATGCTCCTTCTCACCGTCCTGCTAAGCGGCCTGGCACCGCGCCTGCGCTAGACCGCGCTGCGCCTGCGCTAGACCTGGCCGCGCCTGCGCTAGACCGCGCTGCGCCTGCGCTAGACGCATGCCGCCGCTGCGCTGGGTCGGGGCGGGGCCGCTGAAACCCTGCTTGTGTCGCCAGGCCCGCCCATGGTACACGCCGCCCATGCAAGTTGTGTGGCCGCACAGCGGTTCCGGCCCTCTGCCGGGCAAAGCGGGTGAGAAAATGCGAACGATCGGTCTGGGCCTCGGTCTGCTGGTCCCCCTTCTGAGTGGCGGCTGCAACGGACTCATCGATCCGGATCCCTACCTCGGCACCGTCGACCCCTCGGGGTTTGACGCGGCGGTGCGCTTCGCCACGGTGTCCACCGATGCCACCAAGGCGTGCCTCATCCCGCGCCGCGCCTTCAAGACCGCCAGCGCTGGGGGGCTCGACAGCACGACCTGGGTGTACCTGGGCGGCCTCACCCCCACGCAGCTTGACATCAGCAACGCCACCGATGTGAGCAAGGCGCTTCCGGCCACCGCCTACCGGATCAGCGGCTGCACCGCTCCCGAGGGGCGCGGCGACGACCACCAGTTTGATCCGCGGCTGGACAACTACCGGCGCGACGTCCAGTACCCGGTGCTCTCCAGCGGCACCGTGCCCCTGCTGGCCGGGGCCTCGGCCGAGCCGACCTCGCTGCGCACCTACAAGCCCTGGCACATCGTGGTGCCGGCGCGCATTACCAGCTCGGTCCGCGACCGCATGGGCTGCAACGACGTCAAGTCCGAGCGCTCGCTCATCGAGCGGGCCGGCTGGGACCGCCAGAGCAAGCAGTTCCCCGACGGCGGGCCGCGCGACATCGAGATCGACTTTCCCACCCGGGCGCAGGTCCAGAGCGGCATGCTGGGCTTTAAGGACTGGCCGATGGTGAGCGTGGCGGTGCCGGTCGGCACCTCGACCGATCCGGGCCTGTCGTGTCCGTTTGTGACCGGGGGCGGGGCCCGCTTCCCGCTGTTCCCCGGCGATCCCAATGCCACCTTCCAGTTCCCGGCGCAGTCGTGGCTGCGGGGCCTGCTCGGCGGCTACCTGGACGGCGGCGACCTGCCGGTGACCACCGACCGGACCAAGTGCCCGGCGCTGGTGCCCACGACCAAGCCGTGCTCGATGACAGTGGCCTGCGACACGGCGGCCGGCGAGGTCTGCGCGGCGACCGGCACCTGCCTGGCCCCGCTGCCGATCTGCCCGCAGGTCAACGACCTGTACGTGTCGACGGCGGAGGTGCCCATGCCGACCGACAGCAACCTCAACGATCCGCTGCCCGCTGGCAAGGTCACGCTCAAGGATCGGGTGGATCCGACCAAGACCCGGGTCGCCGACCTGCTGGCGATCTTCGCCGCCGTGCCCGGACAGCCGGGCTACTCGCCGGTGTGCCGGGTGCACTACTTTGACCCGAGCAAGCTCGCCTGCGGCCGCCAGGAGGCCGAGACCGTGGCGCCGCGACCGCTGTGCACCGCGGCCGAGATCGCCGCGACGCCGGGCGCGCTGGTGGCGACGCGCGAGGTGTTCGTGCACTGCCTGTTCCAGAGCGCGCCGCCGCCCGCCAGCTCCTAGCCGCGCTGACTCTGCTGGGCGCGCGGCCGGCTCCTGCGCAGGTCGCGCACCAGGACGACGCAGTAGGTGAAGGCGGTCAGCGCCACGACCAGCAGCGCCGCCAGCGGCATCTCCAGCTGGTGGGAAATGGGCCGCGCCAGCCGGCCGTAGCACAGCGGGATGTGCACCGCGTACGCCAGCAGGGAGCCGCGGCCCAGGCGGACCAGCCAGGTCACCGCCGGGTGCTGGCTCGCCTGCCGCCGCGCCAGCAGGTCGGCCAGCGCCAGACTCGCCAAGAGGACCGCCAGCGCCCGCGAGCAGCCCTCCAGAAAGTTCCACACCACGGCCGGGTGGCTGCGCGATAGCTTGCCCCCCAGACTGGCCACGGTGACGGCGGTAAGGTGCTGCCACAGCGGCACCAGCGCCACCAGCCCGACAAAGCCGAGCAGGCTCCAAGAAAGCGGCGGCGAGCGCCGCTGGAGCGCCGCCCCGACCGCCACCCCGATGGCGGTAAAGCCGCACAGCGGCAGCAGCGGGAAGCGGGTGTAGCCTGGCACATCGACCAGCAGCGCCGTCGGCGCCGCCAGCCAGTCGGGCAGGGCAGGGAGCCAGCGCCCGGCGGCCAGCCCAGCCAGCAGCGCTGCCGCCGCAATCGCCACCGCCCGCAGCACCAGGTGGCTGCGCCCGACGAGCAGCCAGGTGCACAAGAGCAGCGACAGCCCGATGCAGTGCAGGATGTCGGCGCGCAGCAGCGCGCGCAGCTCCAGCCGACCCTCGATGAGGGTGTAGCTGAGGCTCACCAGGTAGCCATAGCCGACCACCTGCAGCGCGCGCCGGGCCAGCCGCGCACGGGTGGCGCCGCGCGCCGGGCCGTAGCCCAGGGCCAGGCCGACTCCGGCCAAAAGGAGGAACAGCGGCGCCGGGATGTTGGCCAGGGCCCGACTGAGCGCGTAGCCCCAGCCGCCCTTGGCCGCGGCCGACGCCCAGCCATCAAAGGCATGGGTCTGGATCATCAGGACCACCGCCACCCCGCGCGCCAGGTCGATGCCGAGGTTGCGCGCGGCCGGAGGCGGGGCTGCCGCTACCGCAGTCGCCATCGCTTGATTATCGCCCGCGCTGGCCGCTGGCGGTCGCGGCTCACTTCTTTTTCGCCACGCGCACCACCACCTCGTCGATGCGGCGCTCGGTCGCGGCGACGATCTCGATGGTGACGTTGGCCAGGGTCACGCGCTCGCCGATCTTGGGGATGTGCTTGACCTGATCGAGGATGAGGCCGCCCAGGGACTCGTAGTCGTCCGACTCGGGCAGCTCCAGCTGCAGCTCTTTGTTGAGCTGAGCGACGGCGATCCGCGCCTGCACGCGGAAGCTGCCGTCGCGCTGGCGGGCGATGGTGGGCGGCGCCTCGTCGTACTCGTCGTTGATCTCGCCGACGATCTCTTCCAGGATGTCTTCGACGGTGACGATGCCCACGGCGCCGCCGTACTCGTCGACTACGACGGCCAGACCCTGGCGCATCCGCTCCAGCCGCGCGAGCAAGCTCATCACCTGGCTCGACTCGGGCACGAACAGCGGCGTGCGGGCGAGCTCGGCGGCCTTGGCCGTGCGCGGCGCCTTGAGGACGTCGAAGGCGTGGACAAAGCCGATGATCTGGTCGAGGCGATCGCGGTAGATGGGGATGCGGCTGTACTTCTTGTCGGCGATCTCGCGCGACAGGTCGGCCACGGTCGCCGACTCGGGCAGGGCGACGACGTCGGACAGCGGCACCATGATGCTGTAGACCTGGATGCTGGCGAAGTCGAAGATGCGCGAGATCATCGACCGCTCGCCCTCGGTCACGTCCGACGGCAGGGCCGGCAGGCTGGGATCGGCGCTAACCTCGGGGGCGATGTTGACCAGCGACTCGACCTCCTCGCGCGTGACCAGCTTGTGGTGGACGTCGATGCCCATGCGCTGCGAGGTGGTCGCCGAGATCCGCGCCAGCACCGAGACCAGGGGCAGCAGCACCTGCATCGAGCCCTGGAGGATGTAGGCCATCACCGGCGCCAGGGTGTTGGCGTACTGGCGGACGATCGCCTTGGGGACGATCTCGCCGAAGATGACGATGACCGGGGTGAGGCCCAGGCTCAGGTACAGCTCGACGTGGGCTGGGTGGTGGCGGTGCAGCCACAGGGTGAAAACCACGGTGCTGGTGACCACCGCCAGCTGCGTGCCGAGGAGCGTCGTCGCCAGCAGCCGGTGCGGTGAGGTCAGGAACTTCTCGACGCAGACAGCACCGCGGTTGCCGGCCTCGGCGAGGCGGCGGATGTGGGCGCGATCGGCGCTGACGATGGCGATCTCGGTGCTGGAGAACAGCGCCTCCAAGAGCAGGCAGATAAGGCCGACCGACAGCGGGAGGATCATTGTGTCCCCTCGGGCGTTCCCTCGGGCGGCACCGACGGCGGCGGCATGACCGGCTGCGGGCCGGAGGGCAGCGACTCCGCCAGATCGCCGAACAGCGAGTGCAGCAGATCCTCCATCGTCAGAAGGCCCGCCAGGCGCCCGTACTCATCGACGACCATGGCGATCATGGTCTTGCGGCGCTGAAACTCGCGGAACACCCGCTCGCACTTGGCGCGCTGCGGCACGAACAGCGGCGGGTGCAAAAGATCCGACAGCGGCCGCCCCTCCAGGTCGCCGTAGCTGTAGCCGACCAGGTCCTTGGCGTACAGGATGCCGACGATGTTGTCGCGCCGGCCGCGGTAGATGGGCACCCGCGAGTAGCGCTGGCGCGACACCGCCTCGACGATGCGCAGGAGCGGCATGTCCTGCGGCAGGGCGAACACGGCGCGCTCGGGCGTCATCAGCTTGCCGACGGTGAGGTCGCCAAAGTCGAGCACGTTGTGGATGAGCTTGCGCTCGGTACCCTGGATCTCGCCCTCGGCGCTGCCGATGTCGACCAGGGTGCGGAACTCGCGCTCGCTGAGCACCGGCGCCGCCTCGGTGTGGCGCGCCTTGTTGCCGAGCAGCACAAGCAGCACGCCGTCGGCCAGGGTGCTGATGAGGGTGCGCGGCACCCACAGGATCCAGGTGAGCACCACCGTCGGCCGCGACACCACGCGCGCCCAGCGCTCGGCGAGCTTGATGCCCACCGTCTTGGGGATAAGCTCGCCAAAGGTCACCAGCAGCGGCACCGTCAGCACCGTCGCCACCAGCGCAATCATCGCATCGCGGGAGCTGGCGCTCATCACGTCCAGGCGGTTGCTCAGCCGCTCGGGCAGGCTGGCGAACAGGCGGGTCACCGCCTCGGTCATCGCCGACGACAGCAGGATGTTGGTCAGCTCGTTGCCGAGGATGATGGTGGTGATAAGGCGCCGCGGATCGCTGAGCAGCCACAGCACGCGCGCGCTGGCGGGGTCGGTGGCCGCGGTCTGGCGCAGCGCCTCGCGGCGCGGGCGGGACAGCGACAGGAGCGCGGTCTCGGTGCCCGAGAAGAAGCCCGCCGACAGGAACAGCGGCAGCAGGATCGCCGCGTGCGACAGCATCATGAACGCCGCGCTCGGCTGGCTGCTCGGGCCTGCGGGGCTGATGGAGTCAGGGGTCATGCACGGGCACTAGCGGCGCGGCAGCGCGGGGAGCAGCAGGTGAAAGATCGCCCCGCGGTCGCGGCCGTTTTCGATCCAGACGCGGCCATGGTGGGCGTCAATGTACTTGCGCACGAGCGACAGGCCAAGCCCCGAGCCCTCATATTCGCGGGTCGCCGAGTTATCGACCTGATAAAAAAGGTCGAAGACCTTCTCGTGCAGGTGCGACGGGATGCCGATGCCGCTGTCGAGCACCGAGATCTGCACCTTGGGGGCGGCGCCCTCGCGGTTCACGGCGGAGATCGAGACCTCCCCGTGCTCGGGGGTGAACTTGATCGCGTTGGCCAGCAGGTTCACCAGCACCTGGCGCAGCTTCTCGCGGTCGCCATCGACGAGCAGCAGATCCTCGGGCAGGCTGGCGCTGATCTGGGTCCGCTTGCGGCGGCACTGCGGCGCGACGGTGTTCATCACCTCGGTGCACAGGGCACGCAGATCGACCGCGGTGCGCGTCAGCTCGACGCCCGCCGCCTCGATGCGCGAGACATCGAGCAGCTTGCTGATGAGCCCGAGGAGCTGATCGCCCTTGTCCATCACCGTCTGCAGGTACTCGCGCTGCTCCTGCGACAGCGGGCCGGCCAGGCCCTCCATCAGCATCTCCGAGTAGCCGAGCACCGAGGTAAGCGGCGTGCGCAGCTCGTGCGAGACGGTGGACAGGAAGCTGGCCTTGACGCGATCAGAGTCCTTCATCCGCTGCACCGCCTGCTCCAGGCGGTGGTTCTTGAGCTGCAGCTCGCAGTAGGACTCTTCGACGTGGGCGAGGTGGACGCGGGCGGTCAGGGTGCGCCGCAGGGCGCCGCGCAGCAGGGTCTCACACAGGCGGATGATGTAGTGGGCGGTGCGCAGGCTGCGCGTCCGGCCGTCGGCTCCGGGCAGGGCGCTGCAGATGATGCGGCCCAGCTGCTCGCCGTCGTGGTAGACGGCCGAGCACAGGTACTGGCGGCCCCCTTCCTGCACGTACCAGGGCGTCGACTCGGGCGGCGCCGCCAGCGCTACCGGCGGCGGCGCCTCGCCGAGGATGAGCGCCCCTTGGTTGTCGACCAGCGAGATCGCGCAGCCGAGCTCGCGGGCGGCGCGCAAGAGCTGCAGCTCCTCCTCGCTGAGCAGCCCCCGCAGCTGCACCTTGGCGTCGACTCCGCCGCCGGACTTTGGGCTGCCTTCGCTCATCGGAAGGTGGCTCCACCGGGGGCGGCGACTAGCGCCGGGGGGCTCGCCAGAGCGGCGGCGTCATCGCCTGCGCTGCGCAGCGGCCCCTCGCTCAGCGCCCGCACCTGCTCACCTGCATTGAGGTTGCGGCCGAGCTCACGCAGCAGGGCCGCCAGATCGAGCTCGCTGGCGGCCAGCACGTCGTGCTCGTGGAGCAAGGCCGGCCAGACCCCGGTGAGCAGCCGCAGCAGCGTCTCGACGACGCCCACCCCGGCTTTGGCGCTCGCCGGCACCAGGTGGATGTCGGCGCGGTGGCCGAGCAGCCGCCTGGCCGCCGCGGCGTCGGTCTTGACCGCCTTCAGCTCGCCTTTGTTGAGCTGAATCACCATCGGCAGGGTGTCGGGCGCCAGGCCGTTGTCGCGGAGGTTGGTCCGCACCCCGATGAGCGCCTGCTCGTTCTCCTCGGGGGGACGCTGGCTGTCGGCGACAAAGACGATCCCGTCGGCACCGCGCAACAGCAGCCGCCGCGTGTGATCGTGCATGACGTGGCCCGGCCCCGCCAGCAGCCGCAGCACCACCCGCACCCCGGCCAGGTGCAAGACGATCGGCAGCAGGTCGAAGAACATGGTGGGGTGGTGGCAGGCGTCCACCGGGCGGGTGTGATAAAGCAGCTCCGCGTCGGTGGTCTGGGTCGGATCAAGCGACAGCATGCGGCTGCGATAGCGGTCGTTCAAGCGGGCATACAGCTGATGCAGGTTCGTCGTCTTGCCGGAGCCGAACGGCCCGCAGAAGACGATCTTGATGGCGATGCTAGGCGGTGCGTTTTCGACCTGCGCCATGGGTGGATTTCTCGGATCCCTCCGCGGAAGAAGCGGAGGAGTGGGTTCTAGTATGTTGCGCGCTAGACCCAGAGACCAGCGCTTCGCGCAATAACTCTTCCATATTCCCCACAAGAATCATCTGCACGGCGCGGGTAAGCGACCTCGGCAGACTGACCAGATCCGGCTGATTTTCCCGGGGGATGAGCACTGTGTGGATGCCGGCCCGCTGCGCCGCCAGCAGCTTTTCTTTTAGCCCGCCCACGGCCAGGATCCGGCCGCGCAGCGTCACCTCGCCGGTCATCGCGACCCCCGGTCGGACCGGCCGCCCAGCCAGCAGCGAGACCAGGGCGCAGGCAATGGTCACCCCGGCCGAGGGCCCGTCCTTGGGGATCGCCCCGGCCGGCACGTGGACGTGGATTTCGTGGTTCTGCACAACGGGGTCGGCGCAGCCGGTGCGGGTGACGAAGGCGCGGGCGTAGGACAGCGCGGTCTGCGCCGACTCGCGCATGACCTCGCCGAGCTGGCCGGTGAGCCGCAGGCCGCCGGGGCCGGGCATGCTCTGGGTCTCGACGGTCAGCACCTCGCCGCCGACCGGCGTCCAGGCCAGGCCCACGCACAGCCCGACCGGCGGCAGCTGCGCGCTAGCCGCCGGATCCAGGGTAAAGCGCATAAGCGGCGGCGGACCGAGCAGCCGGGTCAGGCTCTTGAGGGTCACGGTGAGCAGCTGGCAGCCCGGCGGCACCACCGGCACCAGGCTGGGCAGCGGGGCCGGCTCGCCGGGGGGCTGGTGGGTCGGCACGATGCCGGCAAGCGGCGGGCTGAGGCTGGTGAGGGCGCTCTCTTGGGCCACGACCTGGTGGGCCAGCTTGCGGCACAGCGCGGCCAGCTGCCGGTCGAGGTCGCGCAGGCCGGCCTCATGCGTGTACTTGCTGATCAGGGCGCGCAGCGCCGGCGCGGTGATGCGCACCTTGTAGGTTGGCGCCAGCCCGGCGGCGAAGATCGCCCGCGGGACCAGGTGCCGGGTGGCGATCGTCAGCTTCTCCTCATCCGTGTAGCCGGACAGCTGCAGGATCTCCAGGCGGTCGCGCAGCGCCGGCGGGATGCGATCGAGGCTGTTGGCGGTGGCGATGAACAGGATCTCCGACAGATCGAAGGGCACGCCCAGGTAGTGATCGCGGAAGCCGCTGTTCTGCTCGGGATCCAGCACCTCTAGCAGGGCGGCGGCCGGATCGCCGTGGCTGTCGGCGCACAGCTTGTCCAGCTCGTCGAGCAGCATGACCGGGTTGCGGGTGCCGGCCTGGCGCAGCCCCTGGATGATGCGACCCGGCAGCGCCCCCACGTAGGTTCGCCGGTGTCCGCGCACCTCGGCGTCGTCGCGCACGCCGCCCAGCTGGACGCGCACGAAGCGCCGCCCGAGGGCGCGCGCGATCGAGCGCCCGAGCGTCGTCTTGCCCACGCCGGGCGGGCCGACAAAGCACAGGATGCTGCCGCCGCCGCGCCCGGCCTTTCCGGGGCCCGGGCCGGCGCCGCGGCGCAGCCGCATGACGCTGAGGAACTCGAGGATGCGCTGCTTGACGGCGTCGAGATCGGCATGCTCTTCATCAAGGGCCTGGCGCGCCGAGCCGAGATCGAAGCGATCTTCGGTCACTGACCGCCACGGCAGCTCGACGAGCCAGGTCAGGTGCGCCCGCACCACCTGGGCCTCGGGGCTCTGCGCCGGCATCGCCTCCAGCCGGCGCAGCTGGCGCTCGGCCTCGGTGAGCGCCTCACCGCTCATGCCGGCGGCGCGCAGCTGCTCGCGAAGGTCGCCGAGCTCGTCGCCGCCGCCATCGAGCTCGGTGTGAATTTGCCGCAGCTGCTCGCGCAGGAAGTGCTCGCGCTGGGCGCGGCTGAGGACCTCTTTGGTGCGGGCGCGGATGCCCTCCTGCAGGTCGAGCAGCTGCAGCTCGCGGCGCAGAAACGCCGCCAGCAGGCGCAGCCGGACCGTGACGTCCACCGCCTCCAGGATGCGCTGGGCATCGGCGGGCGGGATGTGCAGGTTGGCTGCCACGAGGTCGGCAAAGCGCTCGGGCACCGTTTCGTCAAAGCCGTGGAGCAGCTCGGTCAGCTCGGGGGCGCGGACGCGGTCGGCGCGCGCGTAGCGATCGAGGTCTTCCTTGAGCTGCCGCTGCAGCGCCTGCAGCTCGGCGCTGATCGGCGACCCGCCCGCCCCACTGGCGTCGGTGCCGCCCTCCCGGCGCAGGCGGCTGCGCAGCTCGGCCCGCTCGTCCGGCACCGCCGCCCCGGCCCCGGGTCCGCCGCTTGGCAGCAGCGCTCCCTCGCCCGGCGCCGGCAGCGCCTGCGGGCGGACGACCAGGCACGGGCTCTGCTCCAGCCACTCGGCGACGCGCGCCCGCTGCAGGCCCTGCACCATGATTTTGGTCCGGCCATCAGAGAGCGGGGTCACGCGCAGGATCGTCGCCAGGGTCCCAACCTCGTGCAGGCCGCCGGGTCCCGGCAGCTCCTCGTCGGCTTGCCGCTGCAGGCAGACAAACAGCACCCGCTCGGGGCTCGCGAGCGCCCGCTGCACCGCCGCCGCCGAGAGGCTGCGCGAGATCATAAGCGGCGCGATCATGTAGGGGAAAAGGACCAGGTCCCGAGTCGGCAGGACCGCCGACGTCAAGGGCAGGCTGGCGGTGGCAGGGTCAAGGTGCGGCGAGTCTTGAGTCTCGGGCAGGGGCTCATTCATCGGTGGGGCTCTCCGCGGCTCCTGTAAGCAGAATTACAGGGGTAATGAGCTTACTTTTCTCCCTTTAGGATCTCAATCCTTACTTTTGGCTCCTTGTCAGTCCGCCTAGGGTCTCACGGCCCCCTAAGGGCCCGCGCCAATAATTTGCCCTGGCAAGAGCGCGGCTTGCGTTTCACTGCTGCGGCCCGCAACTAGCCGTGCGATAATGACAGCATGCAAGTCGGCTCGTCCGCTTCGTTGGACGCGCTGTGCGACCGGCTTATGCGCTCCACCGCGGCCCGCAAGGTCATGGTGTGCACGCTGGACGGCTCGGTGGTCGCGCATGCGGGGGGTCTACAGGTCCTTTCGGGGTCACTCGTCGCCGAGCTCGCCGAGCTTGCCGCCGACGTGCTGATCGAGACGCAGCAGGCCAGTCACCTGGCGATCCCGGTCGAGGATCGCTTCGGTCACGCCGGCCCGCTGCAGGTGTGCGCGGCGCCGCTTGGCCACCAGGCGCTGCTCCTGGTGCTGTTTCCCGAGAGCATCGATGTCAGCCAGGTGCGCGTCCGGGTGCGCCGGGCCCGCCCGCAGATGCTGCGCATCTTGAACGGCAGCAGCCACTCCTCGCCGATCCTTAGCTAGATCGGGGCGGCGGGCGGCGGGGGGCTTGCGGCCGCGGCGGCAGGGGCTCCCGCGTCGAGCGCCGGGTTGGCGGCGGGCAGGGTCTGGTGAAAGTGGTGGAAGTCGGCGAAGCGGCGGCCGCCGGGCTCGCGCCGGAACAGGTCCTTGAACCGCTCGTTCCAGCGCAGGTCGTGGACGCTGTAGCTGTGGCGGGCGTGCACGGTCTGGGCGAAGGTGTTGTCGACCCCGACGAAGGTGGCCAGGATCTCGACCTCGTCGGCGAGCAGCGACTCGCGGGTCTGGCCGTAAAGCGGGCTGCCCGGGGTGATCGGGTGCACCGCGGTCCAGGTCATGGTGAACAGCGGCGACTGGCTGCGCACAAGCTCCAGGTTGTGGTAGCGGCGGACCTGCTCGCCCTCCCGGGTCACCTCGTTGCGATACAGGGTGAGGCGCAGCTGCGCCTCGATGATCTGGTTTGAGCGCTCGTTGGCGAGGCGGAAGATGAGCGAAGGGACGCCGTCGCGCTCGCTGATCACCGCGACCCGCGAGAACAGCACCCGCGCCGTCGGCCGGGCGAACTTGGCGAACACCAGGCCGGTGGTGAGCGCGGTCCACAAAAGGCCCGCCACCGACTCGACGGTAACCAGCAGGTGGGAGTAGGTGTCGAGCGGCGCGAACTTGCCGTAGCCGATGGTCGCCAGGGTCTGGATGCTGAAGTAAAAGGCATCGGCGTACGAGCCCGGGCGGGTGTTCTCGATGCCGCCGGGGTCGAGGAAGTAGAGCAGCGCGAACAGGGCGTTGCTTAGAATGTAGAAAAGGACGACCAGGCCAAGAAACCGCGGCCATGAGGCGACCAGCAGTCCGTGATACACGTCGGTGAGCGGTCGGTTGCGCAGGCCGATGAGAGTGATGTTGACGCGACCGTCGCGAGTGATGATGCGCTGCGGGAGCGGAGCTTTTGCCAAAGTAGCGCTGATTATAAAGCCAGGATTTTGCGGCCGGACAGCTGGCGATGGGTTTGTCCGCTGCGCCGGTGGCCGCGATCGCGTGCTCGGGCGAAGCTTGCGACCTGCGGACGGATGACCTAAAGTTGGGTGTGTCGTCCATAGACCCACCTGCAGGCGGCTCGCCGCCCGCCCGCGCCCGGGACGAGGAAGCGGTGCCCGTGCCGATCCTCGACGGCGAGCAAGACACGCCGCTGCCGCCGCGCGCGCCCATGCTCGTGCCGCGGGGCGCTGCCGCCGATGGCGCCGGGCCCACCGGCGCGGCGGCAGAGCCGGGCCGGGGACGAGCCAGCGAGGTGCGACCGCGGCCGGTCGAGCTCCCGGGGCTGCAGCTCCTGCGGCTGGAGCAAGCCGCGGGCGAGCCGGCGGCCGCGGCTTCGGTGGCGGTGCCGGCGCTCGCGTCCGCCGCGGGGGCACCGAGGCTGCCCCCGGACCTGCCGGCGGTCAGCGCGGCGGGTCTGGCGGCGCCGCTCGCCGTCGACAGCGGAGGGACGGAGCGTCGCCGCCCTCCCGCGGTGTTCGTCATCCAGCCCGAGGTCGAGGGCGAGCTGCAGACGCTGGACCCGGCGCGGCTTATGGGCTGGGCGATCGCGACCGGGTTCTGCGGCTGCCTGTGGCTCGCCCCGCACGGGGTGATGCAGCCGGTCGGCGGGCCCGTGGATCACCCGAGCAGCACGCCGCACCGCGAGCTGTATTTTGAGCACGGGATGCTGCTCGGTGCGCACTCGACGGTGCAGGGCGACGGTATCGCCGAGGTGCTGGCGCAGTCCTTCTCCAGCCGGCAGGCCGAGCGCGCCCGCTCGGTAGTCGCTGGCGCGCCGCCGCGCAACCTGCGCGAGCAGCTGAGCCGCCTGTGCCGGGCGCGCCTGCTCGATGCCAAGGACGCCTCGGTGCGGCTGTACGGCTACGTCGTCGAGCTGGTGTATCGGGCCCTCGCGCCGACGCCCGGCCGCTACCGCCTGCTGCCGCGCACCCTGACCGCCGGCGAGCGGGTGACGCCGCCGGTGTCGCCGCGCCTTTTGCTGGTCGAAGGGCTGCGGCGGCGGACCAGCCTGGATCTGCTGCAGCGCCACCTCGGACCGCCCGAGGTGCAGCCGCTCCCCATCGCCTCTGCCCTGGCGCAAGAGGGGGGCATGGTGCTGCGCGACATCGGCCTCACCCCCGCCGAGGAAGTCGCGCTGCGCTGCTTCGACGGCCAGACCACGCTCGCCGGGATCATGCGGCGCGCCGAGCTGGGCGAGCATGCGACCTACGTGCTGGCGTACGCCCTGCTCTGTCTGGGGGCGCTGGCGGTGCCCGGCGCGCTGCCGCTGCCGCTGCGCTCGCCGGGGTCGGCGCGGCCAACCTTGCAGCCGGCGCTGTCGCCAAGCCGCGTCGCTGCCGCTGCCAGCGAGCTCAGCGCCGCGATCGCCCGCGTCCAGGCCAAGTATGCCCAGGTCGAGTGCGCGGACTACTTCGCCCTGCTCGAGCTCCCCCCAGAGGCCAGCGCTGCCGACGTGCGGCGCGCCTACGAGCGCCTGCAGCCGCAGTTTCTGCCCAAGGCCGTGCCGTACCGCTGCCGCATGGCGATGGAGCGTGAGCTGCGCCAGATCCTGCTCCTCTTAGACGAAGCGCGCGCCGTCCTGACTAGCGACGAGCTGCGCGCCGCCTACCGCGCCGTCCTGCCCAGGTCCGCCTGAGTTGGGGGGGAAACCCCCACTCAATCGCGCCTTGCAAACCCCGGAGTGGCGCGCCGCGCGCGGCCCCCGCTGATTGCCGGCCGCCGTCGGCGGACCCCGGTGCTGGGGGTCGGCTCTAGGGGCCTGTTGGGAGTCTTATTTCCTGGCTCGGATCTTGCGGATAACGCGGGCTCACCTGCGAAAGGACTATCCCATGAAAAGGTCGCTTATCTGGAATCTGACCGCTGTCTCGGCTCTGGCCGGGTCACTGGCCGCTTGCGGTCCCGAGAGTCTCCTGGACTCGGAGACCGAGCAAGCCATCTCCCCCATCAACGCCACGACGGTTCCCAAAGGCAGCGTGGCCAGCCGCTTTGTCAGCGGCGCCCACATCATGCCGGTGCGCGACCCCAAGGTCCCGATTCCGGCGGCGCCGCTGGCGGCCAAGCTCCAGTATTACGGCGGCCACGTCATCGCCAACGTCAAGGTGGAGCCCGTGTACTGGGGCACCGGCACCACCGCCGTCCCGGCCGACATGCACGGCTTCTACGCGGCGGTGACCAACAGCACGCACATGGACTGGCTGTCCGAGTACGACACCAACATCAAGGCGGTGGACGGCTCCACGGGTACCAACCAGCACATCGGTCGCGGCACGGTGGACGCCAAGGACTACACAATCACCCCGTCCATCACCAGCAAGAACATCACCGATGACGACATCCAGGCCGAGCTGAATAAGCAGATCGACGCCGGCAAGCTCCCGGCGCCCGATGACAACACGATCTACATGATCCACTTCCCGCTCGGCGTCCACATCGATCTGGGCGGCGCCGGCTCGTGCTCGGTGTTCTGCGCCTACCACAGCACGCTCACCAAGTCGGGCAAGAGCGTGTACTACAGCGTCCTTCCCTACCTCGGCACGGGCAGCGGCTGCGAGGGCGGCTGCGGCAGCGGCACCCTGCTGGCCAACCACACCTCGGTCGCCTCGCACGAGCTTATCGAAGCGGTGACCGACGGCGAGATCGGCCTTGTGACCGGCAGCATCGGCAAGCCGGCGGCCTGGTACGACGCGACCAACGGCGAGATCGGCGATATCTGCAACGCCTCGCAGGGAATCCTGCCCGGCACTACCTACACGGTTCAGAAGGAGTGGTCAAACCAGGCCGGGGCGTGCATCCTCGACAAGGGTGCGGTCAAGGCGCCGACGGTCAACCTGACCGCGCCCACCGCCGGCAGCACCGTGTCGGGCAGCGTGACCCTGACGGCGACCGCCACCGAGGTCGGCGACACCATCAGCAAGGTCGACTTCTACGTCGATGGGGCCCTGGTCGGCAGCAAGACCGCCGCGCCATACTCGGTGGCCTGGGACTCGACCAAGGCGACCAACGCCAGCCACAGCCTGACCGCCAAGGCCACCGACTCGCACGGCAACGTCGGCACCTCGGCTGCGGTGAGCGTCACGGTCAAAAACGGCGGCACCGACACCACCGCGCCCACCGTCAAGGTGACCTCGCCGAGCGCCGGCGCCACGGTGTCCGGCTCGGTGACCCTCACCGCCACCGCGACCGACCCCGATGATGCAGTGGCCAAGGTCGACTTCTACGCCGGCACGACCCTCATCGGCAGCGCCACCGCCTCGCCCTACACGGTCAAGTGGGACTCGACCAAGGTCGCAAACGGCACCTACAGCCTGACCGCCAAGGGCACTGACAGCAACGGCAACGTCGGCACCTCGGCGGCGGTCTCGGTCACCGTGAAGAACGGCGGCACTGGCGGCCAGCTTGAAGTGGAGCCGAACAACACCTTCACCCAGGCCAACGCCATCACTGATCCGGCCGGCCAGGTCAGCGGCTACATCACCCCGGCCCGCGACACCGACTTCTTCAAGATCACCCTCCCCGCGGGCAAGACCCTGACCGTCGACCTGACCGTGCCGGCGGGTCTGGACTACGATCTGTACGTGTACAACTCCGCCAACAGCCTCATCGGGCAGTCGGAAAATGACGTTGGCGTAGCCGAGCACATCTCGGTGACCAACACCGGAACCTCGGCGTTTACGCGTTACGTCGAGGTGCGCTACTACGCCGGCAGCTCGGCGACCAGCGCCTACAAGCTGAACGTCCAGATCAAGTAGCAACCGCCCAAGTAGCAGTCCCTCCTGAACAAAAGGGCGCTCAGACTGATCGGTCTGGGCGCCCTTTTCCTTTGTCCGCTCCGGGCAAAAACGCCACCCCGAGCAATAAAAAAGGCGCTCTGCCCACGCGGGGCCGAGCGCCTGCAGTCAGCGCAGCCTATTAAGGCTTGTAACCGTCGGTCAGGGTCAGCATGAAGGACACCAGATCCGCCTCGTCCTGGGCCGACATCTTGATGTCTCCCATGTCCTTGGCGTTCATGCCGTAGGTGACTTCCGCCGCCGGCCAGGTTCCGACATCGCGGGTGTTGTAGAAGTGGACGATCGACGCCAGATCGGCGAAGTAGCCGTTGTGGCCATACGGAGCGGTGATCCCGATGTTGCGCAGCGTCGGCGCCTTGAACTTCCCGGCCTGCCGCGGGTTGTGCAGGGGAGCCGACAGACCGTAGTCGACGTAGGCGGCGCCGGCGGGATTCAGCGCCGACGGCAGGGTGTAGAAGGGGTTGGCGGGGTTTTTGGGAATGCCCAGGTTGTCATAGCCGAAATCGGTGAACAGCGGCGGCGTGCCATCGGCCGCCGGCTTGTCGAGGTGGCAGGAGGCGCAGTTGCCCTTGGCCGTATCTTCGAAGATGGCCAGGCCGCGCTGCTCGGCCGCGGTGAGCGTCGCCGTGCCGGCCAGGTAGGCGTCGTACTTGGACGTGAAGCGGTTGGGAATGCCCGTCCGCTCGTACTCGGCCACCGCCTGGGTGATATAGGCGAAGGCCTGATCGACGTCGTTGAAGGCGGTGCTGCCAAAGACGGTCTTGAACTGCGAGGCGTAGGAGCTGGTCTTCACCTTGTTGACGACCGCCGCCTTGCTGGCGTTGTTCATCTCCAGCGGGTTGAGCAGGGGTCCGCCGGCCTGCCCCTCCAGCGTCGCCACGCGGCCGTCCCAGAACAGGCCGCCCATGTAGCCGGTCTCGTCGCCCGCGGTCTTCAGCGGCGGGGTGTACGAGGCGTAGGTGATCGACGGCGTGTTGCGGTTGCCAAACCGCCCGGCGGTCGCCCCGGCCGAGGTCGGACCCGGCCGACCATCGGCGAAGCCGTGGGCGGCGTCGTGGCAGGTGGCGCACGACTGCCCGGCCGGCTCGGACAGGCGGGTGTCGGTGAAGATCTTCTTGCCCACCGAGGCCTTGGTCGGCGTCGCTGCGGCCTCCACACCGACGGCTGGTTCCTCGGTCACGTCCCCTTCGATGGCTCCGCCGCAGGCGAGCAGGGGGAAGGAAAGCAGGCAGGTGGTGAGAGTCGTCTTCATGGGCTCCTCCTCAAAGGGTTCTTGGCCTGGGCTGCCAGAGCGGTGGTGGGGGTGCAGCCCCCAATCTGGGGGGACTCACCACGCCCGGCCGTCGGTCCGCGCCCGGGAGCAGCCGCGGCACTTCCGGCTGGTCGGCGGGCGGGGAGCCGGGGTCGGCTCAACGGGGGCGGCACAGGCATCATGAGCGGAAGACCTCGCAATATTGATACCAGGCGCGAGCGCGACAAGTCGCCGCAGCGGGGCCTCAAGGACTGGACAATGGGCGCGAGGTGGCGCTCATGAAGTAGCGCGCAAGGATTGCGGGGTTACGTGCGCGCGGCAGGCGCGGTGATGAGCGCTTGGCCAGCCGCCGCAGCGAGGCGCAGGGACTGCAGAAAGGGCGCGGGGTAGGGTCTTGAGCGCTGATGAAGCAGCGCGCAAGGATTGCGGGGTTACTTGCGCGCGGCAGGCGCGGTGGTGAGCTCTTTGGCCAGCGTGATGGCGTTATAGATGACCCGCAGGGCCTCGAGGATGCCAGCGCTGTGCACGGTGATGGCGCGGTTTACGTCATCGTCAAAGTAGTAGGCGCCGCCCAGCGAGTGGAGGTTCCCATCAAACACCACGCCGACCACCTGGCCGCTCTGGTTCAGCGCCGGACTGCCCGAGTTGCCGCCGATGATGTCGAGCGTGCTGGCGAAGTTCAGCGGCGTGTCGAGCTTCAGCCGGCCCTTGGCGTTGAGCCAGGACTGCGGCAGCACGAACGGCTCGCGGCCGGTGTGCCGCTCGAACGCCCCGCGCAGCGTGGTCACCGCCGGTACCTCGCGCCACGAGTCCTTGAACCCGCGCACCTGTCCGAAGGTGAGGCGCAGCGAGAACGTGGCGTCCGGGTAGATCGTAGTCCCCTGGACGGTGAACAGCGCCTTGGCGACGAGCTCGGCGTTCTTGTCGACCACCGACTCGACCTCGTCCTCATACTGCTTGCGGATCGCGCGGGCGTCGTCATCGACGGCGCGGGCGAACTTGATCATCGGGTCGGCGGAGCTGGCGATGGCCGCCGCGCCGCCCTCCCACAGCTGCTTGCGCACCGCCGACTCGCCCAGGTGCGAGTTGCTCACCAGGTTGTGGGCGATCTCTTCGGGCGAGTACTGCCCGAAGATCTTTTTGACCAGCGGGTGATCCGGCCCCAGCGCCTCGCGCAGCTTGGTCAGCGAGTAGGTGAAGGTCAGCTCCTCCAGCTGGGGATACTGCACCTGATGGCCGAAAAGGCGATTGGTCAGCGAAGGCAGCGCCGACTCGCGGAACTCGCGCAGGCGATCTTCGTTGGGCTTCTTGCGCTCGACGGCGCCGCGCACCAGGGTGCGGGCGTAGGTGAAAAGCTCCGACTCAAAGCCGCGCCCTTTTTCGAGCAGCGAGTAGGTGGTAAAGTACTTGCGCCCGTCCTGCTGCGCCTTGGCCAGGGCGTCCCAGGCGCCGCCGTACTGCTTCTGCCACTCCGGGTTCTTGGCGACCTGGGTGCGCAGCGCCTGCTCGGCGGCGCGCTTGCCGGCGATGAAGTCGCGATCGAGCAGCGCCTGCTGCTCGCCCGACAGGGCCTTGAAGCTGTTCTCGACGAAGTACAGGAGCTCGGCGGCCATCCGCTTCTGCTCGGGCCCGCGCCGGCTGAACTGGGTCAGCTGGCCGCGCAGCTCGGCCAGGTACAGCAGCCGGTCGGGCCGCTGCACATCGCGGAGAAACTCCAGCTGCGCCACCGTCAACAGGCGCTGCGTGCTGCCCGGGTGGCCGGCGGCGAACACCAGCTCGCCCGCGCTGACTCCCTTGGGACTGAACTGCAGGTAGTCGGTCGGCTGCACCGGCTTGTCGCGCTCGTAGACGCGGAAGAACGTCACATCGAGCGCGTAGCGGGGGAAGTTGAAGTTGTCCGGATCGCCGCCGAACTGCGCGCTCTGCGCCTCGGGGGCGAAGACCAGACGGACGTCGGTGTAGCGCTTGTAGCGGTACAGGTGATACTGGCCGCCGTGGTACAGCGTCACCACCTCGCAGCGCAGCTTGGTGGTGTCGGCGCAGCTCTTCTCGATGCGGCTCATCTCGGCCTTGAGGGCGCGGCCGAACTGCTGGTCCTGCAGCCCGCGCGTGGCGTCGGCGATGCGCGCCGTCACGTCCTCGACCGACAGAAGCTGGCTGAGCTCCATGGTCGTGCAGCGCAGCTCGGAGCCGCGATCCGAGGCGAGGAAGCCGTTCTTGAGCAGGTCGCGCTGGGGATTGGACAGCTCTTCAAAGCAGCCCATCGCGCAGTGGTGGTTGGTCATCATCAGGCCCTGCGGCGAGACGAAAGACGCCGAGCAGCCGCCGCCCACCCGCAGGGAGCTCAGCTGGGCGTGGCGGACCCACTGCTCCGAGGGCGAAAAGCCGTACTTCTGCTGCAGGCGGGCGCGCGGCAGATCGGTGAGCGTCCACATCCCTTCGTCGGCCAGCACCGCGCGGCTCGGGAGGGACACGGCGGCGAGCAGCGACCCGCAGAGCACCGCCGAGACCAGGGTCGGGGGCTGCAAGGGGCGAGGGCGTATGTTCATGGCTTCTCCATTTCGACTTCGACAAGGCGCGGGGTGCTGATCCGGGTCTGGGCGCTGGCGCTCATGCGGCTCGGGCTACTTGGCTGTGGCCTCGGGATGAATCGCGACTGCCGACAGCTGGGCGATAAATAGTCCGCTCGACCCGTAGCCGCCCGGCTCCTTGTGCGCGCTCTGATGGGCGGCGCGCACCTGCGGATCGGCCAGAAGGACGCCCACCACGCGCGCCCGCGGCCCCGGCGGCAGCGCCCGCCCGCCCTGGTTCACCAGGGTCATGACCGTTGTATCGACCCACAGCCGTCCCAGGCACGCGGCGCCAAAGGGGCGCTCCTGCCAGGTGAGCGGCCCCGAGGTCACCAGGAACCGGCCGTGCCAGCGCTCGGGGTCGAGCTCGAGATCGACCAGGCTCACGTACTGCGGGCCGCCTACCGCCCGCCGCAGCGCCCGCTCGGGGTCGCGCAGGCGTCGCGAGACGCCGGTGGGTCCATCGGCGCTCCAGCCCATGATGACGAGGCGCTGCTGACCCGCGGGGGGCAGGGCGGTTAACAGAGGCACTAGCGCAGGGCGCAGCCGGGGAATCATGGGTTTCCGCCAGAATCTTAGCCTGGAATCACCCTTTAGCGGAAGGGCTACTCTGCGCGCCGCGGTTCCGGCCCGGCTCGGGCCGTCTTGGCGGCGCCGGGTCACCAAGCCCAGATCTTCACCAAGGGACAGCTGGCAGCTGGCAGCTGGCAGCTGGCAGCTGGCAGCTGGTGCCCGGCGCAGCGGCGCTGACGAAGCTGCGCTGCGCTCTACATTAGCGGGTCTTGACGGTACCGGGCGCGCCGGGGAGGGCCCGAGGGGACTTGCTAGCGGACGGTGCGCAGAGCGCTGCTGTCGACGCGGACGAGCAGCGCCGGGCCGCTGCGCTCGCCGCTGCTGTCGAAGCTGATGCTGCCGGTCGCCCCCTCCACGCTCAGGCTGCGCAGCGCGGCGGCCAGGGTCTCACTGCTGCAGGGCGCGCTGGGGGACTGGGCGCGCAGCCGGCTGCAGGCGGCGCGCACCGCCAGCACGGCGTCGTAGCCCAGACCGTCCAGGGCGCCGGGCTCGGCTCCGACCTGCTCGACAAAGCCGTCCCAGCGCGTCGCTGGAGTCGGGCTGTCGGCGATGACCAGCTTGCCTACTGAAAGCGGCGCCAGCACCGCGCCCTGCAGGTAGCGGCCGGCGTTTTTTAGCAGGCGCTCGCCCATGCCTTCGGCGCTCGCCAAGAGCAGCTTCACCGGCGGGTTGCCCAGGCCCGGCTTGTCGGCCGTGCCGCGGGTGACCTTATAGATGGGAAGCACCCCGGAGGCGGCCAGCTGCGCCGCGATGAGCTCCAGCTGGGTGGCCGAGGCGGGGACGTACAGGGCGCTCGGCGCCGTCTCCAGCAGCCGCTTGGCCTGGGCGGTGAAGGTCGTCGCCCCCTCGGCGAAGGTAAGCTGGGCGACAATCTGCGCCGTGCCGCCCCGGCGCTCTTGGACCCAATCGATGAACGCCCGGGTCATTGCCTGCCCGTAGGGGGTCGCCGGGGCGAGGATGGCCACAGTCGGCAGGCCGCTGCCGAGGAAGTTCTGCGCCAGGGCCTGGGCGCGCGCCGCGTTGCCGCGCAGCAGGTGGAAGGTCGAGCGCGCCGGCGACGGAGCCGGCGCGGCGGCACCCGTCGCCGGGCGGGGAGCTGGAGATCGACGGTCAGCAGCCTCGCGCTCGGCCGCGGCGAGCAGCTGGGCGGTCTCGGCGCCGCGCGAAGGCGAGCCGATGAGCACCTGGACCCCGTCGCGCCGCAGCTCGGCGACCAGGCTCGCTGCGTCTGCGGCCGCGGCGTCGCGGACACGCAGGTCGACGCCGCTCGCCAGGCCTGGCAGGCGCGCCCCGCCGAGCGACTCCGCCGCCCACAGCGCCCCGCGCAGCACCCGCTCGCCGAGCGGGCGATCCTTGCCGCCGAGCGGGACGACCAGCCCGACTACCGGCCCGGTCACCGCGCGCGCGGCTGCGGTCTCGCCGGTGGGGGCGCCGGCAGCCAGCCCCTCGATGCCGAAGCGCTGACGCAGCTTGCCCTGCTGGTCGGCCGGCAGCCGGGCGATAAGCGGACCGACCTGCTCGCGGACATAGGCCTGCTCGACCGGCCGCACCCCGGCGCCGTGGAAGAACAGCTCGAACTCGTGCAGCGCCTCGGCCGGCTGATCCTCGCGCAGCCACAGGTCGGCCAGGGTGGCGTGGAGCTCGGTGGCCTCCTCGCTGTCGACAATCTGCGCCGACAGCGGCGCCAGGAGAGCCCTGGCCTCGGCGAAATCGCCCAGCCGGTGCTGCGCCAGCCCGAGCTCCAGCCGCGCCCGATCGCTGATCCACGGCGACGGTGCCGCGGCACCCGGGGCGGGATGGGCGAGCGGCGCTGCCAGCTCCTTGGCGCGCGCCGGCTGTCCCAGGCTGCGCGCCACCTGCGCCGCCTGCAGCGCCGCCACCGGGACCAGCGGGTCGCTGGGCGGCGGACCGTACTTGGCGAGAAACTGCTGCAGCGCCTGGTCGGCGCCCGCCAGATCGCCGCGCTGCAGCAGCGCCTGGGCCTTGCGGTAGTCGGCCTCTGCCTCGGGGTTCTGCGAGTGGATCTCCTCGGCGCGCGGGTCGAAACGGCGCGGGCAGCCGGTGACCAGCAGCGCCGCGGCCAGCGCGTACGGCCACAGGCGACGGCCGAGCTCGCGCCCGCCCCCTCGCGGCAGCGGCAGGCGCGGGGAGCTCGGCGACCGGGTTTGGCAGAGGCGGGCTGTCGGTAGCATGCGCATCGAAGCTAGCAACCCCGCTGCGGTCGAGCAACTTCTTGCTCCGCCGGACGGCAGCGGCGCGCGGCGCGGCGCGGCGATTAGTTCTTGCGCAGGATGAAGCTGGCGGTGGTCACAAGGAGCAGCAAAAGGGCGAGAGCGGCCACTGCGATCGCCCAGCCGTTTCCCGGCGGAGCCAGATCGCGGGCGACCGCGGGCAGCACCGCGCGGGCCACCTGCTCCAGGGCGGCGGTCTCGGGGCGCGCCAGGGCGACCAGCCGGCCCAGGGCCTGGTAGCCCGCCTCGACCTTCTTCTGGGTCACCTCGCACAGCGGGCAGTCGTGCGTGTGCTCGACCAGCGCTGCCAGGGGCGCGGTCTGGCGGGCCTCGGGGCTCGCCACCACCAGGTTGATGAGCTTCTCGGTCTCGGGGCAGCGCGACAGGGGCAGGGCGGCACCGGGGCCCGGCGGCGCGGTCGCTGGCTCGAACCCGCCCGCCGCCGAATCGGCCGCCTGGAAGTAGCCCTGCAGGGCGCGAGCCTTGACCGCGGCCTCGGTGGCGCCGAGCGCAGTGGCGATGTCGGCGAAGCCCAGCCCGCTCAGCCGGTGCAGCACCAGGACCTCGCGGTAGCTCTCGGCCATGCCGGCCAGCGCGCGGTGCAGCGGCGCATCCGCAGTGGCCGGGTCCACTGACGCCGGTACCGCCGCCGGCGCGGTTCGCGCGGCGGCCATGTCGGCGCCGGCGGCGGGCGAGCGCTCGCGCCGGACTTGCACCGCCTGTCCGAACAGCCAGGGCAGAAACTGCTGCTGCCCGCTCAGCTCGCCGCGCCGCTTGCGCACGGTCAGCCAGGCCTGCTCGCTTAGCTGCAGCGCCTGCTCGCGGCTGTGGGTCATGTAGAAGAAGAAATCGTAGACGGCGCGCGCGTGCTGGGCGAAGAGCCGCTCGAACGCCGCCAGCTCGCCCTCGCGGTGCGTCAGGGCCGGCGAGGCCTCTCCTGCCGCCGCCGAAAGACCAAGCGGCGCCGTCGCCGGTGGCGGGGGGTCGAGCGCGCGAGCGGACTGCGGCGCGGCCCGCGGGCTCAGGTGGTCTCCGGTTGCCATAGGATCTCAGCGGTCGCGGTGACGTGGGCAGCGTGGCGGGCAAAGACGAACAGCGCGTCGCTCAGCCGGTTGAGGTACTGCACGGCCTCGGCAGGCACGGTCTCGCGGCGACCCAGGGCGACGGTAAGTCGCTCGGCGCGGCGGCACACCGTGCGGGCCAGGTGAAGGTGCGCGCCGAGGCTCCCGCCGCCGGGCAGGACGAAGCTGCGAAGCTCGGGCAGCTCTTCATTGAACTGGTCGATCTCGTGCTCCAGCCGCGTCACATGATGTTCCTTGATGACCGGCTGAGTGGGCCGCAGATCCTCGGCCCGGGTGGCCAGCAGCGAGCCGAGGTTGAACAGCTCGTTCTGCACTCGCGCGAGGATGGCGTCCAGCTCTGCCAGCGGCCCGGCCTCTTCGGGGCGCTGCGGCCGAGTGTGCTGCCGGGCCAGGCCGAGCACCGAGTTCAGCTCATCCACGGTGCCATAGCAGTCGATGCGCAGGTCGTCCTTGCCGACGCGGTGGCCGCCGACCAGGCCCGTGTCGCCGCGATCGCCGGTGCGGGTGTAGACGCGGTTTATCCGGATCGCCATGACCTACTCGGGCGCTACGACTTTGGCCTCGCCTGCCGGACCGATGAGGATGACGCCGCGCCCCGGGTCCTGCGACAGCCCCAGGCGCTCCTCATCCGGTTCGGCCAGCGAGACCTCGGTCGCCTCGACCAGCGGGCCGACGATCGCGACGCCGTCAATGCGCCCCTTGGGGCCCACGAGCGCGAGGCGCTGCTTGGCGACAAAGCGACCGCTGCTGATGACCATCCAGGGATCGAGTTGAACCCCGGCACCCAGAACGGCCCGGCAGTGCTCTTGGCTGAGACGGACGAATCGCGGACGGTGTGGTTTGTGCAGCAAGCAGAGATACCTCCGAGCCAGATGCTACGCGCCGTGAAAAGGACCCGTCAACCCGCTTGTCGGGGCGGCCTGTTGGCAGCCTATCGGCCCTCTGGCCGGGGTCGGGCTTTCTGGGCGGGCACCCCTTCATGATACGATCAAAACCCCAGCCAGGTGTCCAAGGTTGCCGATGAACGACGCCAAAAAAGAAGCCGGCCCGGAATCCGTCTCCAGCTTGAGCGCCCAGGCCGCAGCCGTCCTTGGCCTTGTCAACACGGCGCGCGCCGCCCAGCAGCTGCCGGCCCTGGCCCTCAGCGAGCCGCTTGGTCAGGCCGCCCAGGCGCACGCCGCCGACATGACCGCCCGCGGCTACTTCGCCTACAACCAGCCGGGGGGCGACAGCGGCGTGCAGGTGCGCATCCACGCCGCCGGCTACCGCGGCCGCACCGGCGTCAACCTGAGCCGCGGCTATGAAGATCCGGCCGAGGTCGTGGCCGCCCTGCTCGCCGATCCCAACACCAGCCAGAGCCTGCTCAACCCCGCCTACCGCGAGCTCGGGGTGGGCGAGTCCCAGGCCCACTGGACCTTGATCTTCGGTGCCCCCCTGCGCAGCGTCACCCCCGAGCTGCAGCAGCGCGCCGCCGAGCTTGTGAACCTGCGCCGCATCGCCGCTGGCCTAGCCCCGGTCGAGCTGTCGGCGGCGCTCAACTATGCGGCGCAGCGCCACAGCCTGGATCAGGCGCGCCGCGGCACCACCGGCACCCTGGGCTCGGACGGCTCGACCGCGGCGCTGCGCGTGCGCGAGGCCGGCTACGACGGCATCGCCGATGAGCTGCTCGCGGGCGAGCGTGAGCTGGAGGCAGCCCTTGGCGACTGGCTCGCCGACCCGGCAGCGCAGCGGACCCTGCTGGCTGCGCCGGCTCGTCACCTCGGGCTCGGCCTGGCCGACGGCATGCTGACCCTGCTGTGCGGGGTGCCGGCGACCGCCCTGGTCAACACCGACGTCGAGCTGCAGGGACGGGTGCTGGCGCTGCTCAACGAGCACCGGCAGAGCATCCGGGTCGCGCCGCTCGCCCTCCACCCCGGCCTGAGCGCGGCGGCGACGGCCCACTGCCAGGACATGGCCGACAAGAGCTTCTTCGCCTTCGAGCAGCCCGGGCAGCTCGGGATCGCCGGCCACCTCAAGCAGAGCGGCTACGGCGGCCGCACCCTGCCGGCGATCACCATGGGGCAGACGAGCGCCGAGGCGGTGGTTCAGCTCCTGCTTGGCAACGCGGCCCACCGCCGCAACTTCCTCGATGGCGAGGCCCGCGATCTCGGCGTCGGCGTCGCCCGCGCCCGCTGGACTCTGGTCCTTGGCACACCGCCCGCCGAGGCCAGCGATGACGTGCGCGGCCGGCTGCTCGCGCTGCTCAACGCCCAGCGCCTGCTGTCCACCGCGCCACCGCTGCGGCTGGCGGTGCCGCTGTGCAGCGTGGCCCAGGCCTACGCCGAGGACATGGCCCGCCGCAACTACTTTGCCTTCCAGACTCCCGAGGGCGAGGCGCTCACCGCGCAGGCGCAGCGGGCCGGCTTTGACGGGCGGCTCGCGCCGGCGCTGGTCAAGGGCTACTCCTCCCCCGAGGCGGCGCTCGAGGCCTGGATGAAGAGTGCCGCCAACCGGCAGAACATCCTCGATCCGCAGCTCGGGCAGCTGGGCATCGGCGTCGCCGACTCGCGCTGGGTCCTGCTGCTCGGCGCCGGCTAGTCGGCCGCGGCTGGTCGCGGCCGCGGCCGCCGCCTGCGACTCCCCGCGCGACCTCTGTCGGCAGCGACGAAGGCGCCCGCACCGCCCGTCGCCGAGGCTCGGCAGCGACGCAAGTCCGGCGATTCACAGCGTCCTGCAAACAGGCGCGCCTGGCGGCCGGTTTGGCGCTACCATGAGCCCCCCTACCGAAAACAGGAGAGCTCAATGGACATGGAACAGTGGCTGCACAAACTGAGCGATAGCGCGGCGCCGATGGCGGTGGATATCGGCACCAAGATCGTCGGCGCCCTGGCGCTGTGGATCGTCGGCCGGGTCGTCATCAGCGCCATCCGCGGGGTAGTCCGCCGGGCCAGCAACCGCCGCAACCTCGACGCGACGCTGGTGCGCTACCTCGACTCCGCGCTCGGACTCTTATTGCAGTTCCTGCTCTTTATCGCCGTGCTCGGCGTCTTCGGCGTCCAGACCGCCTCATTCGCCGGTCTCATCGCCGCCGTCGGCGTCGCCATCGGCATGGCGTGGTCAGGCCTTCTGTCCAACTTCGCCGCCGGCGTCTTCCTGGTCACCCTGCGTCCGTTCAAGGTCGGCGACATGATCACCGTCTGCGGCGTCACCGGCGTCGTCTACGAGATCGGCCTGTTCGTCACCACCCTGGACACCCCTGACAACATCCGCACCTATATCGGCAACAACAAGATCTTCAGCGACACCATCAGCAACTACAACGCCAACCCCTACCGCCGCGTCGAGCTGGTCGCCCAGCTGGCCCATGGCGTCGATCCGAACGACGCCATCCGCCGCCTCAAGACCCGCCTGGCGCAGATCCCCAACGTCGCCCAGAGCCCCGCCCCCGACGTCGAGATCCTCACCTTCACCCTGGCCGGTCCGGTCCTCGCCGTGCGCCCCTACTGTCACAACGAGCACTACTGGCAGGTCTACTTCGCCACCAACCAGGCGATCGTCGAGCAGTTCGGCCAGGCCGGCTACCCCGTCCCCGAGCAGCACTACCACGTCCGTCCCAAGGCCTAGGCCCGAGCTCCCGCGCTCTGGCCCTCCCACGCTTGCGCGTTCCCCCGGCGCATGCTCGGCCGCCCTGCTAGGCTAGCCCGGCATGCACATCCACGCTCTGCACCTGGGCCCCATACAGACTCAGCAATATCACGGCAAGGCCGTGCGCACCGCCGGCCACAAGCGCTCGGTGCCCACCGCGCACCTGACCCCCGCCGGCCTGGTCGGCGACCAGCAGGCCGATCGCCGCTACCACGGCGGCCCCGATCGCGCCCTCTGCGTCTATGGCCTTGCCCACTACGCCGACTGGCAGACCCGGCTCGGCGTGGCGCTGCCCCCCGGCTCCTTCAGCGAGAACCTCACCCTGGCCGAATTCGACGAGGACAGCGTGTGCCTGGGCGATCGCTATCGCCTCGCCGACACCCAGGTGATCGTCGAGGTCGCCTCCCCCCGCCAGCCCTGCGAGCGCCTCGCCGCCAAGCTCGGCCAGCCCGAGCTCGTCGCCCTGGTCAAAGCCACCGGCCACAGCGGCTGCTACCTGCGAGTCCAAGGCGAGTGCGACCTCGCCGTCGGCGACACCCTGACCCTGTGCCACCGCCCCGCCATCGCTGTCACCCTCAGCGAAGTCAACCAGGTCCTCTACCGCCAGCGCCGCGACCCCGAGAGCTTGCGCCGCGTCCTGTCCGTTGCCGCCCTGGAGCAGAGCTTTCGCCGCCGCCTGGAGCAGCGCCTGCCATCCCCCTAGCCCCGAATTGCTCGAGTCCCGTCGAGACAAAGAGGCGTGGGCCGACCGGAGATCCTTTTTTGTCAGCGCCAGCTGGCAAAAAAGGATCGCAGGGAAGGGGGACCCGCGCCGTCGCAGCCCGCCCAGCGCCCAGCCGCCCTACCGATCGTGCCGGTTACTCTTCACCTCCGGATAAGCCGCCGGATTGGCCGCATACTCTTTGTACGGAAGGATCTTGTCCCCAACGCTGTCGACGCGCTGCATGGTGATGCAGCTGTCCACCGGACAGACCAGGCTGCACAGGTTGCAGCCCACGCACTTGGCCTCCAGGATCTCCACCCGCGTGCGCCCTCGCCCGTCCGGGTGGGCCGCGATCGCCTGGTGCGCCCCGTCGTTGCACGCGACATAGCAGACCCCGCAGCCGATGCACTTGTGCGGGTCCACCGCCGCTATCACCCGATAGCCCAGATCGAGCTCCTCCCAGCGCTGCACCCGCGGCAAGCTGCGCCCCCGCAGCTCGGCGACGCTGCGCAGCCCCTGCTGGTCCAGATAAGCCGACAGGCCATCGATGAGGTCGAGCACGATGCGGAACCCCTTGTGCATCACCGCCGTGCACACCTGCACCGTGGTGGCGCCGAGCAGGATGAACTCCGCCGCGTCCTGCCAGCTCGTCACCCCGCCGATCCCGCTCACCGGCAGCGGCACTTCCTTGGCCACGCTCGCCACCATGTTGAGGGCGATCGGCTTGACCGCCGGCCCGCAGTAGCCGCCGTGCGCCGAGGCCCCGTGCACCTCCGGCCGCGGCGTCAGCGTCTCCAGGTTCACCCCCGTGATCGAGTTGATGGTGTTGATGAGCGACAGCGCATCGGCGCCCCCCCGGTGCGCCGCGCGCGCCGGATACACCACGTCGGTGACGTTCGGCGTCAGCTTGACGATCACCGGCGTCTTGGCGACCTCTTTGACCCACTGCACGATCTGGCAGGTGTAGTCGGGCACCTGGCCCACCGCCGAGCCCATGCCGCGCTCGCTCATCCCGTGCGGGCAGCCAAAGTTCAGCTCCAGCCCGTCCGCCCCCGCGTCTTCGGCGCGCCGCACCATCGAGTGCCACGCCTCGCGCCGGGACTCGACCATCAGCGAGACGATGAGCGCGTGCCGCGGGTAGCGCTTCTTGACCTCGCTGATCTCGCGCAGGTTGACCTCGAGCGGCCGGTCGGTGATGAGCTCGATGTTGTTGAGCCCCATCATCCGGCTGCCCTTCCAGTCCACCGCCGAGTAGCGCGACGACACGTTGACGATCGGCTCGCCCAGCGTCTTCCACACCGCGCCGCCCCAGCCGGCATCGAACGCTCGCATCACCTGATCGCCGGTGTTGGTCGGCGGCGCCGAGGCCAGCCAGAACGGATTGGGCGACTTGATGCCACAGAAATCGACTGACAGATCGGCCATCGTCTTACCTCCCCCCGCGCGCGTCTGCGCTGTCGCCGGTCCGCTCGCCGGTCTCGCCTTGCTGGTGATGGGCGGCGCCGGCGCGCGGCAAAAGGATGTCGCGCACGATCGCCACCGCCGCCCGCTTGCCGTCGCGCACCGCGTGCACGACCTCTTGCCCGCCCGAGGTGCAGTCGCCTCCCGCGTAGTAGCGCGGATCGGAGGTCCGCCCCCACTGGTCGACTTGCACGACGCCGTTCTGGGTCTTTATCGGTAGCTGCGGGGTCAGCCCGGCCCCCTTCTGGCCGGTGGCGCGCACCACCAGATCGGCCGCCAGCACCGCTGCTGCCGACTCGGCGCCGGAACCCTGCGCGGTGGGCCCGCGGTGACTGTACTCCAGCCCGCGCACGCGCGCCGCCCGGCCGCTGCCGAGCGCCGGCCCGAGCACCCGCGTCGGCGTCGCGTAGCACAGAAGCTCAGTGCCGTGCTGGCGCGCCAGCACGAGCTCGTGCGCGTAGGCCGACATCTCCGTGGGCCCGCGGCGGTAAAGCAGCCAGGTCTTGGCGGCCCCGGCGCGCGCCGCCTGAGTCACCACATCGATGGAGGTGTTGCCGCCGCCGATGACCGCGACCGCGGCGCCGGCGACCGCCTGCTGCACCGCCGCCTCACCGCTCTTGAGCGCGGCGATAAACTCCAGGGCGTCCCACACCCCCGGCTGGTCTTCACCGGCAAGACCGATGCCCGGGATCGCCCCCATGCCGACGCCGATGAACACCGCGTCGTGGCGCTCGCCGAGCTCGGCCAGGGTCACGTCGCGCCCGACGGCGACCCCGCAGCGGATGTCGAGTCCGGCGCGGCGCAGCCAGTCGACCTCGACCAGTGCCTCCTCGGGCACCAGCTTGTACTGCGCGACCCCGGTGGTGTTCAGCCCGCCCGGAAGCTCGCGCGCTTCATACAGGACCGCCTTATAGCCGTGCCGCAGGAGCTCGGCGGCGCACGCCAGGCCCGCCGGGCCGGCGCCGATGATGCCCACCGAGCCCGGCTTGGGCGCCCCGGGTTTGAGGATCTGCATGCCGCTCTGCAGCGCCCACCCGGTGGCGTAGCCCTGCAGCGGCCCGATCTGGATCGGGCGATGCTGATCGGACAGGACGCACGCCCCTTCGCACAGCACCTCGGTCGGGCAGACGCGGGCGCAGCTGTGCCCAAGGATGTTGCTCGCCAGGATCGTCCGCGCCGCGCCGCCGACATTGCTGGTGGCGATCTGCTGGATGAACAGCGGGATGTCAATCCCCGTCGGGCAGGCCCGGATGCACGGCGCGTCGTAGCAGAACAGGCAGCGGTTGGCTTCGGCGCTTGCCTCGTCGCGGGACAGCGGGGGACGGATTGGTTGTGCCAGGGTTGGAAGCAGAAAACTCTCGGCCATCGTGTCAGGCACGCTAGCACAACCGCCTACCCGGGCAGCGGGCAAAAAACAGCCGGGTGGGTTTCAACGGGTCGGCAGTCGTGGTACGGTCCTTAAAGCGTTATGAATACGCCTTCCCGAGAAGGTGAGACCATTGCACAAGGTCGCTACAAGCTAAGCCGCAGCTTGGGCCGTGGCACCTTTGGCGATGTGTACTTGGCGGACTCCACCAGCCCGGCTCAGACGGCGGGCCAGGCGCAGGTGGTCGTCAAGGTCCTGCATGCGCAGTGGGCGCAGGTGCCCGAGGTCGTCGAGCGCTTCCGCCGCGAGTCGCAGGTCACCTCGAAGATCGAGCACCCCCATGTCGCCCGCATCTTCGAGCACGCCCAGCTCGCCGATGGCGTCCCCTACATCGTCATGGAGTACCTGCCGGGTCGCTCGCTGCGTGCGCAGATGGATCTTGGCGGGCTGCCCTATCAGGAGTGCCTGGGGGTGCTGGCGGCGATCGCCGATGCGCTCGATGCGGCGCAGCGGGCGGGGGTGGTCCACCGGGATCTCAAGCCGGAGAACATTCAGCTCATCGAGCGCAACGGCAACCTCTATTACCCGGTGGTGCTCGACTTCGGCGTCGCCAAGTTCCTCGACGCGGCGGAGAAGCTGACGATGACCGGCGCCCTGCTCGGCACCCCGGCCTATATGTCGCCCGAGCAGTTTCGCGGCGAGACCAACCTCGGGCCGCCGGCCGATGTGTACGCGCTGGCGATCCTCGCCTACGAGCTTTTGAGCGGCGTGCCGCCGTTTCACGGCACGACCTTCGGTGAGCTGGCGATCGCCCACACCACCAAGCCGGCGCCGGTCCTCAAGAACGTCCCGCCGCCGCTGGCTGACCTCTTGCACCGCTGCCTGGACAAGGACCCGAGCAAGCGGCCCCGCGCCGCCGCCGTGGTCGCCACCCTGCGCGGCGTGCAGGCCAATGCGCCGGCCTCGCAGCTGGTCGCCACGCGCGTCGATCCGTACGCCGACACCGGCAAGCTGACCGACGATGTCCGGGCCTCGGTGAACCGGACCATGCTCGAGGCGCAGGCGAGCAAGCGTCAGCGCAACCTGACCATCCTGCTGGCGATCGCCGTGTTCGCCATCACCAGCGCGATAGGCCTTTTAGTCTATTTCTTCGTTTTCTAACTGTTCTCATTCGGCCGCCGCTTCAAGTAGACTACGCCTCCATGTCGCATCTTGACGATTCAAGCGGGCCCAAGTCGCCCAAGGCATCGCAGTTAAACGCTGGGCAGGGAGGCGCTGGCGCCGACTCCAGCAGCGATTTCGCCCACATGCTGGCCGAGTTCGAGCGCGAGCAGCCGGGGGGCGGCAAGCCCCGGTCCAAGAAGGCGCGCAGCGGGCCGCAGGTGGGGGCAGAGGTCAAGGGCCGCGTCCTGTCGATCGGCCGCGAGTCGATCTTCGTCGACCTCGGCGGCAAGGATGACGGCATCCTGCCGGTGGACGAGGCGCGGGGTCCCGATGGCCAGCTCACCGTCGCGGTGGGCGATGAGATCACGGCACGGGTGGTCGAGATGGACGGGCGCTCGGGCGGCGTCGTGCTGCGGCGGGTGCTCGGGCGCGGCGCCGACAACCGGGAGGAGCTGCAGCAGGCCTTCGAGCTGGGGATTCCCGTCGAAGGCCAGATCACCGGCGTGGTCAAGGGCGGGGTCGAGGTGCAGGTGGCGGGGGTGCGTGGGTTCTGCCCGATCTCGCAGCTGGATCTGCGGCACATCGAAGATGCGTCGGTGTTCGTCGGTCAGAAGCAGCGCTTCCAGATCACCCGCTGCGAGGAGAGCGGTCGCTCGCTCAACGTCGTCCTGTCGCGGCGGGCGCTGCTCGAAGAGGACGCCCGGGCGCAGGCGGTCGAGCTGCGCAAGCGGCTGGCGGTGGGCGCGGTGCTGCGCGGCAAGGTGTCGGCGATCAAGGACTACGGCGCGTTCGTTGACCTGGGCGGCATCGAGGGCATGCTGCACGTCAGCGAGCTGTCGTTCCAGCGCGCCCGCCACCCGAGCGACGTGCTGACCGTCGGCCAGGAGATCGAGGTCCAGGTCATCCGCCTGGAGAAAGTCGACGATCCGCGCAAGCCCGAGAAGATCTCGCTGTCGCTCAAGTCGCTGGAAAAAGATCCGTGGAGCGAGGTCGAGCAGCGCTTCCCCGAGGGGACGCGGCTCGCCGGCACGGTGGCGCGGCTGGAGAGCTTCGGCGCCTTCGTCGAGCTTGAGCCGGGGATCGAGGGGCTGCTACACATAAGTGAGCTCGGCAAGGGGCGGCAGCTGCGCCACGCGCGCGAGGCGGTCAAGACCGGGCAGCGGGTTGATGTGGCAGTGCAGGCGGTGGATCGCGAAAAGCGCCGGATCTCGCTGGCGCTGGCCGGGGCCGGCGGGGCCGATGAGGTGGGTGAGCTGCCAGCACCCAGCGGACCGGCGCGCTTTGGCACGCTGGGCGATCTGATGAGCAAGGCGGCAAAGAAGAAGTAGGGGCTGCATGTCGCCGCAGAAGATTGCCGCCCACAAGGCAGCTTTATTGAAGCTGCGCGCCGAAGTGGTCAGCGAGGGGCCAGCCAAGATCGAGCCGAACCGCAAGGACGCGGCGACGGTGGGAGTGGCCGACGAGGACGAGCAGGCGCTGTCCGAGATGCTGCAGACCCTGGCGTCGCAGCGCAACCGCCAGCAGGGGGAGACCCTGCAGCAGATCGATCTCGCGCTGGCCAAGATCGAGCGCGCTCCCGAGGACGTCGGGCTCTGCGAGGAGTGCGAGGAAGAGATCGACGATCGCCGCCTGTCGCTGCTGCCCTACGCGACGCTGTGCGCCGACTGCCAGAAGGCGCGGGACCCGCGGCGCGGACAGACGCGGCGCGGGCTTACCGACTATAAGTAGACTCGCGCGTCAGCCGCCGCTCGCCAGACTGCGGGGGCGCGGTCGGCAGCGTCCGCCGCCCGCCAGACGGCGGCGGGGGCGGGGCCAGCCACCGTGGGTCAGGCGGGCTCGCTGGCCTTTTCGTCTTCAACCGCCGGCGTGATGCGGTCGCGACCGCTGGCACGGCGGACGACGGCGCCGACGATGGTGCCGCCGATGCCACCGGTGATGACGGCTAGCAGCAGCGCGTCCAGGGTCGGGGCGACCATGCGCGTCGAGGTGGCGTGCAGGTGGTACCAGTACGAGAACACCAGGGTGGTCGCCGAGGCCATGATCAGGTGCGGCTTGGTCTTGCTGTCCCCGATCCGGCTCTCGACGTAGATCATGCCCAACACGACGAAGATGCCGGCGACGAAGAACCAGTTGGGGTCGTAGCTCTGCGGGTGGACGGTGACGTGCAGGCCGTTCTGCAGGGTGTCTTCGACGTGGTCGGTAGAGATGGTGAGCTCGCTGCCGTGCAGGTCGCGGGGCAGGCGGTGCTCGATCTGGTTGTGCTGCTCGGTCCAGTGGGTGCTGCCGCGGCGCACCCGCGCCTGGTGGACGGCGTAGGTGAACTCGCCGCTCAGCTCGGTGCGCACGCCGCCGTCGCCGGTGACGACCAGCTCGTAGCCGATGTTGGAGTTCTGGCCGGCGTCGGACTTGATGGTGCCGCTGACCGTGACGTCGTAGGGGCCGACCTGGCCCTCGGCAACCGGCAGCTTGACCGACTTGGACTCCTCGGTAAGTACCGTCTCGGCCAGGACCTTGCGCGACATGCCCTTGCGCAGGGTGGGGTAGCCGGCGGCGATCACCCACAGCACCACCAGGGCGGCGAACAGGCGACGGCCGGTGGTGTTCCGGATTAGATCATAGGCGGGGATCGCGGTCATGTAGATGGCAGAGGCGACCAGACCCCCGGAAAGGAGGATTCCGATCATCGACTCGCGCAGCAGGTCCATCTTGTAGCCGATGACGCCGGCGCCAAGGACCAGGATGAGCAGCACCTGACTGAGCCAGCTCTCCCAGTGCTGCTCCATGAACTGCTGATACTTGGTCGGCGGCGGTCCGGCGGGGGCGGCCTTGGACTTGTTGTCGGCGGGCTTGTCGCCGCGCGCGACCTGGCGGCGGGTGGGCTTGTAGCCGTCGGCATCCGGCTCGGCGTCCGTGGGGAACACGGGATCGCTGTCTAAGTCGTCGTCGGGCCCCCCGGTCTTGTCCTTGGGGGTCTTGTCTGCGTTACGGGCCACGAGTGCCTCTCCAAAGGGTGCTGGCCGACGCGACAAGCCAGAGCGTGCCAGCAAGCCGTGCCGAGCGAAAATGCTGCGGGATGGGGAAAAGTTGTCGTCAAAATATCTCGCGCGGGCCCGCGAAGCAAGCAGCGGGTTTTTTCGCGTGTCCGGCAAATGGCTGATGCTAAGTTAGCGGCAATGTTCGCATTTGTCCGCCGCCTGCTGCCGCTGCTCGTGGCGGTATTTGCCCTGCTCATCGCCGTTCGCGGGACGGATCTCACCAAGCTGCGCGCCGCCATGGATCACGCGCCGATGGCCGCGCTCGTCGCCGCCTCGGCGGTGATGGCGGTGCTCAACTGCGCCGCCGACACGCTGGCGATGTTCTATGTGTTCCGCTGGTTCGGGCTGCACCTGCGCTTTTTCGATCTGTATACGATCCGCGCCGCGACCTACACCCTGGCGGTCATCAACTATCACGCTGGCCAGCTGGGCATCATCGGCTACCTGCACCGGGTCGGCCGGGTGTCGCTGCCGCGGGCCAGCGCGTACATCCTGTTTATCGTCGGGGTGTGGGTGGCGCTGCTGCTGCTCTTTGCCGGCGGCAGCCTGCTTCTGGGCGGGGCCAAGGCGCAGGCGATGGCGCCGGTGCTGGGGGTGTTCCTGTTTGGCTTGCTCGTCTACGCGCTGCTGTTGCGCTGGCCGCCGCGCTTTCTGCGCGAGGGACCCCCGGCGCAGGCGGCGGCGCTGACGGCGGCGGCACCGCTGCTGGTGCGCCTCGGGCGGCGGGTGTGGTATCGGCTGTGGCGGATCATCGGCAAGCTGTGGGCGCCGCTCATGGAGGCGGGGCTCCTGGGCCACGCGCGGGCGATGCTGGTCCGCCTGCCGCACCTGGCGGTGCTGCTGGTCTGGCACTTTATCGCCCTGCGCTGCTTTGACGTGCAGGTCCCGGTGCATGTGGCGGTGCTCTACCTGCCGGTGGTGTTCGCGGTGGCGTCGCTGCCGATCAGCGTCCAGGGGCTTGGCACCTCGCAGGTGGCGGCGAAGTACTTTTTTACCGAGTTCGCCGCGGCGGGCGAGGAGTCGGTGCTGGCCTACAGCCTGTCGATGACGGCGATCTCGACCGCCAGCAACCTGATCATGGGCTTCCTGTTTCTGCGCCGCGGCGCCCGGCTGGGCCTAGCCGACATGACCGAGTCGGCGGCGCGCGGCCTGGACAGCGCCCCCGAGCTCGCGACGGAACCGGAGGCGGCGGCAGGCAGCGCGGTCCCCCCGGCGCGACCCGGGGATGAGTCGGTGGCGGTGAGCAGCCGCAGCTAGGCACTTGGCCGTGGTCGCTGGCCTCTTTCCGCAGAGGTGCTTAAATTCAACACGGTGGCGCGGAGAGCATCAAAGTGACAAGCTCCTAGGGGAAGCCGGCAAGCTCATAAATAGAGCTTCTGGCGGCCGGGTCCGATCGGTCCTGATGCCGCCAGCCCGCGCCGCGAGCGCCACGCTGATTGCCCCATCGCCGAGAAAGCAGCAACCTTCGCATGGCCATACACGCCGCTCTCACCCTTCTGGCAGCCTTTGCGCTCCCCAAGCTCATGGGGATTCCTGATGCCGCCCCGGACACGGGGGGCGGCGGAAATCGGACGCCACCGTCGGTGGTCGTGCTCAAGAGCGGGCGCGTGCGGGCTTTTCAGGACGTCGCCGACGCCTTCCAGGATAATTGTCGGGTGCACGTCCAGCAGCTGTACATGGCCGATGGCAACAGCCCCCCGGGTCCGGCCCGCGAGCGGCTGCAGGTGGCGGTGCAGAGCGCCCGCGTCCTGGTCGCGGTCGGTCAGCCGGCGATCGAGGTGGTCAGCGGCATGCGCGCCCACATCGTCTACGCCCTGGTGCCCGACCCGCCGGCGGGGGCCATCGGCACCAACAGCATCGCGGCGCCGAGCGCGGTGTTCCGCGCCATGTACACCCTGCAGCCGTCGATTCGCCGCATTGGCGTGGTGTACTCGCCGCGGGCGGTGCAGCGGGTGCAGCTGGCGCGCATCGCCGCGCGCGCCATGGGCATCGAGCTGGTCGAGCGCATGGTCCAGAGCGGCCCCGAGGCAATCCGGGCGATGAACGCGATGGTCGGCGGCGGCGCCGAGCCGTCCGAGGGAGTGACCGTGGTGTCGCCGGGAGCCGGGCGGGTCGCTGAGGTTGGCTCGCTCGGCTCGCCGCTGGCGATAGACGCGATGTGGATCGGCGCCGATCCGCAGCTCATCGACACCCAGGTGACGCACTTTCTGATGGAGATGCAGCTCAAGTGGAAGCTGCCGGTCCTCACCTGCACCCGGCAGCAGGTCATCTCCGGGGCCCTGCTGGCCGTCGACTGGTCACCCGAGGCGGTCGGCCGCCACCTGGCCTGGCAGGTCAATCACCTGCTGGACGACCCCGAGCATGTGGAGTCGGTCATGCGTGATCATCCCACTGCGGCGCCGGATATCGTGGTCAATGCGCAGACGGCGCGGCGGCTCGGGATCTCGCTCGATCAGGTCCGCGGGATGTCGGGGTGGAAGATCTACGAATGACCGAGTCCGGGGACGCACCGGCCGGCGGCGAGCACTCCGGCCCAGAGGATCACCCGGGCAGCGTGCCACAGGTGGCCAGCGCGGCAGCGGTCGCGGCGGCTCCCGGCGGCCCGGCGGGAGAGGGGGCCGGGGCGCCGGTCAGCACCGGGGCCCGCAGCGGCTGCACCCCAGCTGCCGCCAGCGCCGATCGCGACCCGGAGGCAACGCCCCCACCCGCTGCGGTGACCGCCGCTGCGGCCGAGGTCGCGGCCGGCGCCGCCGCCCCACCAGCGGTGAGCCGCGAGGCTGTGGATGCGACCCCCGCGGTGGCCGCGGTGAGCAGTGCCCCCGGCGATGGCGTAGGCGCGGCGGTGGCTGCCAGCGACTCCTGGCAGCGTGGCGGCGGTCCTGAGGCCCGAGCGCGCCCGAGGTACGCTTATTCAAGATGACCGCGCTCCGCGTTGCCCGCACTTTCGCCCGAGGCGACCGTTGGCTCCAACCCGGAGCTCGCCTGTGGTGACGCGCAGTGGGGACGGCGAGTGGGACGATCCGATCCAGCCGCGGGTGCCCGCGAAGGCGAGGAGCAATGGCGGTCTGCCAGCAGCTCGCCCGGGGTGACGCGCGGCGGGGCAGGGGATGCCGCGGTGACCGTCCCGATGATGCGCGGCACCGCCAGCTCAGCGCGCAGCGGCGCCTTCGATCCGCCGGCCGCTGGCCCGGCAGGGCGCGGTCTGGCCGAAGAAGGCGCGTTCGCTCCCAGCCCGATGAGCGGCAGCGCCCTCGACGCGCAGGTGGCGACCTACCCGAGCGCCCAGAGCCCCTCGCGCAGCGCCTTCCACCGCGATCTGGTCCGCGACCCGCGCAAGCGCGACGCCCTGGCCCAGCGCGAGACCCTGCCCATCGCGCGACCGCCGGACACCGACGACACCATTCCCGATCGCCCCGATCTGTCCGACCAGACGAGCGAGATGCCGCTCGGCGCCCTGCTCGGCAGCGACGGTTCGACCGAGACCAGCGGCTGGGGCAGCCTGCTGCTCCGCCGGCGCAGCAGCTTCTTCCGCCAGGTGTTCTTCTGGCTGCTCGGGATGTCGCTGCTCATGTCGATTGGCTCGGGGGCGATCTATTACAGCCGGCAGCTGTCGTTTATCGAGAAGGATCGCACCCAGCGCGCCCACCTGCTGCTCGGCTACCTCGCCACCCAGTCGCAGCTCGGCGCCTATGCCGGCGACCGCTCGCTGCTGTCGCACCCGGTGCGGCGCATGGCCGATGAAGAGGATGTGGTCTTCGTCGCCGTCTACGACGCCCGCGGGCGCGAGCTGATCAAGACCTCGGCGCGCTCGGGGCGGCCGCCGCCCGAGCCGCCGCCCGGCCTGCTGCAGACCGTGCTCAGCGAGGGCGGGCACGAGAACGACAGCGTCCGCGACCCGTCGCGCGACCTGTTCGAGCAGGGCATCTCGCGGCGGGTGTGGTCAAGTCAGAACGAGTCGTTTAACTGCACCGACCTGTACGCCGCCATCGTCATCAGCGAGCGCGGCGCGGTCGCCGCCTACGTCCACCCGAGCGACCGCCTGACCCGCGATCGCGTGGTCGGGGTGGTGCGCGTCGGGCTGTCCATGGAGTCGGCCGCCGAGCGGCTGCAGGAGGTGCTGCGCTGGGGCATTGGCCTGGGCCTGCTGCTGCTCGCCGTGGGGGCGGGCGCCGCCTACATCATCGCCGGCCGCATCAGCGTGCCGATCCTCGCCCTGGCGCGCGGCGCCGATGAGATCCGCAGCGGCAACCTCTACCCGCGCATCGCCGTCCGCCGCAGCGACGAGCTGGGCCTGCTCGCCGAGTCGTTTGTGCGCATGGCGGAGCGGCTGCGCGAGAGCATGTCGGCGCTCAGTCAGCTCAACCGCAACCTCGAGAGCGAGGTGAAGCGGCGCACCCGCCAGCTGCGGCTCGCCTACGCCTTTACCTCGGTGCTTAACTCGCCCATCGATCGCAGCGGCGACGCCATGGACGCGGCCGACCTGACGGTCATGCTCGATCAGGCGCTGGCGGCGCTGGTCGAGGCGACCGGCACCCAGGGCGGCGGCGTGTTCATGACCGACGACGTCAACGAGACCGATCTGCTGGTCCGGGCGGCGTACGGGGTCTCGACGCACACCCTCGGGCCGGCGCCCTCGCTCAAGGAGTTCCTCGCCGCGCGCCCGGTGGCCGCCGACGGCAGCACGATCCCGATTCACGAGGTGGTCAAGGTCATCGGCCGCCGCCTGCTGGTGCCGCTGGTGTTTCGCAACCAGCCGCTCGGGCTGCTGGTGCTCGTGCTGACCTCCAGCGAGGCCCCGGACCCGTCGCTGCTCGATTTTATCCGCCAGGCGGCGGCGCAGCTGGCGATCGCGGTCAGCAACGCCCGCGCCTACGCTCGCGTCGGCCGCCTCGCCCACGAGCTGACCCAGCGCAACGAGACGCTGGCGGCGCAGCGCGACAACATCAAGGCGCAGCGCGATCAGCTGGAGGAGCAGCGCAACCAGCTGGAGGAGCAGCGCAACCAGCTGGAGCACCAGAGCATCCAGCTGCGCGTGCAGCGCAACCAGCTGCGCGAGGTCAACCGCCTCAAGTCAGAGTTCCTCGCCAACGTCTCGCATGAGCTGCGCACCCCGCTCAACGCGATCATGGGCTACTCGGAGCTTATCCGCGACGGCCTGTACGGCCCGATCACCGCGGACGCCGAGGACGCGATCTCGGGCGTGCTGGCGTCGTCGGCGAACCTGCTGCGGCTCATCAACCAGATTCTCGACCTGTCGCGCATCGAAGCCGGCAAGATGGATCTGCTGACCGAGACGATCAACCTGCACGCCGTGGTCACCGCGATCATCAAAGAGGCCGAGGCCATGGGCCGCGACCGCCCCTACAAGGTGCAGCTGTCCTGCCCGCCGGAGCTGCGCATCCAGACCGACGCCTCCAAGCTGCAGCAGATCCTGACCAACCTCGTGGCCAACTCGATCAAGTTCACCGTGCAGGGCTCGGTGGTGGTCACCGTCTCGGAGGACACCGAGCGGGACGACGTGCTCATCGCGGTGCGCGACACCGGCATCGGCATCCGCGCCGAGCACCTGGAGGTGATCTTTGAAGAGTTCCGCCAGGTCGACGGCAGCTCGACGCGGCGCTTTGGTGGAACTGGACTCGGCCTGGCGATTGCCCGCCGGCTGGCCCAGATGCTCGGGGCGACCATCGAGGTAGAGAGCGTGTTCGGGGTCGGCTCGTGCTTTACTCTGCGCCTGCCGCGCTCTCCGCTGCTGAGCTTGAAGCCGCGCTCGCGCAGCGACACCGATAGTAACCCCGTGATTGCCCCGCCTCCCCGACACTTCCTGTCCGATCAGGCGTAAGCGAGTGACCCGTGACGACCGAGCCACCAAGATCGCAAACCATCCTGCTTGTCGACGATGACATCCACAACCAGAAGATCTTCGAGACGGTGCTGCGCCACTCGGGGTTTCGCGTTCGCATGGCCGCCAATGGGGAAGAGGCGCTGCGCGAGGCCCGGGCGGAGCTGCCAGCCCTCATCTTGATGGACCTGTCGATCCCGGTCATCGACGGCTGGGAGTGCTCGCGGCAGCTCAAGGCCGACCCGGCGACCCGTCACATCATCATCCTGGCGCTCACCGCCCACGCCATGCGCGGCGATCAGGAGCGCGCCCTGGCGGCGGGCTGCGACGGCTACCTGTCCAAGCCCATCTCGCCCAAGAAGCTGGTCGAAGAGGTCAAGGCGCGCCTTTTGCACCCGCAGTAGCCGGCGGCCGCGACGGCGCCGCCGCGAGCGCGAGCGGCTACAAAAGGACGCCGCGCAGGACCAGGCTGGTGCAGGTGAAGTAGATGACCAGCCCCGTCACGTCGACCAGCGTGGCGACAAACGGCGCCGAGGCGGCCGCTGGATCCAGGCCGAGCCGGCGCAGCACGAACGGCAGCATCGACCCGCACATGGTGCCAAACAGCACGACCCCGACCAGGCTCAGTGAGACGGCGAGCCCGATCATCACAAAGTGCTGCCCGTAGACCGCCACGCGGGTGGGCCAAAGGACGATGCGCATGAAGCCGACCAGGGCCAGGATCGAGCCGAGCACCAGCCCGCTGAGCAGCTCGCGCCGCAGGACCATCGCCCAGTCGCGCAGCTCCAGCTCGCGGATGGCCAGGGCGCGGATGATGAGCGAGGTCGCCTGCGAGCCGGAGTTGCCGCCGCTGCTGATGATGAGCGGGATGAACAGCGCCAGGACCACGGCGCGGGCGATCTCGGCCTCGAAGTAGCTCATCGCGGTGGCGGTGAACATCTCACCGACGAACAGCACCAGCAGCCAGCCGGCGCGCTTGCGGATCATGTTGAAAAACGAGCTCTCGATATAGGGGGCGTCCAGGGCCTCCATACCACCGAGCTTCTGGATGTCTTCGGTCGCCTCGGCCTCGGCGACATCCAGCACGTCGTCGATGGTGATGATGCCGAGCAGGACGCCGCTTGTATCGGTGACCGGCAGCGCGACGCGGTCGTACTTCTCAAACGCCGCCACGACCTCCTCGCGGTCGGCCGAGGCGAGCAGGCTATACAGCTGGCCGTCGTCGAGGTCCTGGACCTTGGTGGCCGGATCGGCCATGACCAGGGTCGACAGCTTGAGATCGTTTAAGAGCTTGCCCTTGTCGTCGGTGACGTAGATGACGTTGAGGGTCTCGCTGCCGCGGCCGTGCTTGCGGATGTAGGTGAGCGCCTCGGCGGCGCTCATGTTGGGCCGCACCGCCACGTACTCGGGCGTCATGTGCCGGCCGGCGGAGTTTTCCGGGTAGCCGAGCAGCTGGCGGGCGATCTTCAGCTCGCCCGGGGTGAGGCTGGCCAGGGCGCGCTTGGTGACCTCGGGCGGCAGCTCTTCAAACAGGCGCGTGCGATCGTCGGGCGCCATGCCGTTGAGCAGGTTCACCAGCTGCTCGTCGGCGAGGCTCTGCACCAGCTTGGTCTGCAGGTCGAGCGGCAGGTACTCGAAGATCACCGCCGCCGAGTCGCGCGGCAGGATGCGAAACACCACGGCGCTGTCGTGCAGGGGAACTCTTCGAGGATCTCGGCGAGATCGGGCGGATCGAAGCTGGGCGAACTCGGAGCGCAGGGCTTTCCAGTCCTTGTCCCGAATCAGCTTCTCGTAGTCTGGTTTGAGCAGCGTCCCCAGCATGGTCGTCTCGCGTCGGGGTCCAGAGTAGCGCACAAGGCGGCGCTACGAAAAGCCCTGTAACAGCCGGTTCGTCGGCAGAAAGACGTGTTTGGGGACAGCGGCCCGGCGGGCGGGCCGCGCGACTACTTGCTGCGCTTCTTTTTGCCTTTTTTGCCCTTGCTCGGCGGCGGCGCCGACTCGGTGGCCTCCGAGCCGCCCCCGGCCCCCGGCGGCGGCGCCGGCTTGAGGATGACAAACTCGACGCGGCGGTTCTTCTCCCAGCAGTTCTCGTTGTGCTGCGTGCACACCGGCTTGGTCTCGCCGTAGCCCTTGGCGACCATGCGGCCGGACTCGACGCCTTTTTTCTCCAGGTACTCTTTGACCGACTGCGTGCGCGCCTGGGTCAGCCGCAGGTTGGCGTCGTCGTTGCCGCGCTCGTCGGCGTGGCCCTGGATCTCGATGAGCTCCAGCTGCGGGTTGCCCTTCAGCGTCGCCGCCACCTGATCGAGCAGCGGGAAGCTGACCGGCTTGATCGTCGCCTTGCCGGTCTCGAAGTACACCTTGTCGAGGATGAGGATCTTGCCGCTGGTGACCAGCACCCGGCCCTTGTCGGGGCAGCCGTCCTCGTCGTCGATGCCGTTGTAGGTCTCGGGCTCGTTGGGACACTTGTCGAACTTGTCGGGGATGCGATCCTTGTCGTTGTCAGGATCGGGGCAGCCGTCCTCGTCCTCGAAGCCGTCCTTGTCCTCGGGCTGATCCGGGCACTTGTCCATCTCGTCCGGGATGCCGTCCTTGTCGCGGTCCTGCCCATCGGGGCAGCCGTCCTCGTCCTGGTAGCCGTTCTTGGTCTCCGGCTCGTTGGGGCACTTGTCGTCGTTGTCGGGGATGCCGTCCTTGTCGTTGTCAAGCTCGGGGCAGCCGTCGTCGTCCTCGAAGCCGTCGCGGTCCTCGGGGTCGTCGGGGCACTTGTCCTTGCTGTCGGGGATGCCGTCCCCGTCGCGATCGGCGTCGACCGGGCAGCCGTTGTTCTCCGGCGGACCGGGCACGTTGGGGCACTTGTCGCGGGTGTCGGGCACGCCGTCCTTGTCATTGTCGGGCTCGGGGCAGCCGTCCTGGTCCTCGAAGCCGTCGAGATCCTCGGGCTCGTCGGGGCACTGGTCGACGTTGTCCTTGATGCCGTCGCCGTCGCGGTCGCCGATGTGCGGCTCGTAGACAAAGCCGAGGAAGGCGCGCACCCGCGGGCTGCCGGTCTGCTCGCCGCCGTTGCCGTAGATGCCGGCGCCGGCACCCGCGAGGAAGTAGGAGTTGCGCGCCAGGTAGACCTTGAGGGCACCGGCGGCCTCCAGCGGGAACGCCCGGGTCTGCCCGGTCACGTCGGCGTAGCCGTAGATCTCAGCGAGCACGTCGAAGCGCTGCACCACCACCGAGTACGAGAGGCCCAGCCCATAGGTCAGCTGGGTGCCGACGCTGCGCGACAGGCCGGTGCCGCCGAAGGTCTGCGGCGCGCCGGCGGGCGAGACCCCGGGGATGAAGCAGCCGGACATGGTCAGCGGCGTGTCCGCCGGGAAGCAGACGTTGTTGCCCTGGAAGGCGATGTTCCTGCCGTAGTCGGTGAAGGTCTCGCTGGCGAAGCGCACCAGGGCGCCGAAGTTGATCGAGGTGCGGAAGCGGCGCTGGCTGTCCCACTCGCGGTCGAGGATGAGCTGCGGCCGCAGCGTCAGGTTGTTCTCGGCGAGGAAGTCGCGATAGCCGCTGTTGTTGGCGAGCTTGGCGACCGGGATGTAGACCGACAGCAGGGCGCCGAGCCCCACCGGGAACTTGTCGATGTTGAGGATGCGCCCCTTTACGTGCAGCGCCAGGTCGCCGATGCTGACGTCGGTGTAGCGCAGCTGATCCGAGGTGCCGGCGCTGTCGGTGAAGCCGCCGCAGTTCTTGGTGTCGCTGCCCTGGCAGATCTGGCGCTGGCCGATGACGATGCCCACCGGGATGCCGATGCCCACCTCGATGTACTTGAACAGGCCCAGGGCGAACTGCAGCTGCGGCGTGATCAGGTGATCGACCGAGAACGTGCGGGTGTTGGCCACCGTCGGGCCGCCGCTTGAGTAGGCGGTGCCGGCGTCGAGCTGCAGCTGCAGCGGCTGGAACGCCCAGGTGCCGACCAGGCCGAGCGAGAAGTCCAGGTGCCCCAGCGTCCGCGAGGCGTTTATCGTCACATAACCGCGCGAGTCAATGGCCGGTCGCCACAGCTGCAGGTCGTAGGTCGGGTTGACGAAGTTGTTGCGGTCCTGGGCCTGGGCGGCGGCGTCGGCGCTGCTGGACAGCACGGCGGCGGCAAGCGCCAGGGCGACCCAGCTGCGGGTCGGTTGCGCAGGCTGCAGCCTGGGGGTCGACTGAGGAGTCGAGCGTTGCGTCGGTACCACGGTGATTCCTCCGGGCGGGCGGGAGAGCCGATCCCTGTGCGTAGAAGTGGGCCTGCTTATTGTTTCACAAATCAGTGGTTCATATAACTTAAATTCATTGACCATAAATTCCAAGAACCAGGGCTGGGGGGTTCATCACAATCCGGGAAAAGGGAGTCCATGCAGACGCGGAATGATTCGCTCAGGCTCGGCAACTACGGAGTCTGCTTGATGCGCCTGGAGGAACTTCATATTCTGTAAGGCGAAGACCTGTGCTCTACTTCACTTACACTAGGACGAGATAGGCCAGGGCTATCAGCTTCAGGAGCGACTCCCTATGTCCGGCTTTTCGCATCCTCTGTCTCGCCCGGCGCGCCGCGGGTCCCTGGCCGCTGGCTACCTCGCCGGGGCCTCCCTCGCCTGTAGTTTCCTCGCCGGTGGTGCTGGCCTGCTGCTCGCCTTGCTGGGCCTTTTCCTTTGCGTGAGCGCCCCGGCGCAAGCGGCGGTCGGTCCGGATCGCAACTGCAACGGCATCCCGCGCAGCGCCGAGGGCATCTGCGTCGAATACGTCCAGAACGGCATGAGCTGCACCAAGAACGTCGCCAGCCCGCAGACCAGCTGCGACGACTACCCGGCGACCCACGAGACCCCCGGCGTCTGCGCCGCCACCTACGCCGCAGACAGCGACGGCGATGACCTGGGCGACAGCTGTGACAACTGCCCGCGGATCAAAAACATCGATCAGGCCGACGCGGACAGCGACGGCGTCGGCAACCCCTGCGACAACTGCCCCGAGATCGCCAACCCCGATCAGAAGGACAGCGATCACGACGGCATCGGCGATGCCTGCGACATCTGCCCCTACGGCCGCAATGACGGCGTCGATGGCGATCGCGACGGGCTGCCCGACGTGTGCGACAACTGCGTCAAGGTCCCTAACCCCGATCAGGCAGATGGCGACAAGGACGGCGTCGGCGATGCCTGCGACAACTGCCCGGCGTCGGCCAACGCGGATCAGAAAGACAGTGACGGCGACGGCGTGGGCGACAGCTGCGACAACTGCCTGAGCACGCCCAACGGCCCGCAGGAGCCCTCGGGTCAGGTCGGCCGCGATGGTCGGCCGCTCGGGCTGGCCTGCCTGCCGGGTGCCGTCGGCTGCAGCGCCAGCTTCAGCAGCGGGGAGCAGGCACGCTCAAGCTGGGGCGTGCTGTTCGGCATGCTGGTGCTGGCGCTCGGCTGGGCGTGGAGCAGCGCCAGCGCCCTGCAGCGCCGCGGCCGGCCGCGCCGTCCCGGCGGCGCTGGCTGATCAGGGCGCCGCGGTCAGTCGAAGAACGCCTCGGTGCGGATCTGGCGCTTGCGGTCGACGCCGCGGCTGGTGAGCGCCCCTTTGAGCTCGTCAATCATCTGGCCGTTGCCGCACAGGTAGAAGGTCGGCGCCCGCAGGGTCGGCAGCGCTTCGAGGACCGGCCCGGTGACGCGGCCGCGCAGGCGGGTCCAGCCGCCGCGCGGCTGCGACAGGTAGATGTAGGCGGCAAAGCGCGGGTGGCGGGCGGTCAGGGCGGCGATCTCATCCTGCCAGAACAGCTCGTCCTCATTGCGCAGGCCCCAGTACAGGCTGACCCGGCCCGGCTCGGGCCGATTCAGGGTCTCCTCGGCCATCGGCAAGATCGGCGCGATGCCGGTGCCGGTGGCGATGTACACCGCGTCGCCGGGGTGGGCCAGCTCGTTGACAAAAAAGCCCATCGGACCGGTGAAGCGGATGCTGTCGCCGGGCTGCAGCCGATCGAAGAACTGCGAGCCGGCGCCGCCCGGCACAAGGCGCAGCACGATCCCAAGCTCCCCCCGACGCTGCGGCGGCGAGGCGATTGAGTAGCTGCGCAGAATCGGATTCTGGTTGTCGTCTACGCCGACCTGGACCGAGATGAACTGACCGGGACGAAACCGCAGCTCGCCGGGCGCTGACTCGGCGGGCGCTGAGCCGCCCGGTGGCGACTCGAGGGGCAATATTGCGGGGACGACGGCCGGGCCCGCGCCCGGGACGACGGTCGGGCCCGCGCCCGGGACGACGGTCGGGACGGCGCCCGAGACGACAGCGAAGCTGAACTCGTGCGTCTCGCTGGCGAGGCGGCGGCGGGTTATAAGCTGCGCGTGATGGATTCTGCTCGGCACGGGTGGTAAGGTAGCTCCATGATGAACAGTCGTCGAGAGTTGTGTGGGGCCACTGCGCTGGTGCTGCTGCTGGCGGGACCGCTGACTGGCTGCAGCAAGAAGGATCGCAGCGTCCCGCCCGGCCCCCCAGGACTGCCGCCGAGCTCCGCCGGCAGCGCCGGCAGTGCCGACCGCGTCCACCCGCCCACCGCCGCCATGCCGGCCGATCACGCCCAGGCGCTGCGCGGTCGCTCCGAGGGGCCCGAGCCCACCCCGATCATCCGCGGCAGCCTGAACCTGGCTGACAACGTCAAGGCCAAGGTGCCGGCCGGCGGGACCATCTTCCTCATCGCCCGCGCCCTGCTGCCCGCCGGCGGCCCCGGCCCGGTGCTCGCCGCCAAGCGCCTGACCGTCGGCGCCTGGCCGCAGCCGTTTGAGATGTCGGCGAGCGACGTGATGATCAGCGGCATGGCGCTCAGCGGCAAGGTGGTGCTCGGCGCGCGCGTCGATCAGGATGGAGACGCGATGACCAAGCAGGCCGGCGATGTCGAAGGCATCTCGACCCCGGTCGAGGTCCCCGCCAGCGGCGTCGTGGTCCTTTTGGACAAGCTGCGCACCGAGGCTGCTGGCGCGCCATCGCCGCCGGGCATGGGCGGCATGGGCGGCGCGATGCCGGCAGGCCACCCAGCGGTCGGCGAGCCGAGCGGCGCCCCGGCGCTGCCCGCCGGGCACCCATCGATTAACCCGGGCCCCGCGGGCACCCCAAGCGCCCCGGCGACCGGCACGTCCGCGGCGCCCCCGCTGCCCGCCGGTCATCCGCCCATGGGCGGCAAGCCCCCAGGACACCCTTAAAACCTCCTGTTAAGGACCGCGCGCGAAACGCACGACTTGGCTTGCAATGGCCGAACTCGTGCACTAACCTTGACCGTTGCCGTCGGAGGCAGCATGCCCAAAACTACCGAGGACATCCAATCTTACCTGCTCAAGATGGACCTCCGCTACGAGGAGCCGCGCGAAGGTACCTGGCTGCTCAGCGGGCTGGATGGCATCGACAAGATCATCATCACCCTCGCCGGGCCGGTGGTCGTCTTCCGGGTCAAGATCATGGACATCCCGCGGCACAACCGCGAGGATCTGTTTCGCACCCTGCTGGAGCTAAACGCCACCGAGATGATGCACGGGGCGTACGGAATCGAGGGTGAGTCGATCGTCATCTGCGACGCGCTGCAGCTGGAGAACCTCGACTACAACGAATTCGCTGCTACCATCGACGACATCACGTTGGCGGTCGCTTCCCATCACAGTCGGCTGGCGAAGTATCACGACCATGTGACCGGCCGGTAATCTTTCGCAAGACACGCTTTTAACTCCAAAACTCCAACATCAAGGACTCGCAATGGGGCTTTTTTCTCGTCTAGGGGCACTGATCAAGTCGAACCTCAACGACCTGATCTCCAAGGCCGAAGATCCCGAGAAGATGCTCAACCAGGTCCTCGTCGACATGAAGACGCAGCTGGTCGAGGCCAAGAAGCAGGTCGCTGTCGCCATCGGGGATGAGAAACGCCTGAAGAAGCAGTGGGACGAGCAGCTCATCCAGGCCAAGGAATGGGAGCGCAAGGCGATGCTGGCAGTGCAGGCCAGCGACGACGAGCTGGCCAAGGAAGCGCTCACCCGGGCCAAGGAGCACGAGGAGCTGTCGGCGCAGTTCGAGGGCCAGTGGGTCAATCAGAAGGACGCCGTCGACAAGCTCAAGAGCCAGCTGCGCGTGCTCAACAACAAGATTGAGGAGGCCAAGCGCAAGCGCAACATCCTCATCGCGCGGCAGAAGCGGGCCGAGGCGCAGAAGACCATCCAGACGACGATGGCGGGCCTGTCGGACACCTCGGCGTTTGACACCTTTGATCGCATGGCCGAAAAGATCGAGGCGATCGAGGCCGAGGCCGAGGCCAACAACGAGCTGGCGGGCGAGCTGCAGGGCGACTCGCTGAGCCAGCGCTTCAAGGCGCTGGAGGCCAAAAAGACCCCGGCCGACATGGCGCTGGCCGAGCTCAAGGCCAAGATGGGGCTGCTGCCGGCCGCGGCGACCGAGACCAAGGCGCTGCCGCAGTCGGGGAGCAAGCCCGCCGACAAGTCCCCCGACAAGGCCGCGGACAAAGCGAGCGACAAGCCCGCCCGTCCCGAAGGCGCCAGCCCCAGGGCCGCGCCTGTAACGCTACGGCCTCCGATCCGGCGCCGTAGCCCGTCCGTCCCCCACCGACTCTCGGTCTACAAGACACGGAGCGCCGGATGCGCTCCGTGCTCGGCTATTTAGGCGCGATCACCAGAAGGACGTTGCCTTCCTGGACCGGATCGCCCATCGCGGTGCGGATCTCGACGATGCTCCCGGCGCAGCCGGCCTCGACGGGCATCTCCATCTTCATCGACTCCATGATGATGACGGTGTCCTCTTCCGCGACCTCGCTGCCGACGGTGGTGGTGATCTTCCAGATGGTGCCGGCGATCGGTGCGGCAGCAGTGCTTGCGTTGGTGCGACGCGCTCCGCTCCAGATGAGTGGTGTGCGGCCGTCTGCGCCGCCGCGACCGAGGCCGCGGCAGCGCAGCAGCTTGCGCGGGCGAGTCGATCAGCGCGCCGAGCTGCGCCGGCACCGCCTTGAACTTCAGGGCGGCCGAGACCCCGTCGACAAATCGGTAGTTCCCCTTGTCGTCTTTGGCGAAGACGCAGCGCTTCATGGGGTCGTCGTTGGGGTACTTGGCATCGCCGTTTTTGATGATTGTACCGTCCCCGTCCTTGCAGGTGTCGACCAGCGCCGGCATTTTGTTCGGGTCCGAGGCCCAGAACGTCTCGATGCCATCGCCGTCGACATCCATGTCGGGCAGCGCGTGGCCATCGCCGTCGCGCTTGAGGCCCAGCACCGTGGCGAGCGCGCCGTTGGCCCACACCGCGTCAAACAGCGACTGCGGCGGCGTCAGGAAGCCCTTGACCGTGATCTTGTCCAGGCGCGCCAGGCTCACCGCCTCTAGAACGCCACCGAGCACGGCGTTGTCCAGGTAGACCTTGTCGCTGACCTGGCGGAAGGTGCCTTCGACCCGCGCGCCCGACAGCTCGAGATCCAGCGGCGCGTCCTTGAGCAGCGGCAGCTGGACCCGGAACAGCGCCGGACCGGCGGACAGCTTATTGGCCTTCACCGCGCCGTTCTTGAACGTCAGAAGCGGCTGCTGCTGCGCGTCCAGCGACAGCTTCTGGACGTCGAACTTGACGTTGTTGTCGCGGAACGGATCGCAGCTCGGCGAGTTGTCGGGGATGCCGTCGCAGTTGTAGTCGATGCCGTCGCAGCGCTCGGTGCCGGCGGCGATCGGGGTGCCCATCTTGGCTGGATGGCGGAGGGTCGCCAGCGGCACCATGCCGGTGTCGGTGGGCACCATCGGCGAGACGGCGCGATCGTCGCAGTCGCCGTCAGCGACCGAGACGCCGTCCCCGTCCATGTCCATCATCGCCGACATGCCGGTCGCCGGCTTCTTCTTGGTCGGGTTGTCGGCGAGGCCGTCGCAGTCGTCGTCCATGCGGTTGTTTACGTCCTCGGCCGCCCCGGGGTGGACGCTCTTGTCCTGGTCGTTGCAGTCGCCCTTGGCGGCGTTGCTGTCGGACTCCCAGTTGGTGTCGGTGGTGTCCTTGTCGCGATCCTGGTTGAACTGGCCCAGGTACAGCGCGAACTTGGTGCAGCTGGAGTCGCCGGCGGTCGGCCCGAAGAACTCGATCGGGATGACGATGTCGTGGCGCTCGGTAAACGTCGCCTCCAGCTCGGAGTTGGCGAGCGACGACACCGCCCCCAGCTTGTTGTCGATCTTGCCATCCTTGTCGAGGTCAAAGCCCTGGTTCTGCGGCGCGATCTCCAGGCTGGCGATGACCAGCGTCTTCTGCCCCTTGCGGAAATCCACCGTCGCGCCGCTGCACTCGGGCACCGGGGTGAACGGGTTCACCTTGGGCGGCGGCGGTGGCGGCGGCATCATCATCATCATCATGTCCATGCCGTCGTCGCCGCAGCCGGCGACCCCGCCGAGCGACAAGAGGCCGGATAGGTAGAATGCCGGAGACACAACACGGAGTCGCTGCTTCGCTCTGGACATGCGGGGGAGCTCCTTGATCTTGAGGGGACGGCGCACACTCGGCGGCGAGGCCTTAGCTTGTGTCCGACGGACTGCCGCTGAACTGCCACGCCGGCGCGCTGCGAGCGCGGCAATCGTTACAATCCGTCGACGAAGCCGTCAAGGCCGCAGTTTGCCAGGCGAAAGCCCGGCCAGAGGTTGCGCCGGCCGCCGCGGCCGTGTTACTTCGCGAATATGCGACCCCGCGACCGAGGCGCTGAGCTGCGGCAATCTTGGCGACCGACCGCACGCGGACCGGCGCCGGCGTTCTGGCTGCGGCCAGGGGCGCGCGGCTGGCCGTTCCTTCTTCTCCTTCTCCTTTTCCCGCTCGCGCTCTCGCTGGGCCTGGCCGGTGACCTGGGCGCCCATCCCCAGTTCGCGCTGTCGACGGTGAATCGCTACGGCAAGGTGGTCCTGCAGGGGCCGCGGCAGATCCGCCTCTTTTATACCTTGATGGTCGGGGATGTGCCGGCGCTGCCGCTGCGGCAGCAGGCCGACCGCAACGGCGACGGCGTCCTGGACGACGGCGAGCAGGCGGGTCTGGCGGCGCTGCTGCGCGCGCGCGTCGCGCAAGGAGTCCACCTATACAGCGGTGCTGCGGAGGTCGCGCTGCCCTGGGAGGCGACGCCGCTGCACCTGGACAGCCCGGCGGTCGCCGCCACCGCCTTTGCCTGCGAGGTCGCCGGCACGCTCCCGGCGACGGCGAGCGGCGCCGCCGGTGAGCTGCGCTACGACGATCGGGTAGACCTGCCCCCGGTTGGCGAGATCGAGCTGCGGGTCGAGGAAGGTCCGGGGATGCGCGTGCTCGCGACGCAGAGCAGCGTCGCGACGGCGGCCCCCGCCGCGGGCGTCGCGACGGGACCGACGCTCTTGTTTCAGTGGTCTGGCCCGCCGCGCTCGTCGATCTCTGATCGCTCGGTCACCATTCGCTATGGGGCGGCCGGCCAGGACGCCACTGCCGTGCGGCTGCGGCCCTCTTGGCTCAAGCTGTACGGGAAGTGGCTGCTCGGGGCGCTGCTCGCGCTCGTCGCGGCGGCCGGTGGGCTGGCTCTTTTGCGCCGGCGCCCGTAGCTACCCCCGACGCGGTCCCGCTGCGGTAGTCTAGTCGCCGGCGCCGCTTGGGTCAGGCGCTCCCTCGGGCAGCCGCCACTGCCCCTTTTCATCGAGGGTGGCGCGCGCTTCGGCTTGCAGCTTGCGCAGGTGCGCCAGCAGCGAGCCGGCGGCCAGCCAGTGCACCTCGGGGCTCGTGTCAGCGTACACTAGGCGCACCAGCTCGTGGACCGTGCCCGCCGACTGGCGCAGCGCCGCCAGCACCTTCTGTTCGCGCTGCAGGCGATGGGCAATGTAGAACTGCAACAGTCCCGCCGGGTCCTGCACCGCCGCCCCGTGCGCCGGCCAGAGGCGCCGCGGCCGGGTCGCCAGCAGCCGCCGCAGCGACGCCAGGTACAGCTGCATGTCGCCGCCGTCGTCGGGGTGAACCAGGATCGTGCCCACCGAGGCGACCATGTCCCCGGCGATGAGCTCACCGCTGTGCTCATCGTGCAGGCACAGGTGCCCGGGCGCGTGGCCGGGCGTGTGCAGCGCCCGCAGGCCGGCCGGCCCGAACGGGAGCAGCTCGTCCGCGGCTACCGCCTGGTTCACCTTGATGCCAAGCTGCGCGGCGACGCGCTCGGCCGTGATCGCGTGGGCGAGGATCGGCACCCCCAGCGCGGCTTGTAGGAACCTCGCCCCCGAGGCGTGATCGACGTGGTGGTGGGTCAAAAAGATGCCGACGAGCCGCCGGCCGCGCGCCCGCAGCGCCGCCACCAGCGTCAGCAGCCGCCCGAGCTCGCCCTCGTCCGGGGTGCCGGGATCGACGACCAGCAGGTCCTCTTCCCCGACCAGGTAGGCGTTGGTGTGGGTTGCCGGTGGCAGGGTCGGCTCATCGGGGCGCGGCCCCAAAAGGCGCGGTCTGCATTTCTGCGGGCTATCCTAGCAGATGGAACAAAGCAGTAGATCCCTGGGCCCGTGCGACTAAGATAAGATAGCAGAGAGGCACTCTCCGTCGACCATGGTCAATGTCACGGCACGCAAGATCCGTAACCAAGGACGCGATCGTGCGCCGAGCTCCGGACGAGTCTATCAGGGCCTGCTGGTCAGCTATCCGGTGGTAGGGCGGGGCATGGTGATCTTCCGCGATCCGAACGGCCACCGCATGGTGACCACCCCGGTGCGGCGGGTCCTGACCGATCCCGACAGCGACTCGGTCTATGTCGAGACCGAGAACAGCGTCTATCGCCTGACGTTCCACGCCGCGGTGCCCCTGGCCGCCGCCTGTTAGCCGGCCGCGCCTACTTCTCCCAGGGCTGCAGGACCTCTTCCTCGGCCTGGAGCTCGGGCGGCAGCTCGCGCTGCCCCCGCTCGAAGCGCGCCTGGTTGCGCACGAGCGCGGCGCGGGTCTGCTGCTGCTCCTTGGCGGTCATGCCCGCACGCTCAAGGGCCGCCAGCGCCTCGCGCGAGTAGCGCAGCGCGCTGTCGCGGTCGCCGCGCAGGTGCATGACCTCGGCCAGCGTGTCGAGGTAGCCGGGGTTTTTGCCATCGAGCGCCAGCAGCCGCCGGGCGCCGCGCTCCGCCTCGGCGAGGGCCCCGACGCGCAGGCAGCTGTAGACGGCGTTATTCAGCAGGTCCTGCTGGCTGGCGTCGGCGTGGGCATCGATGTAGCGCCCCAGGGCCTGCCGGGTCGGCGCGTCGGCCGCTCCCAGGCGGGTGAGGGCGGCGAAGGCGGCATCGGCGCTCGGACCGCTTGAGAAGCGCTCCAGGTGCTCGACCATCGAGCGCCGCGGCTCCTCGCGGAGCAGCCGGCGCAGCTTGATGAGCCGCAGCTCCCAGTCGACCTCGGCGGCGATGGGACCGGCGGCGGTCTTCTGGGCCCGGCCGAGCAGCGCCTCGGCGCCGGCGACATCCCCGCTCTTGAGCTGCCGCCGCCCGAGCTGCAGCAGCGCCTGCGCCGGGGCCTTGTCCGACTCGGCGCGCGCCTGCAGGACGGCGGTCGGCTCGGCATCGGCGGCGGCGCCGGCGACCCAGCGGGAAAACTCCTCGGCTTCGCGGTAGCCCTGCAGGCGGCCGATCTCGCGGCCGTCTTGAGCCAGGGCGACAAAGGTCGGATAGCCCAGGACGCCCAGGGTGCGCGCCGCGGTGAGCCCGGTGGGATTGTCGGCGTCGTAGTGGACAAACACGACGCTCGCCAGCGCGCGCTGCACCGCGGGCAGCGGCAGCACCTGGCGATCGAAGACCTGACAGGGGCCGCACCACTTGGCGCCAAACGCCAGGACCAGCGCCTTGTGCGCCTTGTCAGCCCGCGCCTGCCAGGTGGCCAGATCCTCGACCGCGGCCGGCGCGGCGCTGCGAGCCGCCGGAGCTGGCGTCGCCGGACGTGCAGCTCCCGCGGCCCACGCCGGGGCACCGCTGGCCAGCAGCCCGCCCGTCGCCGCGATCAGCGCCGGCCCACCCCCTGCGAGCAGGGACGGCGCGCTGCCGCCCAGCAGCGCGAGCGCTACTGCTGCCGCCCAGCGCCCGCCCGACTTGCTGACTGCCGCGGCGGCACCGCCGGACGCTGGCGCGGCCGACCCTGAGTTGGCCGGGGGGGTCCCCGCAGCCAGTGCAACGTCGCCCGTGATCTTCATCGCCGCCAGTGTACCATCCGCCTGCGCTGCCTCCATGCCCGACCACCTGCGTCGCGCTGGTTTCGGCGCCTGCAAGGGCTTTATGTCACCCGTCGATCCAGCCGCCGCTGCCTCCATCTGCCGCTCGCTCCGGCGCAGCCGGCCTTATCGCGAGGTGCGCGCGCTGCTGACGGACTGGACTTCCGGCGGCGCGGCGCACCGACGGCTGATCGCTGCCTGCTCGGGGGGGCCCGACTCGACGGCGCTGCTGCTGGTGCTGTGGGCGCTGCGCGAGCCGCTGCAGCTCACGGTGCATGTGGTCTGCGTCGATCACCAGCTCCGAGCCGAGTCGGCCGCCGAGGCGGCGCAGGTGTGCGCGGTGGCCGCTCGCCTGGGCCTGTCGGCGGAGCAAGTGCCCGTCGTCTGCCCGCCCGGACCGTCGAAGATGGCGGCGGCTCGAGCCGCTCGCTATGCGGCGCTCGCGGCGGCGGCGCAGCGCCAGGGGGCAGCGGCGGTGCTCGTCGCCCACACCCAGCAGGACCAGACCGAGACGATGCTCATGCGCTGGCTGGCGGGGTCGGGGCTCTGGGGCCTCTGCGGCATGGAGGCCCGGCGGGAGCTGCCGGTCGCAGGACAGCCCGCCGGCGCCGTGACGCTGCTGCGGCCGCTGCTTTCGACCTCGCGCGCCGAGGTGGAGGCCCTGCTGCAGCGGGCGGCGGCGCTGGTGGCGCCGCTGCCGGTGCAAGATCCCTCAAACCTCGATCTTCACTACCAGCGCTCGCGCCTGCGTCACGAGCTGCTGCCGCAGCTGCGCCGCGAGCAGCCGCAGCTCGATGCCCGCCTGGCCCGGCTCGCGGCCCAGCTGCGCCAGGACGCTGACTATCTCGAGCAGCAGGCCGCCGCGGCCTACGCGGCGCTGGTCGGCCCCGAGCGGCCGGCCACCGAGCCGGTGATGCTGCCGCTGACCGCGACCGCCGCCCTGCCGCCGGCTCTGTTCGCCCGGGTCATGATGCGCGCCAGCGGAGGCGGCCTGGAACAGAGCCACATCGCGGCGCTGGCGGCCCTCTGTGCCGGCGCTCACGGCACCGCCTACCTGGATCTACCAGGCGGGAGGAGGGTCGAGCGCCGCTATGCTGAGCTCCATTTTTTCCCCCGCAATACCCCGCCTGCAGCGGCTGCTGGTCCGGCGCCGCAGCTGCTGCCGGGCTGCGGCGACTACCCCGTGGCGGGGGGCACCCTCTCACTGCAGTGGGAGCCGTCCGCCTCGTCGCTGAACTCCGCGAGCGACCCCACGACCGCGAGCCCTACCTCAGGCCGCGCCGCGGGGGCGCAGGAGGCGCGGCTGGTGCTGCCTGCCGACGGGTTTCCGCTGACCCTGCGCGGCCCCCGCCCGGGGGATCGCATCCGCCTGGCCGACCGCGGGGGGCGGCGCAAGCTGAGCGATCTGCTGATCGATCTGAAAGTCCCGCGCGCGGCGCGGCCGGCGGTCCGGCTCTTGTGCTGGGGGGAGCAGATCCTGTGGGTCGTCGGCCACCGGCTCGCCGCCCCGCCCGAGCTGCCCACCGCCTCGGCCCCCGTGCGCGTGCTAAGCGCCCGCTTTGTGGCCATCTAGGAGCTTGCCTGTCCGATCCTCGGCTGGGCCCGCGGCCCGCTTGCGCGCGCCCATACGCAAAAAGCGCCAACAATAAAGATTTCGCCGCGTCATGAAGTGATTCGGCAGCCTGCGCGTGCGAGGCTGACGGCGGGTTGACGCTCCGTCGCCGTATGCAATAATGGCAACGCCCCACTCGCCCACAGAAACTCTTGCGTTATATTACCTCGGTCCAAGCGGCTTAGATTCTGGTAACGGCAGGCATCGCCAGGCATTAGTAAGAATCGGACGCGAGACAAACTCAGGCAACGGCAGGCACGGGTCGGTGTGGGCTGGCGGCGGCGGGAGCGGCGTCGGGTCGGTTACTTTTTACCCAACGAGGTATGTGTTGCGGCAGTCGCACAAAACGATTTTGATGTTGATGATGATGGCCCTGGCCTCGACGGTGGCTTACGAGCTGATCCTCGGTGCCCGGGGGCGCGACGACACCAAGCCGAGCTTCAGCGGCTTCATGCAGGAGGTCGAGAAGAACGCTGCTCACATAAAGAGCGTGAAGATCGACGGCCAGGACTACCTGGTCACCTACAATGAGCCGCCGCCCAAGGACAAGGTCAAGCTGGTCGGCCCGACCGAGCTGGCGCAGGGCCAGGTGCTGGCGGCGCTGGACAAGGCGCACATCCGCTACGAGCTGGAGAAGCGGGAGGACAGCGGCTGGCTGACGCTGCTGCTCGGCAGCTTCCTGCCCATGGCGGTGATCGTCTTTCTGTTTTTCCTCATCATGAAGCAGATCCAGGCCGGCGGCGGCAAGGCGATGAGCTTTGGCAAGGCCAAGGCCAAGCTTCTCACCGATAACCAGAACAAGGTCACCTTCGCCGACGTCTCGGGCGTCGAGGAGGCCAAGGACGAGGTCGAGGAGATCATCGCCTTCCTCAAGGAGCCCAAGAAGTTCGAGCGGCTCGGCGGGCGCATCCCCAAGGGCGTGCTCATGATGGGGCCGCCGGGTACCGGCAAGACGCTGCTCGCCCGGGCGATCGCCGGCGAGGCCGGGGTGCCGTTCTTCAGCATCTCGGGCAGTGACTTCGTCGAGATGTTCGTCGGCGTTGGCGCCAGCCGGGTGCGCGACCTGTTCGAGCAGGGCAAGCGCCACGCCCCTTGCATCATCTTCATCGACGAGATCGACGCTGTCGGCCGCCACCGTGGCGCCGGGCTAGGCGGCGGTCACGACGAGCGTGAGCAGACCCTGAACCAGCTGCTCGTCGAGATGGACGGCTTTGAGTCCAACGGCGGCGTCATCATGATCGCCGCCACCAACCGCCCCGACGTCCTGGACCCGGCGCTGCTGCGCCCGGGTCGCTTTGACCGCCGCATCGTCGTGCCGCGGCCCGATGTGCGCGGCCGCGAGGGCATCCTGCGCGTCCACGCCCGCCGCGTGCCGCTCGGCGGCGACGTTGAGCTCGGGGTCGTCGCGCGCGGCACGCCCGGCTTCTCGGGCGCCGACCTGGAGTCGCTGGTCAACGAGGCGGCGCTGCTGGCCGCGCGCAAGGGCAAGGACCTGGTCGAGATGCGCGACTTCGAGGAGGCCAAGGACAAGGTCCTCATGGGCCCGGAGCGCAAGTCGATGGTCATCTCCGACAAGGAGAAGCGCATCACCGCGATCCACGAGGCCGGCCACGCCCTGGTGGCGCGCCTGGTGCCCGGCACCGACCCCGTCCACCGCGTCACCATCATTCCCCGCGGCCCGACGCTGGGCGTTACGCAGCAGCTGCCCACCGAGGATCGCCTCAACGCCACCAAGGAGTGGGCCGAGGGCAAGATCGCGGTGCTGATGGGCGGCCGCGTCGCCGAGGAGCTGATGTTCAGCCACCTGACGACCGGCGCCGGCAGCGATCTGGAGCACGCCACCGACCTGGCGCGCAAGATGGTCTGCAACTGGGGTATGAGCGACAAGCTCGGGCCGCTGACCTTCGGGCGCAAAGAAGAGCACGTGTTCCTCGGGCGCGAGATCGCGCAGGCGCCGAGCTACTCCGAGGAGACCTCGCGGGTCATCGACTTCGAGGTCAAGCGCATCGTCATGGACCAGTACAACCGGGCGCGCCAGCTGCTAGAGAGCCACCTGGAGCAGCTCAAGGCGCTGGCCGAGGGCCTGCTGGCCAATGAGACGCTGGGCGGCGATGACATCGACATCCTGCTCAAGGGCGGGACCTTGCCGGTGCGCACCCCGCGGCCGCTGCAGAGCACCCGCGGGGCCGAGGTCGCCGCCGAGGCCAAGCCGGTCGCGCCTGGGCTGCTGAGCCCGGGGGGCATCCTGGCGTCGGAAAAAGCCTAGGCAGCGGCCAGCTCGCCTGGGCGGCCCGCCGGAGTCGGCGCTGGCGCTGTCGATCTGCTGAGAATCGTCGCGATTTTTCCGCAAGCGGTGCGGTAAAGTTCTTTCGTACCGATCTCGTCTTAGATTGCACAGCTTATGGGTGTCTCCGATGCAGGGTCTGGCCGATCATGCTCGTGCTGGCGTCACAACCCCCGGTGCCCGACCTGGGGCGGGGGGGGGGCCGGCGTGCGAGCATCGCATCGAGCTGCGCCGCAGCGACGGCCAGGTGCTGACCATAAGCGCCGCGCGGTGCGCCATCATGGGAATCGTCAACCTGACCCCGGACTCGTTTGCCGATGGCGGTCGCTACAGCGACTGCGCGCGCGCCCTGTCGCGGATCGACGAGCTCATCGCCGCCGGCGCCGAGCTTATCGACCTCGGCGCCGAGTCGACGCGCCCGGGCGCCGAGCTGCTCACCGCCGAGGCCGAGTGGGAGCGGCTGCGCGAGCTCGTAGCCGCGCTCAGCCGCCGCCCGGTGGCCGCCGTGCTGTCGATCGATACCCGCCACCTGCTCACCGCCCGCCGCGCCGCTCAGGCCGGGTTCCGACTGCTCAACCTCACCTTCCCGCAGCACCTGCTGCAGCCGGCGGTGGCCGCGGCCGGCGCCCCCGCGGTGAGCCGGCAGGCGATCGCCGAGGTGCTGCAGGCCTTTGATGGGCTGGTGATGATGCATGCCCGCGGCACTCCGGCGACGATGCGACAGCTCACCGATTATGGCCCGGATCTGTGCAACACTTTGATCAGGGAGCTGGCTGACATCGTGAGTGCGCTCACCGACCCCAGGCTGCGGGCGCGGGTCATCTACGATCCGGGCCTGGGGTTTGCCAAGACGGCGGCCCAGAGCCTGCAACTGCTGGGGCAGGTTGGGCGCCTGCGCGCCGGCCTGGGCGGTCCGCTGCTGATCGGCGCCTCGCGCAAGTCGCTGCTCGGGGCAGCCACCGGGCTGCCAGTGGAAGATCGCCTGCTGCCGTCGGTGGTTGCTGCCGTGCTGGCGGCGCAGCAGGGGGCCGCGATCGTCCGCGTGCACGACGTCGCGGCGACCCGCGCGGCGCTGCAGCTGCTGGCCGCGGTCGCCCCGCCCGCCGCTGGGGGGCAGCCATGACTCCCGACAGCGGCACGCCGGTGTTCTCGTTCCTCAACGGCACCAGCTTCACCTTCCGCGACGCGGTGACCACCGCCGCGGACGTGCTCATCGTCTTTTACATCATCTACCGGGCCCTCAAGCTGGTCCGCGGCACCCGCGCCGCCCAGACGATGACCGGCATGGCCCTTATCATCGGGCTGTTCTTCTGCGCCAAGCGCCTGGACCTTATTACCGTCTCGTGGCTGTTCGAGAAGCTGATCGACTACTTCATCATCTTCTTCGTCGTCATCTTCCAGCAGGACATCCGGCGGGCGCTCATGCAGGTCGGCCAGAACCTGTTCATGCGCCGGCAGTATGAAGAGACCTACGTCATCGAAGAGGTGGTGCAGGCGGCAGGCGAGCTCGCCAAGCAGCGCATCGGCGCCCTGGTCGTCATCGAGCGCGACGCCGACCTGTCCGATCACCTGGGCGAGGTCGGGGTCGAGCTGGACGCCAAGGTGACCAAGGAGCTGCTCATCACCCTGTTTATCCCCGAGGCCGCCAACCACATGCACGACGGCGCGGTGATCATCCGCAACCTGCGCGTGCACCAGGCCGGCGCCGTGCTGCCGCTGTCGGCCAACACCAAGCTCGACAAGCAGCTCGGCACCCGGCACCGCGCGGCGATCGGCGTCACCGAGGAGACGGACGCCGTGGTCGTCGTGGTCAGCGAGGAGCGCGGCACCGTGTCGCTGTGCTTTAACGGCAACATCGCCCGCGACCTCGACGCGGCGACCCTGCGCAAGGCGCTGCTCGGGCTGTTTCAGAAGAAGAAGAACAACAAGGGCAAGGCGCCGCCGCAGAGCCGCAGCGCCAAGCCCGAGAACAAGTCGGGTGATATCTCGCTGGGGGGCGTGCCGCTTGGCGCGGGCACCGCGGCGACCGCGCCGCCACCGACCCCGGCCGGCACGCCCGTGGTTACGCCGCAGCGGCGCCCGGTCCCGCTGTCGATGCCGCCCGAGCTGCTAGCCATGATGCAGACGCAGCCGTTCTTTGTGCCCGTCGACAGCGCCGCGGTGCAGGCAGGGGCGGTGGCCAGCCCGGTGGAGCCAAAGAGCGAGCCCACTGCTCGCCTCAATATCGGGCAGCTGGCCGCGGCGAGCGTGCCGCTGTCTTCGGCCGAGACGCAGCGCCCCGATCCGGCCGCGCTGAACTCGGGGGCTGGCTACGATCCGGTGACCAGCCCGGGCGCCGGGGCACCGCACGCCGCCCCGCCAGCTCCCACCGACGCGCGCCCGACCCTCAAGGTAGAGTAGGGGGCCGCATGCGCGAGTTCATCTACAAGATCTTCGTCGAGGACCTGTTTCTCAAGGCGATCTCCCTGGTGGTCGCGCTGACCCTGGTGTTCGTCGTCCGCACCGAGCTCGAGGCCAACACCACGCTGTTTGTGAAGGTCACCTACACCGAGCCGCGCGACCGCCTGATGGTCTCGCAGCCGCGCGTCGACCAGGTCAAGGTGGTGGTGCGCGGGCCGTGGGGCCGCATCAACCGCGCCGGCGAGACGCCGCTAGAGCCGATCCACCTGGACCTGTCGACCCTGCGCGAGGGCGATCTGCGCTTCACCCCCGAGATGGTCAAGGTCCCCCCCGGGCTGCGCATCGAGAGCTACGTGCCGCCCAGCGTCTACCTGCACTACGAGCCCGAGGTGACCGCCCTCATCCCGGTGCAGCTGACCATGGAGGGCGAGCCGCCCGAGGGCTATCGCTTCCGCCAGGCGACGGCGACGCCGCGCAGCGTGCGCGTGCGCGGCGCCCAGAACGTCGTCGAGAACATGCACAACGTGCTGTCCAAGCCGCTGAAAGTCAGCGAAATTCGCGACACCGTCACCGTGCCGGTGGAGCTGGCGGCGCTGCCCAAGTTCGCCTCGTTCGTCGATGACCCGCCGCCCAAGATCGACGCCGCGGTGGTGGTCGAGCTGGTCGAGAAGACCTTCGCCAACGTGCCGATCCGAACCAGCGGCTCGCCGCAGAACGTCAAGCTCCACCCCGAGACCGCGACCATCGTCCTGCGCGGGCAGGGCCTGGACAAGCTGGCCGACGTGCCCGAGCTGATGCTCGACACCTCGGCCGAGGAGCGCAAGCCGCCGGGGACCAAGTACGTCAAGCGGCCCCAGGTCGTCAAGCTGCCGCCGGGCATCGCCTACGAGCTGCGGCCGGTCGACGTCGAGTTCACCGTGCTTAAGTCAGAGCTTGGCGAGAAGGTGCCGCGCAAGCCCGAGCCGGGCGAGAAGGCGCCGCGCAAGCCCTAGCTTGCGGCAAGACGTAGCTTGCGGCCGAGCTCGGGCGCGCGGGCTGCCAGCACGGCCGGACCCCAAGTCGGGCCGCGGACTAGGCTTGCTACTGCCAGCCGGCAGGCTCGCGATCAGCGGGCGAGCTGGCTGGCAAAGCGGCGCGGTGGCCCCTCCGCCAGGGTGATATCGACGGCGCTGAAGGCCTGGTCGGCGGTCTGCTGGAGCTGCAGGGTCTTGGTGGCGCGGCCGTACAGGTGGGCGGGCTTGCCCGGTCCCGGCTCGGCGGCGGCGCAGACCGACAGGGAGCTGCCGCGCGGGGCGATGACGGCGACGAAGTAGCTGCGGTTATCGCTGGCCGGCAGGCGGCGCAGCAGCGGCGAGGCGTCGTTTAAGCAGTCGCGCAGGGTGACGTAGACCATCAGCCGCTCTTTGGGCGGAGCGCCGGGGGGCAGCTCAAGCTCGCCCGAGATCTCGACGGCGGCGTCGGTGGAGTCGGCACCTGGCTCGGCCGCCACCGGGGTCGGCGGCGGCGCCGCGGCGGGCGCGGCAGGCTGGGCGGCCGGCGCGATGGCCGCCGGGCTCAGGTCGGGCTGGACGCGGGCGTCGATGAGCAGCGTCGGCTCGCGCCGACAGGCGGCCAGCGCCAGCCCAAGGCCCAGGACCAGCCGCCATCGCCAGTCGCCCATACCCACCACCGCCTCAGGCCGACCGGGTGGTGAGCTTGTCCACCGCGTGGATCGGCGCGTCATCGCCGCGCATGAGCTCGGTGATGGCGCTGTAGACCATCCGCTGCTGCTCGATCAGCGACTTGCCGGCAAACGCCGCCGCCGTCACCTTGATCGTGTAGTGACCGCCGCCGCCGGCCACTTCGGCCTGCGCGCCGGGGATGGCCGCCTCGATGATGCCGCGCACATGGCCCGGCAGATCAGAACCCGTATAGCGAGAAGGATGGTCACTCATCAAGCGGCAGCCTACAGGAGCGGGCCTTCCCTGTCACTTCCCGGCCGCGCAGCGAATGGCGCGCGAGCCAAACCCGCGACAGATTTGACCTTGCGCGCAGTGCGGGCGCCGCGGCTCTCAGACCCGCTGGTAGAATGAACCCTATGTCTGAGCCCCGCGTTCGGCGAATCGATGCTCGACCGGCTTCCCCCGAGGTCCAGGAGTATCGGGAACTCGTGAAGCTCGCGCAGTCTCCGCTGCCGGCGGACCCCGACGAGGCGGCCCGCGAGCTCGTCCGCCTGTGTCGGCTGCGGACGCGCCCGGCGCTGTTGCGCACCAACCTGCGCTTTGGCCGGGGCCTCCTGCTCATCCGCGTCACCGATCTGGACGGCGACGGCAAAAACGAGATGCTGGTCATCGACAGCGATCACATCGTGCACACCCCGCGCCTCGCCCTGCGCGAGGCCGAGGGCGGCCCGGTGGCCAGCTGGACGATCGGCACCCATCGCTACCGCGGCAAGCTCCTCGGGGTGTCGTTCTCCAGCTTCGGCGTGTTCAGCCGCCAGGAGGCGATCGTCACCTCGGTCGAGGAGAGCGAGGGCGGCGCCGTGTATCGCGAGCTCAAGCTGACCTGCGACGGCACGCAGTGGGACGTCTCCGAGCTCGAGCACCGCCGCACCGGCACGCCGGGCTTTGGCGAGATCCGCCTTATCGGCGACAGCAGCGAGCCCGGCCGGGTGCCGGTGCTGCGCGGCCGCTTCGAGGACTCGCGGCTGTGGGTCGAGATCCTCGACGACCGCCTCGGCCGGCGGCCGGACGCCAGCAGCGACTTCTCCAAGGTGTCGTTCCTGCCCGGCGAGGTGACCGACCTGGTCCTGTGCGAGGACGAGCTGGTCGTCGCCTACGCCCGCGGCGGCCTGCAGCGCATCGGCCGCGACGGCCGCCTGCGCTCGCTGCTGTTTCCGCAGTGGCGCTTTGTCTGCCTGGCCTACGCCCCGGCGCGCAAGCTGGGCATGCAGGCGCCGTCGCCCAGCGCCGGCCTGCTCGTCGGCGGCACCTCGTTTGGCTACGTGTTCGCGATGGACACCGCGCAGACCGGGGTGATGTGGCGGATGGACGCCGGGTTCCTGTTCTCGGCGATGACCCTGGCCGACATCGAGAACAGCGGCCGCATCGACCTGGTGCTCGGCGGCATCGACGGCGGCATGCGCATCTATGAGCTGACCGACACCGCGCTGCTCGACCAGCGCTGCCGCAAGCTGTATCAGTCCCTGGGTCAGGCGCAGGCGGCCGCCGGGCCGCCGCCGGGGCCGTCGCCGACCGAGCGGCTGCTCGCCCTGGCCCCGCCGCGCCACGACGCCTATGCGGCGGTGCAGCTGTACCTGCTAAGCCGCGTGCTGGAGAGCCCCGGTCCCGCCTCGCAGGCGGTCGTGGATCTGGTGCGCTGGTTTACCTCCGGGCAGCCGGGCTGGCACATGCTGCCCGAGCGCTCGCAGCGCGAGGCGGTGGTGATCTTCGAGCACTTCCTGCTGCTGCACCTGCCGCAGCTCGCCCGCGACGAGCCGCGCGCCACCCCTACCGGACCGCTGCCGCTGCTCACCGTCAAGCAGATGCAGGGCGCGCACCGTCCTGGCGGAGCTAGTCGAGGTGTACCTGGGCGCGCCGCGCCTGGTCCGCCACCAGATCGACCGCATCTCGCGCCGGCTGTTCGAGCAGTACTGGCAGCACTCGCCGGCCAACGCCGTCGACGGCAGCCTGCCGAGCAGCGATCCGACGATCGACCAGCCGCCGCCCGAGCTCAAGCGCTTGCTCAACGTCCGCAGCCTGCGGGCGCGCGACTACGCCACCTCGCTGACCACCGAAGCGGCGGCGCGCCTGGCCCACATCGAGGGAGTGCCCGAGAGCGACCGGCCCAAGCTCGACGAGAACAACGAAGTGGTGATGCGGGTCCTGCGCGCCATCGGCCTTATCGAAGAGCTGCGCCTGGACCGCTTCTCGATGGAGCTGGAGCGCCTGGATCTGGTCGCCACGGCGATCGATCCGCTGGTGCCCACCGGCGACGGCATCACCACCGCGACGCTGGAGTGGCCAAGCCGCAGCTGGATCGTCGGCATCGGCCGCCGCGGCGCCTTGCGCGTCGAGCCCATCGAGCCCGCCCAGCACGGACCTCTGCGCTCGGGCCGCGAGATCGATACCGGCCCGCCGCCGCTCGACTGGCCGTGGCAGCCGACCTCCGCCGGGCCGGAGGTTCAGGTCCCCGGCACCGTGCGCTTTATCGAAGTCCGCCGGCTGTGGCAGGAGGGCGACAGCTTCCTGCCGGCCGTCATCGTCGGCATCGACGAGGCGGGCGATACCAAGCTGCTCGTCTACAGCCTGCTCGGCAGCGGCCAGACGGTGCTGCGCGGCGAGGCGCGCTGCGGCGGCAGCGGCGCCGAGCCGATCGGCTACGACCTGCACTTAAGCCCCAGCGACGACGCGGTGAGCGCCATCCCGCCCAGCTCGCCGGGAATTGCCGAGTCCGCCGAGTCGGCCCGCCGCTCAGCACCGACCCGCGAGACGCTGATCCTGCGCGTGCCGGGCACCGGCGAGCGCGGCCGGCCGAGCGTGCTCGCCGTGGACACCCAGGGCGGCCACCTGCGCGTGCGCGCGCACGTCCTGCCGGCCGAGCTTTTGGCGGTCATCTCCAACAGCGCCGGCTCGCTGCACATCACCTCGGCGCGAGTCTCGCTGCGCCGGCCGGGCTACAAGTCGCTGTCGGTGCCGGCGCCGGCGGCGACCAGCTGCGCCGCGCTCGCCGATGGCGCCACCCTGGCCGCGGTGGGCACCAGCACCGGCCAGGTCCAGGTGTTCGGCATCGAGGGTGAGTCGCTGCGCCTGATGTCGCAGCACCTGTTCCCCAAGGGCATCTCGGCGCTGTGCTTCATCCCCGAGGGGGTCTTCGGCGTGCCGTGCCTGGCGCTCGGCACCGAGGATGAGCAGGTGCACATCCTCGCCGTCGACTTCCGCCGCGATGGCCAGGAGCTGGTGCGGCTGGCCGCCGGCGGCACCCCGCAGCGCATGATGTGCCGGCCGCTGGTCGAGGGCGGCTACCGGCTGCTCATCCTGCTCCAGGGGGGCGTGCTGACCAGCTGGGAGGCCCACCCGCAGGACGAGCACCTGCAGAGCATCGAGCGGCTGCTGGAGCTTGGCAGCCGCGCCGCCGGCTCGCGCGCCAACGTGCTGCGGGCGGCGATGCGCGGCCAGGGCCCGCACATCCGCGCCGTCGCCCTGCGCGAGCTCTTGCGCTCGGCGCGCGAGGGCCGCATCGCCGGCTCAATCGTCACCCCGGGCATGACCTCGGCCGAGGTCAAGCCGGGCGCCTCGTCGCGCCCGCCGCCGGCGCGCACCAACACTCCGGTGGGCACGCCGCGCCCGACCGGCGAGCGCGGCACCCCGGCGGTGGCCAGCGTGCTTCACCTGACCAAGCTGCTGCTTCAGACCGACGCCCAGGTGGGGCTCGACGCCAGCGCCCGCTCGCCGTCGCGCTCGGACCTGTTCGACGTCGCCGCCTGGCCGCTGCCGCGACCGCCGCGGGCGCGCATCCTGCTGCTGCCGCTGTTCGAGGCCCTGGTGCCCATTGCCCTGGGCGGCGCGGGCAGCGGCGCCGACGCCCAGCAGGCCAAGCTCGGGCGCGAGCTGCTCTCGCGCCTGGTGCACGTCTGCGACGAGCCGCTGAGCATCCGCGGCGAGCTGCTGCAGTGCGTCGAGAACCACGTCCGGCCCGAGCACATCGAGGAGCTGCCCACCTGGCTGCCGGCGATCATCCTGCACGACACCCGCTCGGCCGAGTGGCCGTTCGCCATCGACAGCGTCGCCGCCCTGTTCCTGCGCCACCTGCAGCGCCTGGACCGGGCCAAGCTTTTCGATCAGGCCGAGCCGGTGTTCTTCCGCAGCGTGGTCGCGGTGCTCGAGGCGGTGTCGCCGACGCAGCCGAGCCGATTCTTGCTCACCAACATGGCGCTGCTTTTGCGCTCGGCGCTGTCGTGGGAGCGCGCCTTCCTCGCCGGCGACCTCGGGCGGGTGCGCCTGCATATGCCGCACGCGGTCATCGAGACCATGTGCCAGCCCGAGATCCTGCCCGACACCGAGGCGCGCTCGTTCCTTACCGGCGTGTCGCGGCGCTGGGGGCCGCGCCTGCCGACGATCGGCGCCGAGGACAACGACGACACCTTGAGCGGCGTCTCCAACACCCTCGAAGGCGAGATCGACTGGCTGTTCGAGGTCGCCATCGAGAACGGCTTTGACCAGATCTACTACGAGCGCCTGGCCGACGAGCTGGCGCGCTGCGCCCTGCCGGTCAGCTCGGACGGCATCACCCCCGACTCGTGGGCGCTCCTGGAGATGGTCCAGGGCGTGCTGCGGCTGTTTGACATGACCAACCTCGCCGAGCTGCAGGCCTCGCTGCAGCCGGCGATGGTCGACAAGGCCCTGGCGGCCCTGCGCGCCCACAGGAGCCTCAGCGAGCAGCACCTGTCCTACCGCTACCGCGACGAGGCCTGGGCCTTTATCGACGAGGCGACCTACCTCGCCGAGCAGCAGTTCCTGTCGCAGGCGCTGCAGGAGCTCGATCGCAAGACCAACAAGGCGCAGGTCGCCCACAGCCTGGACGAGCTGGCGGCGCAGCTCGATCAGCGGCGCAACGCCCTGCGGCTGCGCCTGCTCGATCGCCTGAGCGGCGCCACCCCGCTCGGCCACGCCGGCGCGTTCGTGTCGCGCATGCTGGTGGTGCGCCCGGTGGCCACCGTGGTCGCCCTGCTCACCGTCTGGTGGCAGGTCCTGGTCGAGGAGGCGACGCGGCTGCGCACCGAGCCTGACTTCGAGGTGCGCCTCATCTCCGACCTCGGCATCAGCGAGGGGCGGCGCGTGCTGCGCTACGCGGTGATGCTGGCCGCCGACGCCGCCCGCACCGCCCACGGGGTCGTTTTGAGCGTGCGCTCGGTCGAGCCCAAGGAGGTGCGGGCGCGGGCGCTCGACCCCGACCCGGTGGATCTGGAGCCCGGCCACGAGCTCGGGCTGGCGGTCGAGTGCCCGGCGCTGATGGCCGCCGACGGCCTGCGCTACCGCATCGAGATCGAGCTGTCCCACGACGGCGACAAGCGCACCGAGCGGGTCATCGAAGGCCAGTTCCGCCGCGAGTCGCGCCAGCTGGCGCGCGCCCTGTTTGACAGCTTCGCCGAGCGCTTGCCGACGCTGTTCCAGCAGCGCAAAGAGCAGCTGATGGACCTTCTGCGGTCGGCCCACGCCTCGGTCGCCATCGTCACTGCCTTCCCCGCCCACGCCTACGAGCTGCTCGCCGACGCGGTGAACCTGGACTGGCCGGAGCGGCCGATCGACACCCTGGAAGGCTGGCGCATGGTCAACGTCGCGGCGCGCTCGGCCCCGGCGAGCTCGGCGCCGCTGCAGGGCAGCCAGCGGGCGCTCAACCCGACCCTGCGCGATCTGGTGCAGCAGGTCGGGGCGCGCATCGGCGGCGTGCTCGGGCTGCCCAACGCCGAGCGGCTGGACACCGTCGACGCCCTGGTGCGCGCGGTCAGTGAGGCGCCGCTGCCCACCTCGGGGGCGCAGGCGCGCGGCCTTATCATCCTCGGCCTGCCCGAGCTGTGCGAGAAGGCGCGCCTGGAGGAAAACGAGCAGCGGCAGCTCCTTATCCTCGGCGCCCGGGTGAGCCTGGCCTACCGCGGCCGCTCGCTGCTGCTCCTGTCGCCGCAGGCGGCGGCGCTGTCGCTGATCCTGCCGGCCATCGTCACCCCGTCGAGCAGCCAGGCCGCTTCGGAGGCGGCGGCGCGATCGCTGGAGCTCATCGACCTGGACCACGTCGCCGACCCCTACAGCGTGCACCGCACCGACGAGCGGATGCGCAACGAGCTGGAGCAGGCGCTGACCAGCCTGCTGCTGCTGCGCGAGGGCTCGGGGGCGGCGGCGCAGGGGGCGCCGCCCGCGGTGGCGACCACCCACTCGGGGACCCAGACCGCGCTGCGGGCGCTCATGGACGTGACCGGCACCGACCTGCGGCTGGTCGCCGAGTGCATGCCGATCGTCGAGCAGGCGCTGCGCGAGCGCACCCGGGCGCCGCTGTCAGCGAGCGCCTTCGAGTCGCGCGTGGGCACCTATCTGTCCGTGGTGTGGAGCGCCCTGCCGCTGCAGCACCGGCTGTACCTGGCGGCGCTGTGCAGCGACTCGGTGGATCTGGATGTCGCCGACGTCCGGCCCGGCATGGTGGTCGACGCCCCGGTGTACTCGATCTCGGGCAAGGACCGCCTGCCGACGAGCAAGGTGGTGGCCTCGGCCGGGGTGCGCCTGGACCAGCGCACCATCGACGATCTGACCAAGGTCATGTGGCTCAAGAAGGTGCGCATCCGCGGCAGCCTGCAGGACAGCCGCACCGTGCTTTGGACCTACCTCAAGCAGACCCGCCCGCGGCTGCGCGGCCGCCCCACCGCCGAGGAGACCCCGGCCCGCGAGGGGACGCGCAGCGGCGAGCGCTGGCTCGACCAGGCGGCGGCCGATCTCAAGCGGCTGGGCATCCTGCGCACCATGCGCCTCAGCGGCGACCGCCTGTTCTGCGCCTTCACCAGCTCGGCTGTGCGCGAGTGGCTGCGCACGCTGCTCGGGGTCGCCGAGGGCGAGGCCGGGCTGCCCAACACCATCGACGGCCGCAACCTGGTCCGCCAGCTGCCGCTGTGGGACGCCGCCGCCGTTGATCGGGCGCTCGGCGGCAGCTCGGCGCCGCTGCGCACCGTGCTCGGGTGGAACCGGCCGGGCATGCAGGCGCCGCAGGGGCGCTGGCAGGAGTTTTTGGATCTGTCGCGCGCCTGTCGCAAGTGGATGGACGGCCAGGACGAGCACCGCTTCATCGAGGCGATCGCCAAGTACTTCCGCCTCGATCTGGTCGACGGCACCGGCCGCGACGAGCTGCTCGCGCGCGCCGGCGGCCAGATCCCGATGCGCAGCGTGCAGGTGCGCTTCCGCGAGAAGCGCCAGCTGCCGTGGCTCAAGCGGGTGGTGCTGTACCTGCCGGCGGGGCAGCCGGATCGGCCGACGCTGGAGCAGGTGCAGATCGATCTGCGCGGTCGGCTGCCGATGATGGTCGCCGGCGGCTCGGGGCCGCAGATCCTGCCGCGCCCGGACGCGGGGTTTGCCGGCACCGAGGGGACGATCAGCGACACCTCGCTGTCGGCGATCGTCGTGGTGCCCGAGCTCTTGGCCGAGGTCCTGCACTGGAGCCGCAACCTGTTCCACGTCGCCGCGATCGACATCGCCGACCTGCAGCACGCCGCGCTGCACGACAACCCCGTCGAAGAGCTCATCCGCCGCCTGGCCGCCGCCGCCAGCTACGCCGCGCTGTCGCCGTTCCGCAGCAAGATGGGCCTGGCCAACCAGGAGCTCATCGAGGAGATGTTCTACGGCCGGCGCTCGCTCTTGGAGGAGATCCGCGGCCAGCGGCAGGAGAACTTCCTTATCGTCGGGCCGCGCAAGATCGGCAAGACCTCGCTCTTGCAGCGCGTGCGCTTCGAGCTGGAGCAGCAGGGCTACCGCGTCATCCCGCGCGGCATGGACTACACCACCGCGCCGACGAGCCGCGAGCTGCTCAAGGCGATGATCACCGAGCTGTACGAGGACATCGAGCCGCAGAAGGCCCAGCAGGGCTTCGCCCTGGGCGAGGTGCTGCCGCCGCTGCGCTCGGTCATCGACCAGTGGACGCGCCGCCACCCCGACCACAGCGTGGCCATCGTCCTTGACGAGATCGACACCATCCTGCGCACCGAGCGGCGGGCCTACCTGCTGGGCGAGTGGCGCGAGGCCTCGGCGCTCGGTCAGTCGCTGGCGACCCTGCTCGGGCCGGGCAGCCCGGCGGTCACCAAGGCGCAGGTGGCGGCGCTGCGCAGCGCCCTGCACCAGACCGGCTTCCCGCGCGATGTCATCGAGGGCGTGCTGGAGGGGCTGCAGACGCCGCCGGATCAGCGCCGGCAGTCGCCGCTGCTCGAGGAGCTGCGCTCGGCCTCGGCGCTGGTGCTCGCCGGCGGCGCCGTGTGCCGGGTCATCCTCGCCGGTCACGCGGAGCTCGTCGAGGCGCGCTGGGATCTGTTCGGACCGCTGCTCAACTTCGCCAAGCTGCGCATGCTCGGCCCCCTGGACGAGACCAGCGCCGAGCGCATGGTGCGCGAGCCGTTCACGCGCCTGGGCCTGCGTTTCGAGTCGGCGGCGGTCGAGCAGGTGCTGCTGGAGAAGACCTTCCGCGTCCCGGCGTGGATCCAGCACTGCGGCGCCCTCATCATCCAGAGCATCGACGAGCGCCTGCGCAGCTCGCGCCGCGAGGAGCAGAAGATCACCGAGCGCGACGTAGTGCTCGCCCTGGAGAAGGTCCACGCCGAGGAGCGCGCCGCCCTGCAGAGCGAGAACGGCCTTTATATGCTCGGCCCCGAGTGCAGCTTCGTCCTTCTGAGCCTGGTCGACGAGCCGTGGTTCACCATCGACAGCGCCGTCGACTACCTGCACGTCTTTTACCAGACGCTCGACCCCAAGGACCGCCAGAAGATCGCCCGCCGCGACGAGGACTACTTCGCCGCTTTCTCGGCCGAGGTGGTCCGCCGCATCGTCCGCGACCTGACCAACACCTTCTACCTCACAAGCGATGAGGCCGAGTACCTGACCACCGAGGGCCGTCCGAGCTATAGCTCGCCCGGGTTCCTCGTCCCGGCGCTCGCCGCGTCGGCCAACTCGCCCGGTACTCTCAACCTCGGTCACGGCAGCGGCACCGCTAGCCCGAGCTCCCCGGGAGTCCTGCGACCGCAGGACCGCGACCGCCTGCGCCGCAGCTACAAGGTGAGCCGCGCCATCGTCAGCACCGTCTTCCACGACGAGCTGAGCGCCCAGAAGCGCATCGAGCTGGCGCGCCGGGCGATGCGCCTGTGGCAGGAAGGGCGCGGCGTCTGGGCGCGCACCTCGAGCAAGGCCTATACTCCCAACTAGGGAGTTCGCGACAGTCCTTTAGATATAGATAGTGCCTTCCAGGTAGAGCACCGAGTGGCCGGCGATGGCGACCCGCTCGCCGCGATCCTCGCAGAACAGCTCACCGCCGCGCGCCGACAGCTGGCGGGCGAGCAGGCTGATCTTGCCCAGGCGCCGCGACCAGTAGGGGATGAGGGTGCAGTGCGCCGAGCCGGTGACCGGGTCCTCGGGGATTCCCATGGCGGGGGCGAAGAAGCGCGACACGAAGTCGCAGTCCTCCCCGGGCGCGGTGACGATGACGGCGGCGCGGTCCAGGGTCGCAAGGCGCGCGAAGTCGGGCTTTATCGCCCGCACTGCCTCGGCGCTGCGCAGCACGACAAAGTAGTCGCGCGCGCCCAGCACCTCGACCGGCTGGGTCCCAAGGGCAGCGGCCAGCGACTCGGGCACCGCGCAGGGCAGCGGCGGCCGCGCCGGGAAGTCGAGCGCCAGGCGGTCGCCGTCGCGGCTTACCTCGAGCCAGCCGCTCTGGGTAGTGAAGCGCAGGCGCTCGGCCTCGGGCTCAAAGCGGGTGAACAGCAGGTGCGCGGTGGCCAGGGTGGCGTGGCCGCACAGATCGACCTCGACCGCGGGGGTGAACCAGCGCAGCGCGTAGTGGTCGCTCTGACGCACGAAGAAGGCGGTCTCGGCCAGGTTGTTCTCGGCGGCGATCGCCTGCAGCACGGGGTCGGGCAGCCACTTGGTCAAGGGGACCACGGCAGCCGGGTTGCCGCCAAAGACGCGGCCGGTGAACGCATCGATCTGGAAGATGGGCAGTTCCATGGGCAGTCCTTGGGGGGAGAGGCCGTCCCTCCCTAATGCTGTCCGTTTAGCACGCGTCGCGGCGCAGGCATAAAAAAACCCCCGCGACCTGGCCGGCAAGTGCCGGATCGCGGGGGTCAGCTGCTGTCAGGTTCTCGGCTGCTATCGGGTTCTCAGCTGCTATCAGGCGCTCAGGTGATGACGTCCGGAGCTTCGCGGCCGCAGCGTGCTCGCAGATCGAGCACCTGCAGCGCCGCATCCGCCAGCGGCCCCAGCACCTCTTTCATCTCGGACTTGCCGGCGTCGTTGCGGTACCGCTCCAGGTACAGGCGCAGCGTCGCCCCCGCGGTGCCGGTGCCCGACAGCCGCACGATGACCCGTGAGCCGTCGGCAAGAAGGATCCGCAGCCCCTGACCCGTGCTGACGCTGCCGTCAATGGGGTCCTTGTAGCTGAAGTCGTCGGTCTTCTCTACCGTGCTGCCGGCAAACTCGCTGCCGCCGAGGCTCGGCATGCGGGCGCGCAGGGCGTCGACCATCTCTTTGGCGCCCTGCTGCGGCAGTCCCTCGTAGTCGTAGCGCTGGTAGTAGCTGCGACCGAAGCGCTGCCAGTGATCGGACACGATCGCGGTCACTGGCTTGTGGGTCTTGGCGAGGATCGACAGCCAGCACAGCACCGCCCACACCCCGTCCTTCTCGCGGATGTGATTGGAGCCGGTGCCGAAGCTCTCCTCGCCGCAGATCGTGCACTTGCCGGCGTCCATCAGGTTGCCGAAGAACTTCCACCCGGTGGGAGTCTCGTACAGCGGGACCCCCAGGGCGGCGGCCACCCGATCGGCGGCGGTGCTGGTCGGCATCGAGCGGGCGATGCCGGCGAGGCCGTCCTTGTAGCCCGGGATGCACGCGGCGGCGTGCTCGGCGATGATCGAAAGCGAGTCGCCCGGGGTGACAAACAGACCCTTGCCGAGGATGAGGTTGCGGTCGCCATCGCCGTCGCTGGCCGCGCCGAGGTCGGGGGCCTCGGCGGTGGCCATGCGCTCGACCAGCTTGTGGGCGTGGACGAGGTTCGGGTCGGCGTGGCCGCCGCCGAAGTCCGGCAGCGGCACGCCGTTTACCACCGTGCCAGAAGGAGCGCCGAGCCGCTCCTCGAACAGGTGATGCGCATACGGGCCGGTGACCCCGTGCATGGCGTCAAAGACCAGGCGGAAGCCACCGTGGAAGAGCTGGCGCAGCGCCGCGAAGTCAAAGAGCTCCTCCATCACCGCGGCGTAGTCGGCGATGGGATCGAAGATCTCTACTTCCGTGCCCAGGATGCGCTGCGAGCCTTCCTTATCGAGGTCGAGATCGGGGTGCTCCACCGTGCGGTACTCGCTGATGGTCAGCGTGTGCCGGTAGATGAGCTCGGTGACCTTCTCGGGCGCCGGGCCGCCGTTGCCGATGTTGTACTTGATCCCGAAGTCCTCATCGATGCCGCCGGGGTTGTGGCTGGCCGACAGCACCAGCCCGCCCATCGCCTTGCGCCGCCGGATCACCGCCGACATCGCCGGCGTGCTCAGGATGCCGGCGCGGCCGACCAGGACCTTGCCAAAGCCGCTGGCCGCCGCCATGCGGACGATGAGCTGGATCGCCGGCCGGTTGTAGAACCGGCCGTCGCCGCCGACCACCAGCGTGCGATCGCCGAAGCCGCCCGGGCAGTCCTCGCGCACGGCGTCAAACACCGACTGCACGAAGTTTTCCAGGTAGCCAGGCTGCATGAAGACCCGGGTCTTCTTGCGCACCCCCGACGTGCCCGGCCGCTGGTCGGGCAGCGGGCTGGTCTTCACGGTCAGTATCTTCTCTGCAGTCATGCGCACCACTCCTTGTCAGCGATCAGCCCCCTGGGGGACGCACCGGCTTGAGACCCCAGATCTGCTCGGCGTACTCCTTGATCGTCCGGTCCGTCGAGAACTTGCCCATGTTGGCGACGTTGAGGATCGACTTGCGGGTCCACGCCTTCTGATCGCGGTAGGTCTCCGAGACGCGGCACTGGGCATCAATGTATGCCCGATAGTCTGCCAGGAGCATGTAGTTGTCGCCATCGTGAAGCAGCGAGCGGAAGATCGGCTGGAACAGGTCCGGCTGACCCGCGGGGCTGAAGGTGCCGCCGCCGATCTGATCGAGGACCTGCCGCAGCTCGGGGTCCTTGTGGTAGTAGTCCCACGAGTTGTAGCGACCCTTGAGGGCGTTCACTTCCTCGGTGAGCAGGCCGAAGATGAAGATGTTGTCGTCGCCCACTTCCTCGCGGATCTCGACGTTGGCGCCGTCCATGGTGCCGATGGTGAGGGCGCCGTTGAGGGCGAACTTCATGTTGCCGGTGCCCGAGGCCTCGGTGCCCGCGGTCGAGATCTGCTCGGACAGATCCGAGGCGGGGAAGATCTTCTCGGCCAGCGACACGCGGTAGTCGGACAGGAACACGACCTTGAGCAGATCGCGCACCGCCGGGTCGTGATTGACCACGCGGCCGACCTCGTTGATGAGGCGGATGATGAGCTTGGCCAGGTAGTAGCCGGGGGCCGACTTGCCGCCGAAGATGACCGTGCGCGGCACGAAGCTGCCGTTGGGGTTGTCCTTGATGCGGTTATACAGGGTGATGCAGTGCAGGGCGTTTAGCAGCTGCCGCTTGTACTCGTGGATGCGCTTGACCTGGCAGTCGAAGATCGAGTCCGGATTGACCTTCAGCGGGGTGCCGCGGCGGTTGTACTGATCGGCGATGATGCCGGCCAGGCGCTCCTTGTTGGCGCGCTTGACCATCTGCCACTTGGTCTGCAGGGTGGCGTCATCGGCCAGCGGGATGAGCCGCTTGAGCTCGAACAGATCGGTGACCCAGCTGTCGCCGATCGACTCGGAGATGACCTGCGAGAGCAGGGGATTGGACTTCTTGAGCCAGCGGCGCTGGGTGATGCCGTTGGTCTTGTTGCTGAACTTCTCGGGCCACAGCTCGTAGAAGTCCTTGAACAGCTCGGCCTTGAGGATCTCTGAGTGGAGGGCGGCGACGCCGTTGACCGCGTGGCTGCCGACGATCGCCAGGTTGGCCATGCGCACGCGCTTCTCGCTGCCCTCTTCGATGATCGACATCCGCCGGCAGCGCGCGTCGTCGCCGGGGAACTTGGCGCGCACTTCGTCGAGGAAGCGGCGGTTGATCTCAAAGACGATCTCCAGGTGGCGCGGCAGGACGCGGCCAAACAGAGCCACCGGCCAGCGCTCCAGCGCCTCGGGCATGACGGTGTGGTTGGTGTAGCCGCAGGTCTTGACGGTGATGTCCCACGCCGCTTCCCAGGTCATCCCTTCCAGATCAAGCAGGATGCGCATAAGCTCGGGGATGGCGAGCGCCGGGTGGGTGTCGTTGAGCTGGATGGCGTTCTTCTCGGCGAAGCGATCAAAGACGCCCAGCCCGTGCTGCTGGTCATACATCCGGTAGCGCTTCTTGTAGCGGCGGACGATGTCCTGCAGGGTGGCCGTGACAAAGAAGTACTCCTGCTTGAGGCGCAGCTCCTTGCCTTCAAAGATGTTGTCGTTGGGATAAAGGACGCGGGTGATGTTCTCGGAGAGCGACTTGGCCTCGACCGCGCCTTCGTAGTCGCCGCGGTTGAAGTAGCTGAGGTCAAACTCTTCGGTGGCGCGCGCCGACCACAGGCGCAGGGTGTTGACGGTGCGGTTGCGATAGCCGGGCACCGGGGTGTCATAGGGCACGGCGAGCACGTCCTGGGTGTCGAGCCACTCGGTGTGCAGGCGGCCGTGCTCGTCTACCTTCTGGTGGGTGTGGCCGTAGAAGCGGACGCGGAAGAAGTCGTTGAAGCGGGGAATCTCCCACGGGTTGCCGTAGCGCAGCCAGGCATCGGGGGTCTCGATCTGGGCGTTGTTGACGATGCGCTGGTGGAAGATGCCGTACTCGTAGCGGATGCCGTAGCCGTAGGCCGGCAGCTCGAGGGTGGCCAGCGAGTCGAGGAAGCAGGCAGCCAGGCGCCCGAGGCCGCCGTTGCCAAGACCGGCGTCCCACTCGGAGTCGCGCATGTCTTCAAGCTTCATGCCCAGGTCTTCCATCGCCTTCTCGCCAGCGCCCATCAGGTCGAGGTTGATGAGGCTGTTGCCGAGCGTGCGGCCCATGAGAAATTCCAGCGACATGTAATACACGCGCTTGGCGTCCGCGTCGTAATAGGCGTCGTGGGTGTGGATCCAGCGCTCCATGAGGCGATCGCGGACGGCCAGCGCCAGGCCGACATACGGCTCCCACTTGCTGTCCACATGCTCGGGCAGCTCACCCAGAGTGAACTCCAGGTGATTGAGGATGCCGCTCTTGAGCGACTCGGCGTCCATGCCATGTTTGAAGCGCCCGGCATCGGCCTTGGCGTTGGTGAGCGAGATGGTGCCTTTGCTGTGGTCCATGCGTTTCCTTCCCAGGTCCAGATGGAACTTTGCCTAAGCGGCGGCGATCTGGGATGGGGACCCAGGGCGCGGCCGCAAATTGGAAGCATTAGAATACCACCAAGGTAATTTTGCAGGGGAGTGTGTACGTGCCTGCTTTTCAGCGTCACGACGCCTGCCTGGGCGACGGCAGCCTGGATCGCGGCCTGCTGACTCCTGTGCGCCTGTGTGCGACAGCCGGATTCCTACACGTAGGGGCAAGGTAGGTGCGCGCGGTCGCCTGGCAGCGCAGTTTGGCTGCCGACCCTCACATGTTATGGTCTAAATTCCTAATTCCCTGAAGGAACGGACAGCGATATGGGGCAGCTAGAAGGGTACACGCTAGGGGAGACGGTCTACGAGGGACCCGAGACCCGCATCCGGCGGGCCACTTGTCCGAGCGCCGCCGAGCCGCTGGTCGTCAAGCTGCCGGTCGCCGCCGCGCCCAGCCTGCGCATCGTCGGGCGGCTCATTCACGAGCACCAGATCCTGGAGAAGCTGGCGCCGCTGCCCGGCGTGGTGCGGACGCGGGGTCTTGTGCAGGCCGATGGCAGCGCGGCGCTCATCTTAGAGGACCCCGGGCTCCGCTCGCTCGATCGGGTGCTGGCCGAGCGCGGGCGGCTTGACCTCGGCGCGGCGCTGCAAGTGGCCCACGCGCTCTGCCGCGTCCTTGAGGGAGTGCACGCGGCCGGCGTCATGCACAAGGACCTCAAGCCGCATGCGGTCGCCCCGAGAGAGCCGCCGCCGCATTCGATCCGCAGCGGGGCTTGGGCTTGCTCAACGGGGGCGAATTTGCCATACGATGCCGCATGCTGAACGCGCGACCGCGATGGATTGTCCTGGCCAGCTTCCTGTGCGCTGTTGCCCCGTCCTCGTGCAGCCCCGGGCGGGATGGAAACATCGACTCGCCCGGCAGCGTGCTGCCCGACCTTGGCGCGCCCGCCTGCTTTGCCGACAGCCTGCGCTGCAGCGCGGATCAGAGCACCGTCCAGGCCTGCCAGGGCGGCCGCTGGACCAACCAGCAGCGCTGCCAGGGGACCGATGGGCAGGTCTGTCGCGGCGGGCGCTGTGTCGGCCCCTGCGACGACCTGCCGGCCGGCAGCACGGGCTGCAGCTTCTACCCGGTCAACCTGTGGTCGACCTCGTCGAGCGGCGAGCTCGGCATCGTCGCCTCCAACACCTCCAGCACCATGGAGGCGGTGGTGACGCTGGAGGATGTGAGCGGCGTCATCGGCACCCAGACCGCGCCGCCGGGCGGTCTGGTGGTGTTCCGCCTCGATCACGGCCGCAACAAGCTCACCCGCACCGAGCAGGCGCGCAAGGGCTTCCACCTGAAGTCGTCGGCGCCGGTGGCCGCCTATCTGTTCCACCCCATCGACGCCGCCCAGGTGGTCACCGGCTCGGCGACGCTGCTATTGCCCGAGCAGGTGATGGCCAAGGACTACTTCGTCATGGGCTATACGTATAACGCCAAGATCATGACCTCGGTGCCGCAGGGGCAGGGGTTTGTCGCGGTGCTCGCACTCGCTGACAACACCCAGGTGCAGCTCACGGTGCCGGTGGCGACCCAGGCGGGGGCCGGCATCCCGGCGCTGGCCGCCGGCGGGACGCTGCAGCGGACGCTCAACCGGATGGAGGTGCTGGAGGTCACGCAGGCCAACTCTCTGGAGGACATCTCGGGCGCCGTGGTCAAGGCGAGCGCCAACGTCGTGGTCTTTGGCGGCGCCGGCCTTGTGACCGTGCCGTCGAGCGCGCTCGGCGGCGACCACCTGGGAGTGCAGATGTTCCCGCTGCAGACCTGGGGCAAGCACTACGCGGCCAGCAAGTTCAAGCAGCGCAACTCGACTGACCGCGACTACTACCGGGTCCTGGCCAGCGTGGACTCCACCCAGGTGACCTTCACCGGCGGCGCTGGGCTGCCGGCGGTGCAGACGCTGCGGCGCGGCCAGTTCTTCGAGTTTGACACCGATGGCGACTTCGAGATCACCGCCGACCAGCCGATCCTGGCGCTGCAGTACCTGCCGGCCTGGGGCAACCTCAGCGGCACCTTCAAGACCAGTGACTTTCCCCAAGGGGCGCCCGCCGGCTGTCCGTACACCGGCAACAACGTTCAGTGCCTGGGCGACGCCAACATGTCGCCGCTGGCTCCGGTCGAGCAGTATCGCAGCGACTACATCTTCTATGTGCCGCAGACCTACGCCTATAACTACGTGAACGTGACGGCGCCGCTAGACGCCGCGCTGACCCTGGATGGCACGGCGGTCAGCGAGCCGCTGCGCCCCCTGGGCAGCGGCGTGCTCGGTCGCGCCATCCTCCGCGTCATGCCGGGCAATCACCGCATCAGCGCCGACAAGCCCTTTGGTCTCCTCGGCTATGGCTATGGCTACGCGATCTCCTACTGCTACCCCGGCGGCCTCAATCTGCAGACCATCAACCCAATTCCCGGCTGACGCTCCGGCGCGGCGCTTGCGGCGCTGGCGGCGCTTGGCGGCGACCGCTGGGCCGCTGCCGCGGGCTCGGCGGCTGGATGATTCTTCTATGGGTCCCCCTCCTGCTTGGGATAAAATATCTCATCGGCAGCCTTAGCTACCCGGCTGCCCAACAGGTACTGGAGGAGCTGATGGCAGACGGAAACCGGAGCGAGGCACCTTCGCCGAGTGGGAATACAGCCGACGCGCAGAAGAAGCCCAGCAAGAAGGAGCTCAAGCGCGAAAAGAAACGCGCGCGGGAACAGCTCACGGCCCAGCAGCGCCCGCCCATGCCCAAGCGCGAGTATGAAAAGGAGCTGCAGCGCCTCCAGACCGAGCTCGTCAAGCTCCAGTACTGGGTCAAGCACAAGGGACTCAAGGTCGTCCTCATCTTCGAAGGCCGCGACGCCGCCGGCAAGGGCGGGATGATCAAGCGGATCACCGAGGGACTCAACCCGCGCGGCTGCCGCGTGGTGGCGCTGGGAACTCCTTCGGATCGCGAAAAGACCCAGTGGTATTTCCAGCGCTACGTCGAGCACCTGCCATCGGCCGGAGAGATCGTGATCTTCGACCGCAGCTGGTATAACCGCGCCGGGGTCGAGCATGTGATGGGCTTCTGTACGGAGGCGGAGTACACCGAGTTCATGCGCGCTTGTCCGGAGTTTGAGGGCATGCTCGTCCGCTCGGGAATTGTGCTGCTCAAGTACTGGTTCTCGGTGAGCGATGAAGAGCAGGAGAAGCGCTTCCGCGCCCGGCTGCAGGACCCGATGAAGCGCTGGAAGCTAAGTCCGATGGACCTGCAGTCCCGCGACAAGTGGGTCGAGTACTCCAAGGCCAAGGACAAGATGCTCCTTCACACCAACATCCCGGAGGCGCCCTGGTTCACGGTGGAGGCCGATGATAAGGAGCGCGCCCGGCTAAACTGCATGCGGCACATCCTGGTCAAGGTCCCCTATGAAGACCTGCCCCCGGAGGCGGTCGAGCTGACGCCGCGCAAGCCGGCGGGCAGCTACGTGCGACCGCCGCGCTCCGAGCAGTTCTACGTGCCGCAGTACTACTAGCCGACTACCCGGCTCGCCGCCAGCCCGCAGCCGCTGCGCAAAGGGGCGCGCCGCGGCCACCAAGCGGCGCCGCGCATGCGCTCAACAACAAACTGCATAGAAGCCTGGGCCACTGGGGCCGCTGTTAAGGTAGGCTAGGCGCGACCTTCCAACCTGTGGCCAAAGCTGGCCACCCTTGGTCTATCAAGCAAGGAGGATGCGATGACCTCGATGACGGCGCTGCTTGGGTTTACGGCTTGGACTCTGCTGATGGTGATCCTGGTGCTCGGGTATCGCGGGGTCCGGATACTCCAAGGTGCGCCGATAAACAACTGGCCGCGCGGCAAGACCGACACCGGCGATGTGGCGTTTGCCAAGCGGGTCTCGGATGCCCATGCAAACTGCCTGGAGAACCTGCCGATCTTCGCCGTGCTGGTCCTGGCCGCCGCAGCGCTCGGCAAAGACGCCGTGGTGGCGCCGCTGGCGCCGCTCGTCCTTTATGCCCGCCTGGGTCAGAGCACCGCCCACCTCATCGGAACGACCCAGCCGCTGGTGCTGGTCCGCGCCCTGTGCTGGGGCGTGCAGGTGATCCTGTTCCTGCTCATGCTAAAGGGACTCCTATTCTGAGCCAGAGCCGAGCCGGAATCTGATCTAGGCTGAACATTGACACTTTTGCGCCCAAGGCGATACCCTGAAAAGGGGAGCCAGGGGCGAGCAGAGACCGCATGAAGATGGCAGCCACCAGGATCGTGCTCGACGAGGCGGTGTGCAGCGGCGAGATCCCCGGCGCCGTCGCCGTCGCCGGAGCTTCCGGCCGCCGCTGCGAGCCCCTGGTGGTGGGGGTGCGCAAGTACGACGGACCCGCCGCCACCGCCGACACCCGCTACGATCTGGCCTCGCTCACCAAAGTCGTGGCCACTCTGCCCTGCGTGCTGCGGCTTTTAAGCGATGGCGAGCTTCAGCTGGATGATCCGGTCGGGCGCTACATAGAGAATGCCGGCTGGTTCCAGAGTCCGAGCCTGGCCGAGGTGCCGATTCGTGAGCTCCTCACCCACACCTCGGGCCTGCCGAGCTGGCGGCCGCTGTTTGCCTGGACCAGCGATCGGCTCACCGCGCTGGCCAACGCCCTGCAGACCCCGCTCGGGCAGCGCGGCGCCGTGGTCTACAGCGACCTGGGCTTCATCGTGCTTGGGGCGATTGTCGAGCGAGTCGCCCGGCAGCGCCTGGACGCATTCGCCGCCCAGAATGTCTTCGGCCCGCTCGGGATGCAGGCGACCGGCTATCGGCCACTGCCCGCAGCCGAGCCCGGGGCCGCGCCGCCGGTGGCGGCGACCGAGGACTGCGGCTGGCGCAACCAGCTGCTGGAGGGCGTGGTGCACGATGAGAACGCCTTTCGCCTCGACGGCGTCGCCGGGCACGCCGGGCTGTTTGGGACCGCCGGGGATCTTGCTACCTACGCCCAGGCCTGGCTGAGCTGGGACCGGCGGCTCGGCCGGGAAGAGGTGCTGCGCGCGACGACCGAGCAGCACGTCGACAGCGGCGCGGTGCGGCGCGGGCTCGGCTGGCTGCTCAAGGGCCAGGACTCGTTCGCTGGTGCCCGGGCGACGGCGGCCGGCTTTGGTCACACCGGCTTTACCGGCACCAGCCTGTGGATCGAGCCGGGCGCGCAGCGCTTCGCGGTGCTGCTGACCAATCGCGTCCACCCAAGCCGCCGGCGCGGGGCCCACATGCACGCGCTGCGGCGGGCGTTCCATGACGCAGTGGCCCAGGACCTTGACGACGGCGAGGGCGCGCCGTGACCGCGCCGGCGGCGCTGCGCGCGGTGCTGCTGGTGCTGCTCTTGGCAGGCTGCGCCGACTCGCGCGCCGATGAGGCGATGGCGACCGCGCCGGCGCTGCCCTTGACGCTGGGCGCCGTGGCTGCGGCCCCGGCCAAGCTCGCGGAACCGGGACTGCGCCCGCCCGCGGAGGCGCCGGCTCCGAGCGCGCCGGCATCGCGGCTCGATCCGCGCGCGACCCAGGGCGTGGTGGCCTTTGGCGACATCAAGCTGCAGCTAGAGCTCGGCGCGCTCAACATCGAGCAGCTGACCGCCCTGCTGGCGCGCGCCCAGGCGGAGTTTCCCGATGCCAACGAGCGACTCGCTTTTCTGCTCGAGCGCTTCAAGCGGACGCCGTTTGCCTATGAGTCGCAGCTGCCGATTCCTCCCCCCGGCACGCTGCGGGTGCGGCTGCAGACCTTTGGCTGCACGGGGCTTGCGATCTACATGCTGGCCCTCACCAGCGCCGGCAGCTTCGAGGAGTTTGTGCACTCGCTGCGCAAGATCCGCTACGCGCAGAGCGAGACCCGCGGCCTTTCCAGCGAGCCGGTGGGCGGCAACATCCTCGATTTCACCGAGGACATCTTCCTCGAAAATGCGCTCAAGCAGGGCTATGTCGCCGACGTGACCGCCGAGGTGGCCGGCGCCGCGCCGCGCACCCAGTTCCGCAGCCGGCTCACCCCGCACCGGCGCAACCCCGAGGAGGACCCCGGCCGCCACGTCATCGTGCCCAAGCTGCAGCGCGGTCCGGTGCTGACCCTGCAGCTGCTCAGCCGGGCCACGTTCACCCAGATGGATCGCAGCCGGATCAAGACTGGCGACATCCTCCTGTTCTCGCGCGTGGTGCCGGGCCCGGTGCCGAGCGACGAGCTGATGTTCGGGCACGCCGCCATCGCCATCAACCGGGGTGGTGAGATCTACATGGTGCACGCGACGCGGGACTACGTCTTTCGCCCGCAGGCCAAGCCGGGCGAGCCGTCGATCGCGGCGGGGATCTACTATCTTTCCGACCCGCGGCGCGAGCAGCTGGGGGTCGCCGCCGCCACCAGCTGGGTCGCTGATCCGCGCGGGCGCCACATCCGCATTGATGGCAAGTCCTACTATGGCTACAGCCCCGACCGGCTGCGGCCGGTCTACGACTATCTCGTCGGCGCCCACATCCAAGGGGTGATGGTGCTGCGGCCGCAGAACCGCAGCGCCGAGGCGCGCGCCGCCGATCGCCGCTTTCTGGCCGCGGCTCTGGCGAGCGCCGCTGCTGCTGGCAAGCCGGCGCCCGGCGGTCCGCCCCCGGCAGAGCCGACCGCTGTCGAGGTCGTGGACAGCGAGATGACGGTCGAGCAGGCGGTGCGCGCCAACCTGGCCAAAGAGTGCCCGCCGGCCATCGTCGGGCGGCAGCGGCTGGTCGAGGTCTCTTACTTTGCCCGCGACGGCCGACTGCACAAGGGACAGCTGGTGGTCGACAGCTCGCTGGCCGATGATGCCCGCGCCGTGTTTGCGGTGATCCGCCAGACCCGCTTCCCCGTCGAGTCGGTGATTCCGATCGCCCACCAGGCCTTCGTCCGCGATGGCCGCCCCGACGACCTCAAGTCGATGGCGGCCAACAACACCTCGGGGTTCAACTTCCGCGCCCAGACCGGCAGCCGCAAGCTGTCGGCGCACGCCTGCGGCCTGGCCATCGACTTAAACCCCGGCCTGAATCCCTATGCCAGGGGGAAGGGGGCGGCGCGCGTCGTCCTGCCGCCGGGAGCGGTCTATGACCGCAGCGTACCGGGGACCCTGACGGCGGAGCATCCGGTGACGCGCAAGTTCAAGGAGCTCGGCTGGAAGTGGGGCGGCGAGTTTCGCAACCTCAAGGATTTCCAGCACTTCGAAAAGGGCAGCTGCACCCGCTGAAGCGCCGCCGCCGGCGGGACAGGCCGGTCCGGAAAAGGTGCGCGCGGTGCGCTTCGACTGGACATTCCCCAAAGGGAAGCCGATGATGATTGGACACTTCAACCTTAGGCGGTGATCTCATGGGCGACAAGTCTCCAAAGGCCAAGGACAAGTCCAAGAAGCAAGACACGGCAAATAAGGATCAGAAGAAAGCCGACAAGGCCAAGACGACTCCGGCCCCGGCGGCCGGGTCGGGCAAGAAGGGCAAGTAGGCGCCGCAGGTCGCTCTCTCCAGCCGCTCTCGGCGGCTCGGCTCAACTTATCCAAGAAGATCCTGTGCCGTCCGGCACCCCTTTCGCGCAGGCAGCGCCGGGTCCTGCCGGACCCTGGCACCTGGGGTAATCCTTCCGCAAGCAGCTCTTCACCGCAGCTGGTGTATCGGCCAGCATCGGGACGCCCGGCGCTCGACCTCAAGCCGCATGAGGCCGACCGGCCCTTCTGTGCGGCGGGGCACCCGGCAGCGCGCGGGAAGGTTCGGGAAGGGCTGCTTGGCCTGGGCCAAGTGCGGCGGTGCTGTCGTTGTTTTGGTGTACAATAAGTGCTGATTTGATCAGCACATGAGGACGATGGCTACCAGGGCGTGGGAAGATCTGCTGATCTCGCTGCACACGGCCGAGCCGCCGGATGCGGAAGGCTGGCGCGAGTACTCGCAGCAGCTCCTGGCGCTCATCGTGCGCTACCCGAGCGATCCGAGCAAAGGCCGTCGCATCGTGTTCACCGATGGTGGCTCGCCCAACCTGAGCCAGCGCGCCGAGATCAACAAGATCCTCTGCGGCCGGCCGATGCGGGTGGCGATTGTCAGCGCCAGCCCAGCGACCCAGGGCGTGGTCACGGCGCTCAACTGGTACAATCCGCTTATCTGTTCGTTTGCGCCGGCCGAGCTCGCCCAGGCGTGGCGGCACCTGGACATCGCTGATGCGGCCCTGCCGTTTATCCGGCGCGAGCTCAGCCTGCTCCAGCAGGTCGTCGGGCGGGTAGGGGTCCTTATGGCGACGCATTTGTTGGCTCCGCGACCCGAGCTGTCCTAGCATGCGGGTCTACCGCCATGCCGCCCAAGCCACCTGCCGCTCCGCAAGCTGAGAAGCCGCTGATTCCGCCGGGGGCCACGGTGATCCGGCGGCGGTCGTACAAGCGGCCGCTCGCCCGGCCGTTTCGCGGCTGGGCGCTCATCGTCGCGGCGGCGGTGCGACTCAAGAGCTGGGAGCAGCTGAGCGGCTGCCTGGCGCAGCAGGTCTTCGCCGCGGTCTGCCACCAGTGCGCGCCGCACCTGGAGCCGATGGTCCGCGCGGAGAAGCTGTGGGAGGACACGCTGCACCTGCGCATGGACAGCTCAGCGACGGTGGCGACCTTTCACTATGTCAAGGATATCGTCCTCGCCCAGGTCAACGAGGAGCTGCGCCACATCGCCGAAAAGTATCGCGACTCCTACGAGCGCGCCAAGGCCTCCCCGATAAAAGAGATCAAGCGCTTCAAGTTCGCCGTCGGCAATATCAAAGATCTGCCGGACTACAAGGCCTGGACCGCCAAGGCCCGCCGCGCTCCCACCAAGAAGCGGCCGGTGCCCAAGCCGGACCTCGAGGTGATGACGACCATCGCCCGGGTCGAAAACGACGAGCTGCGCGATGCCCTGCGCGCCCTGTACGCGGCGGCCACCGCGCGCCCTTAGCAGGCTGAGGCAAAACTACTGCGCGACCCGATTTCGGGCCCGGCCGTGCTCACAGCCAACAGGCTGCTCCGCGCGCCCGAACCCGAGCTCGGGCCGCTCGCTACGCTTTGCCGCAGCCTGCTAGGCCAGGCCGGCCTCGCCGAGGAAGCGGTTCTCGACGGCTGCATAGTCCGCCTCGACATCCAGGCGCGAGAGCACGGAATAAAACCCGAACTGCAGGCGGTTCATGAACAGCAGGCCCTCTTGCGGTGAGACAAAGCCGCTGTCCTTGGTCAGGACCAGGCGCTTCATGTCCATCGTGGCATCGACCAGACTCTTTACGTAGCCGGCATTTATGCAGTAGGGAGAGCTGAACAGCGGCTCGAAGCAGCGGCGCAGGTAGGCGAGCATGGCCCGCTCGTAAGCGCCGCCGCTGGTCCCCAAAAGCTGGGTCATCGCCGCGGTAAACGCCGCCTGGTCGCCGCGCAGCGCCGCCTTGTGAGCCCGGCGCGACTGCTGCAGGTGTTCGCCGGCGATCGGCTGGACGCAGCCGAAGTCGAGAAAGACGATCCGCCCCGCCGGCTGGAACAGGTAGTTTCCCGGATGTGGGTCGGCGTTGAACATGCCGCCTACGAGGTTCCCCTTGAAGACGAAGCGCCACAGCGTCTCGGCGTGCTGGCGGCGCTCGGCCCGCGGCGCCGCGGCGGCCTCTTCCAGGCTCGCCCCGCGCGCCAGCAGCGTGGTGAGGACGCGCTGCGCAGAGCAGGCGGGGATCACCTCGGGAATGTCTATGTGCGGGTCGCCGCTGTGCAGGCGGCGAAAGGACATCTGCCGCTCTGCTTCCAGGGTGTAGTCAAGCTCCTCCTCGAAGCGCTGCTTGACCTCGGCGAAGACGGCCTTGGAGTTGAGCTGGCGCGGACCGAGCATCCCGACCAGACCTTGGATCATCCCGGCGTTTTCCAGATCACTTGCCACCGCGGCGGCGATGCCGGGGTGCTGGACCTTGACCGCCACCTCGCGGCCGTCGAGCAGGCGCGCCCGGTGGACCTGCCCGATCGAGGCGCTGGCCAGCGGTGTGTCATCCCACTCGCAGAACCGCTGGTCCAGGGGCGCCGCCAGCTCTGTTTCCACGGTCTGGCGGATCTGCTGCGGGGACGAGGTCGGCGCCGCGGCCCGCAGCCCGCGCAGGGCGGTCTGATACGCCTCGCGGTGCGAGTCGGGGACCATGCCGTCGATGTAGCTGGCCATCTGGCCGACCTTGGCGGCCAGCCCGCGCAGGGTACCCAGGACCTCGGCCGCCTGCTGCGCCGCCGCTGCCCCAGCGTCCCGGTTGAGCAGCAGGCTCGCTCCGGTCCGCGCCCCCAGCCCGGCCAGTCTTCTCAGTCGGCCAAGCCGCCCATCGGGAATCTTGCGCTCAGTGGTCATGACCCTGCAATCCTACACGCTCGGCTGGCTGAATGCTCCACGCGGGGCCGCGGGCTGGCCGGGCCTCGGCGCCGGCGGCAGCGAGCCGTTGACACTGGGCCGCTCGCAAGCGCATTGTCCGGAAATGAGCAGCCGGATCACCGTTGCCCTGGTGCAGGGCGAGGTCGCGTCCACCCTCAGCGATGCGCTTGCGCAGACGCAAAAGTACGCCTCCGAGGCCGCCGCGCGCGGCGCCCGCCTCATCGCTTTTCCCGAGACCTGGATTCCCGGCTACCCCGCATGGCTCGACTGTTGTCGCGACGCCGCGCTGTGGGATCACCCCCCGGTCAAGGCAGCGTACGCGCAGATGGCGGCAAACAGCATCGAGGTAAACGGCGAGTCGGGCCTGGAGCTGCGCGAGGTCGCGCGGTCGGTCCAGGCGACGCTGGTGATCGGAGTCGTCGAGCGCGTCGGCGCGGGACCGGGCCGGGGCACTCTGTACAACTCACTTTTGACCATCGGCCGCAGCGGCGAGCTCATAAATCACCACCGCAAGCTGATGCCGACCTACACCGAGCGACTGGTCTGGGGGCCCGGTGATGCCGACGGGCTGCGGGTCGTCGAGGCCGACGGCGTGCGGGTGGGGGGCCTCATCTGCTGGGAGCACTGGATGCCGCTGGCTCGCCACGCCCTGCATGAGTCTGGGGAAGATGTGCACGTTGCTGTATGGCCCACCGTCCACGAGCGACACCAGCTGGCCAGCCGGCACTACGCCTTCGAGAGCCGCTGCTACGTGCTCGCCGTCGGCTCATTACTGCGCGCCGCGGCGCTGCCCCCCGGGCTCGAGCCGCATCCCGATCGGGTCAAGAGTCGCGAGTCCTGGTTGATGCGCGGCGGCAGCGCCGTCATCGCGCCCGATGGGAGTTATGTTGTCGAGCCGGTGTGGGAGCGCCCGGAGCTTATAGTGGCCGAGCTTGATCTGACCCGTGTGCGCGAGGAAAGCATGACGCTGGATGTCGCTGGGCACTACCACCGCCCCGACCTGTTCTCGTTTGGCGTCCGCCGGGGCGCGCGCCCGCGCGGGCCGCAACCGGAGACCGAGCCCGGCGCCTGAGCGCAGTCGCCGCCTGGCCGGCGCCAGCGACCCGGCTACAGCGCGACGGCCATCCGATCCGGTTACGGCGCGACGGTCATCTTGAAGATGCCGGTGGCGTTGCCGGCGTCGAAGGCCAGATCCAGCTGGCGCTGCCCCGTTTCATCGGTATAGCTATCGCGTGAGATGAACTCATAAAACGAGCCGGGCACCTCCCGCGGCGGCGACCCCTCTAGCGGCCGCCGCACCATGGCGGCGCGCAGGGCGGTCTGGCGGACGCGCCCGCTGCTCGAAGTCTCGACCGAGTCTTTAATCGGATAGCCGCGCGCCCGCAGCGCCTCGGCCAGCGCCTGGACGTCGGGCACCCTGTCGGTCGCGTGGTTGAAGGCATTGCCTTCGGTGCTGATCCACGCCATCTCGGCCGACTCGGCAAGCAGGGTCTCATAGTCGACGGCGGCCGGGAGCTCGTGGTGACGGCCGAAGCAGCGCACGAGCCGGGGCAGGAGCTCGACCGCCTGCGCGAGCGGCAGAAAGTGATCACGGCCCAGGCGCTCGATGCGGGTGATATCGGCGGGCGCTAGCGGATCGATCGAGCTCGCCACAACCCGCGCGACCGCGGCCTGGAAGGGCGGCGAGAAGGCCTCGGGATGGAGCTCGCTGACAAAGTACTGGGCGATGTCTTGGGGAAAGTCGGCGTGAGTATAGGCGCGGCCGGTCATCTGCAGCCGAGTGAGAGGATAGGTGCCGGTGCAGCGAAAGCCGAGCGGTCGGAGAAAGCGGGTAAACGCCGCCTCGCCCGGAGGGAGCGCGCCGCAGCTCGGCGCAAGGACGGTGCGCAGCGCTCCATGATCGAACACCACCTGGCCACCGGCCGCCGCCACCTCGCGGACGTAGCGCTCGGCTTCGGGCACGCCGCCGAGCAGCGCATCAAAGAGGAGCAAGTTCATGGCCTGGGCGAGCTCGGCCCGGCTGACCACCGCTGAGTTATTTTCGAGAAGCCGCGAGTCTACGCGCACCACAGCAAGCAGCCGATGGGCCGCCGGCTCCCCGCAGACGGCAGCGAGTAGGCCAGATAATGTAGATGCTGAAGTGAGCATTGGAGTGGCAGCATAGGCGATCGCGCCGGCCGGCTGAGGCGAAATTTTCCCCCAATGCGCGCGCTGCAAGCACCTTGGGTGACCGCAGTCGTGATAAAGCGGCACGCGCGCCTTGGCGCGAGTCCTACCCATCGAGTTCCTTTAGGAGGTCTTCATGCAAACGTTGAAATGGCTCGGTTTCCTCATGCTGCCGGTTCTTGGCTGCGGCTCCGCCACGGATCCCTCTGCGCCCGACTACGTCGATGACATCACTTCGGCGCTTACCAGCACGTACAGCTTTCCGGGCGCCACCAACGTGGCGCTCAGCGGCTCCACGGCGTATATCGCGCGCGGCAGCTCGCTTGGGGTCCTGGACCTCAAGACCGGGAGCGCGGTCTCCTATACGATTCGCGCGCACGATGTCGCGGTCGCGGGGAGCACTGTGTACGTGCTGGACGCGGTAGCGCCGGGCGCGCGGCCCGACTTCTCCAACCAGGGCGGCAGTGGCTCGCTGAATGTCCTGTCGTTCGCCACCCCGACAAGCCCTAGCTTCGCCGCGACCGCCCTGCGCGTCCCGGTCGGCCCCTTCTCGGGCATCGCAACGGGCGGCGGCCGTTTCGTGGTCTCCGGTGGCACGGGGCTGCTCACCGCCGGCTCGCTCACCGGCGCTACGCTCACCCGGAGCTTCACCCGCGACCTCGGCACCGGCCAGCCCGATGTGACCCTGAGCGATGACGGCACCCGGGCCTACGTGGCGACCGATTTCGATGGCAACACCTACGGCATCACAGTGCTCAATATGGCGACCGGGGCGACGCTGGACCGCGTCTCGCTGGTGAGCGGCAGCAGCCGCGTGCTCAGCTCGCCTGGCAGCGCCGCCCCGGCAAACTTCGCCGTGCAGAGCGCCGTCGTCCCCGGGCAGAGCCTGCTCGTCGCCGCTCACCCCGACGGCATGGCGGCCATTGACTTGACCCGCCTGGATAACAACCCGGCGACCAGCCCCATCGTGCGCAGCATCTCGGCCGCCGCCCTGGGCGTGATACCGGTGCACGTCGCGGCCACCGGGACCACCGCCTACGTAGTCGGCAGCAGCCCTTCGCCGCAGCTGGTCAAGGTGCAGCTCGACACGTTCCGGGTCCTTGGGCGGACTGCCCTTAGCGGCACGCCGCGCGGCCTGGCAGTCAGTGCCACCCAGCTCGTGGTGGCCACTGGAGCGGCGGTCGAGGTCCTGTCGCCCTAAAGTCTGCGACCCCACGGAGCCCCCATGCCCCGACAATCCACGCCGCTGTGGAGCCCGGCCGGGCTCGTCCTGCTCGCCGCGCTGCTGCCCTGATTCTCGGCGCGCTGATGGGCGTCCAGGGTGCGCGCAGCCAGGCCCTGCCTCTGGCGGCGCTGCAGAGATTGATCCTGCGCTTCGAGCTGGCGCGCTCGGTGGCCGAGGTCGCGAGCCTGCTCGGAGACCCCAACAGCCCGCAGGGGCAGCCGCTGCGCGTGACCCTCAACCTCGTCAACACCACCGACTTCGCCTCCGCGCTGGCCTACCCGCTCCTCAACGTCGCGATGGTCGCGTTCGTCGCGCGATCCTCACGCTAGCCATCGCAGACCTTTTCGCTGGCCGCCGGCCCGCTCGCAACAAAGTTCCTACGCCGTGATTTGCATGCACTTTGCCCCGCCGCGGAACGTGATCTCAGGGTTTTCTCTCGATCGTTACATTTAGCCGCAGAACATCCTGGTCGATGAAGCCTGCAGCCGGGTGGTCCTGGTCGATTTCGGCATCGCCTCGGAGCTGACCCAGGAAGCGACTCCGGCCAGCCTCCCCGAGGCGCTGGAGGGCACGCTGGCCTATATCTCGCCCGAGCAGACCGGCCGCACGGCGCGCGCGGTGGATGCGCGCACAGATTTGTACTCCCTGGGCGTCACGCTGTTCGAGATGCTCACGGGTCAGCGGCCGTTTCAGGAGCGCGACCCGCTGGCGCTGGTCTACGCCCACCTGGCCCGCCCGATCCCCGCCATCACGGCGCTGCGGCCGGAGGTGCCCGAGGTGCTGGCGGCGATCCTGACCCGCCTTTTGGCCAAGGAGCCGGAGCAGAGATACCAGACCGCCCGGGGCGTCGGCTGGGATCTGGAGCAAGCGCTGGCGCAGTGGCGGGCAGCTGGTCAGATCCACGGGTTCACGCTGGGCACGCAGGATCACTCGCCGCGGCTGCGGCTGCCGCAGCTGCTCATCGGCCGTGACCGCGAGCTGCGCGAAGTGACCGCGGCGTACAGCCGGGCGGCGCAGGGCGCGGTGGAGCTGCTGCTGGTCGGCGGGCCTTCGGGAATCGGCAAGACCGCGCTCGTGCGCACCGTGTATCTGGACATCGCCCGCACCGGACGCGGCGTGCTGGTCGCCGGCAAGCACGACCAGCTGGCGCGCTCGACGCCCTACGCGGCGCTGGCGCAGGCCTTCGGGGGCCTGCTGCGGCAGTGGCTGGCCAGCCCGCCCGCGGTGCTGCAGCGCTGGCAGGAGCGCATTCGCAGCGAGGTCGGCGACAACGCGCGCCTTATCGCCGACGCGGTGCCCGAGCTGGACCTGGTGATGGGCGCGCTGCCGGCGGTGCCGGCGGTGCCGGGCGAGCAGATCCTCAACCGGCTGAAGCTGACCTGGCTCAACTTCGTGCGCGCGGTGACCGCGCCGAGCGCGCCGCTGGTGATGTTCCTGGATGATCTGCAGTGGGCCGACAGCGCGACGCTGGTGATCTTGCAGACGCTGCTTACGGATGTCGAGCGCAGCTCGCTGCTGCTCATCGCCGCGTATCGCGACAGCGAGGTGACGCCCGAGCATCCGCTGGGCAAGCTCAGCGAAACGGTCGCGCACAGCGGCGCGCGCGTGACCCAGCTGGCAGTGGGTCCTCTGGGCGTCGAGCAGGTGCAGCTGTGGCTGGCGCGGACGCTTGCCCGCGAGCCTATAGAGGTCGCGCCGCTGGCGCAGGTGCTGTGGCGCAAGACGCGCGGCAATCCCTTCTTCCTGGAGCAGCTGCTGCTCAGTCTGCACCGGCAGCGCCAGGTCGTGCGCGACACCGCCAGCGGGCGCTGGGACTTCGACCTTGCGGCCATCGAGCGAGCGGAAGTGACCGACAACGTCGTCACCCTGCTCACCGCCAAGGTGCAGGAGCTGCCCGAGGCGACGCAGCAGATCCTGGGGCTGGCCGCCTGCGCCGGTCACCAGTTTCCGCTGCGCGAGCTGGAGCGACTGAGCGGCTGGAGCCGCGGGCAGGTCAGCGCGGCGCTGTGGCCAGCCCTGCATGAGGAGCTGGTGGTGCCGGTGGACGGCGCCTACCGGCCGGCGCAGGCGCTGCTCGGGGTGGGCAGTGAGGGCCTGGATGCGGAGTATCGGTTCCTGCACGACCGGGTGCAGCAGGCAAGCTATGAGCGGATCTCGGCCGAGCAGCGGGTCGGCGCCCACCTGGAGATCGGGCGCCGGCTGCTGTCGCAGTATCGCGCCGGGGGCGGAACCACCCAGCAGCTTTTGACGCTGGTGCGGCACCTCAACCTGGGGGCGGAACAGCTGCCGGCGGGGGACGAGCGCGGCGAGCTCGCGCGGCTCAACCTGGAGGCGGCGCGGCGGGCCAAGGCGGCCAGCTCGCATGTCCTTATGGCCACCCTGGTCGAGGCGGCGCAGGTTCTGCTCGGGCCCGCGGTGTGGCGCGAGGCGCCGGCGCTGGCGGTAGAGCTGGCCCTGGAGCGGCTGGAGGCGGCCTACCTGCTGCGCGAGTTCGACGATGTCGAGCTGCGTGTGCAGGCGCTGCTCGACCTGCCGCTGCCGGCGCTGCCGCGGCTGGCGGCGCAGGAGGTGGGCGTGCGCAGCTGCGTGGCTGCCGGCGCCTTCGCGCGCGGCGTAGAGCTGGGCCTGCGGGCGCTGGCCGAGGTCGGCTGGCAGTATCCGGCCACCGAAGCCGCCTGCGGCGAGCGGCTCGCCAGCGAGGCCGTCGAGCTGGACGAGTGGTTCGCCGGTAACCCCGCGGCGCTCGATCACCTGCCCGCCGACCCCGCGCCCGAGCACCTCATCCTCGACGCCCTGCAGATGCAGATGATCATCTGCGCCGGCTTTGGCAATCGGCCGCTGCTGATGGGCCTTAGCACCGTGCGCGCCCTGGCCGAGCTGCGGCGCCGGGGGGCGCTCACGCAGGTGGCGCCGCTGCTTATCTGCAGCTGCACCAGCCTGTGGTCGCTGCTGACCGGGATGTACCGCCGCGCGGCTGCCTGGGTGGCGCCGGCGGCGCGCGCCCTGGAGCGCACCTCCCCAGCGTTTCTCTCCGAGTGTCTATATTACCAGGGCACCATCCACTTCTATTTCCGGCCGGCACCCGAAGCGGCGCCCTTTTACGAGCAGGCGTTCCAGGTCGCGCTAAAGAGCGGGTCTTTTCAGGGAATGAGCTGGGCGCTCGCCGCCCACCTGAACTACTGCCTGGCGTGGCGTGGCCAGTCCCTGGCTGCGGTGCACGCGTTCTGGAAGCAGCACTGGCCGCTTATCCGGCGCACCGGCGATGCGATCGGCAGATACGGCTTTGAGCTTGTGGCCTCGTATCATGAGACGCTCACCACCGCGGGGGGCGGCCAGCGATTTCTCTGCGATGATCAGCTGAGCCGCGGCTCGCGCACGCTGGCTGCCGAAGGGGCAGGCATCGCCGCCGAAGGGGCGCGGATCTTTGAAGCTCACCTGTTTCTCGCCCTGGGCGCCTATGAGCGAGCGCTGTCGCGAGCGGGCGAGGCCGAGCAGTTCCGACCGCTGCTCTTGGCCAACGTCCCGGTGACCGACATCCCGCTGTGGCGCGGGCTGGCCGCGGCCAGGTGCCTGCGGCCAGCGATGACCGGCGAGCAACAGGGCGAGCTGCGCGAGCTGTTGGCGCACGCGCTCGCGCGCTTTCGCTACTTCGCCCAGGGCTGCGCCGAGAACTTCCAGCACAAGCTGCACCTGCTAGAGGCCGAGCAGGCGCGCCTCCACGGGCAGACCGATGCGGCGATGGCGCAGTACGAGCAGGCCATCAGCCTGGCGCGCCAGCACGGCTTCTTCCAGATTGAGGCGCTGGCGGCGCAGCTGTGCGGCGAGTTCCATCTGGACGCCGGGCGCGAGCGCCTGGGGCTGCTGTACCTGGGCGAGGCCCGCGAGGCCTACCTGCGCTGGGGGGCGAGCTCCCTGGTCGCCTTCCTGGAACAGAAGTATCCGCCGCTGCTGCCGACACCGCGGGCGGCGGCGCTGACTCAAGAGGCGCGCACCACCACCACCAGCACGACGCGGATTACCGACTCGGGCACCAGTGCCTCGCTCGATCTGAACACCACCGTGCGCGCCGCCCAGGCGCTGGCCGGTGAGCTGAACGCCGAGCGGGTGGTCGCGCAGCTGATGCACCTGGTCATGGAGAACGCCGGCGCCCAGCGCGCGGCGCTGCTACTGGGCGGACCTGACTCGCTGTGCGTGGTGGCGCTGCTGTCCGGTGAGCAGGTTCGCTCGGGCCTGGCCGAGCCCCTGGCGGCGGACCACCCGGTCGCCGGCGCGGTCGTGCAGTATGTGGTGCGTACGCGCGAGTCGGTGGTGCTCAGCAACGCCGCCGCCGACAGCCGTTTCGCGCAAGACCCGCACCTGGGCGCCGGCGCGGCGCGGTCGGTGCTGGCGATCCCCCTTGTCCATCAGGGGCGGCTGGACGGAGTGCTGTACCTGGAGCACGAGGCGGCGCACGCTTTTCCCGCCACGCGCGGCGCCCTGCTCGGCGTGCTGGCTGCGCAGAGCGCGATCTCGCTGCAGAACGCCCGTCTGTATGCTGACCTGCAGGCCGCCAACGCGGGCCTTGAGGCCAAGGTCACCGAGCGCACCGACGCCCTGCACAAGGCCCTGCGCGAGCTGTGGGCCGAGATGGACCTGGCGCGCAAGATTCAGTGCGTGCTGCTGCCGCCGGCGCAGACCTTCGCCGGCCGGTACGAGTTCGCCGGCCAGATGAAGCCGGCCGATGAGGTGGGCGGCGACTACTATGACGCGCTGGAAGCGGGCGGGAAGCTGTGGGTGCTCATCGGCGATGTCTCCGGTCACGGGGTGAGCGCCGGGCTCATCATGATGATGGTGCAGACGGCCGTGCGGGCGCTGGTGCACAGCTTCGCCGACGTCGCTGCCACCGCCGACAGCAAGACGCCCCTTACCCCGGCGATGCTACTGACCCTGGTGAACCGGGCGCTGTGGAGTAACCTCCAGCTTATCGGCAAGGACCAGTACATGACCATGGCCGCGCTGTGCATCGGCGACGGCAAGGTGGTGTACGCCGGGCTGCACCAAAGCGTGCTACTATTCCGCCGAGCGAGCCAAGCGGTGCAGGAACTACAGAGCCAGGGGAGCTGGCTGGGAATCATGGAGGAAATCGCCGGCCTGAACACCGATGACAGCGTCGAGTTCGGACCTGGTGACTGCCTGCTCCTTTACACCGACGGGCTCACCGAGTCGCGCCGCCGGACCGACCGGGCCTTGCTGGAGCTTGAGCCGGTGGCCGAGGTCTTCGCGCAGGCGTGCCGGCAGCAGGTGAGCAGCCAAGAGCTGACCCAGCGCGTCCTGCAGCTCACCACCGACCGGCTAGTCAGCGACGATGTCTCGGTGGTTGCGCTGCGGCACCTGGACGCCTAGCGCCGAGCGGTCAAGAGGTGTTCGGTGCCGCGATGCAACAAGAGGAGCCAGTGGCCTGATGAACCAGAACATCCAGATCAACATCCCGATCGCCTGGGAGTATGTCCGCATGGTCCGTCAGCAGGTGACAGCGGCCCTGGCCGAGTACTCCGAGGAGCTACGCTCGGCGGCGGTCATGGTCGCCTCGGAGCTGGTCGAGAACGCGATCAAGTATGGCACCTCGATCCCGGCGATGCAGTGGGCGCAGTTCCGCTTTAAGACTACGGCGGAGCACATTCAGATACAGGTATCTAACGGACTCAACGACCTGCGGCTCCTGGAGGCGGTGCAGCAGATCATCGAGCAGACCAAGACGGCAGGGAGGAGCGAGCAGCTATATGTCGCGCGACTGCAGGAGCTGATGAACAACCCCACGCAGTCAACGCGGCTCGGGCTGTACCGGATCAGTCACGAAGGGAAGTTCGATTTGGACTATAGTTACGGGGAGCAAATCCTCGAGCTGACTGCGCGGAGGCGGATACTATGAAGGCCGGCGTGGAACTGTTTGCAAGCGACAGGCTGACCATCCACAGCGTCTCCACCGACAAGCGTTACACGCTGAACTGGAGCGGCGAGTGTGACTTTCGCAACCCTTCAGAGACGCTTGGACCGACGCTGAGAGGGGTGCTGCCAGAGCTGCGCGAGCGCCGGCTGGTGCTGGACTTCCGCGGCCTCACCTTCATGAACTCTTCTTCTGTATCGCCGATTCTGATGTTCATCAAGGCCGCCTGCAGCCGGGGAATCTGGGTTCATCTTGTCTATAACGTCAACCTGAGCTGGCAGCGGACTACCGCGTCTTCGATGCGCGCGCTCGGTCAATCGCTGCGGCAGCTTACGGTCGAGCTGCAAGGGGCCCAGGAAGCCCCAGAGTCCGACGGCAGCACTGACTGATTCGTGCAGACCAGCGCCGATGAGTGCGCGGTTTTCGGACGCCCAAGGTTGCGTCCCTACAGGGGACCTCCAGGCAGCATCCCAAAGTGGGTATCAGCAAGTCCTGGGTCCACAGCTCCATCCTTGCAATTAGAAGGAGTACTTGCGAATGAAGGTCTATTCACGAATCTGGTTAGGAAGCTCGCTCCTGGGGGTCGCCCTGGGCCTGGGCGCCTGCTCGAACACCAACCCCAGCAGTCCGGATCTGGGAACCAGACCGGACATGGCGGTGAATCCGCCGCCGGTAACCGGGCCGGTCGCCAAGGGTCCCTCCAAGTCAGGGACCGTCGCCATCAGCGATGATGACGCGACGGTGGCAGTCGTCAATCAGGACAACAACTCGGTATCCTTTTTCAACACCGCGAACAACGCTCTGCTCTCCACGGTGACGACCGGCGGTACTCCTTCTTCGGTGGTCATCGCGTCGGACCGGACCACCGCCTACGTCGCCAACCGTGCCGATGCGACCGTGGTCAAGATCTCGGGCATCCGCACGGCGACGCCCACCGTGGGCACGCCGGTCCCCGTCGGCTCCGAGCCGACCGGCCTGGCGCTGTCGCCCACCGGCGCCCGCCTGTTCGTCGCCGAGTTTGGTGAGAGCAGCGTCGGCGTCATCGACACCAGCACCATGGTCCGCACGACCTTTGTCGCCAACGTGCGCAACCCGCGGGCCATCACCGTCACCAACAACGGCGATACCAGCGACACCGATGAGACCGTGGTAGTGCCCGAGTACTACGGCAACCCGGTGACCGATGGCGAAGGGAAAAATGATGGCCGGCAGGGCATCGTCCACCTGTACCGGGTGAGCGACAAGAGCGAGCAGGGCCCCCTCATGCTCGCTCCCTTTGCCAACACCGACGCGACGCTGGAGCCGATGGCGGCACCGAACCAGCTGTATGCGGTGGGCATTGCCAACGGACGGGTCTTCATTCCCTCGGTCTCGGCGGCCCCGGCGGCCCCGGTGGGCTTTAACCGCAACGTCTACCCGGTGCTCTACGTCGGCGATCTGGCGACCCGCAAGCAGGTGGTGGGCGGCAACGGGACGCTGAACCTCGCCGAGGCGGTCAACAAGCTGCCGGCGCCGCGCTTCTTCCTCTCCGAGACGGTCGACCTGGCCTTCTTGCCGACGACCAATGTCGCCTACGTGGTCGCGCGCGGCGCCGATGTCATCCAGCGCGTCGATTTCAGCCAGTCGCCGCCGGCCATCGGCTCGCTGCAGAACAAGCAGATTGATGTCCTGGGAGCTGGGGCAAGCTCATGCCAGAACCCCAACGGCATCGTCATCGCCGGCACGCTGAACCGGGCCTACGTCAACTGCTGGATAAACCGCAAGCTGGCGGTGCTCGACCTGACCACGCAGGCGGTGGTTTCGGTGGTCGATACCCTCAGCTCGCCGGGCGTTCCGACGGCGGTGGATCGCGGTCGCCGCTTCTTCTACACCGGCCGCGGGCGCTGGTCGGGCAACGGCAATGCGACCACGGTGCCCACCGAGAACGGCGCCGCCTGGTCCTCCTGCGGCACCTGTCACCCCGATGGCCTGAGCGATAACATCACCTGGATCTTCCCCGCCGGACCGCGCCAGGCCAACGCCCTGGATGGCTCGTTCTCGCACAGCCCGGGCGGCGGCGCGCAGAAGCAGCGGGTGTTCAACTGGTCCGCGACCATGGACGAGGTGCACGACTTCGAGAACAACGTGCGCAACGTCTCGGGCGGCATCGGCGCCATCACCAATGGCACCACCTGCTCGCCCGTCGGGCCGCTCTCTGGTGAGCTGCGCTCGGTGGTGGCCGCCACTGGCCTGGACAGCGTCGTCACCCTGGTCGGCGCCGCCATGGTCAGTCTGGTGAACAAGGAAGTGCAGGACATGTTCGCCAATAACTGCGTCAAGGACTTCGACGACATCACCAGCTACATCCAGCAGCTGCGGCCGACCCGTGGCCGCCGCTTCGCCGATCAGGCCTCGGTGACTCGCGGCGCCGCCCTGTTTACCAGCGCCGGCTGCGTGAACTGCCACGGCGGCGCTGGCTGGACGGTCTCCAACCGCTTCTACACCCCCGCCGGCGGCACCAACAACGCGCCGAGCGGCGTCACCAGCCTGCGCGGCACGATGTTTATGGGCAACATTCAGGCCTACAGCGCGACTGCTTCGCCCAACGGCAACCAGTTCTCCTTCCAGGACATGACTGCCGATCCCACGGTGAGCGTGGCGATCCCGCCGCTGGAGGTAAGCTGCGCGCTGCGTCAGGTCGGCACCTTCGGCGTCCCCGGCGACACCAACCGCACCAACGCCCTCGAGCTGCGCAGCGCCGCCTTCGCGGTCGGCGCCGGCACCTCGAACCGCGCGCAGGGCATGGGCGGCTTCAATGTGCCGTCTCTGTACGGCATGCAGGCCGGCGCTCCCTACCTGCATCACGGGCAGGCGGCGACGCTCGACGCGCTGTTCACCGATACCAGGTGGCAGGCCCACTGGCAGGCCGGCAGCGCCACCTTCCTCACCGGCGCGACCGCCGCCCAGGATCGCACCGACATCATCAACTTCATCCTGTCGATCGACGGCACCACCACCGAGCAGGCGGTCCCGGCCGGCTATGCTGGCGGCTGCACCTGCCCGCTCAACGCCGGCAGCTGCTAGCCGCGGCGCCTGAGCCGCCAGACTCCTTCAGGGCCGCAGGACGCAGCCCCCGATCACCTCCCCGCGCCACTTCGCCCGCATCGCCTGCTTGAACTCAGCGAGCGGAAACACCTGTGAGACATACGGGCGCAGCTTGCCCGCGGCGACCCAGCCGAGGATCTGCTGAAGCCGCGGCGGGCGCAGGCTCGGGTCGTGCAGCGTGGCAAGCACGGTGGGGCAGCCCTGCACGGTCAGCGCCTTCATCATGAGCAAGTTGGTCGGCAGCTGGTTGGCGTTGGGGGCGCCGCGCTGGCCCTTGCCGCGCGCGACGTTGGGAGTGGCGGCCCAGCCGACGATGAGCAGGCGGCCGCCGAACCGCAGGCAGCGCAGGCTCTCGACCGTGATGTCGCCGCCCACCCCGTCATAGACCACGTCCACGCCGGTCCCGCCGGTGAGGGCCTTGACGTCGTCGCGCAAGCGGCGCCCGCCGGCGGCGCCGTCCTGGCTCGGGCAGAGGAGCACATGATCCGCCCCCTGCGCGCGCACCACCTCCAGCTTCTCGGGTCGGCGCCCGGTCGCGATGACGGTCGCGCCGAGCAGCTTGGCCAGGTGCACCGCCGCCAGGCCCGTCGCGCCCGAGGCTCCGTGAATGAGCACGGTCTCGCCGGGCTGCAGCTTGCCGCAGGTGACCAGGCAGTGGTAGGCGGTCTCGTAGCTGCCAAGCAGGTTGCAGCCCTCATCGAACGACAGGCCCGCGGGCAGCGGCCGGACGGCCTCAAGGGGCGCCACCGCGTAGCTCGCCCAGCCGCCGTACGCCTGGTAGGCGCCGAGCGAGCGCGGCCCGGCGAGCAGCCCATCTACATACACCGCGCTGCCAAGGGGCAGCGTCGCCGGCGGCACCTCGGCTCCGGCCCAGGCGACAACGCCCGCGTACTCAAGCCCGGGTGTATAGGGCGGGGACGGCATGTGCTGGTACTGGCCACTGGTCATGAGCAGATCGACCCAGCCGACCGAGGCGCTCTTGACTTCGATGATCACATCGCGCGGGCCAAGGGTCGCCGGATCGGGCGGTGCAAGCGCGGCAAGGGCCACCTGATGCTCGATTGCGGCTTCCGGATCTTCGGCGAACTCCGCCACCACGACCTTGCGGCCGGGCGGCAACTCGACTTTGTCCATGCCCACTCCTTTGGGCGCAGGTTACCTGCTAGAAGGTGTGCCGAATAGGTGCTACTTTAAACAAAGGAGGGGGGCGCAAGCTTACATGGTTTGCCGGGCCGCGGGCAAGGCGCGAGCTCGACGACCGATGGCGGCACTGCGCCGAGCCGACTCAGCGGTCGCTCCGGTTCAGGGGGAGGCAGATGGATAACGACGAACGCGCTGCGCTGAAGGCGCGCATTGCGGCCCTGGAGGATGCGCTCAAGGAAAAGACGAGCCTGGCCGACGCGCGCAGCCAGGTCCTGTCGCTGCTGCAGGCGACCCTGGAAGCGACGGCCGACGGACTGACGGTGGTCGACTCGCACGTCGCCGGGGCGCTGCTGCGGGCCGCGCGGGCGGTGCGACTGCTCGGCGCCGAGGTGGTTCTCACCGGCATCCGTGCCGAGGTGGCGCAGACGCTGGTGGGCCTGGGCCTGGATCTGGGCGGCCTGGTCACTCGCGGCACCTTGCAGGCGGGCATCGCCTACGCGCTCGGGCCGCGGCCGCGCAAGCAGAGCGCGGCGCGGACGCCTTAAGAAAAGTAAGAGGCCGAAAGCCAGTCGCTGGCAGGCCGCTCGGGCCGCATTTGATCTCGACAGAGCGTCGCAGATGGGCGAGATTTTACGGGCTCGGAAACCCTGTACTCTACCCCCAGGAGCATGACCATGGCGTCTATTACCTTGAAGGGCAACCCCATCCAGACCAGCGGTGAGCTGCCGGCCCACGGCAGCCCCGCTCCCTCCTTCCAGCTGGCCAAGGCCGATCTGTCTGAAGTGAAGCTCGGCGATGTGTCTGGCAAGAAGGTCCTCAACATCTTTCCGAGCATCGACACGCCGGTGTGCGCGACGTCGGTGCGCACGTTCAACAAGCAGGCCTCCGGCCGCCCCGGGGTGACCGTGCTCAATATCTCGGCCGATCTGCCGTTCGCCCACAAGCGCTTCTGCGCCGCCGAGGGACTGCAGAACGTCGAGTCGCTGTCCTCGTTCCGCTCGAGCTTCGCTCGCGACTACGGAGTGCTCATGACCTCCGGCCCGCTGAGCGGTCTGTGCGCCCGCGCGGTGGTGGTGCTCGATGAGAATAACCGCGTCATCTACACCGAGCTGGTTCCCGAGATCGCCCAGGAGCCAAACTACGCTGCGGCGCTCGCGGCGCTCGGCTAGCTCGCCAGCCCGCGCTGGGGTGCGGTAGCAGTGCATCAGCGGAGGGAATGACCATGCGGCTTTGGGGCTGGTGTGCGATCGCGATGGGCGTTGCCGGGACGGGCTGCGGCGGCGCGGGCCCGCCGCTCGCCCTGCGCAAGGTTGTGCTTTACCAGAACGGAGTTGGCTACTTCGAGCGCCGAGGGGAGCTGCGCAGCGATCACTACTCGCTGCAGCTGCGCCGGCACGAGGTGGGCGATGTCCTCAAGAGCATGGTCGTCATCGACCGCAGTGAGGGTCGTCAGCGCGCGGTCTCGGCGGTGCTGCCGGCGCCGTCGGCCCGACCGGGTGGCGATGAGGATGCGGCGCGGGTCGAGCTGCTGCTGCGCGGGCAGGGGCCGCACAGCATGGATATCTCGTATGCGGCGCCGACGCCGGTATGGAAGCCGTCCTACCGCGTGGTGCTGCCCGAGGGGGCGACCGACGGGGCTGGCAAGGCGGCGGCCAGCGGCGGCGCGGGGCTCTTGCAGGCCTGGGCGATCGTCAACAACGCCTCGGGAGAGGCGTGGAAGGACGTGGAGCTGGTGCTGGCCACCGGCGCCCCGCTGTCGTTTGCGGTGGATCTGCAGACGCCGCACTTTGTCGCCCGGCCCGACGGCAACGGGCACCTGGTGCAGCCGGTGGCGACCGGCCTGGTCGAGGCGGAGCGCGGCCGCACAGCGGACCCGCTGCTAGCGGGCGCCAGCACCGATCGCGACGGCGATGGGATTCTCGATCAATACGACAAGTGTCCCGATGAGCCGGAGACCTTTAACGGCATCAGCGATGACGACGGCTGCCCCGACCGCGGGCGGGTGGTGGTCAGCCAGAGCCGACTGGAGATCCTGGACAAGATCTTCTTTCGCCACAACAGCAGTGAAATCCAGGCGCCCAGCCTGCCGATCCTGGACGCGACGGCGGCGGCGCTCAAGGGCAACCCGCAGATTACCCAGGTCGAGCTGCAGGGCCACGCCTGCGCGCCGGAGAGCCGGGCGCGCGAGCTGGGTGAGCGGCGCGCCGTCAGCGTGCGCGACCAGCTTATCCGGCGTGGCATCGCCGGTCATCGCCTGCTCGCGCGCAGCTATGGCAGCGACCGGCCGCTGTCCACCCCGCCCACTGCGCAGAGCTGCGACCGCAACCGCCGCGTCGAGTTTGTCGTCCTGCAGCAGGGCGAAGGGCAGGGGAGCCCGGCGCCCGCCAGGTCTACGGCACCGGGGATCAGCGCCGATACCGTGGCGGCCAGCGCCGGCTCGGGCGCGGCGCCAAGCGATATCGCCGGGGCCAGCTACTACAAGGTGAGCGACCCGGTGAGCCTGCCGCGCGGCGCCTCGACCATGGTCTCGATGCTGACCCTGCGCGGCGGCACCGAGGACGTTTATCTGTTCCGTCCGGATGCCCATGTGCGCGGCAGCGAGCGGGCCCCGCTGCGCGCCGCCCGGCTGCACATCGGCCTGTCGCTAGAGCCCGGGCCGGTGAGCGTCTTTGCGCGCGGCAGCTTCGTCGGCGAAGGGGCGCTCGATCGCATGCACGCGGGCGAGACGGCGCTTGTCCCCTACGCCCTGGACTCGGCAGCCAGCGTCGAGGTGCACAGCGAAGAAGCCACCCTGCCGCTGCGGCTCTTGTCGCTGCATAACGGCGAGGCGGTGGTCGAGGACGAGCAGACCCGCACCACCCGCTATGAGATAAGCCCCGGCGCGCAGCCGCCGGCGCGCATCTTCATCCGCCACGGGCGCCGCGGCGGCTTCGCGGTCACCCAGCTGCCGCCGGATACCGAAGAGGGGCCGGAGGCCTACCTCGTGCCGCAGCCGCTCATCGCCGACCGCAAGAGCGAGCTCACGCTGGTCGAGAAGCGGCTGCAGCGCCAGGTGCTGCAGCTGCGCAATAAGGGCCCATCGATCTGTCCCTATCTCACCGCGGCCAGCCATCCGCCCGAGCTGCAGAGCCGGCTGCGCGACCTCTGCGAGCTGCAGAAGCAGGCCGGGCACGCCGACGGCGAAGAGCCGCGGCTGCGCCGCCAGCTCGATGACCTGCGCGAGCGCGCCGACGAGCTGCGCAGCAACCTGCACGCCATCGAGAAGATCGCCACCGCCGCCGCCCTGCGCGCCGACCTGCTGGCCAAGCTCGCGGACAACGAGCGCCGCAGCGCCGCGGTGCAGAAGCAGCTCATCGAGCGCAGCGAGGCCCAGGCGACCCTGGAGGCGCGACTGGTCCAGACCCTCAGCGATCTTCAGGTAGACGAGACCCCGCCCACGCGCATGCAGCTGGTCCAGTAGTCCCCCGTCCGCGGCGGTCAGCGCAGCCGCAGCGAACGCCTAGCTCTTGCCGAGGCGAGTCCGCGCGAGTCGAGGGCTATGACACCGCCGAAGTCTCAGCTAGAGGTGGGAGAGTCTTGCTGCCCCCCCAAGGCATCTGAAGTCTAGACGTTCAAGCGCCCGGATATGTTAGGATTTCAGCTGCGCGAAAACTGCCTGTTGCCGCTGCACCACTCACAAAAGGGCGCCCCTTCATGTACGCGAGTGAGCCCGCATCGTCACTACCCATCGGCCTCTCGGACCTCCAGCTGCTGCTCCGCAGCGAGTCGCCGGACCTGGCGGAGGCAATCCTGGCGTTCGTCGCCCAGGACGATCCGACCCCCAGAAATGTACCCACCGGCGCGCTCACGCTGCAGGGGTACAAGCGCCAGATCGATCGCAGCGCGCTGCGCTATAAGACCAAGCAAGAGCGCCGCCAGCTCTCACGCGAGGCGCTGCAGCAGCTGCTCACCCAGCCCGAGCTCGCGCCGCCGCCGCGCTTGCAGCTGGCAGAGCTCCTAGGCGAGCTCTATGAGCGCGGCACCCCTTCCGGACGGGCGACGCTGCTGGCGGTGATCCGGCAGGCGCCGCTGCGACTCGGGCTGTGGGGGGGACTCAAGCGCATCTACAAGCTTGCCGAGGAGCGGCTTGACGCCGAGCTGTTTGGCGCCCTCTCGTGGCGGGTCGATACCGAGATGGCGCGCCGCAGCAAGCGCGAGGTGGGGGTGGGGACGCTTATTTATCTGCGGCGGCGGGCGCTGCGCGCGCTCAAGCGGGTGGGGTCGCAGCTGCCGCTCCTTTTTCCGCAGCTGGCGGTGCAGGTGCTGCGCCACTACGAGCCGCGCACCAGCTTTGGCGCGACCTGGATCGCGCCGCGCCTGTGGCCCGGAATCTACAGCTACGCCAGCTCGAAGAAGAAGCCGCAAGATCTGCTCAAGGGCCGGCTCTTTGATGACGCGTGGAAGCAGTCGCCCGATCCGCTGATGCTGCTCCTGGAGACCTGCGAAGGGGACGCCGCGGCGTTCTTCGCCATCCACAGCCTGCGGCGCGACTTCCCCGAGGTGCTGCGCAGCGTCACCCCGACCTGGCTGGCCCGCCTGGCCCGCCGGCCGCTTGCCAGCGCGCACGAGTTCCTGATCGAGACCCTGCAGGGCTCCCCCGAGTTTCACCAGGGCAAGCTGCGCGCGCTCGGCCTGCACGAGGCGGTGCTCGAGCTGCTGCTCTCGCCCAGCCAGCGCGCCCGCACCTATGCCATCGAGTATGCGCGCGCCCATGGCCACGATCTTTCCGAGGCGCGCCTGGCCCACTTTCTGGAAGAAGGGGCCAAGGACACCCAGGCCTTCGCGGCGACGCTGTTGCAGTCCCGCGATCCCAAGGTGCTCGGGTACGCGTTCCTCGGCCGCCTGCTCGGCTACGACGCCACGCACGCTTTTGCCGAGAAAGCGCTCGGCACCTTCGAGCGCCCCGAGCTGCCGCAGAGCTTCCTCATCGACATGCTGTACGGCCAGAGCGAGCAGAGCGAGTGGGCGGAGAAGTACCTCAAGACCAAGTACCAACCGAGCGAGCTCGGAGTCGACTTCTGGAAGCGGGTCCTTGACGACAAGCGTCACGAGGACGCGGACGAGGTGGTCGAGCTGGCGCTGGAGGCGCTGGGCAAGTTCCCGGTGGCGGAGATCGGCGCCGACTGGCTGGTCGATGCGCTGCAGCGCGGGGAGCTAAACGATGCGGTGAGCGAGTGGCTGACGCGGGCCACGGCGCTGCCGGGGCTGGATGTCGAGCGCCTCAAGGGGCTGATGCTGCACGCCAAGTACCGGCGCTACGCGCTGCCGGTGATCGAGAACAGCAAGCTGGTAAGGCCGCGCGACCTCGGCCTGCCGTGGCTGCTCGCCCTGGCCCGGCGCGCCGATGAGACGCTGCACAACTTCGCCCACCGCTACCTGCTGCAGCACCTGGGACCTTCGGACTTTGCCGAGGACGGGGACGTCGAGGCGGGCACGGCGCGGCTGTTCGCGCTCGCCACCGCGGACAAGGAGCCGGAGCCGGTGCGGCTGTTCGCGCAGACCTACCTGCGCTGCCACCACCCCGGCATCTCCGCCGAACAGCCCGAGGTCAAGTCGCTGCACCTAAAGCCCCAGCTCAAGCGGGCAAGCTACACCGCCGAGCGTATCTGGCCGGCGCTATTCGATGCGCGCCCCGACGTGCGCCGCTTCGCCGTCGCCATCACCCGGGCCGAGCTGCGGCGCTGGGGCTACCAAGGCCGGGTCTACGAGCTCGCCGACAGCGACGCCAAGGAAGTGCGCAACATCGCCAGCGACGCGCTGCTCAAGGCCGGGGACGCCAATGCCGAGCCGGCCCACACCCTCAAGGTCGAGGAGCTGGACGCCGCTCAGGTGTTCGCGATGACCCAGAGCCGCAAGCGCAGCACGCGGGAGATCGGTCTGGAGCTTATCCGCCGTCACTACGTGCGCCTGGGTGGCGTCACCCGCCTGCCGTGGCTGATGGAGAGTCCCGATCGTGAGGTGCGCATGTTTGCGGTGCGCCTTTTGTGGGAGCGCCACCGGCCGCGCCAGCTGCCCCCCGGCTGGAAGCCGAGCGGCAAGGCGGTCGCGCCGGCGCCGAGCAGCGAGCCGGCCGAAGGCGAGCGGTTCGCTGATCTCGACAGCCTGCGCGGCTTCCTGCGGCGCATCCTGTTCGGCCTGCCGCCCGGCCGCAGCATGGAGCCGCGCGACGAGGGAGCGCCGCGCCGCCACCTACCGGCCAGCGTCGCCAAGCGCCACGTCATCGAGATCGTGCGCGACCTGGGCGAGCAAGACGAAGCGTTCGCCCGGCTGTGCGCCCCGGTGCTCGGCGAGTTCACCGGCTCGCTGGCGCGCACCGAGTGGCAGGCCTGCCTGGCGGCGCTGCTGCGGCTGCAGAAGGCCCACCCGACCCTGTCCCTGGACGGCATCCTTGGAGGCACGCAGAGCTAATGGCCACCATCGGGCACTTTGAGAAGCTGCGCGCCTTGTGCGGCAGCGCGCGCCTGCTCGTCACCGGCGGCACCCGCGCCGGCGCGGCGAGCCAGGTGGTGATCTTCGACCACGTCGCCAACAAGGTCCGTCACACCCTGGACGTGCCGACGCATGTGCTCGGGCTCTGCCTGCACGGCGAGCTCCTGCTCGCCGCCGGCGCCGATGGCACGCTGCGCGTCTATGAGACCGAGGGCGGCAAGGCGCTGCACCAGGTGGCGGCTCACAGCGGGGCGTGCGTGGCGGTGGTCGCCGGCGGTCCGGAGCAAGTCTACACCGCGGGCACCGACGGCCGGGTGCGGCGCTGGGACGTGCACGGCAAGGCGCTCGGCGAGTGGTCGGTGTCGGCGCAGGCGCTGCGCGCCGTGGCGATCGATCCGACGGGTGAGTATGTCGCTGCGGCCGGTGATGCCGGCGTGGTGCATGTGCTGACTCCGGGCAGCCGGGCCCCGCAGCGCGACATGCCGGGCCACGACGGACCGGTGCAGGCGCTGGCGTTCACGCCGCGCGACGGCCGCCTGGTGTCCGGGGGCGACGACGGCACCCTGCGCATCTGGTATCTGGTCGGCGCGATCGAGAGCGAGACCCGCACCACCGAAGGCCAGGCGGCCGCGGTGCGGGCGCTGGTGTTTCCGCCGACTCCCGCCGCCGGCGAGTCGGGCGGCGAGGAGCCGCTAGACCGCTTCTTCGCCGCCGGCGCCGATGGCAAGGTGCGGGTGTTCCGCCTGGAGGACCGGCGCAAGCCGCGGACCCTGGACTGCGGCAGCCGGCCGGTGCAGGCCCTGTGCTTCCTGCCGCCGACGAGCTCGGCGGCCAAGAGCGCGCTCGGCGCGGTGGCGCTTGGCGGCGACAGCCGGACCGTGTACCGCTACCCGCTGGAGCTCGATGGCACGCCCGGCGACAAGGTCGTCACCTATGACCACGGCTTCGACGCGCTGACGGCGGCGGTCGGGCTGGCCAAGCCGGCGCGCGAGGCGGCCTACAGGACCCTGGCGGCGCTCGATGAGCCCGAGGCCCTGACGCTACTTCTCGGCCAGCTCGCTGCTGAGAAAGAGCCCGAGCTGCGGGTGCTCATCGCCGAGCAGCTGGGCAGCCACCGCCGGCTCGCGGCGCGAGCGGGGCTGCGCCAGGCCCTGGATGACGGGCACGCCGGGGTGCGGCAGGCGGCGCTGCGGGCGCTGCGGCTTCTGGAAGGAGAGCTGGCGCTGGCGCCGCTGCGGGCGGCTCTGCGCGGGCGCCATGCCGACATCCGGCAGGCGGCGCTGCGCGGCCTGCTCGGGCTGCGCGACAGCTCGCCGCTGGCCGCCGGACTCATCACCTCGGCGCTGACCGATGCCGACGGCGGCGTCCGGCTGGTGGCGCTGGAGGCGGTGCTCGGACTTTATCCGCCGGGGACTGCCGAGCCGCTGCGGCTGGCCTTCGAGCGCGGTCCGGCCGACATCCGCGGCGAGGCGCTGGTGCGCGCCGGGTTCACCGGCCTGCTGACCGCGCCCGAGCTGGCGCCGCTGCTCGCCCGCGCCCTCGATGACGAGGACGAAGAGGTGCGGCGGATCGCGTTCGCGCTGGCGGTGCTGCTCCAGCCGCCGCTGGCGGCGCTGCTCGAGCTTCGGGATGAGGACTTCGCCCGCACCACCCGGGAAATCCTGCGCCGCGAAGCGCTGCGCCGCCGGGCCGCCCAGGGCGCGCCGGTCGCCGAGGGCAAGCAAGCGGCCAAGGAGCCGGCCGACGCCGAGCTCAGCGCCGCCCGCACCGAGCTCCTGGCCGTCCTGGGTCAGCCAGAAGGGCTGACTCCGGCCCGCGCGAGCACCAGTGGCCCCGCGCCGGGGAAGTCGCCCGGCCCGCCCGCACTGGGCGAGCCGGACCTGCAGCCGCTGCTGACGGCCATGTCGTGCCGGACGCCGGGCACGGCGCTGCGCGGGGCGCGCGGGCTGGCGCTGCTCGGGGACACGCGGGCGCTCGGCGCGCTGCTGCAGCTCTCGCGCGAGCCGGAGCCGAGCCTGCGGCGGGAGGCGGCGCTGGCGCTGCGGGCGCTGCAGGACTCGCGGGCGCGCAAGCGCCTCATCTGGATGCTCGATGATGGCGACGCCAGCGTGCGGGGGGCGGCGCTCGACGCCTACGCCGACCTGTGCGGGGGCCAGGCTCTGGCGGTCGCCGAAGCGGCGCTGCAGTCCTGCCACGAAGACATCCGCGTGCGCGGGCTGGATCGGCTGATCCAGCTCGGCGCCGCGGGCGAGCGCACGGCGCAGGTCGAGGCGCTGCTCGGCCACGCCCTGGAAGATGAGGCGCCCAAGGTCCGCACCGAGGCCCTGCGCACCCTGTGGTCGTGGCACGAGCGCGACGCCCAGGGCGGCGTCGAGCAGGTGCTGGGACGAGCGCTCGCCGCGCGCTTCCCCGACCTGCGCCTGCGCGCCGTCGAAGAGCTGCTGCGCCTTGGCCACAGCGAGTGGGCACAGAGCCGGCTCAAGCTGGTGATCGCCGACCGCGACGCCGAGGTCGCGCAGGCCGCGTACGAGGCGCTGCTCAAGCTGTGCGGCAAGGAAGACCCGGAGGTGCACCTTCTGGCCGCCGGCTCGACGCACCGCAGCGTGCGCGAGGCCGGGGCGCGCGGGGCCGCCGGCAGCGTCAGCGAGCCGGCCGCCGTGCGCGCCGCGCTGATGAAGCTGCTCGACGATGCCGAGGCCAGCGTCCGCCAGGCGGCGCTGGAGACGCTCGACCGCCTGCTGCCCAAGGACTCCTCGCCGCACTACGCGGCGCTGCAGGGGGCGCACCTGGACCTGCGGGTGCGCGCCGCCGAGCTTCTGGCGGTCCGCCATGACGAGCGGCTCATTGAGCCGATGCGGGCGATCCTGCAGGACAAGGAGCTGCTACTCCGCTACCCGCGCGACTTCGTGCAGGGGCTGCGGCTGCACGCGGCGATGGCGCTCGCCTCGCTGGGCTCGCCCTCGACGGTGCGCTACTTCGCCACCGAGCTGGTCAAGGACGAGCAGCCCGAGGTCCGCGAGCAGGCCGCGCGCGGGCTTGCCACAGCGGCGCGCAGCGGCGATGAGGGGTATCTGCTCGATCTGCTCGGGCACCCGGACATCTGGGTCCGCTCGTGGGGGGCCGATGGGCTCGCGCGGCTCGGCGACAGCCGGGCGCTGCCGGTGCTGACCGGGACGCTGCGCCACGACCACCTGCCGATCCGCTTTAGCGCCATCGTCTCGTTCGCGGCGCTCGGGCCCGAAGGCTACGGCGGCATGCTGCAGGGCCTGGAGGACGCCAGCAGCGAGGTGCAGGAGATCGTCTTTGCCATCGTCCTGTCGCGCGATCTGTACGCCTTCCGCCGCGGCCAGCCGCCGGACCTGCTGGCCAGCGCCCTGTCCTCGCAGCGCGCCGAGGTGCGCTTTGCCGCCGCCCGCGCCCTGGAGCTGCGCACCGATCCCGAGACCTTCCTCGGCCACGTCATTGGCGTGCTGTCGCCGCCCAAGCCCGACAAGGCGCAGGACATGAAGGACTGGCCTGATGAGGAGTCACGCGGGCGGCTGCTCATCGGGCTGGCCGAGCTGCTGGCCAGCGAGCGCCCCGACCAGCGCTATGCCGCCGCCCAGGTGCTGCGGCTGCGCCGCCAGCCGCTCTTGTACTTCCGTGAGGCGCGGCGCCTGGGCCGGCCGCAAGCGCTGGGCGCGGCGATGGTGCCCGACACCACCCCGCGCGCGGCCGACGCGGTGAGCACCGCCCCGCGCAAGGGCTGGCTGCGGCGCCTGTTTCACGGCGACCAGGCCCGCTCCGAGCCCGAGCGGGAGGCCCGCCGCGAGGGCAGCGGCGAGGCGACCCCGGCCGAGCCGCCGGTGGTAGCCGAAGCGGATCGCGCCCACCTGCTGCGGCTGGCGTTCGGCGCCTACGTCGGCCTCTTGCGCCAGGTGACCGCGGGCGAGGATGAGCGGGTTCGCCGCGACGCCATCGATCGCATCGTCGAGCTCGGGCGCACAGCGACCATCGGCCGCGGCGCAGCGCTGCCGGCGGTGGTGCGGGCGCTGGAGGATCCGCACTATCTGGTTCGCAAGGCAGCCTTCGCCGGTCTCAAGCAGCTGTTTCCGGCCGACTCGGTCGAGCCGCTGCAGCTGGCGGTGCGCTCGTCGGCGGTGGACGTGGCGCGCGCCGCCCTGGGGGAGTTCGCCGCCCGCGGCCCGGCGGCGGCGTCGTCGATCGCCGCTGCGCTGTCGTCGCCCCTGCCCGAGGTCCGGCGCAGCGCCTTCGAGCTGCTAGAGCGCTTAAGCCCGGCCGGCAGCCTGGAGCCGCTGCTGCTGGCGCTGCAGAGTGAGTACGCCGACCTGCGCATCGGGGTCATCGAGCGGCTGGCGACCCAGAGCGATCCGCGGGTCACCGCGGCGCTGCAGCGCGCCATGGTCAGCGATCACGACGATCTGCGCCTGCGGGCGGCCGAGCTCCTGGCCGAGCGCAAGGACGACCGGGCGGCCGAGGTGCTCGCCCTGCTGCTGCGCACTGAGGATCGAGCGATCGCGGAGCGGGCGCTGCTAGGGCTCCTGCGGCTGGGCAGCGAGCGCGCCGTGCAGGTCCTGGCCGCCCGGCTGGAGCGCGATGAGGGGGAAGCGGGGGCGCAGCTGGCCAGCCGCAAGCGGGCCGCGGAAGCGCTGGGCAAGACGGGCCACGCGGCGGCTCTCGAGCCGCTGGCCACCTGTCTGGAAGACGAGGCAGCAGAGCTGCGCGAGGCGGCGTTTGCCGCAGCGCTCGACCTCGCCGCCCGCGCCGCTGGACCGGCGCCCGAGCCGGGGCCGCTGGACGCCCAAGAGGCGAGCCCCAGCCCCCCGAGTGCCCGCGCCAGCGATGAAGACGATGAAGACGACGATGATGACGATGATGACGATGATGAAGACGACGACGACGATGATGACGATGATGATGACGACGATGATGACGCCGCCGCCAAGCCGGCCAAGAAGGTCGCGGCCGGCGTAGCGGACGAGGAACGCCCGGTGCCGCATCGGCACGAAGCGCTGCTGCTGCGCTTCCTGCGCGCGGCGACCGCGGCCAAGGAGCCGACGATCCGGCTGCGCGCCGCGCAGGAGCTCGGCCGGCTTGGCCGGGGTGCCCTCGCCCCCGCCCTGCAGGCCCCCGGCGACGAGGTCAACGCGCTGCTGGCGACCCTGTTTACCGACCGCGATGCCGCGGTGCGCAAGGCGGCGGTGGCCGGCTACAGCCGGCGGGTGATCGAGCACGGCGCCGCCGTCGAGCCGCTGCTCGCGGTGCTGCGCACCGGCGCGCGCGATCTGCTGCTGCCTGCCGCCGAGGGGGCAGCCGCCAGCGGGCAGATTGCCGCGCTGCGACCGCTGCTGCTCCTGGCGCGGGCCGGCGAGGATGACGAGCGGGTGCGCGCCCTGCTGGCGCTCGGCTCGCTGGGCGATGCCCGCGGCCTCCCCGAGCTGGAGACGGTGGCCGCTGGCGGTACGGCCGAGGCGCCGGTCGAGCCGGCGATGCGCGCCGCAGCGACCGAGGCCCTGGGGCGAATCGTCGGCAAGCTGGCCGACCCGGAAGCGCGGCAGCGCGTCATCGAGCGGGTCGAAGAGGCGAGTACCAGCGACGGCGACAGCGATCGCCAGCTGGCGGCGGTGCGCGGGCTGCGCTTCCTTGGCGGCGAGCGGGCGCGGGCCCGGCTCGAAGGCCTGCTGCTCGACGATTCGGTGGACAGCCGGGTCCAGGTCGAGGCAGCGCGGCAGCTTGGGCTGCTTGGTGACCCGGCGGCGGAAGCGGCGCTCGCCAAGGCGCTGAACGACTGGGATGACGATGTACACCTGGAGGCGCGGCGGTCGCTGTACCGGCTGTTCCCGCGCGAGCGCACCCGGGTCGAGTTCTTGGCCGTGGACAGCCGCAACGAGGACCTGTCCGAGCCGGCGGCGGCGTACTTGGCGCAGGCCGGCGATCCGGCCCAGCTGGTGCCGCGGCTGGCGACGCTGAGAGACCAGAGCCTGCGCCAGCGGCTGCGCTACGGGCTGCTCCGCCGCGAGCACCTGGCGCTGACCGAGCTTGTGACGCTGCTCGGTCAGGCAGACCCGGTGGCGCGCGAGGCCGCGGCGTGGCTGCTCGGGGCGCGGGCGAGCGACTGCCAGAAGGGCGGGGCAGGGGCGCTCGATGCGGCGGCGCTGGCGGCGCTGCCGGTGGCAGAGCGGCGAACCGGCGAGCGCTGGGCCGCCAGCCACGGCGAGGTCCGAGAGGCTGAGCAGGGCGCCTGGGAGCGCCTGCTGTGGGCCACCGGAAACGCCGTGCTGGCGGGCGATGACCCGGCGGCCAGCAAGGCGCTGGCAGGGCGGGCGCGCGAGCTGCTGCGGGCCGGCGAGCCGGGCGCGCCCACTGCGGTGCGGCGGCAAGCGGTGCGTGCCCTTGCCCAGGTCGGCGAGGCCGCCGACAGCGAGCTTCTGACCGGGCTGCTCAGCGACGGCGACGGCGGCCTGCGGCGGGCGGCGGCGGCGGCGCTGGCGGCGCTGGTGCCGACTCAGGCGTTTGCCAGGGCAGCCGAGGTGCGGCCCTTTGATCCGGTGGCGTTCGCACCGGTGGCGCGGCAGCCGACCAGCGTCCAGCTCCTCACCTCGCAGGGCCGGCGCCTCGGTCTGCCGCAGCTCATCGCCACGCACACTCCCGAGCCGCTGCTCGCGCTGCTCGGCGAGCCGGCGGCCACCTCCGGAGCCGCCGATCCGGCGGCGCGCCTTGACGCTGTCGCCGCCCTCGGGCGGGTCGGCGGGGCCGCCGCCCTGGCGGCGCTGCGCGCCCTCTCGTTTGACAAAAAGGGCACCAGCGAAGCCCTGCGCAAGGCCGCCTACCGCGCCTACAAGCGCGCCCAGCGAAAGGCCGATCGACAGAAGAAGTACGAGGCTCAGCCATGACCACCGCGACCCGAACCATCGCCGTCAGCTACGCCCAGCGCAGCCGGCTGCTTACCGAGAAGAGCGGCGCCCAGGTCCTCCTTGCCCTGGATGACTCGGGGGCTGGGAGCGGTGCCGCGGCGCCCGTGGGCCTTCGCGGCAGCGTGCGCGATCCGGGCCTGCTGCGCGATGCGCTGCTCACCGCCGCGGCGGTGCTCGGCAGCGACCTGCGCCACAAGGGCAAGGACCGCACCGCTTACCTTGCGTATCTGGCCAAGAAGGGCAAGCGCGCGAGCGCCGCGATCTGGGAGGCGCAGAAGGCCTTCCTCGACGAGTCGCTGGCCGCCGATGAGAAGCCCGCCGCCGTGCTGCCGCCGCTTCTGAGCGTCCATCCCGACGAGGTGTCGCTGGAGGTGTTCTCCCGCGATGAGAGCGCCTACGCCCGTCTCGCGCTGGCCAGCGAGCTGTTCACCGGTCGCCAGGCGGCGCCGGGGACGAGCTTTGTCGATCTGTCGCCGACGCTGCTCGCCGACCTCGACCGCCTGCGCGCCCACCAGCCGGTCGTGCTGGAGGCCGGCACCGTGCTGCCGCGCAACACCCCGGAGGGCAGCGGCGCGCGCGAGAGCGGCAGCTTTGCGCAGTCGCTGGCGGTGCCGTACGCCTGGCTGCGCAGCTTCCTGCAGGTGCAGACCGCGGCGACCCTGCCGGTCGTCGAATGCGAGCTGTCACCCATCGACCTGTACAACCTGCTGTTCGCCCTGCGCACCCGCAAGGCCAAGAAGTCGCCGCGGGCGCTGCGTTTCGAGCTGGTGCCGGGGGCGCCGCCGCGGCTCATCGTCGAGCCGTGGGAGATCGTCCTGGAAGGTCACGGGGCGCCGTTTGCCGGCAAGAGCCCGGCGGTGGTGCGCACATTTGGCCGCCAGCGGCTGCTCGCGCTCGGTCGGCTGCTGCCGCACCTGCGGCGGGCGCGGGCGCTGCTCCTGGGACCGGGGCTGCCAGTGTTCTGGGTGCTCGACCTCGGGCCGGCGACGCTGACGCTGGCGCTGACCGGCTGGACCGAGAGCGGCTGGGCGAGCGCGGCGGCGTTTGACGCGCTCATGCCGGCTCACGGGTCCGAGCGGCGCGTGGAGCAGGTGGACTCGCTGCTGCATCAGCGCGGGCCGCTGCCGCTCGCCGAGATCGTCGCCGCCACCGGTCTTGCCGCCCAAGAAGCGCGCGGGGCGCTCAAGCTCCTGTGTCTGCGCGGCACGGTCCTTTACGACCTCGCTCGCGGCGTCTATCGGCCGCGGGCGCTGCTGCCGCAGGCGCTGGATGTCGCCGAGCTGCGCTACGGCAGCCCGCGGGAGGCGCGCGCCCACCGGCTGCTCGGCGATGGGACCGCGGGCCAGGGCGAGGTCAAGCTGCTCAAGGTCCACGAGATCGCCGGCGAAGGGACGGTCGCGATCGAGATCCACGGCGAGGTCCTCGACAAGGAAGCGCGGCGCACCTATCAGACCCACTTTACCGTCGATAACGAGGGCCGGGTCAAGGACGCCGCGTGCACCTGTCCGCTGTTCCGCCGCTCGGGGCTGCGCGAGGGTCCGTGCGAGCACCTGTTGGCGCTGCGGCTGGCCCAGGCGCGCCGCCGGGCCGAGGAGGAGGCGCTGCGCCAGACTCCGGAAGGGCAGAAGCTTATCCGCGCCGAGACGCGCACCCTTATCCGCCGCGAGTCCGAAGGGGAAGAGACGGTCTACCGTGTCTCTCTGGATGCCCGCGCGGTGCGCCTGGTATGGGGCCTGCGCACAAGCCCGGCGCCGCGCCAGCAGCGGCTGTGGTTTGACAGCGACCGCGAGGCCCGCGAGGCCTACTTCGCCCGCCTGAGCGATCTCGCCAAAGAGGGCTTCATCGACGCCGGGAGCATGGCCTGATACGACACCCGATGCGCCAGTAAACGAAAAAAAAATCTTCCTGAAGGTATTTTTCTCTAGCAAACAGTCGAGGTAGTCGTGTAATAAACAGCAAGGAATCTTAAGAGGTTAAGAGAGGTACCGAGCGCTTCAGCCTCCGCGCCTCGAGCGCAGGAACGGCGCTGCGCCGTTCTGGAAGAAATGCTGGTCACTCTCCGCAAGGTAGCCTGTTCTTGGTTCGCTCTCGCTACCCCGCTACGCGCGGGACTAGTAGCTGAATCAACGACGCCGGCCGCCGTTTACTAGTCCCGCGCGTAGCGGGGTAGCAAGGCGAACCGGTGAGGCTACCGTGCCCCAGGTAAGAAGGTGGTGCAGCTCGGCGCCTCCCTTAGCCTCTTGAGATTCCTTCTGTCCGCGCAAGCGGTCGCGCGGCGGCGATTCGACCAGAGAGGGTCAAGCGGTGACAGCTCGGATCGATACGTATGTGAAGGCCGTACGTCCGGTATTGGCGGCGGGGGCTGCAGCAGGAACCCCGGGCCAGGCACGGACGAGCAGACTCCCCGCCCAAGAGCGGGCGCGGCGGGACCAGCTGCTGCAAGAGCGGCTCGCCTGCTGGAAGGCGATTGACGAAGCCGGCGGCATCGCCAGCTGGGTCGCCCAGGAGCTGCGCAACAAGGCCCTGTCCACCGAGGGACTGGAGCCGCCTTCCGAGCGTGACAAGGCGCAGTACAAGGCCAAGAAGAAGGCCGAGGCGGAGGAGCGCCGCAAGCTGCAGCGGCGGGCCTGGGAGGCCTACCAGGCGACCCACATCACCCACCTCGGGGTGGGCGTGCACTGGGAGGACGACCCCGATGTCGACCGCTTCGATGTCGAGCACCGGGAAGCGCGCGCTCGCGACAACGGTCTGCCCGAGCTTAAAGGAGCGGCGGAGCTGGCGCAGGCCATGGGTCTGCCGGTCGCCCGGCTGCGCTGGCTCACCTACCATCGCGAGACCGACACCGCTTCCCACTACTACACCTTTACAATTCCCAAGCGCGACGGCACACCGCGGACTCTGTGCGCGCCCAAGCGCGAGCTGAAGGCGGCGCAGCGCTGGATGCTGCGTCAGGTCGCCGAGCGGCTGCCAGTGCACAGCGCGGCGCACGGCTTTATCGCCGACCGCTCGATTGTCACCAATGCGCAGGTCCACGCCGGGGCGCACGTCCTGGTCAAGCTGGACATCAAGGACTTTTTCCCCACCGTGACCTGGCAGCGAGTCAAGGGGCTGCTGCGCAAGGGCGGGCTGTGCGAGTCGGTGGCGACGCTGCTCGCGCTGCTCGCTACCGAGTCGCCGCGCCAGCTGGTGCAGTTCCGCGGCAAGACGCTGCATGTCGCCACCGGGCCGCGGGCGCTGCCGCAGGGGGCGCCGACCTCGCCGGCGCTGACCAACGCGCTGTGTCTGCGCCTGGACCGCCGGCTGTCGGGACTGGCGCGGACTTTAGGGTTTGTCTATACGCGCTACGCTGATGATCTGGCGTTCTCATGGCGACCCACCGAGCCGGCTGGCGCGGTGCGGGCCGCGGGTCGCTCACCGGCAGCGGACAGCGGACGGGCACCGGTCGGGGCGCTGCTGCGCGGCGTCGGCCAGATCCTGCCGGCCGAGGGGTTCCGCCTGCACCCGGACAAGACGCGGGTGCTGCGGCGCGGCGACCGCCAGAAGCTCACTGGGCTGGTGCTCAACCAGCCGCCGGCCGGCGCCAAGGCCCCGGCGGTCCGGGTGTCGCGCGACGTGCTGCGCCGGCTGCGGGCGGCGATTCACAACCGCGAGAAGGGCAAGCCGGGCAAGCCCGGAGAGACCCTGCAGGAGCTGGCCGGCATGGCGGCGTTTGTGCACATGACCGATCCGGCGCGCGGCCGCGAGCTGCTTGGTCGCATCGCCGCTCTGTCGGCGCGCCAGCCGGCCGAGTAGCGCCCCGGGCCGTCTGCCCCGCCCCGGGCAGACGGCTAGCGGGCGGCGAGCAGGACGCCCAGGCGCGCGACCTCAAAGAGGCCGAACAGAGTAAACAGTCCGAGCAGACACAGGACGGCGATGCCGAGGATGGGGTGGTTGTTGAGGAAGTCGCCGTAGTGATGGGCGAAGCGCTTGGCGCCGGTGCATGGACACACGACGGGAATGTTGCCGTTGATGACCGCCTGTAGCTTGGTGATCATCTCATCGACCGTCTGGTAGCGCTGCGCCGGATCTTTGGCCAGGCCCTTGCGGAAGTAGTTGGTCAGCTCGGGCGGGGCACCGTACTTGTGGTGCGCCTGCAGCGCGGTCATCGGCTCCTCGGTGAGAATCGCGGTCAGGCGGGAGACCACGGTCGTCGCCGGGCGCAGGTAGTAGTGCAGGGTGATGAGCTCGTAGAATAGCACGCACAGGCAGTAGGTGTCGGTGCGGAAGTCGATGCTGCCCTCTTCGCCCATCGCCTGCTCGGGGGCCATGTAGTCGGGTGTGCCGCTGATGCGCAAGGGGCGCGGGGTGCGGTCGGTTCGCGCGGCTTGGTTGGGCAGCGGGGCCGCGGTGGGCCGCTGCGCCAGCCCCCAGTCGAGCACCATCACCTCGCCGAACGGGCCGACGATGATGTTGGCCGGCTAACTGTCTTGGGCGAGTGGGGGCGGCGCGAATCCGTCCGCGCCGCCCCGCGAGCGCGCGCGGACGGGCATGTAGAACGTGGCTATTGCGGCGGGGGGGCGCTCTTGGTCTTCAAGTAGCGCATGGCGTGACTGATGCCGCTCTGTAGCGAGCTGGCGGTGGTCGTGCTGCTCAAGTCGCTGCCGAGTCGGACCAGGTTCGCCGCGACCTCGGGCCGGATGCCGGTAAGCACCACCTGCACCCCGAGTAGACCGAGTCCACGGATGGTGGTGATAATTCCTGAGACCGCCGCTTGCGCCAGAGTCGGCACCCCCGTAACGTCAATGATGGCGACCCGCGCCCGGCGCGACGCCACGCTATGTAACAAGGACTCGGCCATCTGCCGTGCGCGCTCGCTGTCAATTGTACCGATGAGTGGAATCACCACGATTTCATCGGTAATCGGGATGAGCGGGGTAGAGAGCTCCTCCAGCAGGATTCGCTGCCGCTGCACTGCATCCCGAAGCTGCAAGCGCTCGGACTCGATGCGCCTTATCTCGCGCAAGTCGCGGATTACGAACACCAAGCCCTGCTGCTCATCCATCTTGCTCTTCATTGCCGAGGCGGCAACCGACACCGGTAGCAGGGCGCCATGGCTGGTCCGCAGGGGCGACTCTTCAAGGGTCAGCTGACCCTGCGCCAGGACCTCGGTCAGGTTGAGCTGACCGAGCAGCTGCTCAAGCTGCTGGCCGATGAGCTCCTCCTCGCTCGCCTCACACAGCCTGCAGAATGCCCGGTTGACCGTCGTGATGTGCCCCGTGGGGGCGACGACCAGGATCGGCTCGACGATGGACTGGAAGATGTTGTCGACGTACTCACGCGAGACCGCATTTTCCGCGAGCTCTTCGGCCATCATGTTCAGGCTATAGGCAAAGCCATCGAGCACATCCCCGGCATCGCTGATCTCCAGTCGGTGGGAAAAGTTGAAGCCGACCAGTGCCGCGATCATCTCGGAAAAATCGGCAATGCGCCGCGTTAACCTATGCGCTGCAGTACGGAGCTGCGCGCACTCGTCGAGCACCATCCGCACCCCCGCCTCGAGCTGCCCGAGGGCATCGGGGTCGGTCAGCGAGACGGTGCTGCCGCCCTCGCGCTCGGCCAGAGCTGCAGCGACCTGCTCGCGCAGCGCAGCGATACGTGACTCGGAGGCGGTCATTTTCGAAACGTCTTCAGCCAGGCGATCGCATCGGCTTCGTTGGTGAAGAGCTTGACCGGGTTGCCGCGGCTGTTGTTAGCCGCTAGCCAGAGGTTGCCAATTGCGTTACTGAGCGGTGAACCGGTGAGCAGCGCCGCCGCGTTCCACACCGCCTTGGACTCGCGACCGGCGAAGTATTTACGCGCCTCGTGGTTGGTCGACTTGACGTTGCGCAGATCGACCAGATAGGGCCGGGGCTTGCCCTTGAGCAACTCGGTAAGAGCGGCAATCTGCTCCTGAGCGGCCCGCAGATCCTGTTGAGTGCCGGGGACAAAGTCCACGCGGGAGATCCCGTGCTCTTCATCCAGCCAGGCCTTACCCCAACTAAACTTGATTGCCACATCGTCACTCATCTGCGCCGGATCTCCAAGCTAGGACGTCACGATTGCTAAGGGCGGGGCCGGGCTCAAGGCAACCCCAGAGCATCGGCGCGATCAGTTTACTGCCACCGGCAGGCAAGCTCAATCCGTTTGCTGCGGTGGGACTCCGCGGCGCTTATTCGCCGACCGACTTGCGCATCCCTTTTAGCAGCTGCTCTCCAGCGTTGAGCACCGCGTTCACCCCGCCGCCGGCGAGGCAACCCGCTGATTCGGCGCAGCTCTCGGCGGACATGACGCACGATATGGGCTTGCGGATGGACGCCGGGCCGCCGAGCTGGCGCAGCTCGGTAAAGGCGTCCTCACACTCTGTAGGAGACGACCCACACAGGGCGGCCATCCGACTGCAAGCTCGACCCTCGGGGTGCATGAACGCGGGCATGCTCTGGGGCGTGAAATAGTAGCCGGCGTATGCAGTGCTCGCAGCCAATAGCAAAAAGACAATCACCCACTTCTTCATGGCTCAAATCCTACCATAGGTTTGTTCGGCGGCTCCCCTGTGTGAAGTAGTGCCCTGCCGCCGGGTCTTTGCGGGTCCGTGCCGGCATCGTGTCCGCATCGTGTCCGCACCGGCCCTCATGCTCGATCTCACCGATGGGAGGACTGGCCAGAGACATCAGCCGGCTTGATGTCGCAGTGGATGAAGCCCTTGCGGTGGGCGTACTGCACCGAGTGCAGGATCTGCAGGAAGATCTGGGTGCGCGCCTCGAAGCTGAAGCGGCTGGTATAGGTGCGGTCGCCGGCCTTCAGGCGGGCGATGATCTGCTCCAGGGTCTCACCCTGGACGTGCTTCATGACGAAGAAGTAGCGGCCTTCTTCGTCGCGGCCGACGTCGTAGATGGGGACGATGCCGGGGTGCTCCAGCTGGCCGGTGGTCTGCACCTCCTGGATGAACTGCGCCACTGCTTCGGGGGGGCCGACCTGCTTGAGCCGCTTGACCGCCACGTCGCGGTCGATGTCCTGGTCGCGCCACAGGTCGACCTCGCCGTTGCCGCCTTCCCCGAGCGGGCGGATGCGCTGGTAGCGCGCCACGCTGCGCGGGTAAAGGGTCGGCACGGGGGCGCTCGACTCGACGGCCGGGAGCACGGACATGCTCTGGCTCTGGCGAATGCGCTGGCTGGTCGGTCGGGCTTCCGGCAGGGTCGGGCCGGGGGACGGCGGGCTGTTCATGACGATGGTCCTATGGGCTCTAGCTCATCTTACCCCAGCTGCCGGCACGGGCGCTGCTGTGCTGCGCGACGTCCCGACTGTAGCCGGCTCGGCGCGGTCAGATCTCGAGCAGCCGCAGGTACAGTGGGTACCGGACCGTGCACCGCTCACCCTGCATGCGGACGATCCCCAGCCGCTCCAGCCGCGGCAGCACCAAGCGGTCGAGCGCCGACAGCGGCTTGCCGCGCAGCACCCGCTCGGCGGTTGGCCACAGCCCGGGCTGGGCGATGAGGCGCAGGCGGCAGGTCTCCAGGAAGCCATCGAACACCTGCACCCCGGGGCGCTCGGGGCTGACCAGCTGCTCGACCGAGTAGCCCTTGGCGACGGCGGTGTACATCGCCATGCGGGTGAGGTAGGGGTGGCCACCGATGAGATCCATCAGGCTGCGCAGCTGCTCCTCGTCCCACGGCAGATCGTGCAGCCGCGCCAGGTGCTGCAGCTGCTCGACCGTGAAGTCCTCGATGACCAGCGGCGGCGTGATGACAAACGGGGAGCTCGTCGGCAGCTTGGCCATCCAGGCCGGCGCCATGGACGTCGCCATGAGCAGGCGCAGCCGTCCCCACAGCGGCTCGTCCTTGCGGTCCATCCAGCCGCGGATGATGGCGAAGAACGCGTCCTGGAACACCGCGTCCTTGACCGCGTCCAGCCGGTCGAGCGCCAGGTACAAAAGGCCCGGGGTGCGCTGCAGGAAGATCTGCTCGATGATGGCGTCCAGGCGGCGCTCTACCTGGGGGGTCAGGCGCCAGACCCGC